>NZ_JBQFPX010000002.1:0-573736 GCF_056536545.1 Ruegeria sp. CK1
GCGGCGGCAATGGCGGCGGCAATGGCGGCGGCAACGGCGGTGGAAACGGCGGTGGAAACGGCGGCGGCAATGGCGGCGGAAACGGCGGCGGAAACGGCGGTGGAAACGGCGGTGGAAACGGCGGCGGCAATGGCGGCGGAAACGGCGGCGGCAATGGCGGCGGCAATGGCGGCGGCAACGGCGGCGGCAACGGCGGTGGAAACGGCGGCGGAAACGGCGGCCCTGGTAATGGGAACGGAAACAACGGAAATCCCGGCAACGGCGGCGGCAACAATGGCGGCTCCGGTCCCGGAACTGGAAACGGCGGCGGCAACAACGGCGGCGGCAAGGGAGCTGGTAACGGTGGCGGCGGCCATGGCAATGGCGGCAGCAACGGCGATGGTAAGGGTGGCGGCAAAGGTGGCCACGGCAAAGGCGTCGACGGCAAAGCCGGAAAAGGTGGCGACGGCAAAGCTGGAAAAGGTGGCGGCAAAGGCGGTAAAGGCGGCAAAGCCGGAAAAGGTGGCGGTAAAGGCGGCAAAGGCGGCGACGGCAAAGCCGGAAAAGGTGGCGACGGCAAAGCTGGAAAAGGTGGCGGCAAAGGCGGCAAAGCCGGAAAAGGTGGCGGCAAAGGCGGCAAGCGGTAATTACGCCAACGCCATTAGAAAAGTGAACGGCCACCCAATTGGGTGGCCGTTACGTTTTTCGCTGTAAGAACTGATCAGCCCAGCTGAACCAAGGCGTAGTCAACGCCATAATAGCCAAAACAGGGTTATGTGTAAAAATGTAAAGAGCGACCTCGAGCCGCCCTTGTCGTTAGTAGTTTCCCAATGCCTTACACTGGACACTCTGGCCTTTTAGCTGTGGCCATAAATTCCAACCCAGCTGCTGGGCTTACTTGGGTTTTGCATCCGCAAGAACAAATAACGTGTCGCCGACCACGGCTTGATCTGATTGGTAAGGTTGTCCAGAACCAAATCACCGGCCGCCGACCGATAGACCAAAACTGCATGCGAATTGCGCTTGGTATCCAGAACCGTCGCGATAAGCAGCTTACTTGGATCAACGCCAGCTTTGATCAAATCCCGTTTCTTCAGCAACGCGAAGTCTTCGCAGTCACCACCGCGTGTTGTTGGCAACGCCCATCTTTCGGCGGTCCGATATTGCGAATAATCCGAAACAGATCGCGTCGTTGCGTTTACCTGCCGGTTAACACGCTTAATTATCCGCATTTCCTGCTGATAAGACATGGATGCCGACGCTTTGGTAGAACAAGCCCAGTTATATTGGCGGCACAACTGTTTCGCTCCTGATGGTGGAGGCGATACAGCAACAATTTTGATAAAACGTTCCTCGCTTGCGTCGGCGGTAGAAACGATACCCAGCGATGCCAACGACACAGCAGCAACTACAACAAATCGCCCCATAGTTGAAGGCAAGCATTCAAAACCGGCTTTAAAACAACTTCTCCAGGGGTTCATGTTTGTTCCTCGATCCAATTCTCCTGGCACACCTCTGGGCAAATCAGACCGTAGTAAGTCTCGTTAAACTACAAGTAGACTAGTCCATCAGCAGCGACTGAGGTGAACTTGAAAACCAATCGCGGCAGAAATCCGTAAGTCATTAAGGCCATTTAAGGCAAAAAGTGGGAAGGGCACGTCACAATCCAAAGGCACGGCAAACGAAGCGTGTCCTCAAAAACCCGTAAGGCATTGAAATATATTGTGAAGTGCAGCTACAAAAAAAGCCGAGCGGCTTGGTTAGCTGCTCGGCACAAAGATCGGCGAAATTTCGCCTACACTTTAACGATCGTGTAGGCGCTTGTCTCTAAAGGATTATTCGGCGATCTCAACAATCACCAATTCACGCTCACTGGCACCGCGCGCATGATCGAGCGCTTTTTGATATTCAGTTGAATTGTAACAATCAACTGCGGCCTCGACCGAAGGAAACCGAGCGATAACGTTCCGTGGGCGATCTTTTCCTTCAAGTTGTACATAGCGCGCAGCACGGGCAATAAACTCACCACCGAACTTCGCAAGCGCAGGTCCCGCCAGTTCGGCATATTTTCCATACGCTTCTGCGTCGGTAACTGTCACATGAGCGATCCAAAGTGCTGGCATTTTACCCTCCCAATACTTGTTCTGCAGCCTTTATCGCCGCATCTGAATTCGAGGCATCACGGCCGCCACCTTGCGCCATATCCGGACGCCCACCGCCACCTTTGCCGCCCAATTCGGACACAGCAGCACGAACCAAATCGACAGCAGAGACCTTGTCAATCAAATCTGACGTCACACCCGCAGCGACAGCAGCCTTACCTCCCGCGTCCGCGATGAGCAGTACTGCGCCCGTACCTAGTCGTGCTTTATGCTCGTCGATCAACGCAGGCAAATCCTTACCCGACACGCCAGAAAGAGCTTGCGCAAAGAATGGAACACCGTTTACGTCACGCGCTTCGGCACCACCCTGCCCCGATCCACCAGACATCGCGAGGTCACGGCGGAGTTGGGCAACTTCGTTCTGCAAGGCTTTGCGTTCGTCCAGCAAAGTCTTAACTCGGCTAACAACGTCATCGGGTTGCGCTTTCAACTCAGCGGCAATTTGGCTTAGCCGTTGATCCTGAGCTGACATGTGGCGAAACGCTTCATCTCCTGTCAGGGCCTCAATCCGACGCACACCAGCGCTGCTGGCACTGTCGCCCAAAACGACAAAAGTGCCGATGTCGCCCGTCTGACGCACATGCGTACCACCGCACAATTCGATCGACCAAGTCTCACCGTCATGACCTTTTCCCGTGGGCGCCTTGCCCATCGAAACAACGCGAACCTCATCACCATATTTCTCACCAAACAGCGCCTGAGCACCCAATTCACGGGCGTCGTCCGGTGTCATGATGCGGGTCTCGACACTCGAGTTTTGGCGGATGAATTCATTCACCTCACGCTCGACCTTTTGGATTTCCTCACGAGACAACGCTTTGGAATGGCTGAAATCAAAGCGCAGCCGATCCGAGGCGTTCAGCGATCCACGCTGAGCAACATGGTCACCAAGCGTTTCGCGAAGAGCTTCGTGTAGCAAGTGCGTGGCCGAATGGTTGGCTCTGATTGCAGTGCGGCGCGCATGATCGACCTCAAGCTCGACCGCGTCACCTGTTGACAGCGTGCCCTGGCTGACTGTTACACGATGCGCATAGACCTTGCCCTCGGCAAACTTTCGTGTGTCTTCAACTTGCGCTACATCTTGCATGTTTTCGAGACGACGGATTTCGCCCGTATCCCCGACCTGACCACCAGCCTCTCCGTAGAACGGGGTCTGGTTCACAACAACCCAACCAGAGCCACCTTTTTCGATCTTGTCCACCAGCGCACCGTCGACAACCAGTGCCGCGACTTGCCCCTCTGCTTTTTCGGTGTCGTAACCCAGAAAATCCGTCGCCCCAGCATTATCCAAGACATCGAACCAAACCACCTGATCAGCGGCCTCTCCTGATCCAGCCCAAGCGGCACGGGCCTTGGCCTTTTGTTCGGCCATTGCCGCATCGAAGCCGTCCGTATCGACGGTTAGGCCCTTTTCGCGCAGCGCATCCTGTGTCAGGTCCAGCGGAAACCCGTAGGTATCGTAAAGCTTGAAAGCGGAGTCTCCTGGCAGCGCGGCACCGTCGGGCAGCCCTGCCACCTCATCATCCAAAAGCTTCAGGCCGCGGTCCAAGGTTTGCTTGAATCGAGTTTCCTCTAGCAATAGCGTTTCTTCAATCAGTGCCTGTGCCTGACCAAGCTCGGCGTATTGCGCTCCCATCAGTTGCACCAAAGATGGCACCAAGCGATGCATGACAGGATCCTTGGCACCCAAAAGATGTGCATGACGCATGGCGCGACGCATGATCCGGCGCAGAACATAACCGCGACCATCGTTCGACGGCATCACCCCATCGGCAATCAGAAACGAGGTCGAACGCAGGTGGTCCGCTATGACCCGGTGGTGCACGTTTTGATCACCATACGGATCAACTCCGGTCGCTTCAGCAGAGGCTTCGATCAGCGTCTTGAACAGATCCGTGTCATAGTTGTCATGACTGCCTTGCAGCAGCGCGCCAATCCGTTCCAGCCCCATTCCGGTATCGATCGACTGCATATCAAGTTCGACCATCGATCCGTCTTCGAACTGCTCGTTCTGCATGAAAACGATGTTCCAGATTTCGATGAAACGGTCGCCATCCTCTTCGGCAGAACCCGGAGGGCCACCCCAGATATGATCGCCGTGATCGTAAAATATTTCGGTACACGGGCCACACGGACCGGTCGGGCCCATCTGCCAAAAGTTGTCATTGGTGGCTATGCGGATGATCCGGTCTTCGGGTACACCGACCTTTTTCCAGATCTCAAACGCCTCATCATCTGTGTGATAAACCGTCGTGAGCAGGCGGTTTTTGTCTATGCCGAATTCCTTGGTGATCAGCTCCCACGCGAACGGGATCGCTTCGGGCTTGAAGTAGTTGCCGAATGAGAAGTTACCCAGCATCTCAAAGAAGGTGTGGTGCCGTGCGGTGTAGCCAACGTTGTCGAGATCATTGTGTTTACCACCCGCACGAACACATTTCTGTGCTGTCGTCGCGCGCTGATAATCGCGGGTTTCTACACCGGTAAACAGGTTCTTGAACTGAACCATGCCCGAATTCACGAACATCAGCGTCGGGTCATTGCGCGGGACCAGAGGGCTGGACGGCACCACTTCGTGCCCCTGCTTCGCAAAGTAATTCAGAAAGGTCGATCGGATATCGTTCAGCGTGGGCATAAGGTTCTCTCAGCGCGCAATCATATTGTGTCGAAACGGGTTTATCCCTGTCCCTACGGATAGTCCACAGCAGAGGGGGACTTGAAAACAATCAAGGCGGCCCGAATGGACCGCCTTGTTATTGATTTCCTATGCGTCTTCAGGCTTCGAGGATATCGTCATCCTCAGTGGCACCCGGAGGCATGTCAAAATCCAGCCCGTGCGCTGCGCGAATTTTGTCTTCGATCTCAAGCGCAGCGCGGCTGTTATCGCGCAGATACTGCTTGGCATTTTCACGCCCCTGCCCGATCCGTTCATCGCCGTAGCTGAACCAGGAACCCGACTTTTCAACCACACCGGCCTTGACGCCCAAGTCCAGCAATTCGCCCATTTTCGAGATACCTTCTCCGTACATGATGTCGAACTCCACCTGTTTGAACGGCGGCGCCACCTTATTCTTAACGACCTTGACACGGGTTTGGTTTCCAACAACCTCGTCCCGATCCTTGATCGCCCCAATACGGCGGATATCCAGTCGGACCGAGCTGTAGAATTTCAGCGCGTTACCACCGGTGGTAGTCTCGGGGCTGCCGAACATCACACCGATTTTCATCCTGATCTGGTTGATGAAGATCACCATACAGTTCGAACGACTAATCGAACCGGTCAGCTTTCGCATCGCTTGGCTCATCAAGCGGGCCTGAACGCCGACATTGCTGTCGCCCATGTCGCCCTCAAGCTCGGACTTCGGCGTTAGCGCCGCTACCGAGTCGACAACGACCATGTTCACCGCGCCCGAGCGCACCAGCGTATCCGTGATCTCAAGCGCTTGTTCACCGGTATCAGGCTGCGAGATCAGCAACTCATCCAGATCGACGCCCAGCTTACGCGCATATTGCGGGTCCAGAGCGTGTTCCGCGTCAACAAACGCACATACACCACCGCGTTTTTGCTGTTCAGCAATACAATGCAGCGTCAGCGTCGTTTTACCCGAACTTTCGGGCCCATAAATCTCTACGATCCGCCCCATTGGCAGACCGCCAATTCCCAGCGCGATATCTAGGCCCAGCGAGCCGGTCGAGCTTGCGTCGATATCCTGCTTGGCGTCCTCGCCCAGTTTCATGATTGAGCCCTTGCCGAACTGCCGCTCAATCTGGGCCAGCGCGCTGTCGAGCGCCTTTTGCTTGTCTGCGTTTTTCTTGTCGCTCATTGTCAGAAGATCCGCCATTGTCCTGTCGCCTTCTCTTTTGTCACACCCTTGAACGGGCGGCAATCGCTGCTTTGTTCGCCTCTTGTTCCTTATGGGACCAAAAAGAGAACATTTCAACTAAAACTTACAGAAATTATTGTTGGGCAATTGTGTTAAAGAGTCCTTTACGCCAATCTGCGATTGAAACAAATTCGAACCAAGGGCGAGTAAATGCTTGTTTTTTATAAGGAACGCCTTGCGTTCCTAGCTGTCCCTAAAACAGGTAGTACTGCTTACCACACTGCCCTAAGCGACCGCGCTGACTTTGTAGTGACCGGGCCACCAGACCTCAAACACGCCCCTGTCCGCCGCTATGATCGTTTTTTTCAGAACATTTTTCGAAAAATGCACGGGACCGAGATGGAAATCATGGCCGTTGTACGCGAGCCCATCGACTGGTTGGGCAGTTGGTATCGGTTTCGCGGTCGCGACGACCGCATAGGACATCCGCATTCAACCCATGACATGACATTTGATGAGTTCGTTCAGGCCTATATGCAAAACCCACGCCCCGAGTTCGCTGACGTAGGCAGTCAGAGCCAATTTTTTCGAACGCGCAGCAACGGTTCTGGCGCAAGTCACGTCTTCAAATACGATAGCCAAGACAAAATTCTGGGCTTTCTGGAAGACAGGTTAAACATGGAAATCAAACTGCCACTGGAAAATGTCTCACCCAAACGAGAACTTATTCTTTCATCCAAAACCGAGCAAAAGTTCCGCAAACGCCACGAAGCCGAATTCGACTGCTACGCTTCAGCACTTTAGTTGAGCTGGTGAAACACCGCCTCGGTCAGCTGATTCAGCGAAAACGGTTTTGGCAGGAAGGTTGAGTTCGCGACCTCCGGACCAGAACCACCAAATGCGCCTTCTGTATACCCGGACATGAAGATCACTCTTACATCTGGTCGAGTCTCCATTGCCTTGCGCACCCATGTCGGCCCGTCCATGCCAGGCATAACAACGTCAGTAACGAATACGTCTACATTTAGCGCTCCGTCTTCGAGCAGATTCAGCGCTTCTTCCGCCGACCCGGCCTCAAGCACGGTATAACCCTTAAGTCGAAGCGCCCGCGTTGCAAAAGCACGGACTGGCGCCTCGTCTTCAACAAGAAGGACAACGCCTTCGCCTTGTCGAGCGCTTTGGGCGGTGGCGGCAGGCTCTAGTTCTGGCGAAGTCTGCGGACGTGAGGAGGAAACCGGTAGATAGACAGTAAATTCAGTCCCGTGTCCCTGAAGACTGTCGACAAATATGAAACCTCCGGTTTGCTTCACGATACCGTAGACAGTGGAAAGACCCAGCCCAGTCCCTTCCCCAGTGCGCTTGGTGGTATAGAAAGGCTCAAACACTTTTTGCAATTTGTCCGCTGGAATTCCCGTGCCGCTATCGATCACTTTAACCGTCACGTATTCTCCTGACTGAACAGTCGCACGATCGCGCCTTAGGGGTTGGCTCAGCATCACCACTTCAGTCTCGATCCTGACCTCGCCACCGTCTGGCATGGCGTCGCGAGCGTTCACCACTAGGTTCATTAAAACCTGCTCTAGTTGTCTTTTGTCCGCTCGCACTGGTTTCAAAGCTGGATCGTGGCTTAGGGTAAGGCGTACTTTTTCACCGACCAATCGATTCAACAGATGGATGAGGTCCGAAATTGTATCGCGCAGGTCCAGAACCTCTGACTGCAGAGTTTGTTTGCGTGAAAAGGCCAGCAACTGGCCGACAAGCGCAGCTGCCCGGTTGGCATTTTGGTTGATCTGCACAAGATCTCCGTAATTTGGATCATTCTGATCATGTCGCAGCAACAACAAGTCGCAGTGCCCGGAAATGGCCGTCAGCAGGTTGTTGAAATCATGGGCAACACCTCCGGCCAGTTGCCCAACTGCTTGCATTTTCTGCCCCTGTACGAACTGCGCCTCAAGCGTCTTGAGCTCAGTTGCGTCGTTTAACACCGCGATCAGGCAGATTTGCCCATTATTTACGACGCGGTTCAAAGTGACCTGAACAAATATCTCTTTATCCTGACGCATCAAACGCAGAAACTCAGAACGCACTGTGGTTTCCTGCGCGGCAGTGCTTGCCAACCATTCCAGAAGCGGATGACCAAGCCCCTGCATGATCTGGTCCACATTGGTCTTGCCAGTTTCAATCTCTCCTATCAAAGCCACGGCAAGACGGTTTGCTTTTCGGATAATACCGTCAGGTGAAAGGCATAGAATTGGTACCGGCAATTCGGGAAAAGAGGTTCCGCCGCTGGCTTGCTCTTTGTTTTCAACTGGCAAAACAGCTAAGTCGCGGACGATTCCAGATCGACCAACCTCGCAAACAACGGCCGAAACAGTGCCGCTTGCAGTGTGGACCTGAAAAATACCGCCCTGTTCAGGGAACTGTTCTCCAAACACCTGCCGAGAATCAATGCACCCCTGCCCCAATAATTGAACCGCTGCCGGATTTGCTCGCAGAATAGTGCCATTTCGTCCTTCGGTCAGAACCGGAACACTGACGTCGTCCCACTGACTGGCTGCATCAAGATGGATCCTCCAACAGAACCGGCCATTTCCGACATCGAATACGGAAACCGGGATGGTCGAGGCGACAGTTACGATTTCTTCTCGCGCCTTACCAAAAATTTCAGCCTTTGACTGCAAACGCAGTAAAATGGCAGCAGGGTTGGCGAATACCGACCTCAAGCAATCCTGTAATCGCCCACCCAGATAGGCCTGAACCTGTGCTCGTGCTTAAGAATTAGCGGACAAAATTTCACCTTGAGCATTCGCGATCACGCAAGGAAAACAGTCTTGCTCCGCGAACACAGCCATTGTGTTGATCGATTGTCGCGCAAGGTGGTGTACGATCTTTGCCCGCAGTAGCACTAGAAGAGAGGTAACCAACAACGAAACACCTGCCACCACAAACCCGACGTGCCAGACCTCGGGCAAAAGTCCCACTGCAGGCGACAAGCTCAATAGCGAACCTATTACCACCAGGGATACGAGTCGTGGGCCGGACGGGGATTTCGGAAAAGACGGATCAGAGGGTATTTCCGTGGAGTCAGTCATAACAACTCAAGTCGATGGGCTTTTGTGCACTCAGCCCAAACAAAGTTAATCCACGATTAACAGAATCCAGACAATCTCCTTAAGGTTGCTATGTCTTGACGCTTTATCGCGTCAATAGCGCGGTGAAGAAACCGTCGGTTCCGTGTGAAACAAGCCACGTTTTGCGGAGCTGCTCAGACCATTCCGGATTGAATTCCTTAAATTTATCAACAACATGATCATTTTCATCGGCCAGGATGGAACATGTTGCATACGCCAGAACACCACCAGCTGCGACCATGGACTGAATTTTATCCAATATAGCTGACTGGATCTGAGTTAATTCCTGCAAGCGGGCTTCGTCCAAAGCCCACTTACCCGCAGGTGCCCGTCTCCAAGATCCGCTACCTGAACATGGGGCGTCCACTAGAATTACGTCGAACGGGGCCTGCCGCGTAAGATCATTACTCGACAAGATTGAAACATACGCCCCTGCGCGTTCAGCGCGTGCCGGTAGGTCCCGCATCCGGCTGGAATTGACGTCGTGGGCAAATACCTGAACTCCACGATGCGCGGCCAGCGCTAACGATTTACCGCCACCCCCAGCACAATAATCCAGCACTCGCATACCAGGTTGAAGGTTCAGAGAAGCAACGACTGCTTGGCTAGCAGCATCCTGAAGCTCCACCAATCCGTCCAAATAGGCTTTGCTCTGGGCAATTTTTCGAGCCCCGTCCGTGACTTCCAGCGCTGTGGCACAGGCGGGATGTACAACCGTCTTTATTCCTTCAACGTCCAGAGCAGCAATCGCCCCGGTCAAATCAGTCTTGATCATGTTCACCCGCAGATGAACTGGTGCACGGTGTTGGAGAGCCTGTGCAACCGCTAACGCTTGATCCCCCAACGACGACTGAAACCGTGGCCACAACCATTCTGGAATGTCATATCGCTCAGCTGTTGTCGCGAATTCCCGCGCTACTTCATCTGAAGAAAGAACCGCAGGCGCGTGACGAGCCCCTGTGAACAAATCGTCCAATGCACCTTCTGACGCCCGCATTGCGCCGATCATCAAACCACGTCCGGTTTCGGCACCTCCGAGCGCAGAGAAAGAACGCTTGCACCGCAACGCTGCAAAGACATGATCGCGAACTGCCGCACGATCTTTGGACCCGGCAAATCGACTGCGGCGAGACCAGTTGGTCAGGCATTTCTCAACAGGTATTCCCGAGAGGATCTCATCAAGAATTTCTATCGAAGCTTGAATGCGTGCGGCCGGTGTCATGTTCTCTTCCGATATTGATGAGAGAGCTTCGGGTCCAAGTGCCTCGAATGCAAAACGGCGCCCAGGTCAGGGCGCCGTTCATGATAAAGTTGGGGTTACATCACCCGATAGTTCGGGCTTTCACGTGTGATCTGAACGTCATGCACATGGCTTTCTTTCAGCCCTGCACCCGTAATTTTCACGAAATTGCAATTCTTGCGCATATCTTCAACTGTCGCGCAACCGGTATAGCCCATTGCGGCGCGCAGACCACCGACCAGTTGGTGCACCACTGCGCTTGCCGAGCCTTTGTAAGGCACCTGTCCTTCGATACCCTCAGGTACCAGCTTGTCGTTGGCAGCGTCCTTCTGGAAGTAACGGTCTGCCGAACCACGCGCCATAGCCCCCAAGCTGCCCATCCCGCGATAGGATTTGAACGACCGACCTTGATACAGGATCACCTCACCCGGGCTTTCATCGGTTCCTGCAATCATCGAACCAACCATTGCGCATGACGCGCCGGCGGCAATGGCTTTGGCAAAATCGCCCGAGAACTTGATACCGCCATCGGCAATGACCGGAACGTCCCCGGCTGCCGCCGCGCAATCCATAATCGCAGTCAGCTGAGGCACCCCAACACCGGCCACCATCCGCGTAGTACAGATAGAACCTGGCCCGATACCAACTTTGACAGCGTCCGCTCCTGCGTCGATTAGCGCCTTGGTTGCGTCCGCAGTGGCTACATTGCCCGCGATGATCTGCACCTCATTCGACAAAGTCTTGGCCCGCTTCACCGCGTCCAAAACCCCTTGCGAATGACCATGCGCGGTATCAACAACAATAATATCGACGCCCGAATCCACCAGTTGTTCTGATCGTTCAAATCCCGCGTCGCCAACCGAAGTCGCTGCAGCAACCCGCAGGCGGCCCAGCTGATCCTTACAGGCTGTCGGATTCAACACTGCCTGTTCGGTGTCTTTCAAGGTCAGTAAGCCGGTCAATTTCCCTTGACCATCCACGACCAGCAACTTTTCGATCCGGCGGGCTCTCATCAGGCTTTTAGCCTCTTCGAGATCGGCAGGCTCCTGAAGCATCGCCAAATTGTCCGAGGTCATCATCGCTTTGATCGGCGTATCTTCCGAGGTGGCGAAACGCATGTCGCGGTTCGTGACGATGCCGACAACACGCCCCTGTTCATCCACTACTGGGAAACCGGTGAAGTTATAGCGCTGCACCAATGCCTGTGCGTCTGCCAAAGTTTGATCCGCACGCAGTGTCACGGGGTTATAGACGATGCCCGATTCGAACCGCTTCACCCGGCGAACTTCGCGGGCTTGCTCCTCGACTGAAAGGTTCTTGTGAATTACCCCGATGCCGCCAGCCTGTGCCATTGCAATGGCCATGCGGGCTTCGGTTACGGTATCCATCGCCGAGCTAAGCAGCGGAATATTCATAGTAATCTGCCGGGTCACGCGCGTGGTCGTGTCCGCAGTTGCCGGCAGCACCGTCGATGCCCCGGGAACCAAGAGTACGTCGTCAAAGGTGAGTGCCTCACGAATCTGCATTTTCTAACCTCATGCAAAAGCCCGTTTGACGGTGACCCTATTGCATGGATTTTAACTAAGGAAAAGCCCCTGACCTAAACTACTTTTCCCTTGCGGGCCGATACCGAGGCAAAAAACGACGCTCCCTGTATCAAAGTTGCCGCTGAACGCCCTTTCCCTTTGCGCGTAAACCCATATCTTGCCCGAAATACGCGCGAATACAAAAGGCAGGCCAGATATGACCACCGATCCCCTTGTTGTCTTTACCCCCTCTGGCAAACGCGGGCATTTTCCCGTGGGCACCCCTGTGCTGACCGCTGCCCGTCAGTTGGGCGTCGATCTGGATTCAGTCTGCGGTGGTCGTGGTATCTGTTCGAAATGTCAGATTACACCAAGTTATGGTGAGTTTCCCAAGCATGGCGTGACTGTTTCCGAGGACGCGCTGAGTGAATGGAACGCGGTTGAACAACGCTATGACGACAAGCGCGGGCTAAAGCCGGGCCGCCGATTGGGTTGTCAGGCAACCGTTCAGGGCGACATCGTGATCGATGTGCCGCCAGAAAGCCAAGTACATCGTCAGGTCGTCCGCAAAGCCGCAGCCGCGCGCGCGATCACAATGGACCCGGCGACCCGGTTGTACTTTGTGGTCGTGGAAGAACCGGACATGCATTCGCCAACAGGCGATCTTGAACGGCTGGAACGCGCCCTGCAGCAGCAATGGAATATCGACGCGGTCACCGCCGATCTGTCGTTGATGTCCAAATTGCAGCCCGTTTTGCGTAAAGGCAAATGGGAGGTCACTGTCGCCGTTCATAAAGGCCACAAGGACAGCGTCGCGCGTATCTTGGAAATCTGGCCCGGCCTTCATGAGAAAGGACTGTACGGACTTGCGATCGACCTCGGTTCGACAACCATCGCCGCGCATCTTACTGATCTTGAAACCGGAGAGGTTAAAGCGTCCTCAGGGCTGATGAACCCTCAGATCCGTTTCGGCGAAGACCTGATGAGCCGCGTTTCATACTCGATGATGAACCCCGGCGGTGATCAAGAAATGACGAAGGCTGTGCGCGAAGCGATCAATGATTTGACGACTTCCATCGCTGGCGAAGCAGAAATTGATGCCGATCTGATCGTTGAAACGGTTTTCGTCTGCAACCCTGTCATGCATCACTTACTACTGGGTTTGGACCCGGTCGAACTTGGACAGGCTCCGTTCGCATTGGCAACCTCGGAAAGCGTATCATTACCCGCACGCGAAATGGATCTGACCAACATGAATCCCCGCGCGCAGGTTTACATTCTGCCGTGTATCGCCGGCCATGTTGGAGCCGACTGCGCGGCTGTGGCATTGTCTGAAGAGCCCGGAAAATCGGAAGACCTCGTGCTCATCGTTGATGTCGGTACCAACGCAGAAATCCTGTTGGGTAACACAAGCCGAGTTCTGGCCTGTTCGTCGCCAACTGGTCCGGCATTTGAGGGTGCGCAGATAAGTTCTGGTCAGCGCGCTGCACCCGGTGCCATTGAACGGATCGAGATCGATCCCGTGACCAAAGAACCGCGTTTTCGCGTCATCGGTTCAGAAAAATGGTCCGATGAGGAAGGGTTCGACCAAGACGTTGCCACAATGGGCATAACCGGCATCTGCGGCTCTGGCATCATCGAAGCCGTTGCCGAGATGCGCATCGCTGGTTTGCTTGATGAAAGCGGGCTTATCGGATCAGCCGAACAAACTGGCACAGCGCGGTGCGTCCCAGAAGGTCGCACCAATGCCTATTTGATCCATGATGCAAGCGCCGAAGGCGGCCCACGCATCACCGTCACTCAAGGCGATATCCGCGCCATTCAGTTGGCTAAATCCGCGCTGTACGCCGGCGCGCGGCTGCTGATGGATGAGATGGATGTAGATCGCGTAGATCGCGTGGTCCTGGCTGGCGCGTTTGGCGCTCATATATCGACCAAGCACGCGATGGTTTTGGGCATGATCCCGGATGCACCGCTGGATAAAGTTTCAAGCGCGGGTAACGCAGCCGGAACCGGTGCACGGATTGCCCTGTGTAACATCGCGGCCCGAACCGAGATCGAGCGCGTGGTTCGTGAGATCACCAAAGTCGAAACAGCTATCGAGCCCAAGTTTCAAGACCATTTTGTTGCGGCCAATGCGATACCGCACAAAACTGACCCGTTCCCAGAACTGGCTCAGGTCGTCACCCTTCCCTCGCCGTCCTTCAACTCTGGCGGCGGCGAAGAAACGTCTGGCCGTCGACGTCGGCGGAGGTCATAGTCGCCCCAGAAATCAGGGGGCGACATGGAAACTGCTAACGAAGAACAGGCCGAATACTGGGGTAAATCCTCGTCAGGCGCCAAGTGGCTGACCTATGAGAACCAACTCGATGAGCTTATGGCCCCGGTTCTGGATCTGGTGCTAGAGCGAGCAATGTTGCAACCCGGTATGCGCGTGCTGGATATCGGCTGCGGCACTGGCGCCAGTTCAATTGCGGCCTCAAAGGCAGTTGGCCCCGATGGCCGTGTTCTGGCGGCTGATTTTTCGCAACCCTTTCTGAACCGCGCGGAACAACGTGCGTCCGAAGAAGGTGTCGGGAATATCGGCTTTCAGTTTGCTGATGCCCAAACCCATCCATTTGCCGAAGCTGAGCACGACGTCATGATCTCGCGGTTTGGCGTCATGTTCTTTGAAGATACAGTTGCCGCTTTCGCGAACATGGCACGAACGCTGAAGCCTGGTGGACAGATGACGTTTGCGGCGTGGGGCCCTTTGCCAGGCAATCCCTGGTTCAAGACGCCACATATTGCCGCAACCGAACGGCTGGGTACGCCGCCCAAAGTCGACCGAAATGCACCTGGTCCACTGGCGTTTCATGATCGCGAACGGGTTACTGGGTTACTGGAACAAGCAGGTCTGAGCGACGTTCGTGCCGATGCTGTTCAGCTGATGCTTCACTTTCAGGGTTCTCTGCTTGATTGTGCTGCTTTGTGCACCCGTTTCGGTCCCGCCGCCCGCGTTATCGCGCATTTCGATGGAAAGCGCGAGGACGTAACTGCAATTCAACACGTGGTGGCAGACGCATTTCGCCCATATGCAATCGACGACACCGTTCGTATTCCCGCCGAAATCAACTTGTTCCAAGCACGTCGCCCGAATTAGGCACGTGATCCAATACGGTATACTTTCGAAACGGCTCGTTTGTCGGGAGAGATTATTGGAGCGGGTAGCGGGAATCGAACCCGCGCGTTCAGCTTGGGAAGCTGACAGGCTACCATTACATCATACCCGCCGCGTAGCGGCTGGATAGCACCACGGTTTGATCGACTGCAAGCACCTTTCACGCAAGGCTAGGAGTTACTCAGTCCGAGCTCGCAGGCTGTCGATCAGCGACTGGTCAACGTCCAGTGCCTCGCAGGCAGCGTCCAAAGTTCGCTTATCCAAATGCTGCGGATTCAGGTCTACCCCTTTTGAAAAAGCATCAACAATCACTTGCATGGCGTTGATTCTCGCATACTTTTTGTTGTTCGCTGGAATCACGTGCCATGGTGCGGTCTCTGTGGACGTGCGGGCCAGCATCTCATCTACGGCGACCTCCGCTTCGGTCCACCGCTCTCGGTTGCGGAAATCTTCATAGGTCAGCTTCCAGCGTTTCATCGGGTTACGCAGCCGCTCGGTAAACCGCTCCATCTGTTCTTCCTGAGAGATATGGAAGAATAGTTTTACGATGCGCGTTCCATCATCCACCAGCATACGCTCAAAATCGTTGATTTCGCGATAAGCCGCTCTCCAACGTTCCTCCGGAGTAAACTTTTCGATCCGTTCGACTAGAACTCTGCCATACCAACTGCGGTCAAAAGCTGAAATCGCGCCTAATGGCGGCAGTCTTTCCCAGAATCGTAGCAGGTAGTGGCGGTTTAGGTAGTAGTTCCGAGGGGCACCAATAGGCCACACTTTGAAACTTCGTGGATCCAGCGCCTGACTGATCCTTCGGATCGTGCCACCTTTTCCTGCAGCATCCCATCCTTCAAAGACGATCACCCCTTTGGTTCCATGAAACAGAAAGGCTTGCTGTATCAGCGCCAACTGGGCCTGCAACTCAGCCAGTTTGTTGAAATACGCCTGTTTGCCCAATTTTTGGCTCAGGTCCGCATCTGCGAGCTTCGGAGGGTGGTGTCTGGTCATTTGCGCCGGTCCTTGATCTTCCGATCCAACCAGTTTGGCCTGCCCGCCAAAATGCATCCTTGATCCGTGTCAAAAACAAAAAAGGCCGAGCAAGCCGCCCGGCCTTATTATTTTCGGCGCTCTAAAGGCTAGGCGCGGCGACGACGTCCACCGCCACGGCGACCACCGGCTGCTCCGGCAGCGCCTGCCTCTTCCGGCGACTTATTGAACCTGATCCACTCACCGCCATGTGCGTCGTTGTTGGTCAGAAGGTTGGCGGCGCGGATAGCCTCCATTTCCTTACCAGCGCGCGGCTTGGTCGAGCCTAGACCAAACATCTGAACAAACGCCTCATCATCCATGCCTTCAGGCAGGATGATTCCTGCGGCGGCAACCTGTTCTTTTTTCTCGGCAATCTTCTTCTGCGTAACCGGCAGAGCCACCGGGTTCATGATCGCCGAGGTCATGCCAGCACCCATGGCCATCGGCAGGAATGCATTGTTGATTCCATGACGGTTAGGCAGACCGAACGAGATGTTGGATGCGCCGCAAGTGGTGTTCACGCCCAGCTCTTCGCGCAGACGACGGACCAGAGCGAACACTTGCTGGCCAGCCGTTGCCATCGCACCAATTGGCATGACCAGCGGGTCGACAACAATGTCATGCGCCGGGATACCGAAATCGGCTGCGCGTTCTACGATTTTGCGGGCAACATCGAAGCGGACATCAGGATCTTCTGAGATGCCGGTATCGTCATTCGAGATTGCAACGACCGGAACGTTGTATTTCTTGACCAGCGGCAGAACCAGTTCCAAACGCTCTTCTTCGCCGGTGACCGAGTTCAGAAGTGGACGGCCTTCGGCGGCCTCAAGACCTGCCTCCAAAGCCCCAGGAACCGACGAGTCGATGCACAGCGGCACTTCGACCAGGCCCTGCACCAGCTCGACGATCTTGCGCATCAGCGGCGGCTCGGTTTCGTTCGGGTTGGGGTTGGAGTTGTAGACAACGCCCGCGTTGATATCCAATACGGTCGCGCCTGCCAGAACCTGCGCCAGCGCGTCTTTCTCAACGGTTGAGAAATCGCCCGCTTCTAGTTCAGCAGCCAGTTTCTTGCGGCCGGTCGGGTTGATGCGCTCACCGATCACGCAGAACGGTTCGTCAAAGCCCAGGACGGCGGTTTTTGTTTTTGATTCTACGACTGTACGGGTCATGTCCGTTCCTTAGGAGTTTACTGGCTTTGCCGAAGCGCCGCCGTTATTGATCGCCCAGTTGGCGTTGGTCTTGATCCCGCCCAACGGGAAGAAGTGCACGTTCGTGACGTTGAAATCCGGATTGGCCGCCTTGTGGTTGGCCAGCTCGGTGACAACGTCGGTCGGCTCGTAAGGCAGCAGCAGCTTGGAGACATCCATGGCGCGTTTTTGAAGAACCTTCAGCGACGGACCAACTCCACAAGCAATCGCGAATTTGATAAGCGTCTGCAGCTTAGCGGGACCTGCGATACCAATATGGATCGGCAGATCGATACCGGCCTCTTTCAAGCTGTCAGCCCATGCGATGATCGGCTTTGCATCGAAGGCAAACTGCGTTGCCAGAGCCATTTCAGCATCGGTCGTTTCACTGAACTTCTGCTTCCAACGCAACGCGTCGTCGACATTCTTGGTCGATCCGTCCGGATCAATGTCCTTGTTGCCCTCGGGGTGACCGGCCACGTGCAGACGTTTGAAACCCGCCTTATCAAACAGACCGGATTCCAGCAGCTGCATTGAGCTGTCGAAGTCACCGTGCGGGTTCGCAACACCACCGGCTAGCAGCAGCGCCTGATCAACGCCCGCTTCGCCTTGATACATCGAGATCCAGTTTTCCAAGGTCGCGGCATCCTTGATAATCCGCGCCGGGAAATGCGGCATGACAGGGTAACCTTCGGCAGCGATCCGCTTGGCGGTCTTGACCATGTCTTCAATCGGCGTGCCCTCGATATGGGCAATGTAGACGCGGGTGCCTTCGGGCAGCAGCGCGCGGAAATCTTCGACTTTTTCGGCGGTGCGCGGCATCACCTCGATCGAGTAGCCTTGCAAAAAGGCTTCGACGGTCGGATTAACTGGGCCGATTTCGACCACTTCGCGTTTTTTGAAGTTCAGCAAAGCCATTGCGGCCTCCCATATAGATCTGGGGCTCATGCCCAACCGTCATTGGCGATCAGTGCCTTGATACGGTCCTGATCGTATTCCATTTCCAGACGCGCGGCTTGCGCCTCAGCAATCTCGGACGGGTCGCCCTCAACTGCAAAGGGTTCGGCCTTGCGCCATTCAGCAAGGTAGGCATCACTGTCTTTTGCGTTCACCTTCATAGCAGCACGGTCGATGGCTTGTTCGAACCGTTCCTCCAACTGCCGCTTGGCGCCACGGCGGCCTTTGCCGACGATGACTTGAGCGGGAATGTCGCGCCAGTAAACGATGGTGACGTCAGGCATTGCCTTTGATTCCTCCTAACCAGATGGGTCGGTTCTAAACATCTATATGGGCTAAGGTCGGTCGATTTTCGACACACGGCGTATTTCTAACGACCTTTTGCCCACGGTGAGATACTGGGCTTGTATCGAAAAAGCACGCAAACTGGCACATCAAAATACTCATCACTTAAATGAGCGTCTTGCACGATGGAATTGGCCGACCTATGGTCGGGGTAACTCGAAAATCGGAGGGCGTTGAAGATGGCGCCCAAGCGTCCCAAAGGTGCGGGCGCGTTCCCGAAGGCGGTCGAAAGCCCCGCGCCGGCAAGACCCGATCCAGATGCACTTTATGCGGCGCTGGATCTGGGAACAAATAGCTGTCGCATGTTGATAGCCCAGCCCAATGGCAGCGGGTTCCATGTGGTAGATAGCTTCTCCAAATCCGTGCAACTGGGCGCGGGCTTGGAACGGACCGGACGGCTATCCCGGTCTTCGATGGCGCGTACCGTTCAGGCACTTCGCATCTGTCAGCAAAAGCTAAAGCGCAACAAGGTCAAAAGGATGCGACTTGTCGCAACCGAAGCTTGTCGGCGTGCCCGCAACTCGCGCGATTTCATTCGGCAAGTTAAGCGCGAAACAGGTTTGACGCTTGAAATCATCCAACCTGAAGAAGAGGCCAGACTGGCGGTAATCTCTTGCGCCCCCTTGGTTTCGACCAAGACGGAACAGTTGTTGGTCGTGGACATTGGTGGCGGCTCGACCGAGTTGGTTTGGATCGACATCTCTTCCGTGCCGCGCCGCGACCGCCCTGCGGCGATCATGCGGTTGCACAATGGGTTTCACACCCCAGACAGCCCGTTTCCGGCGGCCAAGGTGGTGGATTGGATCAGCGTGCCATTAGGCGTAGCCACGTTGCGAGATCAGTTCCACGATGTCGAAGATGACTCGGCCCGGTTTGCATTGATGAGCTGGTTTTTCGAGGAAAACCTCGCAGATTTTGCCCCCTATAAGGACGAACAAGCGCGCGAAGGGTTTCAGATCGTAGGAACAAGTGGCACGGTCACCACCGTCGCAGCTTCGCATCTGGGGTTGAAACGTTACGACCGGACCAAGGTGGACGGTCTGCGCATGACCAGCGATCAGATTGACAAAGTCATACGGGGATACTTAGAACTCGGCCCACTGGGGCGGCGGCGAGATCCGCGTATCGGCGATGACCGGCAGGCCCTGATCATGTCCGGCTCGGCCATTTTGCAAGCATTACTCCGCTGCTGGCCCACCGACCGCCTTTCCGTGGCGGACCGTGGGCTGCGTGAAGGTTTGTTATATGCACAAATGAGCGCAGACGGCGTATTGGAAGACGGACCGTTCTGATGGCGAAGACACCGAGTGGAAAAAACAACTCAGGCCGTGGACAGCGCGACCTGAAAGTTAAGGTAAAGACAGCGCGCGGGCGTAAGCTCAGCTCGACCCGCTGGCTTGAGCGGCAGTTGAACGACCCCTATGTAAAACGCGCTCAGGCCGAGGGTTATCGTGGTCGGGCGGCATTCAAGATTTTGGAACTGGATGACAAGTTCCGCTTTCTCGTTCCCGGCGCGCGCGTAGTCGATCTGGGATGTGCTCCCGGAGGTTGGCTGCAGGTCGCGGTCAAGCGGGTCAACGCGCTGGGCGAGAAAAGCGGTAAACGGATCGGGACGGTACTTGGTGTTGACCTGCAAGAGGTCGAGCCGGTTGCAGGTGCGACGGCTCACGTGTTGGACTTCATGGAAGATGACGCCGATCAGAAGGTCAAAGACTGGCTGGGCGGCAAGGCAGACGTCGTTATGTCGGATATGGCGGCAGCTTCGTCAGGCCACAAACAAACGGATCACTTACGGATCATGGCTCTGTGCGAAACGGCGGCCTATTTCGCCTTTGATGTCTTGGAAGAAGGTGGCACCTTTGTTGCTAAAGTTCTCGCCGGAGGCGCCGAGGGCGACCTGCAAAAGCTGCTGAAGCAAAAATTCGAAAAAGTGGCCAATGTGAAACCGCCCGCATCGCGTTCTGACAGTTCCGAGAAGTTCGTGGTTGCCACGGGTTTTCGCGGCTAAATCAATCCTCAAGCCAGCTTCGATCACCCGCAAGGAACTGCTCGCGTAAAGACGCTGCCGCTGTGCGTTGCAGCAACAGCGCTTCACCATGATTAATGTATTCCGGTTTTCTAGCCTGCAGATCAGCAATCCGTTGGTTTAACGACGATGGATTTTGCAACTGAGATGTATGGACTGGTTTGTCGGACATATGTCACCTTGGGATCTAGCGGAGCTTCCACTTCGGCCCATCCCTATCCGGGAAATTTGCCGGTAGCGTGGCGCAAACCGGGCCATGTAATGCCGTTCTATTGGGGTAACTGTGACTTTAGCTGCAATAAGCCCGGGTCTTCCGGCAAAATCGACAGCCCTTCTTCCAGCACCGAGCGCGCAGCCTCTGGGCCTCGGTTAATTTGCGCCAACTGAACCAACATCGGCCACGCCTCGGCGCGCTGTGGGTCCAGGGCGACAACCTCTCGGAATGCGCGTTCAGCGGCCGGAGAGTTGCGGAAAGTCAACGCCATCCCCCCCAAAACCAAGTGAGTTTCAGGGAAATCAAGTCTGTTTGCGATTGCACCTTGCCATTCCGCCATGCCCTGCCCGACCAAAGCCTGTTGGTCCGATGTCAGGGATTGCCGCGGGATATTGAGGAACTCTTTTGCGGCGGAAATACGCACGTTGTGCAAAGCGTCCGACAGTAAAGGTTCAAGCCGCTGGATCTGATCGAAAACTGATGCCTGACGCTGTAGCGGCACCGCATTGGCACGCACCAACGGGTCCGGATCGGACAACAAGGAAGCAGTGTTTAACGCAACTTCTTCAGATCCGAACTGTTGAAGCAGATAGGCTGCAGTGGCTCGGACAATGCCAGCCATTTCCGGGTTGGTCGCAATTGCCAGTAGTTCGTCAGGATCGTCGGCCTGCCCAGTCACGACCGACTGAAAAGAAGTTCCGTAATGTGCATTCCGATGAGTAGGCTCGGGAAACCAATCCTCAATCTGTTTTGCAGCCCAAGTCTGATCTTCGGTTTGATGGCAATCTGTACAAGCATCCTGTCCCAAACCCAAGTCAGGGCGCGGGATACGGAAACTGTGATCTCGCCGCCCATCAACGCCCATATAGACACGTTCGATCATGTGGCAGGATTTACATTGCGCGCCTTCGGTGTCTTCTGCGTGATGATGATGTGCAGGCGTATCGTAGTCTTTTGCTATCAGGGTCGGAAAATCAGGGTTTCCTGCCGGTGAATGGCATTGGGTACAAACTCCGTTTCCTTCCGCCTTCAACTCCGCGCTATGCGGTTCATGGCAATTCATGCAACCAACGCCCTGCGCGTACATTTTGGATTGCAGGAACGAGCCGTAGACATAAACCTCATCCAATATCTGGCCGTCCGGGTGATAGAGACCGGGGCGCAGCACAGCCAGATTGTAAGCGTCGTGGTAAGGCGTCCCCGGAACTGGGTTTCCGTCCCCATGCGCCTCGCGTCGGGAATGGCATCCCGCGCATTGCTGGATTTCCGCCTCAGTCTGACCTTTACCCCAATCCATTGTGAAACCAAATTCGCCTAGACCGCTCTCAATGCTTTGACCTTGCGTCCATTCCATATGCGCTGAAGCTGGGCCGTGACAGGCCTCACACCCGACGCCTATTTCAGCCTGCACCGAAGAATAACTGCGAGTCTGCACATCGTAGTTCTTTTCAAAACCGGTGGCGTGACATTCAGCACAGCGGGCGTTCCAGTTTTTATACGGCCCAGTCCAGTGCAACCCGTCATCTGGCGGTAAATCCTGATCGGGATACAAATGATACCAACGCTTTTCCTCAGTGTCCCAAACGGCATCAAAGCTCTGTAATCGGCCCGGTTCGGTTTCGAACAGGTATTGCTGCAGCGGCTCTATTCCCACCACCGAATGCACGTCGTATTGCGTTGCGACTCCGTCTTTCTCGGTCACGCGAGCTTGTAGCGCGCCTTCGGTGCGATCAAAGTCTACTGACATACCGTCATGATCGAACCGCGCTCCGTCGAAATCACCTTTGACGTGCCCGTCATCGACCTGCGTCCAAGCCAGAGCATGATGAGACATAGCCCATGCCTCGGTCTCGGCGGTGTGACACTCAACGCATTGCTCTGATCCCACATATTCAGGCGTTTGAGCTAATGCCGTGAAAGGTGCACACAGACTAAGAAGGAAAATCCACCCTCTCACGCGACTTGTCCGTTGGCTTCACCCTGCAAGTCCATCAAGGCACCGTTGTATTCCGCCCCTAGGATCAGAATGGCGGCGCACAAATACAGAAAGATCAACGCGGCCATCGCCCCTGCAAGACCTGCATATGTGGCACTGTAAGAGGCGAACTGAGCGATATAGACAGAAAACCCCCAACCTCCAGCCGCCAATAGCGCCAGTGTCAGCACAACACCTGGAAGGATTTGACGGAACTTGTGGCGGCCAGTCGGCAGAACTAGATGCGCCAAAACCACGACCACTACAGGTACAGCGACTGTGAACGTCCAACGCAGACGGTCCACCGAAAGCCAGTCGGACAGTTTGACATCCGTTTTTTCAGACACCAACTGTGTATAGACCGGCAGCACAACTTCCACCGCGGCAACAATCATGATGGTGACGCCACCAACGATTACCAGCCCAAGGCACAACAACCGGGTTTTCCAGAATGGCCAACTATCACTGTCGTGATAGGCTTGGTTCATGGCCTTGCGTACGGCCATTACTCCGTTTGAGGCAAAAAACACGGCCAGCAAACCACCCAGCGTAATGACGCCGGAACCAGATTCATTCAGCACTGAACGCAACTCAGCCACGATTGGCCCGGCCACATCACTGGGCCATGCACCGAAAATAAGCTCAATCAATTCGTTGGTCACATAGTCCTGCGACAAAGACCCAGCCAAGGCTACGGTAAACAACGCAAAGGGGAAAAGCGCCAACATCAATGACATGGCGACGTGGCTGCTCATGACGAAGCCATTTTTGGCGTTAAAACGGACAATGGCTAACCATAATGCCCGAACTGGCCGACTAAAATAGAGAATCAAGCGCGCAGTCATAGGGAAAACCTAACCCGGCCTGCTCATTCACAGAACCGACAAATCGAACTGCTGCGCAATTTATCTCTGACAAATCTTTGAGCGCATTGCATAATCCGCCGCTGCTGTGCAGGATTAACTATATGCCCGCAGCGAACTTCCTGACACAGGCAGAATTATGACAATGGACAAAGACATCATCGCGCCTCCTACAAAGCTAAAGTTGTCTGTTGTGCGTGATGTGTTGATCGTCGCAACGCTTGTGGTGCTTGGACTTTATGCGGGCGCCGCGTTTCTGATCCCGTTGACTATGGCCTTACTTATCAATGTCCTGATTATCGCGCTGAGCGACAGGATCATCGCCATAACCCGAGCGCCGGTGTGGCTGGCAAATGTTGCAGGCGTTACCGTGGTATTAGCAGGCTTGTTTGTGATCATGTATATTCTGGGAAGTCAGGCGACCCAATTTGCCAGAACGATTAGCACGTACGAAAACCAGTTCGACGAAGCCGTTAACCGTGTCACCGGTTTAGTGGGCAACGACGTGACCAAGTTTATTCGTGACAACCTGATCAACATCGACATGTCCTACGTTGCGCGCGTTCTTCTGGGCAGCGCAACCTCCCTACTAAACCAGTTCTTTCTGATCAGCCTATACGTCGCTTTTCTTATGGCTGAGCGGTTGGCCTTTCGAAAAAAGATACAGTTGGCCGCAGGTGACCCTAAAACCGGCAGCGAGTTTGCCGCTATTGTGGATGCGATATCTTTCAGCCTGCAACGCTATGTGGGTGTGAAGACACTGATCAGCCTAATAACCGCAGGTATCAGCTATTCTGTCTTCAAGGTGATGGGTCTGGAATTCGCCGAAACTTGGGCTGTGCTTACGTTTGCTCTGAACTTCATCCCGTCCATCGGCTCGATCATCGCGGTGATTTTTCCATCCATGATCGCTCTGGTTCAATTCGAAAGCATCGGGCCCTTCCTGATCATTGTATTTGGTTGTGGCACTATTCAGTTCCTGATCGGAAATTTTCTGGATCCAGCCTTGCTGGGACGGTCACTAAATATGTCGACTTTCCTGGTTATTCTGGCACTGATGTTCTGGACCACGATCTGGGGATTGATCGGCGCTTTTCTAAGCGTTCCCCTGACAGTGTGCATTCTCATCGTGTTCAGCCATATTCCAGCCTTGCGACCGGTTGCCATCCTTATGTCTCTGGATGGGAGATTGGGCGAAGACGTTCGCACCGGCTCTGCAAGCTAGAAGATGAAACAACCGCTGTTCATTGGATCAGAAATCTATCGAAACTCGACTTATGGTTCCAAACACCCTCTGGCGATCCCGCGCGTGTCTACTGTTATTGATCTGTGCCGGGCGCAAGGGTGGCTGACGACTGAAAACTATCGTGTCAGCCCCTGCGCGAAACCCGCCGCACTTGAGGCGTTTCATACACCGGATTACATCGCCGCCTTGCAACAAGCCGAACATGATCAGGCGGTGTCAGACGAAACGCGAAGCAAATACGCGCTGGGCACACTGTCCAACCCCGTTTTCCCTGAGATGTATCGGCGCCCTGCTACGGCAGCTGGTGGTTCGATGTTGGGGGCTGAACTGATCCGCGATGGTGGCATCGTCTACAATCCCGCAGGCGGCACCCATCACGGGCTTGCCAACCGAGCTAACGGGTTTTGCTATCTGAACGATCCAGTGTTGGCGATCATGACCTTATTGAATGCGGGTCTCGACCGGATCGTTTACATCGACATCGACGCGCACCACTGTGATGGCGTCGAAGCGGCCTTTCAAGGTTCATCAAAGGTGCGCATGATATCGGTTCATGAAACGCGGCGATGGCCGTTCAGCGGAACTTTAGATAGCGATGCGGGTGGGGCAGCGTTCAATCTTCCCGTAAGCCGCAACCTCAACGACGACGAATTCTACGCTATTCTCGAGCTGTTGATCCTGCCTGCGACCGAAGCCTTTAAACCTCAGGCGATCGTGTTGCAGTGTGGAGCAGACGCCGTCGCTGAGGACCCTTTGTCGCGACTGACACTGTCGAACAACGCTCATTGGCGCGCAGTTGCCGACCTACGCGATATGGCGCCACGTTTGCTGGTTCTGGGCGGCGGCGGTTACAACCCTTGGTCCGTTGCACGGCTGTGGAGCGGCGTTTGGGCAACTCTGAACGGGCTCGACATACCCGACATCCTGAATGCCAAAGTGCGATCCGTGTTAGAGGGTCTCACCTGGACCCGAGCCGCGGGGAAGCAGCCACCTCGGCACTGGTTCGAAACGCTTCGCGATGCGCCAAATCACGGGGCTGTACGTTCTGAATTGCAAGCTGACCTTCGGTATCTTGCGGCTCGGATTTCATAGTGGATCAGACACCACAAGGCTGTTAGCTTTCCATAATTGTTGCACATTCTCGATCAAACAACTTCGGTAAAGCTGGTCATTTCATCACAACCGGTGACTATTGGGCTAAACAAATGAATGCACTTAATCAGATAAATGAACTCAAGGCACGCATGGGTCAGGCGATCATCGGACAGACCGAAGTGATCGACAGGTTGGTTATCGGTTTGTTGGCAAATGGTAACCTGCTCATCGAGGGCCTGCCTGGTTTGGCGAAAACCCGCGCCGTCAAGGCCATGGCCCGCAATCTGGACGCCAGTTTCAGCCGGATTCAGTTCACGCCGGACCTGCTTCCATCAGACGTAACCGGTACCGAAGTCTTTCAGCAAACCGAGGCCGGTAACACTTTTCGGTTCGAACCCGGCCCCATCTTTGCAAACATCGTTTTGGCTGACGAAATCAACCGTGCCCCCGCCAAAGTACAGGCAGCTCTTTTGGAAGCAATGGAAGAACGGCAGGTCACTGTCTCAGGCACCACTCATAAAATGGACCCACTGTTCATCGTCATGGCAACGCAAAACCCCATCGAGCAAGAGGGCACTTACCCGCTGCCCGAAGCGCAGATGGACCGGTTTTTGATGCATATTCAGATCACCTATCCTCCGGTAGAAGACGAGGTAGAAGTAATTCGTTTGGTCCGCGATGAAGAGATCGCAGCCGGGTCTGGATCGACAGGCGGCACCCCGTCACCTGTCCCGCAGGACGCCGTGTTTGAGGCACGATCCGAGATTGGACAAGTCCATGTGTCTGATGCCATGGACCGCTACATGGCCGATCTGGTCCAGGCAACACGCACGCCTGAGAAATACAACGAAGAATTGGCCAGTTGGATCGAAATTGGCGCCAGCCCACGCGCTTCTTTGGCCCTGGACAAATGTGGGCGCGCGCACGCATGGATGAATAGTCGCGACTATGTCGACCCAGCTGATATCCGTGCCATCGCTCATGATGTCTTTCGCCACCGCATCACCCTCAGCTTTGAGGCGCAAGGAAGCGCCAAATCGCCCGACGATGTGATTGCGGAAATTCTGCGCCTTGTTGCGCTGCCCTGATTAGTAGGAAAGTGAGCTTCGTGGCCCAGACCGCCACATACCCCAACGACCCACGCATTCACGTGGACGCCAATCACCTCCTTCGGTTGGGGGGCAAATCGCGCGCAATCAGCCTGTTGCCCAGACAACCTGCACGCTCGATCTTGAACGGACGCCATGCCTCACGCTTGCGCGGACGTGGCCTAAACTTCGAAGAGCTGCGCAGCTACTTGCCCGGCGATGACATCCGAACAATTGACTGGAAAGTAACGGCTCGCACCGGAGAACCCCATGTTAGGGTCTATACCGAAGAGCGGGATCGCCCTGCCCTACTGTTGGTCGACCAGCGGGTTTCAATGTTTTTTGGAACCGAAACCTACATGAAGTCCGTCATTGCTGCCGAAGCGGCCGCAATCGCGGCACATCGCATCTTGGATCAAGGCGACCGCGTTGGTGGAATCGTTTTTGGTGACACGGATCTAGCTGAACACCGCCCTCAGCGCCGCCCTGCGGCTTTGACCCGGTTTTTGTCTTCGGTCGCGGCGTTGAACTGCAGATTAAACGCTTCGCTTCGTCCAGAACCAACAGTTACATTGAACGATGTTTTGAAACAGGCAACCCGAATTGCGCACACCAATGCCTTGGTCTGTGTGTTTTCGGATTTCGACGGTCTGGACAAGGCATCGGAACGTATCCTCAGCCGCTTGGCACAATCCAATGATTTAATTTTGTTCAACGTTTTCGACCCAAGCTCGCGCCAGCTTCCGCCGAGTTTAAGAATGACAGTCTCGGATGGTGTCCAACAGTTCGAACTGGACAGTGCTGAACCGAATTTGTCCGATCACATTAAAGCGGCAATGGAACATCGTTTGGCGCAGTTGCAGCTGTGGTCGCACCGGTATGGCTTTCCAATTGTCCCGATGACAACCGCTGAACCGGCTTTGGATCAATTGCTCAGACAGTTCGGACACGTCGGAGGACGGCGATGAGCATTGATACCGAGGGAAAATCCCTGGTTGAATTGCTGGACATGCTCGTGCCTGCGCCAGAACCACCTCCCATACCAATGACACCGCAAACGTGGGGTTGGGTGGTCCTGGCGGTAGTTCTGGCAGCAGCAATCGCTTGCGGAGGTTACTTGTATCTTAAACACCGACGATCCAATGCGTACCGGCGTGCTGCTCTGGCCGAACTTGATGCCGCAGGCGATGATACAGCCAATGTCGCCAATATATTGCGACGCACTGCGCTTGCAGCTTACCCCCGCGCGGAAGTTGCCAGTCTACACGGGCAGGATTGGATTAGGTTTTTACGTCAAACCTCTGATAAATTGCAAATTTCTGATTCAGCCGCCCAACTTCTAAACGAAGCACCGTACAAGGATAGCTCGGCAAGCCCCAACGTAGCACATTTGGCCCGGGTTTGGATAAACACGCACAAACCAAAAGGGAGGCTATGATGATTTCATTCGCCTTCCCTTGGGCCTTTCTACTTGTCCCACTACCCCTCTTGGTCTTTTGGCTTGCCCCCCCGCATCGTGAACAAACAAGTTCAATTCGCATACCGTTCTTCCGCCATGTCGCAAAAGCGGCGAAAGCCGAACCAAAATCCGGATCGATTATTTCAAGACGGTCGTTACTGCAGACCCTTGTGGTTGTATTGATTTGGCTGATGCTCGTTACCGCTCTTGCGCGTCCGGAAAAACTTGCTGAGCCGATCGTGATAGAAAAATCCGCCCGAGACGTTGTACTGGCACTTGATATTTCGGGCTCGATGGATCAACGCGATTTTCAATCGACAGACGGCGCGCCCAAGCAACGACTGGCTGCAGTCAAAGATGTCCTGCGCTCTTTCATTGCCGAACGTCAGGGCGATCGAATGGCTCTGATCATTTTCGGCACACGGGCTTTCGTCCAGGCTCCTTTCACCGAAGATTTGAATAGTTTGAACGGGTTCCTTGATCAAACTGAAGTAGGAATGGCAGGTCCTAATACAGCTTTAGGCGACGCGATCGGTCTTGGCATTCGCACATTCGAATCCAGCGAGGTCGATCAACGCCTGATGATCCTGCTGAGCGACGGTGCCGACACATCGAGCCGAATGACTCCAAGCAACGCGGCAGCAATTGCCGCTGACAAGGGCGTCGTAATCTACACCATCGGGGTTGGCGATCCCGATGCGTCCGGCGAGGACCGAGTGGACTTGGATGCTTTGAAAGCAATCGCAGACCGCACAGGCGGTCAATATTTCTTTGCCAATGATGAGGTCGCTCTCACCGAGACCTACAAGCGTATCGACGAGCAAAACCCACGAATAGTTGAAACGCAAAGCTATCGACCACGCGAAGGCTTGACCCACTACCCGCTGCTGATCGCATTGGTACTGATTTTGGGCAGTTCCGTGGGCTTTCATTTCACACAGCACCGCAGGAAAACGATATGATCGATGCGGTTTCAGAATTTCATTTTATTAGAGCAGGTTGCTTACTGTTCTTAATTCCTATCGCGGGTTTGTTGTGGTTGGTCCGACCTAAACGCTCGGGAAAAGCGACGGTGCCACTTGGGATCGCTCCCCACTTGGCGGCAGCACTTACGCTTGGCGCTGATGATAAACAAAGGATTTACCCAATCGATGTTGCCATGTTTGCAGCGGCTTTGATCGCAATAGCCGCAGCCGGACCAACCTGGTCACGAGCGCCCAACCCATTGTTGGCCGATACAGCCCCTCTTGTGATCGCGCTAAAGGTCACGGACAGCATGGAGGATAGGGATCTGGCCCCTTCTCGGTTGGAACGCGCAAAATACAAGATAACAGACGTAATAAACGCCAGGACCGGTGCTCAAACTGCGTTGGTGGCCTATGCTGGCTCTCCGCACCGGGTTGCACCACTCACAGAGGATGCGAATATCCTACGGCCGCTGCTGGAAGGTCTGACACCCGCCGTCATGCCCTCCCAAGGAGATGCCGCGGCAGAAGCACTGTCACTAGCTCAATATATATTGGATGAACGCGATGCAGCGGGGGCTGTATTGTTTGTTCTAGACGACCTTGATCCATCACAGATTTCGGCATTCGAAAACGCGCCCTATCAGGTTTTCTTTTTGACTATGCTTCCTGACAAGCAGGAAATCGTGCAATTGAACACCATGAGGAACGCGAATGTCGTCGCATTCTCCAATGATGACCAAGATATTAATCGGCTTTTGCGGCAAATCCAGACGACCTATGTCGATGCACTGGATGACGATGACCGGCTCGACTGGCAGGATCGAGGGTGGATTCTGGCTTGGCCTGCGGCCCTGATATGCTTGTTATGGTTCAGACGTGGCTGGGTCATCAGGTGGGCTTTGCTGGGCTTATTCCTGATGCAACCGGCAGGTCCAGCCAAGGCCGAGGGCTGGCAGAATTGGTTTCTTACACCCGATCAACAGGGGCAGATCGCTATGAACCAAAAACGGTTCTCTGATGCCGCTGATTTGTTTGAGGACCCATACCACAAAGGTTACGCGCACATGAAAGCCGGTCAGTACCCAGAGGCCGCGGCGATCTTTGCTGAGCTTAATACTCCAGAAGCGGCTTTTGCCGAAGGCATGTCACGCATCCGTAATCGAGAGTATCGACCGGCCATAGCCGCGTTCGAAACAGCTTTGGAACGCCGTCCTAACTGGCCGGAAGCACAACATAATCTCGAGGTCGCTACTGCCATTCTAGACTATGTTGAAACCACACGAGAACAGTCAGACACCGGGGAAGAAGCCGGGATCGGCGCGGATGACACTGTATTCGATAACGATGCCGGAAAAGGTGAAAATACAACCATTCAAGCTCAGTCTGACGGGGCCAAACCACTGTCGGCAGATCAGTGGATCAGTGCGATCGATACGGACATGCAGGATTTTCTCCGCAACCGGTTCTTGCTGGAAAATCAGGAGAAAGAACAATGAGATATGTTTTACTTCTCGTGTTCTTTTTAGTGCCGGGCAAAGCAGTCTCGCAGGGCACCGGTTCTGTACAGCCAATAGTCACGGTGGAAGCGCCTACCGACGAGGTAATAGTCGGACAACCAGCCACCGTACAAATTAAGGTTTTGGTTCCGACATTCATGCCGTCGCCGCCCGGATTCCCTTCACTGGAACAGGAAAACCTACTGGTGCGGCTTCCCGAACGTGCCTCAGGCCCCGTGAGTGAAAGCGTTGATGGCGAAACATGGTCAGGCGTTCAGCGTCGGTATCGCATCTACCCTTTGGTTGCCGGGCCACTCGACTTAGCCACTACCGACATGACGGTTACGTTTGCTGACCCAAACACCAACGATCCGGTTCAGGTATCGGTCCCGCTTCCTTCAATCACAATCAACGCGGTGATACCTGACGCCGCAGTAGAACTGGACCCTCTCATCATCGCTACAGGCTTTGAGCTGGGACAGGAAATTGAGGGCTCAACCGATATGCAGGCTGGAGATGCCATAACACGGCGACTGACCGCCCGGATTTCCGGGACGAGCCCTATCTTAATTCCCCCGCTTATTGAGGAAAATCAATATCCTCTGCTGCGAACTTATGCCAAGGAACCCAAGTTTACCGAGACAGAGGACAGAGGCGTTCTTTCCGGGCAGCGCATCGACGAAGCCGTTTTCCTCGCGAAGGACGGTGGTCAGACGCAGCTGCCGGCAGTTTCCTTTCAATGGTACAACCTTTCAACCAACTCGATTGAAACGGTTGAGGCAGAGGCAGTAGACTTGACCCTCACCGCGCCGAAATCCGGTCCGCCGTCCGCGGAACAGTTGCTTAGGTACGTTCTTTGGGGTGGTCTTTTGGCATTAGTCCTATGGACGTTCGTGCGCTGGGGATCGCCACGCTACCAAACTTGGCGCGACGCTCGACAAGCAGCGTACGAGTCGTCACCTGACTATGCTCTTGCGCAGTTGCGTCACGCGCTTAAATCCCAAGATCTTTCCGCTGCCTATTCCGCGCTTCAGCTGTGGAAACAGCGATGCAGCGAACCGCAAGGTTACAATGGGCTCGAAGAATGTTTAGTTAGGATTGGCTCTGCGCGATACGCATCTGATATTGTTAGTAATACACCCGATTGGTCCCGGGCAGTTTCCGCTCTGGACGCCTTAATGGACGCACCAAATAAATCGGCCCAATCGCTTCCTCCACTGAACCCTTAACAGTCAGGTTTGGCAGCTGGCAATCAGCGCTTGCCTGTTCTTCAGCCGCACCCGTCCATACCCAAGCTCAATCAAATCCAAATCTGCAAGACGGTGCAGGCTGCGATGTAAAGTGGGTTGTGAAACAGCTATCATTTCTGCCAGCTCCTCTTGGCTTACCACGATCCAGCCATCACTTTTCGAAGTACCTTCGTCCAGATGTAACAGCCGCAGAACAAGCCTCTTTTCGCTGCCTGTTACCGCCAGATTTGCCATTATGCGCAGTGCCGTCTGCATGTTCTCTTGGGTAAGGGCATAAAAATCACGAACGTACTGAGGATTATCCTTTACCAGTTTAGAAATCCGTGTGTTGGGAAAAAACAAAGCTTGGGTCTCTTGCGTCGTAACCACGCTTACAAGCCGCGGAGTATCGGCGAACAAGGCCAAATCCCCGATCCAGAACCCTGCCCCTTCGCGATGTAGCACAAACTCTTGGCCATCGTCGGCCGGAGCAGTGATTTGCACGCCGCCATTTAAGATAGCGAATATTCCGTTGGCGGGATCTCCGTAATGATACACGGTCTCCCAAGCCTCAAAATCTTTTGCGACGCCGCAACCCAGCAGATCGCACCGAAAAGCATCGGAACGGTTGCTGAACCAACCGCCCTCTTGCAAGCGCTTCATATTGTTCGTTTTGTCAAACATTAGTATTTTTCAATACCATCATATGATGAGTTTTCAATCCCGGTGATACCATAAGCTAATTGTGTTCGATTCCCGGAATGGTGAAACGTCGCCGTTCAGAGCTCGACGGTTTTTAGGAAGCTAATTGGCTGATTTTCCAGTCACTAAACAAATACAAACTTCCGGGTTTCACAGACCCATTTCAGATCAGGAGCACATCATGTCACCACCTCGTTCGATCGCAAAAGCTTGGCGTACCACGTTGCGCCGCGTTGCCGTGGCAACTGTCGCCGTAGGGCTGGTACTGCCAGCTTGGGCGCAGGAACAGAAACCCAATATTCTGGTCATCTGGGGTGATGATATAGGGCAATCCAACATATCAGCCTACACAATGGGACTGATGGGTTATCAGACGCCGAATATCGACCGTGTCGCCAATGAGGGAATGATTTTCACCGACTATTATGGTGAGCAATCCTGTACCGCTGGGCGATCGTCATACATCATGGGTCAGTCGGTTTTCCGGACCGGATTGTCCAAAGTGGGTCTGCCAGGAGCTGATCTGGGCATGCAGGTCGAAGACCCTACGATCGCAGGTTTGCTGAAAGACCACGGCTACGTAACGGGCCAGTTTGGCAAGAACCATCTGGGTGACAAAGATGAACATCTTCCGACAAACCACGGATTTGATGAGTTTTTTGGGAACCTTTATCATCTGAACGCCGAAGAAGAGCCCGAAAATGAAGACTACCCCGGTGATCGAGTTCTGGCGGATGGTCGCACATTTCGCGAGGCCTATGGCCCGCGCGGTGTGATCAAATCAAAAGCCGACGGTACAATCGAAGATACCGGCCCCCTGACCCGGAAACGCATGGAAACGGTTGACGACGAAACCGTCGCGGCAGCAATCGATTTCATCCAACGCGCCCACGAGCAAGGCCAACCATTCTATGTTTGGTGGAACGGTACGCGCATGCATTTCCGCACCCACGTTAAAGACGATATGCGCGCTCAGGCGAACGAAATCGTCGGCGGTGTGGCGGATGAGTACACGGCTGGCATGATCGAACATGACATGCATGTAGGCCAATTGCTTGACCTGTTGGACGAGCTTGGCATCGCCGACAACACAATCGTGCACTACTCTACCGACAACGGTCCGCACATGAACACTTGGCCCGACGGTGCCTCTACGCCCTTCTGGGGCGAGAAAAACACCAATTGGGAAGGTGGCTGGCGCGTACCGTCCATGGTGCGTTGGCCCGGTCAGATTGAAGCTGGTTCAGTCAGCAATGAGATCGTGCATCACATGGACTGGCTGCCGACCTATCTGGCCGTCGCCGGTGATCCCGAAATCAAGGAAAAGCTGAAAGCTGGCTATAGCTCTTCGGGCATGGGCCGCGACTACAAGGTGCATCTGGACGGATACAATATCCTGCCTCTGCTGACCGGTGAAACCGCTGAAAGCCCTCGGAAAGAGATTTTCTACTTCTCGGATGATGGCGATCTGACTGCGTTGCGCTTTGAGGATTGGAAGCTGATCTTCCTTGAGCAGAAGGCTTGGGCCACGCTGCGCGCCTGGATCGAACCCTGGACTGAGCTGCGAATTCCGTTGATCGTCAATCTGCGTCGCGATCCATATGAGCGTGCTTATCGGACGTCCAATACCTATTACGACTGGCTGTTGGACCGGGCCTATTTCCTAGTGCCTGCTCAGCAATACGTCGGGACATTCCTCGAAACCTTCCAGGAGTTCCCGCCACGCCAGAAAGCGGCAAGCTTCAATCTAGATCAGGTGATGGACAAACTGACCACCCCGACAAACAATTGACCATCTAACAGCTGAAGGGTCGCCGGTTGAACGGCGACCCTTTATCGATTGAAGACAAAAGGGATTTCCGTATGAAGACCGTCTTTCTTGCTGCTGCTTTTTGCATGGCTCCGATGACCTTGACCGCCGACCCAATGCCCAGCTGGGGGGCGTCGGACTCCAAAGAAAAGATAATTGCGTTTGTCGACGCGGTCACGGACCCGAATGGTGAGGACTACGTTACACCTGCTGACCGGGTTGCGGTGTTTGACAACGACGGGACGCTTTGGGCAGAACAACCGATCTATTTCCAACTTAGTTTTGCGATGGACCGATTGGCAGAAATGGCGCAAGCCGACCCTGCAATTTTAACTAGCCCAACACTGGAAGCAGCCGCAGAGGGAGATCTGCAGACTATCGTAGAGGGTGGCCATGACGCACTCATTGAAGTTCTGAATGTGTCGCATTCCGGGATCAGCGTTGAGGAGTTTCAGGCCTCGGTCATTAAATGGCTAGATACCGCTCGTCATCCAGATACCGGCCTGCCCTATGATCAGATGACCTATCAGCCGATGGTGGAACTGCTGCGCTTTTTAAGGGATGAAGGGTTCCGTACGTACATCGTTTCAGGTGGAGGCCTGCATTTCATGCGTGTGTTTGCCGAAGACGCCTATGGCGTTCCACCCGAGCATGTTCTGGGCACCTATACCGGCACCACCTACGACACAACCAGCGGCAAGCCATCCATTATTAAATCCCCAGGCATCGCATTTGTGGACGACAAAGAGGGAAAGCCGATCAACATCGAGCGCACGATTGGAAAGCGTCCCATTCTGGCGGGCGGAAACTCTGACGGAGATTTTGCTATGTTGGAATGGACCACCGCAGGGCACGGTCCGCGTTTGGGCATTCTGATCCACCACACCGACGCCCAACGGGAATGGGCGTACGACCGCGAAAGTCCGATCGGAAAACTAGTGGATGGGTTGGACCAAGGCCCCGATTTGGGCTGGGTCATCGTAGATATGGCGCAAGACTGGAATCGCATCTACACTGGATCTGAATAAGACACTCAGAGAACGATAACCCCATGTGGACATTACTTGTTTCCGCGGTCGTCTTCCTTCTTTACGTCACGGCCGTAGTCTTTGCGATACGTGCCGCTCAGACTGCGAGAACCCCACAGGGTGCTGTTGGCTGGGTGGTATTCCTGATCTCGGCTCCGGTGTTCGGTGTGCCAATGTATCTGTTTTTGGGACACCACCGGTTTCGAGGTTACCGCATTGCCCGAAAGCACAGCGAGCGCGTGGTTGAAGGGATCAAGAGTTTTGCCGATTTTTCGATGCCAGAACCCGGTTCAATGCCGTTCAATCCCCGACCATTCGAAACTCTGGCTCATCTACCGGTTTCGCGTGGAAATGGTGCCAAACTACTGATCGATGGGCAGGCTACATTCGACGCCATTTTCCAAGCCATAGACTCTGCGAAGAACTATGTCTTGATCCAATTCTATATCGTGCGAGACGACGCACTGGGCAAGCAACTTAAGGACAAAATGATTGCTGCTGCCCAACGGGGCGTGTCGGTCCGTTTCATGACGGATGCTGTCGGCAGCTATGGCCTTCCGACTTCTTACTTAGACGACTTGCGTGCCGCGGGGATCGAGATCGCTAACCCTCGTGATCGTCGGGGCCCGCAGTATCGCTTTCAGCTCAACTATCGCAACCACCGCAAAACCGTCATCATCGACGGAGAGGTCGGTTTCATCGGCGGACACAATGTTGGGGTCGAGTATCTGGGGCAAAGTGAATACTTCGGTCACTGGCGGGATACGCATATCGAAATGACCGGCCATATTGTTCGGCAATTGCAGTTGATATTCGTCGAGGATTGGAACTGGGCGTATGAAGTTGATCTGATCGAACAGCTGGACTGGGCTGGATCGGTATCTGACCAGGACATGAACGCCTTACTTGTGGCAACTGGACCTGGGGACGATACAGAAACCGGCGCGATGATGTTCTTTGCTGCCATTACCGAAGCGAAAGACAGAGTGTGGATCGCATCCCCGTACTTTGTGCCGGACATCGACATTATAACAGCCTTGCAACACGCTGCCCTTCGGGGTGTCGATGTGCGTATTCTTGTGCCGGACGTGATCGACCATCGCCTGCCTTGGCTTGCCGGTTTTGCCTATTTCGATGAAATCCGGGACTGCGGCGCCCGGATATTTCGATACACTGACGGCTTCATGCACCAGAAGGCTTTTGTCGTCGATGACACTTTGGCTGCTGTCGGTACGACCAACCTGGACAATCGTTCCTTCCGTTTAAACTTTGAAGCTATGGCGCTGTTTTTTGACTCACGTGCAGCTGAGGCATTGGAGAAAATGCTGAAAGCTGATTTCGAAAAAAGCTATGAACTGAACCGCAATTTGTCCGAGCAACCCGCTTACATTCGGTTTGGATCACCATTGGCCCGGCTTTTTGCCCCGATCCTTTAAGACATCAACTCTTGTTTGAAAACTTGGGTCATCAAGGCGACCATGAAAGCCGTCGACAAGCCAAAGGCCAACAGTCCCGTGACCGAGGCAAATGCCCCGAAAATGCGCAACGGCTCGCCCAATACAATGTCGCCGTACCCTAGCGTCGTGAATGTCACCAATGAGAAATAGAGCGCCGAATTCCAATCAGGCAACACGTCCCCAAAAACCCAAACAATCGCCCAAAGCCAGACCTGAAATGTGTGAATCGCGACGATAAACACAAGGGCGATGCAGATTGGCGCGGCAATCGACAAGAATTTTTTGCTGTTTTCAAGACGCAGCGCCATGACCCGGACCACCTGCGTGCACCAAGTCAGCAGAATGATCTCAATAAGAAAGCACATGCCCAGATAAATACTGCCCCAAAGAATCTGCTGCGCTAAAGTCATTAAGCCATTTCTCATCTATCTGCCCGGAGAAGTCCTGACACAATGGCGGCTTAGCCAACAAAGGACAAGGCTGCGACGAATGGAAAAGAATGTGCCTTGACGCTGGACTCTGTGGAACGGCGTTGCACATTGTGGCTGGCACTATCCAAGAGGTTTTGCATGCTGCTGAATATTGACAGGGTCCAGAAATCCTATCCGGGCGGGCGGCCGGTTCTGCGGGATGTGTCGCTCAGCTTGGATCTTGGTCAGACACTTGCCTTGACCGGGGAAAGCGGTAGCGGAAAAAGCACGCTTCTGCACCTTGCCGCGGCGCTGGACCGCTTTGACCAAGGCGAAATCACACTGGACGGAGCGGCTCTTTCCGGTCTGGATGATCGCGGTCGCGCGGCCTTGCGTCGACACAGCGTGTCTTTGGTGTTTCAGCAGTTCAATCTAATTCCCTCTTTAACAGTCGGTCAAAACCTGTCGTTCCACGCCCGCCTTGCAAACCGCGAGGATACCGAGTGGACCACGCAACTGGCCGAAACACTCGGCCTGTCCGACCTGCTGGCCCGCTTTCCTGAGAACTTGTCTGGTGGACAACAGCAGCGTGTAGCCATCGGACGCGCCATGGCGCCACGACCTAAGCTTCTGCTTGCGGACGAGCCGACAGGAAATCTGGATGAGACTGCCAGCGCGAATGTGCTGGACTTGATGCTGTCACTGGTCGCAGATACCGGGGCTGCCCTACTGCTTGTCACTCATTCCCAGAACATCGCGGCGCGGTTGGACCGACAGGTTCATTTATCCGGTGGCCACATCACATGAATAGGGCTGTCATACAGGCTCTACTGTCACATTGGCTACGGCATAGGCTGCAATTGGTTACTCTGCTGATCGGCATCGCCTTGGCGACAGGGTTGTGGTCCGCCGTGCAAGCTATCAACGCAGAGGCCCGTGCCAGCTACCAACGGGCCAGTGATCAATTGGCGCTTGGACTATTTGACGAGTTACGAGACCCCTCTGGCCCAATCCCGCTTGAACGCTATGTTGCTTTGCGCCGCGCCGGATGGCAGGTGGCAGCAGTATTGGACGGGCCCATTCGAATTGCTGGGCGTACTATGCAAGTCATGGGCGTCGACATGGTCGCATATCCACCTCTGCCCGCTGTGACGCAGATCGAGCAAAGCGAAACACCACCTGATCCTGCCGCCATGCTGACCGCGCCCGGTCGCCTTTTAGCAGGCCCCGAATTGGCTCGGATATTGGAAAGTCAAAGCGACCTACCCCCGGTACTTTCATCAAATGCTATTCCTCCGGATCTGATCCTGACGGATATCGGAGTCGCCGAGACACTTTTAAACAAACCCGGGCAAATCACCCGCCTGATGGTGCTGCCTGACCAGCCAAGGGGCGTGCCCCCGCTGTCCGATATAGCACCAGAGCTGAAATTGACCGAAGCATCCCAGCAACTGGATACCGCGCAGCTAACTGACAGTTTTCACCTAAACCTTACGGCTTTTGGGCTATTGTCGTTTGCGGTCGGCCTGTTCATCGTTCACGGCACGGTGGGGCTGGCCTTTGCGCAGCGGCGTGCAATGATCCGAACTCTACGAGCTCTTGGCGTTTCAATGCGGCGTTTAGTTTGGATTATCGCCATAGAACTCGCTGTGCTGGCCCTGATCGGCGGTGTCCTGGGCCTGGTCCTTGGTTTTTTTCTGGCCGGTGCACTCTTACCAGACGTCGCCGCGACGCTACGTGGCCTGTACGGTGCGCCTATAGATGGGCAATTGTCGCTGCAACCCAAATGGGTTCTTGCCGGATTAGCGATGGCTTTGGCCGGCACGCTACTTGCCAGCGGTCACGCCCTGGTTCGATTGTCACGTATGCCGCTGCTAACCGGGGCAGGATTGCAAGCGTGGCGTGGAACCGGAAAGGGGCAACACGTATCTGGTCTTGTCGGAATAGCCCTGATTGCAATTGGCATAGGCATCGGGTTCGCGTTTGAAGGGCTTGTTGCAGGGTTTGCCATGGTGGGTGGGATATTAACCGGTTCGGCACTGGTCCTGCCCTATGCTTTGTCCCTCGCCCTGTCTGCATTCCAACGGCAAGCACGGGAGCCTATTGCCCGATGGGTATGGGCCGATATGCGCGCGCAACTTCCGGGGTTGTCATTGGCCCTTATGGCACTGCTGCTGGCACTGGCCGCAAATATCGGCGTAGGTACTATGGTTTCTAGTTTCCGTCTGACTTTTGTAGGGTGGCTGGACCAGCGCTTGACCTCCGAGCTTTATGTTACTGCGGCTGACGATCAACAGGGCCTCGAGATTGCCCAATGGCTGGAACCCCAAGTGGGCGCTGTGCTTCCGATCCGCAGTGTTGAACTTGAAAACGAAACCGGGGCGCTTTTTCTGTACGGGGTCGTGGATCATCAGACTTACCGCGATCACTGGCCGATCATTGCGTCTTCTGACGGTGCCTGGGATCGGGTTTTGGCGGGTGAGGCTGTTCTGATCAACGAACAGCTTGCCCGACGAGCCAATCTGTGGCCCGGCGACACGCTGGACTTGAACTCAGATCACGCTTTGCCCATCGCAGGCGTCTACTCCGACTACGGCAACCCAACCGGTCAAGCTATCGTGTCTATGCCAAAGCTGGACCAAATTGCACCGGGTGCAGATATGCGCAGATTTGGTATTCGTATCGCGCCAGAACGCGCGACTGAGATGGCGCAAACCCTGCGAGATCGGTTCGAACTCCCCCGTCAGTCTGTCGTGCAACAGGCCGCGATGAAGGCGCAATCGCTAGCAATTTTCGACAAGACCTTTGTGGTCACTTCCGCGCTGAACGTTTTGACCTTGGGCGTTGCTGGGTTCGCCATTCTGACCAGCCTTCTCACGCTTTGGACGCAGCGCCTGCCGCAGATTGCTCCGGTTTGGGCGCTGGGATTGACACGGGCACAATTGGCGCGTTTAGAGCTGCTGCGCAGCACTCTGCTCGCTGCACTCACGGCGGTTTTGGCTTTGCCGCTCGGGTTGGTTCTGGCTTGGGTGCTTCTGGCGGTGATCAACGTTCAAGCTTTTGGGTGGCGACTACCGATGTATCTTTTTCCCGCTGATTGGGCGTATCTTTTCGCCCTCACGCTTTTGGCAGCCTTCGTCGCCGCTGCCCTGCCTGCGCTGCGGCTATTGCGCTTGCCACCCGCTGACCTGTTAAGGGTGTTTGCCAATGAGCGTTAAAATCTGGCTCTGTGCTCTGTTGTTTTTGCTGCCAACTGCCCTCCGCGCACAGGGTTACGCCGGGCTTGGAGAATCGGCCCAAGGGTTTGCCATCCCGCAAGCCGGATATCAGTTCGAGTTTCCTAGGGATCATGGTCCACACTCCAGTTACCGGATCGAGTGGTGGTACCTGACCGCCAACCTGACCGGAGAAGACGGGCGCGACTATGGAATTCAATGGACCTTGTTCCGGTCCGCCTTGAAACCGACCGAGTCCGAGGGCTGGCAGAGCCCACAGCTGTGGTTAGGGCATGCCGCTGTGACCACTCCGGAAACTCATTATTTCGCGGAGCGTTTATCGCGCGGCGGAATCGGCCAGGCCGGTGTCACAGCCAAACCGTTCGAGGCCTGGATTGACGAATGGTACATGCGGGGGCCTGATCCAAGCGATCTTACTTTGGCTGCCAGCGGTGTTGATTTTGCATACAATTTGACACTTAAGGCCCAAGGTCCGTTCGTTTTTCACGGGGATGCTGGGTATTCAGTTAAATCCGCAGATGGCCAGGCCAGCTACTACTATTCTCAGCCGTTTTACACCGTCGAAGGCGTACTTCAATTGCCTGATGGCGACGTCAAGGTTAGCGGTCAGGGATGGCTGGATCGCGAGTGGTCTTCGCAACCATTGGCAGAAGATCAGAGCGGTTGGGACTGGTTCTCTCTCAGCTTTGACGACGGCGATAAGTTGATGGCCTTTCGTTTGCGTGGTGGGCGCGGAGATTTCACAGCGGCCACTTGGATCACCTCGGACGGAACCGCGACAGCCCTGCCCGATGGGTCCGCATCGTTTACACCGCTTGATACGCATCGCGTCGCAGGACGGGATGTTCCAGTGCAATGGCGCGTAACCCTGCCCGACCGTGATTTGGATATTGAAGTATCAGCCATCACGCCTGACGCATGGATGGCCACTCGGTTCGAATACTGGGAAGGTCCCGTCACAGTATCCGGCAGCCATTCAGGCCGCGGATACCTGGAGATGACGGGTTACTGACCTACCGAACGACGTAGACCGAGACCGAAGAATGCCGGACCACCCGCGCTGCGTTAGGGCCAAGTAAGTAGTCTTTGAGATCGGGTTTATGTGCGCCGATCACAATCAAATCACTATTGGCACTTTCAGCGGTTTTCAAAATTTCCTGATAGGCGGTGCCAGTTGCCACCACGTGACGGATTTTCTCGTTCCGCTCTGCTCCCAACGCCGACACACACAACTCACACAGCTTGGTGTGCGCCTCTTCCAACGCCTTGTCATGAAAATCTGACTCGAAAAACCCGGAAACCCAGCTTTCCCCAAAGTCCGGCAGAACCGACACCACATCCAGCTGCGCGTTATCTTGATCCGCTAACGCCGCAGCGGTTTTAAGCACATTCAAATCCAGATCACCGTTGCTAATATCGACGGCACAAAGAACTGAGTTTGTCATGCAAGCACCTCTTGTCTTGTGGCACGACCACGTTGGAGGAAGGCAATCAGACCCAACAGGATCATTGCCGGAATATAGATCAGTTGCTTAGGCGGTTGGCTGGAGGGAAGGCTGACAGACGTCAAACGCACTGCCTCATCCCCGTAATAATCAAAGTTGTCCAACTCATCTGCAACTGGCGTTCCGAACATCGGCTCTTCCAGTTTGACCAGACCGTCCTCTTCGATCAGCAGCAGGCCCATTGCATCGACCCGCGGCTGCCCGCCTTCTTCGCTGCCAACGGCAACAACCACAGTGGTATCCGTCATTTCAAGGGTATCAAAATCCGGCCCACTGACGACCAATCTTACTTCGGTACCCGGTGGCGTTTGCCCGATCGTTTCTACAAAGGCCGAAGGTTCGACGGACGTATAAGGCGGCGCAATCCTGTCCATGAAGTAATCCGGTCGGAACAGCGCAAAGGCTACGAAGATCAGAGCGATGCTCTCGTAAATCCGGCTGTGCGTTACGAAATACCCCATCGTCCCCGCCGTGAAGACAAGGATCGCTATGGTCGCGAATATCGCAACAATTATCCCTTCTACCCATGTCACGTCGATCAGCAGCAGATCGGTGTTGAAGATGAACACAAACGGCAGGGCCACGGTGCGCAGGCTATAGAAGAACGCGGTGAAACCAGTCTTGATCGCATCGCCACCAGATACGGCCGCAGCAGCAAAACTCGCCAGCCCCACCGGAGGCGTCACGTCCGCCATGATCCCGAAGTAGAACACGAACAGGTGGACCGCGATCAACGGCACGATCAACCCGCTCTGCGCGCCAAGTTCAACCACGACACCGGCCATAAGTGAACTGACCACAATATAATTCGCCGTAGTCGGCAGACCCATGCCCAGGATCAGGCTGAGGATACCGACCATCACCAGCATCAGGATCAGGTTGCCGCCCGACAGGAACTCAACCAGATCGGCCATCACCTGGCCCACTCCAGTCAGGGTCACGGTGCCCACAATCACACCCGCCGTTGCCGTAGCCAGAGCGATACCGATCATGTTCCGTGCACCATCGATTAGGCCCTGCCACAGGTCAGCGACACCATCGATGAAGGTGGCGTTCAAATTGGATTGACCTCTGAAAAGCGCCTTTAGGGGTTTCTGGGTCAGTAGGATCACAAACAGCAGTGCAGTTGCCCAGAAGGCCGACAAACCCGGCGACTTCTGTTCGATCATCAGGAAGTATACCAGAACGATGATCGGCAGCAGGTAGTGGAGGCCCGCTTTGTAGATGTCAGCGATGACCGGCAGTTGCACCTCTTTTGCATTTGGGTCATCGGGTTCCAGATCCGGCACCTGAGCGGCCAGATACAGCAGCACGACATAGACTGCGCACACTATCAGGCTCAGGATCAGACCCGCTGCCGATGGTGCCCAGTTTGTGACGGCTTCGACCGGGAACTGTGAACCATAGCACAGCCCGGCAAAAACTAGGAAGAAGGACAGCATCCCGACAACCGTACGTGCCAGATGCACATCACGGTCGCCTAGCGTAGGCATGTTCCGCTTCACGGCTTCAAGGTGCACAATATAGACCAGCGCGATGTAAGAGATCGCAGCAGGCAAGAAGGCGTGGGTGATGACTTCGACGTAGGAAATGCCGACGTATTCCACCATCAGGAAGGCAGCAGCCCCCATGACCGGAGGCATGATCTGACCGTTGACCGACGAGGCCACTTCGACCGAACCCGCCTGTTCACTGGAAAAGCCTACACGCTTCATAAGGGGAATGGTGAACGTGCCGGTGGTGACAACGTTGGCGATGGACGAGCCTGAGATTAGACCGGTTGCAGCAGAACCGACAACGGCGGCTTTCGCCGGGCCACCGCGCAGGTGACCCAAGGCACCGAAGGCCATCTTGATGAAGTAGTTCCCTGCCCCGGCCTTATCCAGCAAAGCTCCGAACAGTACGAACAGGAATACGAATTTTGTCGAAACACCCAAGGCGATACCGAATACGCCCTCGGATGTGATCCACATATGGCTCATCGCCTTTTTCAGGCTGGCACCCTTCCAGCGAATAACCTCGGGCACCCAATCGGACGAACCAAAGAAGACATAAGCCAGGAATATCGTGGCGATAATGGCCATTGCCGGACCAAGCGCTCGTCGCGCGGCCTCGAACAACAGCAACAGGCCGACAAGCGCGACCCACTTGTCCGTATCATCAGCCAAACCACCAGCATCGACGATCTTTTCGTAAAAAAAGTAACCGTACAAAGCGAGAAACGCGCCCACGACCCCCATGATCCAGTCTTGGATCGGAATGTAGTCACGTGGGCTGGATTTCAGCGCCGGATAAGCCGCAAAAGCAAGAAACATTGCAAACGCCAAATGGAACTGACGCGCGTTGTTCACAACGCTACCCGGCAACACATAGTTTGCAATCGGTGATGCCAAAAGCACTTGGAAGATTGACCAAATGGCCGCCACAACAGCCAGAAAAATCCCGACATTGCCGACCGGATTGCGGCCACCCGCATCTGATGATGCCACAAGCTCCTGTAGCTCTTCTTCGGATAGCGGGCGATTGGATTGTGTGTCGGAACTCATAAAGTGTCTCCCCGTCGTGGCCATTTTTGGCCTTCTGAAGCACCCGTTTGATACGGGTTTGATGCAAGGCGCCCTTAGGCGCCCTGCTCTAGGTCTGGTTTACTGAATCCAGCCTTTTTCTTTGTAGTACTTTTCAGCGCCCGGATGCAGCGGAGCCGACAGGCCATCTGCGATCATTTCTTCGGGCTTAAGATTTGCAAACGCAGGGTGCAGCTTTTTGAAGTCATCGAAGTTTTCGAAGACCGAGCTAACAACAGCGTAAACCGCGTCTTCCGACACGTCTGCCGAGGTTACAAAAGTCGCGCCCACACCGAAGGTTGCAGTGTCACCATCCGAACCGCGGTACATGCCGCCGGGGATGGTCGCTGTACGGTAGAACGAGTTGTCGTTAACCAGCTTGTCCACGGCTTCGCCGCTGACGTTGACCAGAACCGAGTCACACGCAGTTGTGGCTTCCTGGATCGAACCCGACGGGTGGCCAACGGTGTAAACCATTGCGTCGATCTGGTTATCGCACAGGGCAGCGGACTGTTCAGCCGCCTTCAGTTCGGTCGCTAGTTCGAAATCGTCGGTGGTCCAACCCATTTCGCCCAACAGAACTTCCATGGTGCCACGCTGACCGGAACCGGGGTTACCGATGTTGACGCGCTTGCCCTTCATGTCTTCAAAGTTGGTGATGCCCGAGTCAGCACGTGCCACAACGGTAAACGGCTCTGGGTGCACCGAGAATACGGCCCGCAGGTTTTCGAACGGACCGGCCTCTTCGAATTTCGAGCTGCCGTTGTACGCATGGTACTGCCAGTCAGACTGGGCCACACCAAACTCAAGTTCGCCTTCACGAATGGTGTTGATGTTGTACACCGAACCGCCGGTCGACTCGACCGAGCAGCGCACGCCGTGCTCTTTACGGCCTTTGTTCACCAGACGGCAGATCGCACCGCCCGTCGGGTAATATACCCCGGTCACACCACCGGTGCCGATCGTAATAAACTCTTCTGCATACGCTGCCGGAGCCATAAGGGCTGCGGTGACAACCGCGCCGAGGCTAAGCTTGCTGCTGTTTTTCATTTTTGAGAACTCCCACTTCTTTTGGCGGATGGGAGACTGTTAGCGGCCCCATCCCGGGACCCTGCCGGTACGCCAAGCGCACCTGTCTTGCAACAGGTACAAGCGACTGAATTTTCAAAATCTCCCAACTTCTTCGACGTTTCCTTCACACACTCCACTTGTCAACCCCTGCGAACAGGTGAAGCGGCTGCAGCCGCAAATCTGAGGGGGTTTTGGGAATTTTCCCCCTGAAACACGCAAAATGGTCAGACTCCGTTTGTCTACAAAGCTTTTGAAACTTTGCTGGATGACCCCTAATGCTATCGCAAAACTTGAATATTTCAGGTAAGTGCTGAACACTAAAAGAATTGTTCCGCGCGGCATTAAAGGTCATCAGCGATGAAAACCACTTCCCCCAGCCCACTGCTTGTGATCGCCCTCGCGTGCAGTGCCGCGATTGCGGTTTGGGGCATTGCCGATCCGCAAGGCTTGGGTAGCCTTGCCTCGGCTGCGGTGGCGACCCAGTTCGACAGCCGAGGCTGGTTCATCATGCTCGAGGTCAGCGGCTTGTTGTTCGTGGCACTGTTTCTGACCTTCTCCCGCTTCGGAGGCATACGCCTTGGACCCGATGATGCAGAGCCCGAATTTTCCACTCCTGCCTGGATTGCCATGTTGTTCGCGGCCGGAATGGGGGTCGGTTTACTGTTTTATGGTGCTGCAGAGCCACTGACGCATTTCGAAGTACTGCGTCAGTACAATGCCGACCCCGTAGCGGCGAGCCATGCGCTTTTTGTCACTTATCTGAACTGGGGATTCCACGCCTGGGCCATCTACGGCATTGTTGGGCTGGTCATTGCCTATTTTGCCTATCGTCGCCAGCGTACGTTGTTGCTGAGTGCTCCGTTGACCGACGTACTGGGCGAGGCGCGCTGGACCAAAGCGATGGGTTGGGTGTTCGATCTGCTGTCCATCGTGGCGATCGCAGTGGGTCTGGCCGGTTCCATGGCAATGGGCGTGTTCCAGATTCAAACCGGATTAGCAGGACTGGTTGGCATCGAGTCGCCAGGAGTTCTAACCCTTCCTGTCTTCGCGTTGCTTTGCATAGCTTACATCATCCCACTGCGCCGCGACCTGGGTGAAGGGATGTCGCGGCTATCAAATATTGCAATGCTCATTGCAGTTGGGATGATGGTCTATTTGCTGCTCCTCGGCCCCACCTCGTTTCTTATGGACGGTATCGTTTCAGGTTTTGGGCGCTATATATTCGGCGTCCTGCCAGCGGGATTTTCAACAGCCGAGTTTTTCGATGACTTGCTGATCGATTGGTTTCACGGCTGGACACTGAATTACATGATCTGGTGGTTGGCTTGGTCGCCTTTCGTCGGGATATTCATCGCGCGCATCTCACGTGGCCGGACGATCCGAGAATTCTTATTCGGCGTAATCGTCGCCCCCACCCTGTTTTCAATCCTGTGGTTCGGAATTTTCGGTGGACTTGGATTTTTCGACGCTCTGCGCCAAGACGGAGCCCTGTCCGCTATCAACGCCGAGAATTTGGATGCAACCACTTTTGCCTTATTGGCGAAATTTCCACTCGGCGGCATTACACAAACCGCAACGATTCTGGCTGCATTTTTATTCGTGGTAACCAGTGTTGTTAGTGCTGGGTTTACCCTTGCGATGATCGGCAGCGGTGGAGACGACAATCCTTCACCGCGTGTCAGAACCATCTGGGGCATCATTTTGGGGGCTTTGGGGCTGGCGATGATCCTTGTTGGCGACATTTCATTGGTCAGATCAATCATCGCCCTGTCTGCCATGGCGTTTGTCTTTATTGTACCGGTCTTAGTGATTTGCCTATTTAAAAGCCTGTCGCGCGAGGACCGGACATGAGCGGTCAACTGATAGATACAATGCTGAACCTCAGCGTTTTCGCCTATATCGGTTTCTTGATTTGGCTGAGCCTAAAGAATGACCCGTAACCAACAGGTCACATGCTGCTAGGTTTGTCTGTGGTGGTGCCCAAGGAGAGACTCGAACTCTCACGATGTTACCATCGGGGGATTTTGAATCCCCTGCGTCTACCATTCCGCCACTTGGGCCACGAACACTGGATTAGCGCTCATGAACGGGAAGGTCCAGAGGCAAAAAACAACTCAATTACAGAATGTTTTTTTGCCAGCGGTTGACGCCCTACCGGGCGCATGATTTGGCTTGCGCTGCGTTAAAACAGGATTTTAGCATCTGATGTTGCGATCGCTCTATGACTGGACCATCCGTCTGGCCGAACACCGGCATGCTCTTTGGGCTCTTGCCGTCGTGTCTTTCGTTGAAAGCTCGTTCTTTCCGATTCCCCCCGACGTCCTGATGATTCCGATGATCCTTGCCCGACCATCTCGTGCTTGGTTGATTGCAACGGTCGCTTTGGTCGCGTCGGTTCTTGGGGGATTGTTGGGTTATGCCATCGGCGCGTTTTTCTATGAAAGCCTTGGGCAGCCGATTCTGGAAGCGATGGGCAAGGCGCATGCCATGGAGGAGTTCAACACCCGCTTCAACGACTTCGGGTTCTGGGCAGTCTTAGCAGCAGGCGTGACACCCTTCCCGTATAAGGTAATAACAATCATGTCAGGTTGGACCGGCATGCCTTTGGGAACTTTCATAGCTACTTCTATCCTGGCACGCGCCCTCCGTTTCTTCCTTGTAGCTGGTCTGCTTTGGAAGTTCGGTGAACCTATTCGAGACTTTATCGAAAAACGGTTGGGCCTGATGTTCACACTGTTCATCATCCTGCTGTTTGGCGGTTTCCTTGTGGTGAAATACCTATGATACGTAAAAACACTCTGGTTCTAATTGCTGCGGGCGGTTCTGCCGCCATGCTGCTCGGCGCGTGGGGCTTCCAGCACATTGGCGGGATGGCACCTTGCAAAATGTGCATCTGGCAGCGTTACCCGCATGGCGCTGCAGTTGTTATTGGCGCCTTAGCGCTGGTTTTACCGCGCGTGAACCTGTTGCCATTGATTGGTGCTTTGGCCGCACTGACAACGGCCGCCATTGGCGTTTTCCACGCAGGTGTCGAGTTAAAATGGTGGGAAGGTCCCTCTAGCTGCACTTCCGGTGATATCGGCGGTCTGTCTGCGCAAGAGTTAATGGATCAGATCATGTCCGCGCCATTGGTGCGCTGCGATGAAATTCCTTGGGAATTGTTCGGCCTATCCATGGCCGGGTGGAACGCTGTGATATCGGGTGTTCTTGTGCTGATCTGGCTCGCCGCCTGGCGCGCTGGTCGTTAAAACTCGTCCAGTTCCGCATCCCAATACAGAAAGTCGATCCAGCTGTCATGCAGGTGGTTCGGCGGGAACTTGCGTCCAATATTCCGCAGCCATTCTGCATCCGGCTGACGAGGAGGTTTGCGCAACGTCATCCTCGCCTGCCGCAGGGACTTCGACCCTTTTTTGAGGTTGCAAGGACTACATGCAGCCACCACGTTCTGCCAACTTGTTACGCCGCCAGCTGCACGCGGCACTACGTGATCAAAGGTCAAGTCGCCACGGCTGCCACAGTATTGACAGCGGAACTCGTCCCTCAAGAATAAATTAAAGCGCGTGAAGGCCACGCGCTTTCTCGGTTTTACATAGTCTTTGAGAACAACGACCGAGGGTATTCGTATCTCGGTACTCGGGCTTCGTACGACTTCGTCGTATTCGGCCACGATGTCTACCCTGTCTAGCCAGGCCGCTTTGATCGCTTCTTGCCACGGCCACAAGGACAACGGGTAATAGGACAAGGGGCGATAATCGGCGTTCAAAACCAATGCCGGATGATGCTTGAGCGCACCTGGTTCCCTGACAAATTCGGTCCTGAAGTCTCCATCCATATCAGAATCGCTCCTCGCTCTGCTCTGCCCGTTTTTGACATCAGAGCGGGGAACACCCGCCCCGGCCTTAAGTTAACTATATATCGTGTTAAAACTCTGACAAGCCCTGAGTTTCCACAATATGTCGGGTATTGGTTAAGACGTATCCGTAACAACAACGTGACAGTTATCCACAGCTTGCGCAGGCGTGGCCTGCGGGCTATGGCGTGATCCATGGGCTGGTTCATCCGTTTCAACAAACCTTACGACGTACTGCCGCAGTTCACCGACCGCGCCAATGCGGATTCGCCGCGCAGTACACTGTCCGACTACATCGATCTTCCTGGCGTTTATCCCGCCGGGCGGCTGGACCGAGACAGTGAAGGACTGATGCTGTTAACCGATAATGGTCGGTTACAGGCCCAGATTTCCGACCCCAAGCACAAGATGGCCAAAACCTATTGGGTTCAGGTAGAGGGGCTGCCAGATACCTCCGCTCTCAAGGCGCTGCGCGATGGAGTTGAGCTGAAAGATGGATTGACCCGCCCTGCCAAGGCACGGCTTATGGATGAACCTGACGGGCTGTGGCCTCGTAATCCACCGATCCGGGAACGCCAGACCGTGCCAGATTGTTGGATAGAATTGACCCTGCGCGAAGGTCGCAACCGACAGGTCCGGCGAATGACGGCCGCTGTTGGTCACCCGACCCTGCGATTGATCCGGGCGCGTATAGGGGATTGGACGCTGAACGGACTTGAGCCGGGCCAATGGGACAGCTTGCCTGCCCCAGCTGTGAGTTTCGGGCCGCAACGAAAACGAGACCGCCGCCCACGCCGGTGACAAAAACCGCGTGTTGTGATAGACTTACGGAATGAAAGTCACCCCTGACATACCCGTACCCGCGGGCATTCTTGAAGCAGCGCTTTACGTTGACGATCTGGATGCAGCCGAGCGGTTTTACGGAGAGATTCTTGCGCTGGAAAAAATCCAGCGCATAGCCGACCGACACGTTTTCTTTCGGATCGGCGCTTCTGTTTTGCTGCTATTTAACGCAGATGAGACCGAGAAACCTCCCGGAAACCCAGACCTGCCTGTCCCGCCACATGGCGCGCGGGGTCCCGGTCATGTGTGCCTGACCCTGACCCGTTCTGAGATCGACGCGATGCGTAAGCACCTATTGGATTGGAACATCCCAGTAGATGCCGAATTTGACTGGCCCAGCGGCGCGCGCTCGCTGTACGTGCGCGACCCGGCTGGAAATTCCGTTGAATTTGCCGAAGGGCATCTGTGGGACTGACGCCCTAGGATGCCACACCTGCCCGAAGGTCAAATCGCTTGGAAATCCTGTCGACCGGAGTGCCGTCCCTTAGCCGGACACCATAGGCAACCGAGTAATCCCGAAATCCCATCTTGTCGTAATAGCTAAGACCCATCCGGTTGTCGGCCCGTATGGTTGCATTGATCGACGTAAACCCCATTGCTAAAGCATTTTTTGCGGTTTCCGCGAACAAGGCACGCCCTGCGCCTTTCAGAACCGGAGCACGCCGAGTGAACGTAGCGATATCGACACATCCAGTGGGCAAATCCTCATGCGTTCCCAGCCATTGAAAGCCTGCCACCTCTCCCTGATCGTCCAAAGCGACTTGGCAACAAATGTTGTCCGCCCCATCAAGAAAGCTTTGCTTGAACAAAGCATCAGAGAATGGAATTTCAAACGCGGTTGACCCACCAATCTCAATAATCTCATTCAGGATTTGGCACGCAGTTGCCACATCCTCGGGCATCATGGGGCGGACAGCGATCATTTCTACAGGCTCAGTTTGTCGCGCATGAAAGCCAAGGCGACACTCAAACCGTCCGGTGCGATACCGTGGCCAGTGCCCTTCATCACATGTGCGTAGACCTCTTTGAACCCAGCCTCTTGCAGGGCTTCAGCGGCCTCGGGCAGCGATTGCGGCGGCACCACGTCATCCGCGTCGCCATGAACCAGCAGGATTGGCATTCGGCTTACAGTTTCGTCTGGCAGCAGATCAGGCTCCAACAACCGACCCGAGAAGGCAACTATTCCGGCTACCGGATCCTCACGCCTTGGGGCAACGTGTAAGCTCATCATTGTCCCTTGTGAAAAACCGAACAGAACTACTTGTTCTGGCAGCACATCTTCGTCGACCATCAGCGCATCAAGGAACGCGTTGAAATCCTCAACCGCCATGTCCATTCCGCGGCGCGCTTCTTCCTCGGACGAGCCGTCAATCCACGGGATCGGAAACCATTGAAAGCCGTTCGGCATACCGGGGATCTGTTCAGGCGCGTCAGGCGCGACGAACAGCGTGTCTGGAAGGTGCTCGCCCAACGGATCGGCCAGACCCAGCAAGTCGGCCCCGTTGGCCCCATACCCGTGTACGAACACAACGACCGAGCGCGTATCCCCCGAAACCGGCTCTTTCCGGAGCGCATTCAAAACCCGTGTCATCTGATCCCTTCTCGTTCTTTCGCCACCCGGTAATAGGCCCACAAAACTCGCGCTGCAACCGACCGCCATGGCGACCATGCCTCGGCCATCTGTCGCAGTTCCTTGTCGGTCGGACGTTCAGGCAAGTCATAGAGGATACGCGCGGCTTCTTGCAGAGCCAAATCGCCCGGTGCAATCACATCAGCTCGGCCCAGCGAGAACATGGCGTATATCTCGGCAGTCCAAATTCCAATGCCCGGTACTTCGGTTAGAGTGGCAACCACATCTGCATTAGGAATATCTCGCAACGATTTGTAATCAATGCGTGCTTCAGCAAGCGCCCTGGCGTAGCGAATCTTCTGGCGGCTCAAACCTACCGCTCTGAGTTCATCATCCGTGGCCCACATAATTTTGCGTGGTCCGGTCAGTTTAGCATCCTGTAATCGCTTCCAAATGGCGTTGGCCGAAGCTACGCTAACCTGCTGGCTGACAATTGCGCTAAGAAGCTGGGCAAACCCGTCCGGTCGACGTCGCAGAGGCAAAGGCCCAGTCTGTTCCATCGCCCAAGCCATTCGTGGACAAGCCTCGGCCAGCCATGATGCTCCTTCGGCAACACACTCAGGTGTTTCAATGATACGCCCGACAGACATGAGTTCTCCGCGTCGTTGACAGTGCGCTCACGGTAGGTTGCTTTGTCGCAGATGCAACCCGCTTGTGTGGCTAGCTTTTCACGGATACGCATGAGCCCATGACATCTACCACCACTGCTCCAGATAACAGTCAGGCCAAACGCAATGTCGCCGTTCTAGTGGCGGCACAAGCGGTACTTGGCGCGCAGATGCCGATGATCTTCATCGTTGGCGGCCTCGCGGGACAGTCACTTGCGTCCAATCCCTGTCTGGCCACTTTACCCATCTCACTGATCGTTCTGGGATCGATGCTGGCCGCGACTCCGGTATCAGCGATCATGCAGCGTTGGGGCCGGCGTGCAGGTTTCTTAGTTGGAGCGACAGCCGGAGCCTGCGGTGGCGTCGTCGGCGCATATGGATTGTTCTTGGGCTCATTCCCGATTTTCCTTTTGGGAAGCCTGCTGACAGGCATCTATATGAGCGCGCACGGCTTTTACCGTTTTGCTGCCGCAGACACCGCTTCGGACGCGTTCCGCCCCAAGGCGATTTCTTATGTCATGGCCGGAGGGTTGGCGGCGGCCATCATCGGTCCGCAGATCGTCAAACTGACTTCAACGGCTTATGTCATTCCGTTTCTCGGCACTTATCTAGCCGTAATTGCGTTGAATATCTTCGGCTCGGCCTTGTTCTTTTTTCTGGACATTCCGACTCCGGAGAAACCCAAAGAGAACGCACCCAAGGGACGGACCCGGCTTGAGATGCTCAAAACACCGCGCATTTCCGTCGCGATTATTTGTGCAATGGTTTCTTACGCACTTATGAACCTTGTGATGACGTCGACACCGTTGGCAGTGGTGGGTTGCGGGTTTACTGCCAACGACGCTGCCGATGTCGTCACCAGCCACGTGTTGGCGATGTATATTCCCAGCTTTTTCACCGGCCAGCTCATCGCGCGGTTCGGAGTGGAGAAAATCGTGGCCCTTGGGCTTGCCATTCTGGCAGGCGCGGGGGTCGTTGCACTTCAAGGCGTCGAATTGGGCAACTTTTTTGTCTCTCTAATCCTTTTGGGCGTCGGTTGGAATTTTGGCTTTATTGGCGCCACAACAATGCTGGCAGATTCGCATAACGTGAGTGAGCGCGGCCGCATGCAAGGTTTGAACGATCTTCTGGTGTTCGGAGGGGTGACCGTCGCCTCTCTAGCCTCGGGCGGATTGATGAATTGCTCTGGCGGCTCTCCGGTGGAAGGCTGGACAGCGGTGAACATCGCCATGATTCCACTCCTTACATTGGCGGGGGGCGCGCTACTTTGGTTGGTCCTAAAGCCAACCGAACCTGAAACGGTCTAGCTGTTACCAGCGCCCACTGGCTACGGTCCACATTAGTGACAACCGACGCCGTACCTCTCCTTGCTCGAGATCTCCGGTCGCAACACGATCCGGGCGCGCAAGCGCCTGTCGCAGAACCCACTCTGCTTGCCACCCGGCATAGAGAGCAGGACGTGCATCTGTCGATATAGCTGAAGCATTGGACCGCGCGCCTTGTAACCGATCCAACGCCTTTTTCGCCAAAGTGCGAACACCATCGGGTGTGCCATCCAACAAAGGTATCCGGCCGCGCGCCTCAAGCTCAGGAATCGCCCGAAACCAATTCGCTATTCCGACAGCATAGCCAAAGTCACGCAGCACGGCCTCGTCAGCAGATCCCAGAACTTGGGCCGCTGCCACCATAAGAGAACCAGCGCTGTGATTTATGTAGGCATCGAAATGCGCTTCGTCCTCAAACGGGTCTCGGTAGATATCCCAACGCCTTACGGCCACATACTCATCCAGAACGGTGGCCAAGTGCGGCGACAGAACCTTGGACAGGGGTGTCACAACCTCATGCCTTCGCACGGGCTTTCCTTCGGCAATTTCTTGCAGGGCGTCACGCCACCATTGCAGGCGCATCTCAGCAATCATCGATTCTTGCGTGACCCATGGCGCGCGCGCGACTTCAACGTTCAATGCGTAAAGCGGAAACAACAATGGTCGCACCGCAACTGGTGCTGCCATGACCGCCATGAATCGATTTGGATCGGCGCGATGCACCAGCGCAGCGCAGGCCTTTACGTCGTTGTCGAACTCCACGGTCACTCGGCCACAGCGGCTTGCGGCCCGCAATCGCGAACCAGCTTCCACTGGATTGCGTCCAACAGCGCCTCAAACGAAGCGTCGACTATGTTCGCGCTGACCCCCACGGTCGACCACCGCCGCCCCTGCCCGTCTTCACTGTCAATGATGACGCGCGTAACAGCCTCGGTGCCGCCTTGGGTTATTCGAACCTTGAAATCGACCAACCTCATATCGGCAAGCACCTGGGAATACTGCCCCAAATCCTTTGCCAACGCCTTGGCCAAAGCATTTACCGGCCCCCGGTCGCTGCCGTTTTCATCCATGGATTCACTGACAGACAGTTTCTTTTCTCCATGAACCTTCACAACGACAACAGCCTCAGAAAGGCTTACCATCTTGTTGTATTTGTTTTTGCGCCGCTCGACGGTGACCTTATAGCGTTTGACCTCGAAGAACTCAGGCATCTGACCGAGTTCATCCCGCGCCAGCAACTCAAAACTGGCCTGAGCAGTATCGTAAGAATACCCTTCAGCCTCGCGCTGCTTGATCCTGTCCAGAATGCGTCCCAAGGCGGGGTCGCCCTTTTCCACGACTAGCCCTGCCTCGGTCAGGCGTTTGCGCAGGTTCGACTGCCCTGCCTGGTTCGACATCGGAATGATCCGCGCATTCCCGACCGAGGCCGGGTCGACATGCTCATAGGTCGACGGGTCCTTCAGAATCGCGCTGGCATGCAGCCCCGCCTTATGCGCAAAGGCCGAGGCGCCAACATAGGCCGATTGCTTGCTGGGCACCCGGTTCAGGATATCGTCCAGCATCCGGCTGATCCGAGTCAATCCGGCCAAGGCCTGCTCGCTGACACCGATATCGAACCCCGACGCATAGGGCTCCTTCAACAGTAATGTCGGGATCAGAGCGGTCAGATTCGCATTACCGCATCGCTCACCCAACCCGTTCAGCGTACCTTGTATCTGCCGCGCGCCCGCATCGACAGCAGCCAGAGAGCAAGCCACCGCGTTTTCGGTATCGTTATGGGTGTGGATGCCCAGCCGATCCCCGGGCAATCCAGCGGCAATCACTTCGGTCACGATCTTTGTCACCTCGGCGGGTAGTGCGCCTCCATTTGTGTCGCAAAGCACTATCCAGCGCGCACCGGCATCCAAGGCTGCCCGACACACCTGAACCGCATAGCCGGGGTTGTCCTTGTACCCGTCAAAGAAATGCTCAGCATCGAACAGCGCCTCACGCCCCTGCGCCACGATATGCGCAACCGAGGCGCGGACGTTCTCGACATTCTCTTCAAGCGAAATGCCAAGCGCATGTTTAACGTGGTAGTCATGCGACTTGCCCACCAAACACACCGCCTGCGTGCCTGCATTCATTACTGCGGCCAGCACGTCATCGTTTTCGGCCGAGCGACCCGCCCTCTTGGTCATACCGAAGGCGGTCAACCGAGCCGAGGTTTTGGGCGCAACATTGAAAAACGCGCTGTCAGTGGGGTTCGCGCCCGGCCAACCGCCTTCGATATAGTCGACACCCAACGCGTCCAGCGCCTGCGCGATCTGCACCTTCTCAGAGGTCGAAAACTGCACCCCCTGCGTTTGCTGCCCGTCGCGCAAAGTTGTGTCATAGAGATATAAGCGATCTTTGGACATCACACCTTCTCCAGCTTGGCTGCATCAAACCCAGAACCGGGTACTAGCTCGACACCGTCTTTGCTCATGCGAACCTCCAACCCAGCAGCCAGATAGGCAGCTTTCAGGCGATCCACTTCAGAGAAATCTTTACTTTCCATTGCAACTGCACGCGCATCCGCCAACCGGTCCGCGTGCGCCGTCAAATCCACGGTAGCAGTAACCGCCCAAGCTCCCATTTCGGGAACCAGCAGTCCCAAGAGTTGTGCGCTCGCCAACAACCCAGCAGCGTCTCCGTCCGAAGCCAGACGGTAAAGTTCCGCCAAAGCGCCCGCTGTGTTCAGGTCATCACTCAGCGCAGCGACAACGGCGGGCGTCGCACTGGCGGCGGGCTCGATACCCGCTGTCAGTGCCCGCCACTTACGCAGAGTTGCCTCTGCATCACGCGCCTTCTTCTCTGTCCAGTCCATCGGCTTGCGATAGTGGGTCTGCAGGAAGACAAAGCGGATCACTTCCCCTGGAACCCCCTGTTCCAGCAGATCATGAACGGTAAAGAAATTGCCCAGCGATTTGGACATTTTCTTGCCCTCCACCTGCAGCATTTCATTGTGCAGCCAGACCTTTGCGAACTCACCTTCGGGATGGGCACAGCAGCTCTGGGCGATTTCGTTCTCGTGGTGCGGAAACATAAGGTCATTACCACCACCGTGAATATCAAAACTATCGCCCAATAGCTTGTAGCTCATAGCCGAGCATTCGATATGCCAGCCTGGGCGACCCCGTCCCCAAGGGCTGTCCCAGCCTGGCAATTCATCAGTCGAGGGCTTCCAAAGGACAAAATCCATCGGGTTCTTTTTGTAGGGTGCAACCTCGACCCGCGCGCCTGCGATCATGTCATCCACTGAACGGCCGGAAAGAGCGCCGTAATGCTCTTTCCAACTATCTACCGCGAACAACACATGCCCTTCGGCTACATAAGCGTGCCCTTTCGCAATCAGATCTTCGATCATCTCGATCATCTCGTCGATGTACTGGGTGGCGCGTGGCATTTCGTTTGGCTCAAGCGCTCCCAAGGCTCCCATGTCGTGCAGATACCAACCGATCGTCTCATCAGAACGTTCCTGCACCAGCTGTTCCAGCGTGCCTTCGGCACCAGCCTTCTGGCGTGCCAAGGCGGTTGCATTGATCTTGTCATCTACGTCGGTGAAATTGCGCGCATAGGTCACGTGATCTGCGCCATACACATGCCGTAGCAGGCGAAATAGCACATCGAACACCACTACTGGTCGAGCATTGCCCAGATGAGCACGATCATAGACCGTTGGTCCACAGACATACATCCGCACATTGTCGGCACTGATCGGCACGAAATCCTCTTTCGTCCGCGTCCGTGTGTTGTGCAGTCTGATTGTTGTCATCGGTCGGCTCCTAAAGACAGCGTTGCTTCTCGCGTTGGCGCGGGCTTAGCAACTTGTCTCTGGGATGAAAACGAAAGAAACCGGCCCGCTTGAAGGATCAGCAGGTAATGCAGCAAATAATGATGCAGTTCATCGGGTTCATGCTCATCCACTAGCACGCTGCTTGCTCTGAGCCAAGTGCTGAGTTTTTGCGCCAGCATCGCTGATTGACATTTCTCCGCACCTCTGGCCCTGTCTGCGCAAAAGATTTGACGGAGGCGGGCCATGAAATTGTCGGAGCGTGTCACTCACCTGACCGGAGGTGGTAGCGATGGGTGGGAGGTGTTTTACCGCTCGCGTCGGATGATCATGGACGGCTTCGCCGTGACTGAGTTGACCATTGGCGAACATGACATCCGCACCGATCCGTCGATTCTGGAAGCGATGGATCTTTCAGCGCAGCAAGGTCACACCGGATATGCTATGGTTCCCGGCACAGATTTGCTGCGCGATACGGTTGCCGCTCGTCTTCAATCGCGTACTGGCGTCCCTACAACACGCAACAACGTGCTGATCACTCCAGGCGGTCAATCCGCCTTATTCGCAGCCCATGTTGCTGTTTGTGACCCCGGGGATGTAGGGCTGTATCTTGATCCGTATTACGCCACCTACCCCGGCACGATACGCGGCGCAGGTGCAACCGCCCGCGCCATCCAGACAACAGCAGATAATGCGTTCCAACCCAGCGCCGAACAGATCGATGCCGCCGCTGATGGTGCCGTTTCATTGCTGATTAACACGCCCAACAACCCGACCGGAGTAGTCTATTCGCGACAGACGTTGGAAGGAATCGCTGAGATCTGTAAGAAGCGAGACCTTTGGCTGATTTCGGATGAGGTCTACGATACTCAGGTCTGGGAAGGTGAGCATATCTCGCCGCGCACCCTGCCCGGCATGGCCGAGCGCACTTTGGTTGTTGGGTCGATGTCCAAATCACACGCTATGACTGGTTCGCGCTGCGGGTGGGTCGTTGCCCCAGAAGAGGTGATTTCTCATCTTATAAACCTCGCTACGCACACCACCTATGGAGTTCCCGGATTTATTCAGGACGCCGCCAGTTTTGCTTTGAATTCAGGGGATGCGTTGGAGGAAAAGATTGCAGCGCCGTTCCGCAGGCGTCGTTCGATTGCGCTTGGTATTCTTGGCTCTCAAAACACCGTCGGCCTCGTGCCCGCCCAAGGTGCGATGTACCTTATGCTGGATATCCGTGCCACTGGCCTCAGCGGTGAACAATTTGCCAACGCCTTGCTGGACACACATGCAATAGCCGTAATGCCCGGCGAGAGTTTCGGCATCGCAGCGGCAGGTCATATCCGTGTAGCAATGACAATCGAGGATGAACGTTTCGCAGACGCACTGAAAACCATTTGCTCATTTGCGGCTGAACTGTCTGGCCAACACGTCGTTGAGCTTCAAAGTTCAGAAGCGAAATGAGGTGCGCAAGTTAAAGACGTTAGTGTCCAAAGTACCATTCGAGCGGGTAACGTCGTCGAATTCCTGCCTTAAAGCCTCACCGCTTATGATCAAACGGTCATTGATCGGATATGCCAAGCCGATTCCATAGACAGCGGCAGTGTCATTATCTGCAGAAGAGTCGGCCCTTGCTGCCCCGACCACCACATATCCTAACGCTGGGCCAAAATCGTACCCGCCTCGCAGCTTCAAGCTAGTTACGCTGTCCAGGCTACCTTCGCCCTCACCTAAGTCTAGGGACAGGCGATTATATTCCAACTCACCTCCCAAAACGAAACTGCCAAAATCTCGGTCGTATCCGGCATGGAGACCAAAACTCGGATCATCGCCGCCTGAGCCGTTTGGCCCATCCGCATCTGCGTATCCAAAGCTGAAACCAGCATAAGGCCCAGTCCAATCATCAGCCACCAAAGGGGTCGCGAACGACACAACCATTGTGAGACTGAGGGCCTTAAGAGCTTTCATAAATCTCTCCAAAAAACCTTTCGATTCTGCGTCGGCGTTAAAAGTCGCCTTAACTTTAAAACATGGCTCGAAATCCTTAAGATTCAATTTCGATCACAAGCCGTTCTTAAATAACTAAAGGAACTATAACAGATTTTTGTCCGGTTCGAAAAAAAATGTGCAGACAAATTAACAGTGTGACATCCGCATGCACATTTCGCTTTTGAGCAGCTTGGTCGCAAACAGAACAGAATATGACCGTGCAGACCGAAATACTGCAATTCACAAGGTGAGGACCTGAATGCAAAACGACGTTTGGAAGATTCGGCTGGTCGTACGCACCATCGGTGCTGAACGTGGTCGCGCGGCTCGTGGGCGGCCAATAGCGCTGTAAAGCAGCGACATTGACCAAAATTACACGACCGGAACCTAAAACATGAACGATCAATCCCGAAACACCTCCCGCAGTGGCGGACGCGCCGCGCGTCGTGCTGCCCGCGCCACCGCATTGCCTGAGCATCTGCGCCCCGTCCGCCCTGGCATGGAAGGTGGCGTTCTCAATGTTCTGACCCCAGTACAGGTCGAACAGATCCATCAGGCCGCGCTAACCGCATTGGAAACCATCGGGCTGGCCGATGCCCCACAAAGTGGAATCGACTATCTGGTCGGTGCAGGTTGCATTTTGGGCGATGATGGCCGCATCCGTTTCCCTCGCGCCCTTGTCGAAGATACGATCGCCAAAGCCAATCGTTCCGTAACACTGTTCAGCCGTGATGGGAAAACTGATCTGGAACTGTCGGGCACAAAGGTACACTATGGTACTGCCGGTGCCGCGGTAAGCATGGTTGATGTTCACGGGCAAGAATACCGCGACTCGACCGTTCAGGACTTGCACGACGCCGCCCGAATCTGCGAACAGCTTGAAAACATACACTTTGTTCAGCGTCCAATGGTCTGCCGCGATATTGCTGACAATCTTGAAATGGACCTGAACACGATCTACGCCGCCTGTTCAGGCACTTTTAAGCACATTGGTACATCTTTCACAGAACCAAGCCACGTCGCTCCGGCGATGGAAATGCTTCACATGATTGCCGGTGGCGAAGACAAATATCGCGAACGGCCATTCGTGTCGAATTCGAACTGTTTTGTTGTCCCTCCGATGAAATTCGCAACTGAAAGCTGCGAAGTAATGGAGGAATGCATCAAAGCCGGAATGCCGGTGCTGCTGCTATCAGCAGGGATGGCCGGGGCCACCGCGCCCTCAACCATTGCCGGGGCGATCACGCAAGCCACCGCAGAATGTCTCGCCGGTCTGGTTTACGTAAATGCCGTAAGCCCCAGCGCACCAGCGATTTTTGGCACTTGGCCATTTGGCTTGGACCTGCGCACAGGTGCGATGTCCATCGGTTCAGGAGAACAGGCGCTACTGACCGCAGGCTGTGCGCAGATGCACCGTTTCTACGACCTGCCTGGCGGAGCCGCAGCCGGCGCATCGGACTCAAAGCTGCCCGACATGCAGGCCGGATGGGAGCAGATGTGCTCGAACGTCATGGCGGGTCTCTCGGGTTTGAACATGGTGTACGAGGCCGCTGGAATGCATGCGTCATTGCTGGGCTTTTGCCACGAAAGCTTGATCCTAAGCGACGACTTGATTGGTCAGGCTCAGCGCTGCGTGCGTGGGATCGAAGTTTCGGACGAAACGTTGGCGTTAGACCAGATTGCCGAGGTCTGCATGGGTGGACCGGGTCACTATTTGGGTACCGACGCGACACTCAGCCGGATGCAAGCGGACTACGTTTACCCCACATTTGGAGATCGGACGTCACCCAAGGAATGGGTCGAACTGGGTAAACCTGACCTAATTGAAAAGGCGATCAAACGGAAAGAAGAAATACTTTCCGTACCGTCTCCAGCCCGGTTTGATCCGTTGCTGGACGCCGAAATTCGCGGCGGGTTCAACATATACCTTCCTTCGTAAGGCTTTAAAAAAGCGGCCAGAATTTCTCTGGCCGCTTTCTTTTCAAATCAGCCGTCGGTCGCAGGTAAAATACCTGCTTCTTGTGCAACTGCGATCTCGGCCTCGTCCAAAGCACCGTCGCCATTGGCATCCATCGCCGAGAATGTGCTTGAGTCCACATCAGGCAAAACGGCCTGCACTTCTTCTATAGTCAGCACTCCATCCCCGTTTGCGTCGACCGAGGACTGGCCAACGGCGAGAGTTGGCAAGCTAAGTGCGAAAGTGGAAAGTACAGCTAGAGTTTGCGGTTTCATTGTGATGCCTCCTGATTGAGTTTTTTGCATGTTTGCGTCCGGACACGCATCAGAAACACCTCAACCCTCCACATTGTCACCCGCATTGATAGAAACCGACAGTTTCGCGCCAATCTCCGCGTGTTTATCAGAGTCGCGTATGCGGCGAGCCGCTGGGCAAAATTCCCCCAAAGCGTCTAGGCGAGTCTTGCCCTACGTTAAAGCGTCATTCCGGCAGACCTTTGCCAAAAAAGAAAGGGGGCCGAAGCCCCCTGTCAGTTTCGCCTTCCAGGCTCATGTCGTTGACCGCCCGGTGTTTTTTTGCCTGCGGCCTGGACTGCGCATGAGACGAGCGCACCCGTCTCTTGAAAGAGTGGGAGGGAGCAAAAATTTCGCCCCACCCTGTTCCCGGCCAACACGGGCATGTCGACCGAGTAGAACAAGGCACCTAGTGGTAAGTCTTAGGCGTCGCCTTGCTCTGTGTTCGTCGGGACCGGAAGTCCGGGGGAAATCCAGGTCCCTACACCCCGCCTGGCGGGGCGTTTCTGTTAATGTTTCTCCCTAACCACTTCAAATACAGCGGGTATTTTCATTTCGGCGCTGGATGGAATTCGATCTGAACCATAAGTTGGTTTTAACCCGATGTGACTACTCAAAACGCTGATCTGATCCCGTTTATCGAAGGACTTTAGCCCCACAAATGATCCCGGCGTCCAATTTTTAGCAATGTCATCTAGATCGAGGCTCACTACGCAAACTTCTTGATCGCCCTGTACTTCGAACGGAACAACTACTTCTCGTTTAAGCTCACCAATTTGGATAACGCCTTCGAACATTGGCTTCTCTCCTCAACTACACCCGCTCGTAGCGCCGCAGGTGTTGCATTTCATGCAGGTGCCGTTGCGCACCAGCGTATAGTTTCCGCACTCACCGCAGGGATCACCCTCATACCCCTGCATTTTGGCTTTGGTCCGTGCGTCCATTCCGGTCGCGACAGCTGTTTCTGCGGCGGGCGCTTCAAATGTTGGCGCGGTTTCCGCCATTCCGGTCACCTCGGCCTGACCGCCGTTGAAGACCATCAGGTCTTGCGGCAGGCGCTTACGCAGGTAACCTGTCGAACTGATTTGTTTCAGCACTTCCAATGACTTGGTCGCCGCGCTGTCGCTCAACTCCGATACATTCGCGACACCTTCTTCCTCTCCCCGACCCAGGTCGTCGAAGGTCGCACCCTCGGGCTTCACATGGGCCAAATCGGTGCGATCTAGATAGGAAACGGCCAGTTCACGGAAGATGTAATCAAGGATCGACGTTGCGTTCTTGATCGAGTCGTTGCCCTGCACCATCCCCGCCGGTTCGAACTTGGTGAAGGTGAAGGCATCCACGAACTCTTCCAGCGGCACGCCGTATTGCAGGCCGACCGACACCGCGATGGCAAAGTTGTTCATCATCGCCCGGAAGCCAGCGCCTTCCTTGTGCATGTCGATGAAGATCTCGCCCAGCTTGCCGTCTTCGAACTCGCCGGTCCGCAGGTAGACTTTGTGGCCACCCACGATCGCCTTTTGAGTATAGCCCTTGCGGCGATGCGGCAGTTTCTCGCGATGGCTGCGGATCATTTCCTTGACCACAACCTTCTCGATCACTTTCTCGGCCAGAACGACGGCTTTTTCCTGCGCCGAGCCGCTTTCCAGCACTTCTGCCGCTTCGTCATCATCCTCGACCAGCGCTGCCGCCAGAGGCTGCGACAGTTTCGAGCCGTCACGATAAAGCGCGTTGGCCTTCACACCCAGCGACCAGCTGAGTTCGTAGGCTTTCTGGCAATCCTCGATGGTCGCATCGTTCGGCATGTTGATCGTCTTCGAGATCGCGCCAGAAATGAAGCTCTGAGCCGCCGCCATCATGGTGATGTGGCTGTCAACCCCAAGGAAACGCTTACCTTTCTTGCCGCACGGGTTGGCGCAGTCGAAGATCGAATAGTGCTCTTCCTTCAGGTGTGGCGCGCCTTCCAGCGTCATGGTTCCGCAGACGTGATCGTTCGCCGCGTCGATATCCGCCTTGGTAAAGCCCAAGTGGCGCAACAGGTCGAAAGTCGGGTCATTCAGTTTGGTCGCCGGGATGCCCAGAACGCCGGTGCAGAAATCCTCACCCAGTGTCCACTGGTTAAAGACGAACCGGATGTCGAAGGCGCTTTCCAGCGCGGCGTCCACTTTCGCCAGCTCATTGGGGCCAAAACCGTGACCGGTTAGCGAGGTGTGGTTGATCCCCGGCGCGTTGCCGATGGTGCCGTGACCCACCGCGTAGCCCACGATCTCTTCGATCTGAGACGAGGAATAACCCAGCTTTTCCAGCGCCGACGGAACCGAGCGGTTGATGATCTTGAAGTAACCGCCTCCCGCAAGCTTCTTGAACTTGACCAGAGCAAAGTCCGGCTCGATCCCGGTGGTGTCGCAATCCATCACCAGACCGATGGTGCCGGTCGGTGCGATAACGGTCGCCTGCGCATTTCGGTAGCCGTTCTTTTCGCCAAGGCTCAGCGCCTCATCCCAAGCCGACATGGCCAGATCGACCAAACGCTTGTCTGGACAGTTATTGTGATCCAGAGGCACCGGCTTCACTGCCAGCTTCTCATACCCCTCGACCACGCCTTGTGCGGCGCGACGGTGGTTGCGCATGACACGAAGCATGTGGTCTGCGTTGCGCTCATAGCCTTTAAAGGCGCCCAGCTCGCCGGCAATCTCAGCCGAAGTTGCATAGGCCACACCGGTCATGATTGCGGTCAGCGCGCCACAGATCGCCCGGCCCTCGTCCGAGTCATAGCTGTAGCCCATGTTCATGAGCAGTCCGCCGATATTGGCGTAACCCAGACCCAGCGTACGGAAGTCGTAAGAAAACTGCGCGATTTCCTTTGACGGGAACTGCGCCATGGTCACCGAGATTTCCAGCGTCAGGGTCCACAGGCGCGAGGCGTGCATGTAATCCGCCGCCTGGAACTCACCATCCTTCAGGAAGGTCAGAAGGTTCATCGACGCCAGATTACAGGCCGTGTCATCCAGGAACATGTATTCCGAGCATGGGTTCGAGCCACGGATCTCACCGTCTTCGGGGCAAGTGTGCCACTCATTTACGGTGTCGTGGAACTGGATGCCCGGATCGGCACAGGCCCATGCCGCATGGCCAACTTTTTCCCACAGATCGCGGGCCTTGACGGTCTTGGCAACGTTGCCATCGGTTCGGTTGATCAGTTCCCAGTCCGCGTCTTTTTCCACTGCGGTCAGAAACGCGTTGGTCACGCGGATCGAGTTGTTCGAGTTCTGGCCTGAGACCGAGCTGTAGGCTTCCGAATCCCAGTCCGTGTCGTATGTCGGGAATTCAATGCTATCGTGCCCCTGCTTTGCGTAATCCAGAACGCGCTTAACGTAAGTTTCTGGGATCGCAACTTTTTTAGCTTCACGAACCGCTTTCTTCAGGCTGTCATTCTTGTTGGGATCATACGCATCGTCTTGCGCACCGTCCCAGCTTCGGATGGCCTCGAAAATGCCGTTCAGCATCTTCTCGTGCATCTTCGATCCGGCAACGATCGAGGCCACCTTCTGCTCTTCGATCACCTTCCATTCGATAAATTGCTCGATGTCAGGGTGATCCGCATCGACGATCACCATTTTTGCTGCTCGACGGGTTGTTCCGCCTGATTTGATCGCGCCAGCGGCGCGGTCGCCGATCTTGAGAAAGCCCATGAGGCCCGAAGACTTGCCGCCACCTGACAGCGCCTCGCCTTCGGCACGCAGATGGCTAAAGTTGGTCCCTGTGCCCGAGCCGTATTTGAACAGGCGCGCCTCGCGCACCCACAGATCCATGATGCCGCCTTCGTTCACCAGATCATCATCGACAGACTGGATGAAGCACGCGTGCGGCTGCGGATGTTCGTAAGCGGATTTCGATTTGGTCAGCTTGCCGGTTTTATAGTCGACATAGTGGTGCCCTTGCGCGGGGCCGTCGATCCCGTAAGCCCAGTGCAGACCCGTGTTGAACCATTGCGGCGAATTCGGCGCGGCGCGCTGCGTCGCCAGCATGTAGCGCATCTCGTCGAAATAGGCTCGTGCGTCTTCCTCGGTCGAGAAATAGCCGCCCTTCCAGCCCCAATAGGCCCATGCGCCGGCCAGACGGTCGAACACTTGCTTGGACGAGGTTTCCCCATCAAATTCAGCGCCTTCCGCAGGAACCGAGCGCCAAAGGAATTCGGGAACGCCCTTTTCTTTCACTTTTTTCAGGGCTGAAGGAACACCTGCCTTACGGAAATACTTTTGCGCGATGACGTCACTTGCGACCTGACTCCATTTCGCGGGGACTTCGATATCATCCAGACGAAAAACAATAGTGCCATCTGGATTGCGAATCTCAGACGTCGCAGCGACAAAGTCCAGATCTGCGTATGCGTCCTGCCCTGATTTGGTGAATTTTCTTTCAATCTTCATGTCCGCAGCCCTAGGTTCAAAAATCTTGTCCGTTGGCTTCAGGTAATTTCTTCGACCCGTCCACCGTGCCAGAAAATTTTGGGCGCAAACGACCGGTCGCTGTCTTCGACAGCGCAAAACCGCTTTCTACGGTTGCACTTAAAATTAATGTGCTTTCCGACCCTCGCCCTATGCCTTTTCTGATTTTTCCACCAGATTTAGTAGCATTCCTCTCGGCCCATACAATTTGGCGTATTCACCCATAGGACGTCAACGTCATTTTTCGGTCATTTTTTGAATCTTTTATGTTGACCGATTTCTTGCGGTGGATCTTTGAGCATCGGTTTCCGATTCTTATATGGGTTTGTCCGCAAACCTTCCGGCGCGCGCCTCCGATTAATCAGCTGAATTAACCGTTTTACTCGGCAGAGTTACCAGCACTTGGTAATCTAACGATAAGGTGCATAGGTCGGGAAAGAATCGGGACCCTCTCACTTAGTTATGAAAAACGACGTGCCGCGTGCAAATTGACTACGAAAAGGAAAAAGGTGTGTTGACGACGTTTCGCTTACTTCCTGTTCTGTGTTTAATCGTGGCCTGCGCACCACAAGATGTGCCTCCACCAACACGTAGCGCGCAGTTCGCCGATTACCCTCAACGTCTATTCGATACGTTCGAAACTGAGTGCAACGGACCAGGTGAAGAGTTCAGCAAAAGCAGTGGCCGGGTTTTTGAATGTGCTGAATTTCTGCCACCTGAAACAACTGCTTTTCTGATTCTCAACTACGACGGGTACCCGCAGGACTTGCCCAAAAGCATATTGCGGATGACCTCAACCAAGAATTCATCGGGTTACCGAGTGGACGCTGAGTTGTTCTTTAATGTACCGCAAAGAAAAGGAACTTCGGTTCAAGTTCCTGTTGAGAGCAAAGATTTGGATCAGGCGCTAGGCGCTCTGTTCCAAACAATGGGTGGATCACCAACATAGTAGTGAGAAGTGGTCGGGGCGGCAGGATTCGAACCTACGACCCCCTGTACCCAAAACAGGTGCGCTACCAGACTGCGCCACGCCCCGGACCGTGCGCTGTTCCTAACGATGCCGATCTGATTTGAAAAGCCCTAACAGGGCCAAATTGCAGGACCTTGCGAAAAAATTTCGTGCTGCATCTGCGTTCCGGGCGTAATCAGGTAGCGCGAAGCCAGCCCCGCGTTGATTTCGAGCACTGCAAAGATCGAATCTCCACCTTCGATCACGGTTTCGTCGCCGGGAATCGCATTTTCGTGCACATGAACAACTGTGCCTTTTCGATCGACAAAAATGATGTCCAAAGGAATCAGTGTGTTTTTCATCCAGAACGCAGTTCGCTGCGGCGGGTCGAATACAAACAACATACCCGACCGCTGCGGCAGCGACTCGCGGAACATCAAGCCCCGCGCCCTGTCCTGCCGACTGATCGCCAGTTCAACGTTGAAATTAATCTGAGTCTTGTCGTTTCGAAGATTGACCTGGTCATCCTTACAAGCGGCAAATGCGTTCGTAGTCCAAAGCAGTGTTAGACCAGCAAGAACCGCGAGCAATCTCTTCATGTCGATTTAGTCGTCCAGAGCAGATTCCCAGGCCAGAACCTGAGCTGCCATGCGTCCGCGCTTGCCATCAATGACGCGCATAGCCAACGCTTCGCCCGGTTGAAGATCGGCAAGACCAGATCGGCGCAAGACTTCAATATGCAGGAAAACGTCCTCACCCCGACCAAAGACGTTGGCGAATCCAAATCCCTTGCCTTTGTCGAACCATTTTACCCGCGCAGCTTCCAGCGGCGCTTCTGCGATGGCACCCGGATCAAGCTCGGCAAAGTCCGCCAGCATCATTGAGTCGGTGCGAGCTGGTGGATCGACACTTATAATTTCGACCGCCTGAACACCACGATCAGTTCGGTGCGTCATAATTTCGATCCCAGCACCATCCGCGACAGAGCTTTGACCAAAGTTACGCAACACATTCACATGCAAAAGAATATCCGGGCCACCCTCGTCGGACACAACGAATCCATACCCCTTGGCGGGGTCGAACCATTTTACGTGTCCACGAACGCGGTACATGTTGTTCAGGTCTTCTGGCACGGTTTTTCCATTGCGAAAGTTAACAGGTCGTTAAGGTTTCGATGTGTATGGGATTGGTGCGCAAATTCAAGCTGAAAAAACCCTTTGCTTTCTGTGTGTTGCATTTCACGATACGCGAACGTCATGGATTCAACCTTTGCACTTCCCACGCCGAGCCCTCTTGATCCCGGCACCACTGGAACCTGTCGTGCAACCTAAATGCACCATCGGCCCAAAACTCGATCTCGGTCGGCGTCAGCCTGTATCCACCCCAAAAAGCCGGCCTCGGAGGATTAGGGCCCAGCTTCGCTGTCACCTTAGCAACCTCAGCCATCAAAGCCGACCGACTGCTCAGGGGTTGAGACTGCTTGGATGCCCAAGCCCCCAAACGGCTTTTCAACGAGCGGGACGCGTAATATTCATCAGCTTGCGGTCCGCTTTCTCGGGTAATTATACCACGAACACGGATTTGACGCCGCAACGATTTCCAATGCATTACAAACGCAGCCTTTCCGGCCGAATCAAGCTCGGCTGCCTTGGCGCTTTCATAATTTGTATAGAATACGAAGGCTTTGGATTCGATTTCCTTCAACAGCACCATTCGCACGTTGGGCATGCCGTCCGAGTCAACGGTTGCCAACGCAACGGCGTTGGGATCATTCGGTTCGCTGTCTTTGGCCTCACCCAGCCACCGCGCCGCAATTTTAAACGGATCGGTGCCGGCGAATATGCCGTCTCGCTCTGACATTTCCATCCCCCGGAAACTTTTGACGTTCACCCTAGGGCGAGAACTCGCCACGGGCAAGAGTTCGCGGCCTTGAAGCAGCGCATCCAATGGCATAAACCAACTCAACATGACGCGAAGACAGGCGGAGAACCAAACATGTCAAATCAGTTGATGGCCGGTAAGCGCGGCCTCATCATGGGACTGGCCAATGATAAATCGATCGCATGGGGAATCGCCCGCGCGTTATCTGAATCCGGGGCCGAGCTGGCCTTTTCTTATCAAGGCGATGCCCTGAAAAAGCGGGTCGATCCCCTCGCGGCGCAACTGGGCAGCGAGATCGTCTTGCCTTGCGATGTGAGCGACGAGGCTTCGATTGATGCTTTGTTCACATCGCTGGAAGAGAAATGGGGCAAGCTGGACTTCATCGTTCACGCCATCGGCTTTTCTGACAAGAACGAACTGCGCGGTCGCTATGTCGACACCAGCCGAGCGAATTTCAAGCTGACCATGGATGTATCGGTCTACTCGTTTACCGCAGTGATGCAGCGGGCAGAGAAAATGATGTCCGAGGGCGGCAGTGCCGTCACCCTTACATATTACGGCGCTGAGCAAGTGATGCCGCACTATAACGTAATGGGTGTCGCCAAGGCCGCGCTGGAAGCGTCGGTAAAGTATCTGGCCGAAGACCTAGGCAAAGATGGTATTCGCGTGAATTCGATCTCGGCCGGCCCGATCAAAACATTGGCCGCCAGCGGTATCGGCGACTTCCGCTATATAATGAAGTGGAACGAGTATAACTCTCCCCTTCGCCGCAACGTGACCATCGACGATGTGGGCAAATCAGCTCTCTACCTACTTTCTGATCTCAGCAGCGGCGTCACCGGTGAGAACCTGCATGTCGATTCAGGTTATCACATCGTCGGCATGAAAGCCGTCGACGCCCCAGATGTCGAAAAAGGGTAAGAACATGAGCGCCAAAGACCGCCTGCCCCACGAAAAAGGCTTTCACATCAGTTGGGACCAGATTCATCGCGACTCGCGTGCTTTGGCGTGGCGACTGGACGGTCAGGGCCCGGACGACGGTGCCTGGCGCGCCGTTGTCGCAATTACTCGTGGCGGTATGGCCCCTGCGATGATCGTAAGCCGGGAACTGGACATACGCACCGTTGATACGGTCAGTGTCCGGTCCTATCACCATCAGGAGCAAGGCCAGGCAGAGGTGCTTAAAGCCCCCGATGCCGAGTTGATGGGCGATGGCGAGGGCGTGTTAATTATCGACGATCTTGTCGACAGCGGAAAAACGCTGGAATTGGTGCGTGCTATGTATCCCAAGGCGCACTTCGCCACCGTTTACGCCAAGCCCAAAGGCCGCCCGATGGTGGATACCTTTATTACCGAAGTCAGTCAGGACACTTGGATTTTCTTCCCGTGGGATATGGCCTTGCAATATGTCGAGCCCTACCGCGGCACCGACTGATCCCTTCACCAAACACTTAGGATCACGCATGACCCGGACCCGCACCGCCGCCACATTTGCCCCTCCGGTGATGGAGGCGCGGCGTTGGCTTGAGGGAGCGGTTTTCCCAGAAAATCGCCCCTTGATTAATGTCAGTCAGGCGGCTCCTGTTGATCCGCCACCGTTGGCCCTGCGGCAAGCAATGGCTGAGTTTGCTGTTACCGAAGACAAAGCGCACCTTTATGGGCCGGTTCTGGGAAACCCAGAACTACGCGCCGAATTGGCAGCTCAGATCGATCGACATTACGACGCTGACATCGCACCGGACCAGGTCGCTATCACTTCGGGCTGCAATCAGGCTTTCGCTGCAACGATCTCGGCCATCACAGATGAAGGTGATGAGGTCATCCTGCCAACTCCATGGTATTTCAACCATAAAATGTGGCTCGACATGGCGGGAGTGTCAGCAGTTGCCTTGAATACCGGTGATGACCTGCTGCCTGATGTTGACGCAGCGCGTGCTCTCATCACGGATAAAACCCGCGCGATTGCTCTGGTGACCCCCAACAATCCCGGCGGCGTAGAATACCCTTCCGAGCTGGTGAGAGAGTTTTACGAACTAGCCCGCGAAACCGGCCTGCGTTTATTGGTGGACGAGACTTACCGTGACTTCGATAGCCGCAGCGGCCCCCCGCATGATTTGTTTCAGCAGCCGGGATGGAACGAGACGCTGGTTCACCTATATTCCTTTTCCAAAGCGTATCGCCTTACCGGTCATCGCGTCGGCGCAATCGCAACTGGCGCTGAATTGCTGTCCGAAATCGAAAAATTCCTGGACACCGTCGCAATCTGCCCCAGCCAGATCGGGCAATTTTCGGCCCTTTGGGGAATGCGGAATCTATCACAATGGGTCGCTGGGGAACGCGACGAAATCCTTGATCGGCGCGCTGCTATCCAAGAGCAGTTACCGCGTTTAACCAACAAGGGCTGGCGCTTACTTGGGCTGGGTGCTTATTTCGCCTATTTCGAGCATCCTTTCGATATTCCATCCGACGAACTCGCCCGTCGTTTGGTGTCTGAAGCAGGCATCCTGTTGTTACCCGGAACAATGTTTATGCCCGCAGGCGATCCCGCTGGAAAAAGCCAAGTACGCATTGCTTTTGCCAATCTCGACCGTGCTGGAATCGCGCAATTGTTCGAACGGTTAGAAGCACTATCCTTCTAAGCTTGCCCCTCGGCGGTGCGCGTCGTATTCAGGGCGGCAACCGACAGGGCAGTTTTTGCCAAAGAATAAGAGGGCACCATGGCCGCAGGCATGAAAAACCTATCAAAGACCTTTGTCTGGATTCTCATGGGCCTATTGATGCTGGGCCTTGCAGGCTTTGGCGCAACCAGTTTGACCGGCACCGTGCGCACCGTCGCGCAGGTCGGGAACGAAGATATTTCGGTCAACGAGTATGTCCGTGAACTGCAACGAGAAATCCGCGCAGTGGAACAACAAACAGGCCAGCCCCTGCAAATGTCGCAGGCGCATGAGTTTGGGCTGGATCAATTGGCTCTGTCTCGCCTGACCGCTCTGGCTGCGCTGGATAATGAAGTCGGTGAATTGGGCATCTCAATTGGGGACGAAAACCTTCAGAAAGAGATTGTTGCGATCCCCGCTTTTCAAGGTGTCAACGGAACGTTTGATCGTGAAGCATATCAGTTCCAATTGGATCAGGTCGGAATGACGGATACCGAGTTCGAATCGGACCTTCGCAAGGAAACCTCTCGTACAATCGTGCAAAATGCCGTCGTCAGCGGGGTTGAGATGCCCGCGACCCTGACCCAGGTGTTGACGGACTACGTCGGTGCGCGCCGCAGCTTTACTGTCGCGACGGTCGGACCGGATGCGTTGACCGCGCCCATTCCTGCACCGACAGACGAACAAATTCAGGCCTACTACGATGAGAACACCGATCAATTCACCCTGCCCCGCACGAAACAGCTGACTTATGCAATTCTGTCTCCTGACATGTTGTTGGACAGTGTCGAGGTAGAAGAGGACTCGGTGCGCCGTCTTTATGATCAACGCGCGTCGGAATTCTATCAGCCCGAACGCCGCTTGGTCGAAAGACTGACCTATCCGAACCAAGAGGCTGCCGAGACTGCCAAGGCCCAGCTTGAAACTGGCGGCACCACTTTTGAACAGTTAGTGCGGGACCGTCAGCTTGAGCTCAGCGATATCGATCTGGGCGACGTGACGCGCGAGGATCTTGGTGAGGCTGCAGACGCCGTTTTTGCTGCCGAGTTGGATACAGTAGTTGGCCCCCTGCCTTCGACTTTCGGCCCCGCATTATTCCGTATCAATGGCTCTTTGGCTGAAAACAACACCCCGTTCGAAGACGCGGCTCCTGCACTGCGTGAAGAGCTGGCCTCGGATCGCGCCCGCCGCCAGATCGAAGCGCAGGCCGAAGACATTGACGACTTGTTGGCCGGCGGTGCAACGCTGGAAGAACTGGCTGGTGAGACTGAGATGGAATTGGGTCAGATCGACTGGACCCTTCAAAGCGATGACGGTGTTGCAGCCTATGACGGATTCCGCACTGCTGCCCAAGCGGTAAACGAAGGCGATTTCCCTGAAGTCGGCTTTTTAGAGGACGGTTCGATCTTTGCTCTGCGCTTAAACGAAGTGCTCCCCCAGCGCCCTGAACCGCTGGAATCCGCTCGTGATCGGGTGGCCGCTGCTTGGACACAAGTAGAAACCAATAAAGCACTGGAAGAAAAAGCCAATTCGGTTTTAGAGCAGTTGACGTCTGACGGAGATTTCACCGCCACCGAGCTGCCCTTCCGTGTGGAAAATGCCCTGACCCGCACCGCTTTTTTGGACGATGTGCCCGCTGATTTCATGGTTCAGGTATTTGAGATGGAACCCGGCGAACTGCGCGTCGTGCCCGGCGCCGGTACCGCGTTCATTGTTCGTTTGGACGAAGAGCTGCCACCGGCTGAAACCGATGAGCTGCGTCAAGCTCAGGAAGCGTTAGAGGCTCAGTTGAACCAAGCATTGGCTCAGAACATCTTCGATGCCTATGTGCGCGACGCACAAACACGCGCGCGTCCTGTCGTTGATCAGCAAGCGCTAAACGCTGTGCAGTCAAGCTATTAAAAGAGACCGAAAATGGCCCTGACCCCCGAGTTTGACAGCTTCGCCCGCGCCTATGAGGCTGGCGAAAACCAGGTCGTTTATACCCGTTTAGCGGCGGATTTGGATACGCCCGTTTCCCTGATGCTTAAGCTTACAGGCGCTCAGAAAGACGCCTTCATGCTTGAATCCGTGACTGGTGGGGAAGTACGCGGCCGGTATTCAATCATTGGGATGAAGCCAGATTTGATCTGGCGCTGCCACGGTGAAACATCCGAACTGAACCGCTCAGCCAGGTTCGATAACGAGGCATTTTCGAGCCAAGACGGTAATCCACTTGACAACTTTCGTGCTCTGCTCGCCGAAAGCCGAATTGAGCTTCCCGATGACCTGCCACAAGCCGCAGCGGGGCTGTTTGGCTACCTCGGCTATGACATGGTTCGGCTGGTGGAATACCTGCCAGATGTAAACCCAGATCCGTTAGGGCTGCCCGATGCGGTCATGCTCCGCCCTTCGGTCGTCGCGGTTCTTGACGGTGTGAAGGGCGAAGTTACTGTCGTTTCTCCCGCTTGGGTGGCCGAGGGACAATCGGCCAAAGCCGCCTATGCGCAGGCGGCTGAACGTGTGATGGACGCCGTCCGCGATCTGGAACGCGCCATGCCGGCCGAAACCCGTGATTTGGGCGACGCATCCGAGGTTGCACCACCGGTGTCGAACTTTACCAAATCGGGCTATATGGAAGCGGTTGAAAAGGCCAAGGAATACATCCGTGCGGGCGACATCTTTCAGGTCGTCCCGGCGCAACGCTGGACGCAGGATTTCCCACAGCCGCCTTTTGCGCTCTATCGCTCGCTGCGGCGCACTAACCCGTCGCCGTTCATGTTCTATTTCAACTTCGGCGGCTTTCAGGTCGTGGGCGCCAGCCCCGAGATTCTAGTGCGTGTCTTTGGCGACGAGGTGACGATCCGTCCCATCGCAGGTACGCGCCCGCGTGGCGCCACACCCGAAGAGGACAAGGCCAACGAAATCGACCTACTTGCCGACAAGAAAGAATTGGCCGAGCACCTGATGTTGCTGGATTTGGGTCGAAATGATACCGGTCGCGTGGCCAAGATTGGCACCGTCCGCCCAACCGAAGAGTTCATTATCGAACGCTACAGCCACGTGATGCACATCGTTTCAAACGTTGTCGGAGAGCTGGCCGAAGACAAAGACTCTCTGGACGCTTTCTTTGCCGGTATGCCCGCAGGCACTGTATCGGGTGCGCCAAAGGTACGCGCAATGGAAATCATAGACGAGCTAGAGCCCGAGAAGCGCGGTGTTTATGGCGGCGGCGTTGGCTATTTCAGTGCCGGTGGCGATATGGATATGTGCATCGCCCTACGGACGGCCATCGTGAAGGATCAGAAACTATATATTCAAGCCGGTGGCGGCGTCGTTTACGACAGCAACCCCGAAGCTGAGTATATGGAGACCGTCCATAAGTCGAACGCCATCCGACGCGCCGCTGCAGATGCAGCACGGTTTACGGGTGCGGGCAACTCATGAAAAGGGGCTGATCTGACGGATCAGCCGTATTTCCAGCTCGGGCTTTACTGAACTTCTTTCATCATTACCGCCGAGATCGGGGCCATTGCAACGCGGTTGCCGCGATCTTCTAACCCCCAAAGCAGCAGCGCCGATATTGTATCGGGGCGCAAGCGACCCAGCATGACCACAGTGCCTTCCTGTCCGGCGCGGAACGCGGCCTGATCAAGGAAACGCCGCATGATCTTGGGGTCCTGACGCGCACCGTCTATGTCCCGGAAAATCACGCCCGACGGCACACCATTTCGTGCGGCCAGCTTTTGCACGGTATTAAGACCGTTGTCCTGAGTGATCAGCCCCCGACCGGTACCAGCAGCAATAGCAGCCACCTGATCCGCCAACTTACGATTGCCCTGAATACCTGTGTTCACCCCTTCGAGAATTCCCACCGTTTCAGGTAACGTGTCCAGCCAAACCGCCATTGAAACTTCGGCATCCTGCGCACTGGCAGCTTCGGGCAGATCAGCCAAAGCCAACACTTCAAAGCCAGCCTCACGATGGCGCGCCATCTTTTCAGCGGCCTCGGGGTCCGAAGGGCTGACGGCAAAGCTAAGCGGATAAGGGAATTCGTGCAACGCTTCGGCACCATAGGCACCTTCGTCATCGATAAGAATGATTGACATAAGCGGCTTAGCTTCGGGGTTGTCGAATTCGGCCGCGAAGGTTTCGATGGGTTTTCCGAGCTCGACGACCTCTGTTTCAGCAGAACCCGCGTCGGCTCCATCATCGCGCTCGGTTAGTGGAACAACACGAGTGCCAACGTTTGCTACTGCGGAGGTTTCATCTTCACCGCCGATCTGTGGAACCGATGCGATCCGAGGCAAATTACGCGGCGCAGTATCCTCGTCGCCTTCAACGGCAATCGGGCTGTCCTCAAATGGGTTTGTCTCGGGTTCCCGAGCGCTGTCATTTGATACTTGCGATTCCGTTTGGGGCGCGACTTCGGTGATTTCAGGCTTGGGCTGAACAGCGGGCACCTCAAGCGATACATCCGGAAGGGATTCAGTATTCGGCGAGCTTTGCACCAAAGGCGGGGACTGCGGTGCAATCGGTGCCTCTGTCATTACACTGACAGGCGCAGAACCAGCGGCTTCAGGTGCTTGTACCTCTACCGAAGCGTTCTGCACTTGCGGCTGCGCGTCGGGCTCAATCTCAACATCCGTTAACTGGGCGAGTGTGTCCGTCTGCTTTGTATCGGCTTCCGGCGTGGCCGGTGGCAAATCAAGAATGTCGCCATCACCTACCGCCTCAGTGGAATCTGCCACTTCGCTCGGAGTTTCAACTACCGCTGGTTCCGGAGCTGATACTGCCACATCCGGTTTGTTCGTCAGAGGCGTGTTCAGCGATAGTACTGCGCCCAACACAAGTACAACGATCGTTCCCACGAGCATTCCGCCGACAAATCCGCCCATAACTTTTTGCCTCTCGTACTGGCCCTGCTTCGATCACATGTTCGCCGTCTGTTGCGGCATTTGCTTACCAGAGCGTCAAGAACGGGATGTCCCCTTGACGCTGCCGCGCAAGCCTGAGCATGTATGTCCGGACATTATACCGTGGCTCGGGGCTGCATCGCCAGCCCGAAATGCCCAAGCCGAGACAAGTGCCCAAATGCTGCTGCTAATCGACAACTACGACTCGTTTACCTACAACCTGGTACACTACTTAGGCGAACTTGGTGCCGAAATGGTTATTAGGCGGAATGATGCCTTGGATGTTCAAGAAGCCATGGCAATGAACCCCGCAGGTATTCTTCTTAGCCCCGGCCCTTGTGATCCGGATCAGGCTGGAATCTGCCTCGCCTTGACTGAGGCGGCGGCCGAAACAAAAACGCCGCTGATGGGCGTGTGTTTGGGGCACCAGACCATTGGCCAAGCCTTTGGTGGCGACGTTATTCGGTGCCACGAAATCGTGCATGGAAAAATGGGTACCATGCATCATACCGGCAAAGGCGTGTTTGCTGGGCTACCTTCGCCTTTCGAAGCAACACGCTATCATTCGTTGGTGGTTGATCCCCAAACCCTGCCCGAATGCCTTGAAATCACGGCTGAGCTGGAAGATGGCACCATCATGGGACTTCAGCACAAAGAACTGCCCATTCACGGCGTCCAGTTCCACCCTGAGTCTATTGCATCAGAGCACGGCCACGCCCTGCTCAAGAATTTCCTGTCTGAGATGAAAGTTCCTGCATGAGCGACGCTCTGAAACCGCTGATCGGTGCCGCTGCCGATCGGCCTCTGACACGTGCTGAGGCTGAACAGGCCTTTGGCATTCTGTTCGACGGAGAAGCCACACCCAGCCAGATCGGTGGATTGCTGATGGCGATGCGCACCCGAGGCGAAACCGTTGACGAGTACGCCGCTGCTGCCGCTGTAATGCGCGCAAAGTGTAACGCAGTTAGCGCGCCAGACAGTGCCATGGACATTGTCGGAACCGGAGGTGACGGCAAAGGTACGCTGAACATCTCTACCGCCACGGCCTTTGTCGTTGCCGGAACTGGGGTCACCGTTGCCAAGCATGGCAACCGCAATCTCAGTTCAAAGTCCGGTGCAGCTGACGCACTGGGGCAGCTTGGAATCAACGTGATGGTCGGCCCAGAGATCGTTGAAAACGCACTACAAGATGTCGGCATCGGCTTCATGATGGCCCCAATGCACCATCCGGCTATTGCCCATGTCATGCCATCCCGCCAGGAACTTGGGACACGTACGATTTTCAACATTCTTGGCCCTCTCACCAACCCTGCCGGCGTCAAACGCCAGCTAACCGGAGCCTTCAGCCGTGAGCTTATCCGCCCCATGGCTGAAACACTGCGCCTGCTTGGTTCGGACCGCGCATGGCTGGTACACGGCTCGGATGGCACCGACGAGCTGACAATCACAGGCATCAGCTGGGTTGCCGCGCTTGAAGACGGAGTCATCAAGGAAGTTGAACTTCACCCCGAAGATGCGGGCCTACCTGTTCATCCGTTTGAGGACATCATCGGAGGCACACCCGAAGAAAACGCCGTCGCCTTTCGCGCGCTGCTGGATGGCGAACGCTCAGCTTATCGGGATGCGGTTTTGCTGAATTCTGCTGCCGCATTGGTTGTCGCGGATGCCGCCACCGACTTGAAGGATGGCGTTGCCAAAGCCGTAGAAAGCATCGACAGCGGAAAAGCCAAAGAAAAAATCGCCGCACTGGCCCAATTGACTCAGGAGGCCGTATGACCGAGACGGTTCTGGATAAAATCAAAGCCTATAAGCTGGACGAAGTTGCCTCTGATAAAGCATCGAAATCGCTGGACCTGTTGGAAAGCGAAGCAAGGCTTGCCCCAGAAGTTCGCGGCTTTGCCGACGCCCTGCAGAAGGCAGCGCGTCGTGGCTATGGTTTAATTGCCGAAGTTAAAAAGGCCAGCCCATCCAAGGGGCTGATCCGTCCAGATTTCGATCCACCTGTTCTGGCCAAGGCTTACGAAGAAGGCGGCGCCGCGTGCTTGTCAGTGTTGACTGACACACCAAGCTTTCAAGGTGCAAAAGAATATCTGACCGCAGCCCGCGAAGCCACATCACTGCCTGCTTTGCGCAAGGATTTCATGTATGATCCTTATCAAGTGATCGAGGCGCGCGCTTTGGGAGCGGATTGCATTCTGATCATCATGGCCTCTGTCGAAGACGCTCAGGCGGCCGAATTGGAACAAACCGCTTTTGATTGGGGCATGGACGTGTTGATTGAAGTTCATGACGAAAATGAGCTGGAACGCGCAACGCAGCTGAAGAGCCCGTTGATCGGCATAAACAACCGCAATCTCAAGACCTTCGAAACCTCGCTCGACACGACTCGCCGCCTCTCAAAGCTGGTTCCGGGCGACCGGACTATCGTGTGTGAAAGCGGTCTTAGCACGCCCGAAGATCTGGCAGACATCGCCCGTTATGGCGCACGTTGTTTCCTAATTGGAGAAAGCCTGATGCGTCAGGACGATGTTACCGCCGCGACCCGCCAACTTTTGGCAAACCCGCTGATCCCTGGGGTGATGTGATGCCACTGACCCATTTTGACGCTCAAGGCCAAGCGCACATGGTAGATGTCTCGGACAAGGCCGTGACAGACCGTGTTGCAGTGGCAGCAGCTCACATCAAGATGGCACAGGAAACCTTTGATTTGATTTCCGAAGGTCGTGCCAAAAAGGGTGATGTTCTTGGCGTTGCACGTCTGGCCGGGATAATGGGGGCAAAGAAGACGCCGGAGCTAATACCCCTGTGCCACCCTCTGCCGGTCACGAAGGTTGCGGTCGAGTTAACACTCGATCCCGAACTGCCCGGCGTTCAGATCGAAGCAACTGTTAAGACCTCGGGCCAAACCGGCGTTGAGATGGAAGCGCTAACTGCCGCCTCAACCGCAGCATTAACCGTCTATGACATGACAAAGGCCGTTGATAAGGCCATGGAGATCGGTGGCGTTCGCGTCTTGCTTAAAGATGGCGGAAAGTCAGGACGTTACGAGGCGAAATGATTTCCGTAGAAGACGCCCGATCACTGCTGTTTGATCTCGTTTCTCCTCTTGAAGCGGAATTGGTGCCTCTTACCGAAGCCGCCGGACGCGTTCTTGCCGAAGACGTAAGCGCAACCCGGGATCAACCGCCGTTTGCCGCATCTTCGATGGACGGGTATGCCTTAAAGTCGACCGAGGTCGAACTGCATGCGATGTTCAAGGTCATAGGAGAATCCGCTGCAGGTCGCCGTTTCAGCGGCACGGTCGGCGCAGGGCAAGCGGTTCGCATCTTTACTGGCGCTCCAGTTCCTGACGGAACGGATTTCGTGGTAATTCAAGAAGACACCGAACGACGCGGGGATCTACTTACTATCACCGATGACCCCGGCCCAAAGTCGAACATTCGTCCAGCAGGTATCGATTTTACTTCCGGTGCGAAAATTACTGCACCGCGCTGTTTACGGCCAGAAGACATTGCTTTGATGGCCGCAATGAACATCCCCGTTGTGCCGGTTAGGCGCAAACCGGTTGTTGCTTTGATCTCGACAGGAGATGAGTTGGTGATGCCTGGTGAGACACCGGGCCCGGACCAGATTATCGCCTCGAACACTTTCGGGTTAAAAGCACTTTTAGAAGAAGTTGGCGCACGGGTACGCGTTCTTCCTATAGCTCGTGATACCGTCACATCACTTGAAACGGCTTTTGAGCTGGCCAAGGGTGCTGACCTAGTTGTCACCATCGGTGGCGCGTCGGTGGGCGCGTACGATTTGGTCGGTGACGTCTCGGAAAGTTTGGGGATGGAGCGATCATTTTACAAGATCCGTATGCGTCCCGGCAAACCTTTGATGGCCGGACGCCTGGGATCTGCTGCGATGGTTGGATTACCGGGCAATCCCGTGAGTGCGATGGTTTGCGGATATCTGTTCTTGGCACCGATGTTGCGCCGCATGCTCGGCATTGCGCAAGTTCTACCGCCGTTCCAACGTGCGCGGTTAGCTGAGCCTATCGGCAAGAACGGTCCACGTGAGCACTATATGCGTGCAGTTCTCAGCGACGACGGCATACGAGCCTGCCAAGACCAAGACAGTTCGTTACTTAGTGTGCTTGCCCAAGCCAATGTGCTGTTGGTTCGCGAACCGCACGATCCGGCACGTCAGTTAGGGGACGAAGTGTCGTACCTAGCAATATAGTCGGGCTTCAAATCCATTGACACAAAACGTGAACATGCGTAGAACAAAAGAAAACGCATAACCGACGAGGTGTGAGCAATGCTGACCAAGAAGCAGTTGGATTTGTTGGAATTCATCCACAAACGCGTTCAGGCGGACGGTGTTCCGCCAAGTTTCGACGAAATGAAGGCCGCGTTGGACTTGCGGTCGAAATCTGGCATCCACCGGCTGATCACTGCACTGGAAGAACGGGGCTTTATCCGCCGCCTTGCCCACCGTGCGCGCGCGATTGAAATCGTGAAACTGCCTGAAAGCCTTGGGGGCGAACCCACCGCTGCGTTCAAGCCACGTGTCATCGAAGGTGACAGGCCCGAAGGTAAGCGCCCAGCCAATTTTGAACCCGTTACTGTTTACGCGACTGAGCTGCCTGTCATGGGGCGCATTGCAGCTGGTGTTCCGATTGAGGCCATCAGCCACGAATCTCATCGTGTTGCTGTGCCCGGAAGCATGATCTCGGGTAAAGGCGACCACTATGCCCTTGAAGTACGCGGAGATTCGATGATCGACGCGGGTATAAATGACGGTGATGTTGTGGTCATTCGCGAAACGAAAGTGGCAGACAACGGCGATATCGTTGTAGCCTTGGTCGAAGATCAGGAAGCTACACTTAAGCGTTTTTTCCGACGTGGAAACGCGATCGCACTTGAAGCGGCCAATCCGGCCTACGAAACCCGCGTTCTGCCCGAAAGTAAGGTTAAAGTGCAGGGACGTCTGGTGGGGTTGATCCGCAGCTACTAGTCCATTTGTCGGTTGCGAACCCCCGGCATTTCCGGGGACCACAATCGATATCCGATGACTTCTCGGCTGGTTGTGATGCGGCCGTTTAAAATGGCCAGACTACCTGTTTCTCTTAAACGCTCTGGATCGAACGTCCCGCATGCCCCCCGCAGGTCCAAGGCAACGGCGGACACCACGATTTGGTTGGCTCGGCATTCCTTGAACCCTTGGGCGGCGCGTTTTCCGGTGACATGCACAAGTTCCTTGTCTTGCCAGACATATCGCTGCACCAAATCCGGCCCCTGCGGCCAGCGGCTTGCTGCTTTGGTCTGATCAACACCTTCTCCGTCGTTTTCCAGCCAAACCGTAGCGATAAATCCGCTGCCTTTTTTCTTGCTCAGCGCCCGACCGCCTTCAGTCATAACCCCGACAAGACCCCCAGTATCGGCGATCAGAATCTCAGGTCTCTGCCCCTGCCCCCACATTAAGAAAGCCACCAAAACAGGCCCAATCCCAATCCATTTCGCGCGTCCGTGCCAAAGGGCTACCCACAATGCACCAAGCGCAAACATTGGCAATACGTAGTGCGGCGGGCTGACAACATACCCTTGAGCCCCATCCAGAGCCGACACCCGATCCGAAACGGACAGTATCCACTCCAGCCCAAGCCCCATCACTTTCAGCGCCAGCGTTTCCAAGCCAAAGGGCGCCAGTAGCGCGGCTACAAAGGCGGCAGGCACGACTATTGTGCCCATTACAGGAACCGAGAGTATATTGGCTAACAACCCGTAATGAGACAGGGTATTGAAATGTGCTGCGCCAATCGGAGCCGTCGCCAGCCCTGCAATTGCGGACGATAGCAACAGCCCTGCCACAGGTTTCAGCCATTTAGGTACGGGCATGGGCCCCATGTCACGCAACCAACCAAATACAGCGACAAGTGCCGTTGTCGCCGCAAATGACATTTGAAATCCGGGGCTAAGCAGGGATTCTGGCCGCAACGTCAACACAATCAAAGCGGCAACCGCAACAACACGCAGTGAAATCGCGCGGCGGTCTATGAGAACAGCACCAAGCATGACGCTGACCATGACAAACGCCCTTTCTGTCGCGACGTTGCCACCGGACAACATGAGGTAGACAATCGCCGCAACAAGCGCAGAAACCGCCGCCAATTTTCGGACTGGCAGTCTCAAAGCAACCGATGGAACCGCCGACAGGCCTAAGCGGCAAACCAAGAACACGAACCCAGTCAACAACCCCATATGCAGCCCTGAAATTGCAAGAAGATGCGCGAGGTTTGACGCCCTGAGGGATTTCAAAGTCTCCTGCCCCATGCCACTGCGGTCACCGGTCGTAACAGCTGCCGCGAATCCACCAATCTCTCCGGGAAGAATTGCGCGCACCCGCTCTGATATGGCCATTCGCCACGCCGTGATACGCACCCCTTCGACCGCGTGGTCCGCAGGCGCAACGGTCATTACGGGAACTCGCGTGTATCCCACTGCACCTAGGCGCTGAAACCACGCGTGGCGACGGAAATCGAATCCACCAGGCTCAACCGGTCCTTGTGGTGGGGACAGATGTCCGGTTGTCATGATCCTTTGGCCGGGCTTCAATGAACTCACCGCCCCGTGCAGTGAGAGTCGGACGCGCTGCGGACGGTGGTCTTCGGGCACCTCCTCGACTCGAACCCGGTCCAGCGTCACCCGCAGCGCATCCGACGCAGAGCGATCCAAGGCTATGACCCTCCCCTCGATAGGGCCATAGTAGCGCCATGTAAGGACCGGCTCTGCGACCGAGTGTGCCCGCGCACCTGCCAGCACAAAGCCAGCCGCAATCAGCGCACCCCCAATGGCTAACGAGGCCCAGCCCGAGTTATTTGCGCGCCCGATCCAAACCAGTGCTGCGGACACGCCAATAAGACAGCCATAGACACGCCACCCTGGTTCGAAACGAAGGCTGAAATACAAGCCGATGCCAATGGCCAAACAAATTGGAGACCATTGAAACAAATACCCCGTTTGGTTCAGCAATGCGGCCTCGACCCGTGCCAGAACACGCATGGTTGCCCCCGTCCTTCGGGCTCGTTAGACAGGCGCCAATCTATGCCCGACACGGTTACCAAAAGGTTAATCCACACAATGTCCGATCAGGTCGTCACTCGTTTCGCCCCCTCGCCCACCGGCTTTCTGCACATCGGTGGCGCACGCACCGCGCTGTTCAATTGGCTCTATGCTCGTGGGCGTGGCGGCAAGTTCCTGCTTCGGATCGAGGACACAGACCGCGAGCGTTCCACTCCCGAGGCAACAGCCGCGATTTTGCAAGGTATGGAATGGTTAGGGCTGGATCATGACGGAGACGTTATCAGCCAGTTCGAGGGCGCAGCGCGTCACGCTGAGGTTGCGCGTCAACTTCTTGCCGAAGGGAAAGCATATAAGTGTTTTTCAACGCAGGAAGACATCGCAGACTTTCGTGAGAAAGCCCGCGCCGAAGGTAAGTCGACTTTGTTCCGCAGTCCCTGGCGCGACGCAGATTCAACAGCCCACCCGGATGAACCGTATGTAATCCGCATCAAAGCACCACAAAGCGGTGAAACCGTCATTCGCGATCAGGTTCAAGGCGACGTGATCATCCGAAACGATCAATTGGACGACATGATTCTGCTGCGCTCTGACGGTACACCGGTCTATATGCTGGCCGTGGTGGTGGATGATCACGACATGGGCGTGACACATGTCATTCGTGGCGACGACCACCTGAACAACGCAGCGCGTCAGATGATGATCTATGAGGCCATGGGATGGGACGTGCCAGTCTGGGCACATATTCCGCTGATTCATGGTCCGGACGGTAAGAAATTGTCCAAGCGGCACGGTGCCTTGGGGGCTCAGGAATATCAAGCGATGGGATATCCGGCCGCCGGCGTACGCAACTATCTTGCACGTCTTGGCTGGAGCCACGGAGACGACGAATTCTTTACTGACGAGCAAGCCAAAGAATGGTTTGATCTGGATGGAATCGGAAAAAGCCCGGCCCGCTTTGACTTGAAAAAGCTCGAGAATCTTTGCGGCCAGCATATTGCAATTTCCAATGATGCTGCATTGCGGCATGAAATCGAAGCCTATTTGGCTGCGGCAGAGCGCCCCGCTCTCACTCCGACACAATCCAGTGATTTGGAACGCGCGATGTATTGTTTGAAAGATCGCGCACGAACCTTCCCGGAATTACTTGAAAAAGCACACTTTGTGTTGACCTCGAGGCCAATTGAACCGGATGAGAAAGCGGCAAAAGCCATACAATCTGTATCCGACGGTATACTGAGTGAATTGACGCCGCACGTGCAAAATGTTAGCTGGTCGCGGAACGAACTGGAGGAAGCCCTCAATGCCTTTGCCGAGGCACAGGGCGTCAAGTTCGGCAAGCTCGCTGGTCCGCTGAGGGCTGCGCTGGCAGGTCGTGCTGTGACACCTTCGGTGTTTGACATGATGCTTGTGCTGGGGCGCGATGAGACCCTGGCGCGGCTCTCCGACGCAGCAAAATAATCCTGGCTTCATGATCAGGTAACGCTGCTCCGCTACGACACGGTCAGCACTTGGTGTATGACCGCAGACCGCGCTGCCAACCACTCGCTTGGTGCGCGCATGAACGAAGAAGGGACAACGATGACCGACAACAAAAAAACAGCCACTCTTACAGTACATGGTGAAAGTTACGAGTTGCCGGTTCACTCGCCAACCGCGGGTCCGGATGTTATCGACATTCGCAAACTCTACGGCGACGCGGGCGTATTTACCTATGACCCCGGCTTTACCTCGACAGCAAGCTGCGACAGCACCATCACGTATATCGACGGTGAAAAAGGTGAACTGCTGCACCGCGGCTATCCGATCGATCAACTGGCAGAGAAATCGCACTTCCTAGAAGTATGCTACCTGCTGCTGTACGGAGAGCTGCCTGCCGCAAAAGATCTGGAGAAGTTCGAAACCACCATTACCCGCCACACCATGCTGCACGAACAGATGCAGTATTTCTATCGTGGTTTCCGCCGTGACGCCCACCCTATGGCGATCATGGTTGGTGTTGTTGGTGCAATGTCGGCTTTCTACCACGACTCGACCGATATTCATGATCCCCGCCAGCGCGAGATCGCCTCGCACCGCTTGATCGCAAAGATGCCGACCATCGCGGCTTGGGCCTATAAGTACCACAACGGTCAGCCCTTCGTGTATCCGCGCAACGATCTGGACTATGCGTCAAACTTCCTTCGCATGTGCTTTAGCGTCCCTGCCGAGGAATACGACGTCAATCCGATCCTGAGCCGTGCAATGGACCGCATTTTTACTCTGCATGCCGATCACGAGCAGAACGCTTCGACCTCAACCGTACGTCTGGCTTCGTCATCGGGTGCGAACCCATTTGCCTGCATCGCCGCTGGTATCGCCTGCCTCTGGGGTCCGGCCCACGGTGGTGCAAACCAAGCGTGCCTGGAGATGCTTGAAGAAATCGGTTCGGTAGATCGCATCCCTGAATACATTGCCCGCGCCAAGGACAAGGACGATCCGTTCCGCCTGATGGGCTTTGGCCACCGCGTTTACAAGAACTTTGACCCGCGCGCGAAGGTGATGAAACAGTCGGCCGACGAAGTGCTGGATCTGCTGGGCATCGAGGACAACCCGAAGCTGCAGGTTGCCAAAGCACTGGAAAAGCAGGCGTTGGAAGATCCGTATTTCGCTGAGAAGAAATTGTTCCCGAACGTAGACTTCTACTCGGGTATTATCCTCGACGCGATGGGCTTCCCGACTTCGATGTTCACCCCGATCTTTGCGCTGTCTCGGACCGTTGGCTGGGTCAGCCAGTGGAAAGAGATGATCGCCGATCCACAGAACAAAATCGGTCGCCCACGCCAGCTGTATCTGGGCGAAACCCTGCGCGACTATGTAGATATCGAAAAGCGCTGATCTTTGCGATTGAATGCGAAAGCCCCGGACCCGCGTCTGGGGCTTTTTCTATAATAGGCTCAACTGATCACCAACCTGAGCAGGTCTATCAAACAAGTCACATCTCAGCGGTGGCGTTTTCGTCGCAAGCCCCAGCCGTTTCACCGCCAACTTGAACCGCTTGGCGACAAGTCCTGCATACTCGCCCTCACCCCGCATGCGATGCCCCCAACGTGGGTCATAATCCCTGCCGCCGTGCATCTCACGCAGTTTGGACATGATTTTCTCGGCCCGCGCAGGTTCATGCTCTTGCAGCCAGTCCTGCCACAGCTCTGAGACCTCGCGCGGAAGGCGCAGCATGATCCAACTGGCCGCATCGGCCCCGGCATCGCGCCCCGCTTCCAGCAGCAGCTCCAGTTCATGATCTGTCAAGCCAGGCACTATCGGAGATGTCATCACTCGAACCGGGACACCCGCTTCTACAAGACGCCGTATTGTGGCCAGCCGTCGCTTGGGCGATGGCGCGCGCGGCTCCATTCGGCGGGACAGGTCTGCATCCAATGTGGTCAGAGAAATCCCAACACGCACCAACCCCTTTTTCGCCATTGAGGCTAAAATGTCCAAATCCCTCTCGACCAGTACCCCTTTGGTAACGATCCCTATTGGGTGATTAAAATCTTGCAGCACTTTCAAGCAGTTTCGGGTGATTTCACGCGTTTTTTCAACCGGTTGGTATGGATCGGTGTTTGTTCCCAGCGCTATGGTTGCCACTTTATATGCTTTGCTGGACAACTCTTTGCGCAAGATGTCCGCGGCGTTCGGTCGTGCAATCAATTTCGTTTCAAAGTCCAATCCGGGCGAAAGTCCAAGATAGGCGTGCGATGGGCGCGCAAAGCAGTAAACACACCCATGCTCGCAGCCGCGATACGGATTGATTGAGCGGTCAAATGGAAGATCCGGTGAGCGGTTGTATGTGATCAAGCTGCGCGCGATCTCATCGCGAACATCTGTCCGCAATAACGGGATATTCTCCTCAATGTCCCAGCCATCATCGTAGGCAACCGTTTCGAATTGTTCGAACCGTCCTGCGTTGTTTGTGGCGGTTCCCCGCCCCCTGATATGCGGCGCGCTCATGTTTGTTCACTTTTTGTTCCTTTTCTTCGGTATATCGAACACAACATGGTCAGGCAAGCACACCATGAAAATTCAGAGACTTGCGTCTACGATTGCGATCTACCACCTGTTGAAAGGAATGCAGGATAATCATGCAGAAAATTCTGTCGTGAGATCCAAAAATCTGACGTATAGGTCGGTCCCGAAACCACTGAGGTCGCAATCGTCACAGTCAAACTGCGACGTTTTGGCCAAAAACGGGAAAAATGCCACCACGGGCCCAAGGTCCGCACAGCTCAGGGAAATGCCCCATGTCCGATGAAGAAGACATCGTCCTGTCCGAACTAAATGACGACGAACTCGTCGAACAGATGTTCGACGATCTTTATGACGGCCTGAAAGAGGAAATCGAAGAAGGTGTAAACATCCTGCTGGAACGCGGATGGACCCCTTACAACATTCTCACCAAAGCTCTGGTCGGTGGTATGACCATCGTTGGCCACGACTTCCGCGATGGTATCTTGTTCGTCCCCGAGGTTCTGCTGGCTGCTAACGCGATGAAAGGCGGCATGGCGATCCTAAAGCCTCTGCTTGCTGAAACCGGCGCACCGCGGGTTGGAAAAATGGTCATCGGCACCGTCAAAGGCGACATTCACGACATCGGCAAGAACCTTGTTTCGATGATGATGGAAGGCGCAGGTTTCGAGGTCGTAGATATCGGCATCAACAATCCGGTCGAAAACTATCTTGAAGCGCTGGAAACCGAACAGCCCGACATTCTGGGCATGTCGGCGCTGCTGACTACAACAATGCCATACATGAAAGTTGTGATCGACACTTTGGTAGAACAGGGCCTCCGTGAAGACTATATCGTTTTGGTTGGCGGCGCACCGTTGAACGAAGAGTTCGGCAAAGCCATTGGTGCAGACGCCTATTGCCGTGACGCGGCCGTGGCAGTTGAAACCGCCAAGGAATTTGTCTCGCGCAAGCACAACCAACTGGCCGGCTGATTGGACAGACAAAATGTTCACAGGCCGTCCGGTTTTCGGGCGGCCTTTTTTGTTCATGCGGCTGTCTTATAGTTTTGAAGGGGCTCCAGATGCAGCAGGAAAAAATGCCAGACGATGTAAGCCTGACGACCAAAGGCTACGATTCTAATGAGAAGGGACAGATTCTGCTGCTTGCGTGTGGCGCGCTCGCGCGTGAAATTCTGGACCTTAAACGGCAGAATGGTTGGGACCACATGTCGCTGACCTGCCTCCCTGCGATCCTGCACATCCACCCCGAAAAGATCACTCAGGCAGTTCGGGACGCTATTGCCAAGCATCGCGATGACTATGATCAGATTTTTGTAGTTTATGCTGATTGCGGCACTGGCGGTTTACTTGAAAAAGCCTGCGCCGAACTTGGGGTTGAAATGGTCAAAGGCCCGCATTGCTATTCCTTCTTCGAAGGAAATCAGGCCTTTGAAGCGCGCGGCGACGATGAAACCACTGCGTTTTACCTGACGGATTTCCTCGCACGGCAATTCGATGCCTTTGTCTGGAAACCACTTGGCCTGGATCGCCACCCCGAACTACGCGATATGTACTTTGGAAATTACACCAAGCTTGTCTATCAGGCGCAAATCGATGATCCCGAACTCACGTCCCGTGCCCGCAAATGCGCCGAGAAGATGGGTTTGGAATTCGAACGCCGTTTCACCGGCTATGGCGATCTTGAAACAACGTTAACGGATTGGGCGACGCGCGCACCGGCCAACTAATCGGCGTCAGGCGTTTTCCTGGGCGACGTCCCGGATACGTTCTATCATAGACCTCAGCCCGTTCGAACGTTGCGCGGAAAGGTGATCATTCAAGCCTAGCCGCGCCAATTCGCCGCCTGCATCAACCTTGGTCACTTCGCTGACTGGCAGGCCGTTGTACAGCGCACGCAAAACCGCGATCAGGCCGCGAACGATCAAAGCGTCACTGTCACCATCGAAACGGAAAACACCGCGTTCGATAATCGGGTGCAGCCAAACCTGACTGGCGCAACCATTGACCTTTGTAGCCGGAACTTTGAAGGCGTCGTCCAGGGGGTCCATGGCCTTGCCCTGATCGATGACATGGCGGTACCGGTCTTCCCAGTCCTCCAGAAATTCGAAATCCTCGACGATTTCTTCAAAGGCAGGCGTTGCCATTTTGGGGCGGTCCTTTCGATGCGTTCACAAGTGTGAACTATGCCTCCGTTCCATGCCTGTCCACCCCCTTGCGTGGCTTTTCAAGCGCCCGAATTTACGATAACCCATTGTTGCATCTACTGCTCTGGACGTTGGGACCATGCAAAAATCGTTTATTGTTCTCTTGGTTGCCACTCTGACCGTGTCAGCATGCAGCAACTGGCGTGACTCGCGGGCTAACCCGTCCAACTGGTTCGGCCCCAGCACTCCGTCTGCACCGAGCGAGGTTTCGGCAAATGACGCCGATGCACTTGTGCCTAAGAAAAAGGAAGGCGCAGGGCTGTTTGGCAGATCAGAAGCCCCTGACACTAGCGTCCCAATTGCCAAGATCGATGAGGTGCGGATTGATCCCACCCCAAATGGTGCAATTGTTTATGCGACTGGCACCGCATCCCGGCAAGGCGCCTACAATGCCCAACTGGTACGCGTCAGCAGTGAAGAGAATCAGAAGAACGGCGTTCTCGAATTCACCTTTCGGGTAAATTACCCGGAACGAGCGACCAATCAGGGGACCGAGCGTTCGCGCATGGTTTCAGATGCGATCAATATCAGTCGGGAAGACTTGCAAAACACGCGGTTGGTGCGGGTTGTGGGGCAACAGAACGCGCTTGAATCGCGTCGCCGATAATCGACTTTAAAGCGCAACGACCTTGACGTTTTGCCCCTTGGCGGCCAGAGCGATCTTACCCTCGCAGAGTTTCAAAGCATCCTCACCGAACACCTCGAACCGCCAACCCGACATAGCGGGCAATTCGCGTTCACCCGCTGCAATCTGATCCAGTTCCGAACTGGTAGCGATCAGTTTAGCCGCCACACCCGAGCTTTCGGTTTTAGATTTCAACAGCACACGCAGAAGATCTGCCAAGGCCGGATTGACCTTCAGTTTGTCCCGACTGTTATCAACGCTCGGCAACTGATCGGCAGGGCAATTTACGCCGTTTCTTACCGCAGCCAAAATACCATCGGCAATCGCGCCCTTACGCGCCTCGCGCAGTAAAAGACGAGAACCGCCAAGATCAGATGGAGACTTAGGTTTGGTTGAAGCCAGCTCAATGAGCGCATCATCCTTGAATACCCGGCTGCGTGGGACGTTGTTCTCCTGAGCATAGGTTTCTCGAAATTGCGCCAACTCACGTACAACTGCCAGAAACTTGGCCGAGTTTGTCCGTGTTTTTACGCGTTTCCACGCATCTTCAGGTCGGATGTCGTAAGTTTCAGGCTGGGTCAGAGTCCGCAGCTCTTCCGCCACCCAGTGGATGCGCTGCGATTTCTTCAACTGCGCTGCCAGAAATTCGTAGATTTGGCGCAGATGGGTCACATCGGCCAGCGCATAAGTCTTTTGCGCCTCGGATAGCGGTCGCCGGGACCAATCGGTAAAACGCGAGGTTTTGTCGACACCTTGTTTGCAAATCTTGCGCACCAGTGTCTCATAGCCAACCTGCTCACCAAATCCGCAAACCATCGCCGCGACCTGTGTGTCGAATAGCGGTTTGGGAAAAACACCAGCATCAACCCAAAAAATCTCAAGATCCTGTCGCGCGGCGTGGAATACCTTGACCACGTCTTCATTGCCGAACAGCTCGTATAATGGCTCGAGCGACAATCCATCAGCCAGCGGATCAACCAAAACAGCGCTATCTTCATCGTCGGACGCAAACGCCAACTGCACGAGACAAAGCTTCGAATAGTAGGTTCTTTCGCGCAGAAACTCGGTGTCTACAGTAACATAGTCGTATTCCGCAGCGGCCTTGCAGAAATCGGCCAGCTCTTGCGTCGTTGTCAGGGTTTTCATACGCGGTGCTGTTCTTGCTCTTTTTCTTTGTGGCTGACAGTCAATTCTTTGCCTTACCCAGCCGATGAGCAGACCATAGGCCGAATATGACGCGCATGTAAATCACCCTGAAACGATCAGGGCAGCAACACCGGAGTCCGCTCTCCACTGGCGTAACGGCGCAACACTGCGGGGTAGAGTCTGTGCTCCCATTCCAGCACGCGGGCCGCCAGCACCTCTGGTGTGTCACCGGGTTCGATGTTCACTCGTGCTTGCCCAAGGATCGGACCGTCATCCAACGCCGCCGTCACCTCGTGAACCGAACATCCATGTTCCGCATCACCGGCCTCGATGGCCCGGGCATGGGTGTTCAGACCTTTGTACTTCGGCAGCAATGAAGGGTGGATGTTCAGCATCCGTCCCTGAAAGCGCGAAACAAATTCGGCCGTCAGAACCCGCATGAACCCGGCCAAGCAGACGATATCTGGCTGCGCCTGATCTAGCGGTTTCAGCAGCTCGGCCTCAAAGGCAGCGCGATCACCTTTAAAGGGGCGGTGATCTACTGACGCTATCGGGATGCCACGCGCGGTGGCTTTTTTCAGCCCGCCCGCTTCAGCGTCATTCGAGAGCACCAGACAGGGCCGCGCTGGGTGGTCCCCGACCATGCTGTCGACCAGCGACACCATGTTGGACCCACCCCCGGAAATCAGGATGGCGACGCGTTTGTGGCTCACAGCAACTGGCCCGAATAGGCCATGCCAGGAGCGTCGGTTACGGCGCCAAGACGCGAAACAGTCTCGCCCGCCTCAGCCAGCAGCGCGGCCAGCTCGTCGGCGCGGTCTTCGGCGCAAACAACGATCATGCCGATGCCGCAGTTAAAGGTTTTCAGCATCTCGGCTTCGGCAATGCCACCGGTTTCAGCCATCCAGCGGAAGACAGGCAGCAGGTCCCAGGCGTTCAGGTCAATCTCGGCACCCAGCCCTTCGGGCAGTACGCGCGGCAGGTTTTCAGTCAGACCACCACCGGTGATATGGGCCAACGCATGCACCCCCCCGGCCCGGATCGCCTGCAGCGCCGGTTTCACATACAACCGCGTTGGCGTCAGCAACGCCTCACCCAGCGATCCTTTACCAAATGGCGACGCCGCGTCCCAACCAAGGCCAGAAATCTCGACGAGCTTTCGCACAAGCGAATAGCCGTTGGAATGCACCCCGTTCGAGGCCAGACCCAGCAGAACATCACCCTTTTGCACGTCGGCAGGCAAATGCGCCCCCCGTTCCATCGCGCCGACCGAGAAACCGGCCAGATCGAAGTCGCCATCCGGGTACATGCCCGGCATCTCTGCGGTCTCACCACCGATCAATGCACAACCGGACTGAACACAACCCTCGGCAATGCCTTCGATGATCCGCGCCGCTGTGTCGGTGTCCAGCTTACCGGTCGCAAAATAATCTAGGAAAAACAGCGGCTCCGCCCCTTGGCAGATCAGGTCATTCACGCACATCGCAACCAGATCAATACCGACACCATCAACCACACCGGTATCAATGGCGATTCGCAGTTTGGTGCCAACGCCATCGGTCGCGCCTACCAGAATGGGGTCCTGATACCCGGCATCCTTCAGATCGAACAAAGCACCAAATCCGCCCAGCCCACTCATCACGCCCGAGCGGTTTGTCCGCTTGGCCGCGGGCTTGATCCGGTCGACCAAAGCGTTGCCCGCATCAATATCAACGCCTGCATCGGCATATGTGATTCCGTTCTTGCCCGTCGTCATGGCCAGCCCCTTATGAATGGTTCCCGCGCGGGTTAGTCGATTGTGCGACATGTTGCAACGGTCAGGCTTGACGCGGCTGTTCACCGTGATAGTCAAAGCCGCATGGCGGGCCTGTAGCTCAATTGGTTAGAGCAGAGCGCTCATAACGCTTTGGTTGCGGGTTCAAGTCCTGCCGGGCCTACCAAATCCTCGCCTTCTTTCATGAACTAGGTAGTTCGCCGGGCTGCATCCGACCTTGCGCGATGGCCACAAATCGCTTTCTTTTGACTTGAATGGTGGCAAGCGAGGTCATTAGGACATGGATGAAACGATTCAGCCCACGACCGGCCTTTTCATCGTCGTCACACCCAGTTTTAACATGGCAGCCACGATGGATTTCATCGACCCGTTCCGGGCCGCGAATTATCTGGATGGCCGAGCCTACTTCAAATGGCAGATCGTTTCGGAATCCGGTGGGCTTTGCGTGTCTAGCAACGGTGTTGGAGTTGAAACACAGGCGCTGAGTGACCTGGGGCCTCAGCAGCCAGACATTGCCATCGTCTCAACCAGTTGGACCCCTGAAAAGCACATGACCGACCGTCTTGGCAGCGCACTGCGCCAATGGGCGCGATCCGGCGCAACGTTGGGCGCGCTGGACACAGGCGCATTTGTGCTGGCTCAGGCCGGACTATTGAAGGGGCGGCGCGCAACCGTCCACTACGAACATATCGACGCCCTTAAGGAGCTTTATCCAGATATCGAAGTGGTCGAAAACCTTTATGCTCTGGACGGAAACCGGATCACCTGCTGTGGCGGCGCAGCGTCCATTGATTTCGCCCTGCAGATCGTTCAGGGGATTCATGGAAGTGCGCTGGCAAACGCTGCGGCACGGTATATTTTTCACGGTCAGCTAAGAGGACCAGCAGCAATGCAGCAGCCGGAGGGAAGCGAACCTTTTGGCGCTCTGGTTCCGGCAACCCTGAAAACGGCAATCCAGGTAATGGAAGCACACTTGGAAGATCCTCTGCCCATTCCTGACATCTGCAAACTGACGGGAATTTCGCACAGGCAGTTGGACCGGCTCTTTGCGACCTACATCAAGAAGACCCCTGCCCTGTATTACCGTGATATTCGGCTGGACCGAGCGCGCGGGTTAGTGACGCAGACCGAGCTGCCGATTGCACAGGTCGCGATGGCATCGGGCTTTGCCAGTCAGGTTCACTTTAGCAGGTCATACAAAGACCGCTTTGGATTGCCACCAAGCCAGGACCGTATCGAAGGTCGCGTTCCTTTCGAATACCGGGCTTGGCCGATGCACCGAAAACCACGGGCGTAACTTTGCCCAATGGCTTTTTGTGTTAATTTGATGACGTAAAAAGTTAAGCGTCAAATAATTTTTCAGAGGAACATACACGTAGCAAGCCAACCTTCCGGGACAGTCCCGGGCGAGTTACGTGGAGCCTCCTAAAATGACCGCGCTGCCGTCCAAAGAGCAATTCGACCGAATCTCAGATGGGTTCAGCCCTGACCCGCTCAACACGCAATCCCTGAAGGCCGAAGCCTACGTGGATCCTGCGTGGCATCAGATCGACCTAAACGAAATTCTAGCCAAAACGTGGCAATGGGTGTGCCACGTGGAAAAGCTGCGGGCGCCCGGATCATACGTGACTGTTGAGATCGCCAACCGCCCGATTGCTGTGGTGCGTGACCGCGAAGGAACGTTGCGCGCCTTCTACAACGTCTGCAAGCACCGCGCCCACCATCTTTTGTCTGGCGAGGGCGAAACAACGCGCATCATGTGCCCCTACCACGCGTGGGTCTACAAATTGGACGGTCAGCTGGTCCGCGCACCGGAAACCGAAAGCCTGACAGCCTTTAACACTAAAGACATTTGCTTGGATCAGGTGAAGGTCGAGGAGTTCGCAGGCTTCATATATGTCAATCTCGACCCGAACGCGCGACCGTTGCACGAACTGTCTGGCAATTTGGAAACCGAAATTCGCCACTGGGCGCCGGATATCGAAAACCTGACTTTTGGCCACCGCCTGACCTACGACATCAAGTCGAACTGGAAGAACGTCGTCGATAATTTCCTAGAATGTTACCACTGCCCAACCGCGCATAAAGATTTCTGCGATTTGGTCGATATGGACACCTACAAGGTGACCACGTACGGCATCTACTCCAGCCACATGGCCGAGGCGGGCAAAGGTGCGAACACCGCCTATGATGTGTCGAACGCGACTGTACGCACCCATGCGGTTTGGTGGTTGTGGCCTACGACCTGCTTGATGCGTTATCCGGGGCGGTCGTCGATGATCGTTCTCAACATCATTCCTATTGGTCCGGATCGAACGCTGGAGACCTACGACTTCTTCCTCGAAACCCCGGAACCGGACGAGGCGGAACTGGAAGCAATCCGCTATCTCGACGAGGTTCTACAGCGCGAAGACATCGACATCGTTGAAAGTGTTCAGCGGGGCATGAGCACACCGGCCTTCACCCAAGGGCGGATCGTGCATGATCCGAACGGCTCGGGCAAATCGGAGCATGCAGTGCATCACTTCCACGGGCTGGTTCTGGATGCCTACGCGCAGGCCGCGCCGTGAGACGGCCCAATATCGTCGTCGTTATGGCAGACCAACTGGCGCCGCATTTCTGCGGCGCTTATGGTCATCCGACTGTGAAAACACCCCATATCGATGCATTAGCCGCGCGCGGGATGCGGTTCGACGCGGCCTATTGCAACTCACCGCTTTGCGCTCCGTCGCGCTTTGCCTTCATGTCTGGTCAGTTGATCAGCCGGATCGCAACCTATGACAATGCTAGCGAGTTTCGCGCGTCTGTTCCGACCTTCGCGCACTACCTTCAGGCGCTTGGCTATCGCACTTGCCTGTCCGGCAAGATGCATTTTGTCGGCCCCGATCAGAAACACGGATTTCAAGACCGGGTAACGACCGACATCTACCCTTCAGACTTTGCTTGGACCCCTGATTGGGAAGCAGCCGACGAACGCATCGATAAGTGGTACCACAACATGCAGACGGTCAAGGAAAGCGGCGAGGCCATCGCCACCGTCCAAACCGACTATGATGACGAGGTCGAATTCGCCGCCCGCCGCTGGCTGATTGACCGTGGCCGCGACCGAGCAGCCGGGGATGAAACACCGTTCTGTCTGGTCGCCAGCTTCATCCACCCACACGATCCGTATGTAGCCAAACCGGAGTGGTGGAACCTGTACTCAGACGATGACGTCCCCATGCCGGAATTCACCCTGACGCCCGAGGAACAGGATCCGTTCTCACGCCGGGTGATGGACGGGATCGAGGCGAGCTACGTTCCCTTGACCGAAGAGGAAGTCCGCCGCGCACGCCGTGCGTATCTAGCCAATGTCAGCTATTTCGACAGCAAGTTGGGCGCGATGGTGAAGGCGCTAGAAGAGATTGGCGAACTGGACAATACCATCGTTATCGTGACAGCCGATCACGGCGATATGCTGGGCGAGCGTGGGCTGTGGTACAAGATGAACTTCTTCGAACACTCCGCCCGCGTGCCCTTGATCATGGCCGGTCCCGGTGTTGCGCAAGGCACGGCGTCGAACGCCTGTTCGCTGCTGGACCTGCTGCCTACGTTCGTAGACCTCGCCGGGGGTAGCGAAGCGATGTTCGGAGAACCGGTGGACGGTCGCTCCCTCATGCCGCTGGCGCGCGGAGAGCCCGACGCGGTTGACGAGGCTATTGGCGAATACTGCGCCGAAATGACACCCTATCCAGTCTTCATGATCCGCACCGGGCCATTGAAATACATCCACTGCGATCCGGACCCTCCGCAGCTTTATGACCTGGCCATCGACCCGCTGGAAAAGGTGAACCGCGCGCAAGACCCGGATTACGCCGACCAAGCAGCGCAATTCGCGGCTCGCGTTGCTCAACGCTGGGACAGTGAAAAACTGCGTGCGGATGTCATCGCCACACAAAAATCCCGCCGTGCCCTGCATGCGGCGATGGAGGCCAACCCAGTCGAAAGCTGGGACTACAACCCGCCACGCGATGCCTCGCAGGACTATGTGCGCAACCACATGGATTGGACCGTTGCAGCGACACGCTATCGCTATCCGCCTTTGAAGGAGACCAACGAATGATGCTGGAAGGCAAAACCGCCCTTGTAACCGGCGGCCGTGGCGGCATCGGTCGCGCCATTGTCGCCCGGTTCCTACGCGAAGGCGCGCGGGTTTACGCGGCCGATCTGACGCCCGAGGGTTCTTTGACCGCGCATGACGATGACGGCAGCATCTTTGTCAAACTGGACGTCACGCAGGAACCCGACGCCATCGCAGCGATGGAACAAGTGGCGAAGGACGCAGGCCGGTTGAACATACTGGTTAATGCCGCGGGGATCGAAATAGAGAAAACTATCGAAGAAACCTCGCTGGACGAATGGAACCTGTCCTTTGCCGTCAATGTGACGGGTACTTTCCTGACCTCTAAACATGCACTGCCCCTGATGCGGAAAGCAGCCAACAGTGGCACTACCTCGATCATCAATTTCGGCAGCTATGACGGGTTTATCGCCGACCCCGGCCTCGCCGCATATTGCGCGACCAAAGGCGCGGTGCATGCCCTGACAAAGGCGATGGCTTGCGATCACGGCCCCGAGGGTATCCGCGTTAACGCCATATGCCCCGGTTATGTCGACACACCGATGCTACAGAGTTTTTTCACCGGCGACGGTTCGGGTGGTGGTGGCAAGACCATCGATCAACTGCAACAAGCCGTTCGAGACGTGCACCCTATGCGTACCTACGGCACACCTGAAGATATCGCCAACTTGGTCAACTGGCTGGCTTCGGACGAGGCGCGCTATGCTAGTGGGCAACTTTGGGTTCTGGATGGAGGGCTGAGCGCACAGGTTCAGCAGATGAAGCTATGAAAGTGATTAAATCGAGCCAAACCGATACGAAACCTGCGACCGGAGATTTATTTCTGGGCGACACTATCACCTTCGCTCCTTTAGTGGGGCTGCCTGAGACCGAGGACGTTGAACTTTACATTGTCAATTTTGGTCCCGGCGAGCGCAACAGGGTGCATGTCCACAAAGTGGATCAGATCCTTATTGCGACTGTGGGACGTGGCATCATCGCAGACGAAAACGGTGAACAGATCATGGAGCCCGGCGACGTGGTGACCATCCCTGCTGGCTACCCGCATTGGCACGGGGCAACGGCAGACAACAGTTTTTCTCATATCACCGTAGCGCGGCCCGGCGATGTCATCACCATCGTCGATCAAGAGCCGCGCGGCGCATGGGGGGCTATCGGGTGAGCAAATCGGTCATCATAACCTGTGCCCCCACTGGTGGCATTCATACACCGACCATGTCGGAATACCTGCCGATCACCCCGAACGAGATCACGGACGCGAGTATCGGAGCGGTCGAAGCTGGGGCCTCGATTATCCACCTGCACGCCCGCGATCCCGAAACCGGGAAACCTCATGCGGACCCCGAACTGTTCATGCAATTCCTGCCGCGTATCAAACAGGCAACCGGCGCGGTGATGAATGTCTCAACCGGTGGTGGGCTGGGCATGACTCGTGAAGAGCGCCTTCGTGCCGCCCTGCGAGCCAGCCCCGAAATGGCCAGCATGAATATGGGATCGATGAATTTTGGCATCTTTCCGATGATGCAGAAGTATTCAGACTGGAAACATGACTGGGAGCCCGAGTTTCTGGGCATGACGCGCGATTTCATTTTCCGAAACACATTCGCTGATATCGAATACGCGATGAAGGAACTTGGTGGCGGTCACGGCACCAAATTCGAATTCGAATGTTACGACCTTGGACATCTCTACAACCTCGCTTGGGTGGTAGATCAGGGTTGGGTCAAACCCCCGTTCTTTATCCAGATGGTGTTCGGAATTTTGGGCGGTGTCGGTGCCGATCCCGACAACCTGATGCACATGCACACAATCGCCGAAAAGCTGTTCGGCGGCAGCTATGAATGGTCGGTTCTGGCTGCGGGTCGTCATCAGATGGCATTCACCACTCAAGCCGCAATACTGGGCGGAAATGTTCGGGTTGGGCTGGAAGACAGCCTCTATATCGGCCCTGGCGAAAAAGCAAAATCCAACGCCGACCAAGTTCGCAAAATCCGTTCAATCATCGAAAACCTCGGCCTCACGGTCGCGACGCCGGATGAGGCCCGCCAGCGGCTTGGCCTCAAGGGCAGCGACCAGACAGCTTTCTGACGGGAAACAACATGCAAACGAAAATGCTGATCAACGGAAAGATGGTCGAAGGCGGCGGCGACGCCCTGCCCGTCCTGAACCCCGCGACCGGGGAAACTGTCGCACATGTACCCGAGGCAACGCCGGAGCAGATTGAGGCTGCGACCCGCGCCGCGCATGAGGCATTTGAAACCTATCGTTTGGTGACACCTTCCGAACGTGCCGGTTGCCTGCTCGCAATTGCCGATGTGATTGAAGCCAACATCGAAGAACTGGCCGAGCTGGAAACGCTCGACGTCGGTAAACCCTGGCCCATGGCCCGTGACGAAGAGATGCCTCTGACCATCGACACGTTCCGTTTCATGGCCGGAGCATCCCGCACCATGAGCGGCTCGGTGACAGGTGAATATGCGGCGGGCCACACTTCGATGATTAGGAAAGATCCGCTTGGTCCGGTAGCCTCGATTGCGCCCTGGAATTATCCGCTGATGATGGCTGCGTGGAAGATCGCGGCGCCGCTGGCTGCAGGTTGCACCATCGTAATGAAACCATCCGAGATCACACCACTAGCCACGCTGCGGCTAGCTGAACTGCTGGCCGATGTCTTGCCCAAAGGCGTATTGAATGTGGTGCATGGCCGTGGGGCATCGGTTGGAGACACATTGATCAACGACCCACGGATCGAGGGGATTTCAATAACAGGATCTCCTGCGACAGGGATGGCGGCAATGCGCGCAGCATCTCAGCAAATTCGCCACGTGCATTTGGAGTTGGGCGGAAAGGCTCCGGTTATTGTTTTTGACGACGCGGATATCGACGCATTGGCCGAGACGATCCGCTATGGTTCGTTCTTCAACGCGGGGCAAGACTGCGCCCAACCTTGCCGAGTGATGATTCAAGACTCGGTCTATGACAAGGTGGTTGCAGCTGTCACTGATCAGGTTGGCCAAATCAAAATTGGCGCACCCAGAGCCGACGGGGTTGAGATGGGCCCTATCGTTTCCGCTGCCCAACGCGACCAAGTTGCTGGCTTCGTCGATCGCGCCCGCGCCAGTGCTGAGATCGTGGTGGGAGGTGAGGTCGGCGAAGGCGCTGGGTTCTTTTACAAACCGACCGTCGTGGCCAATGTCGACAACGATGCCGAAATCGCATGCCGCGAAGTGTTTGGACCCGTTGTAACCATTTCGCGCTTTTCCGAGGCTGAGGACGCGCTGCGAATAGCCAATGCCGGTCGGTACGGATTGGCCTCTTCGGTTTGGACCAAAGACGTTTCGACCGCGATGAAGATGACCGCGCAACTGAGATACGGCATGACTTGGGTCAACACGCATGGGATGCCCGCAGCCGAGATGCCTTGGGCAGCAATGAAGGGCTCAGGAACTGGCTGTGACATGTCGGTCTACGCTCTTGATGCCTATACGTCCGTGCGCCATGTGATGGTGGCACACTGATGCGGTTGGCAGGGAAACAGGCGTTGGTCACAGGCGGACGGCAGGGCATCGGACGCGCGATAGTTGAGGCGTTTGCCCGTGAAGGCGCAAAGGTCACGACATGCGGACGCGGGGCCAGACCCGAAGGGCTTGATCAGAACATCATATGGTATCCGCTGGACGTTACCGATGTTGCTGCGGTTAAAGAACTGGCGACGGCAACAAACGGCACCGACATCCTTGTCAACAATGCAGGCGTACAAGTTGAAAAGTCGGTCACCGACAGCACCGATGCAGATTGGGACCTGGTGATCGGCACCAATTGCAAAGGCGTATTCAATCTGTGCCGCGCCTTTATTCCGAAAATGTCTGAAGGAGGAGCGATCATCAATATCGGATCTATTTCGGGCTCTGTCGCTGATCCGTCTATGGCGCTCTACAATGCTTCGAAGTCCTTTGTTCATGGGTTGACCCGGTCTATCGCCGTGGATCACGGCCCCAAGATCCGTTGCAACGCTATCTGTCCCGGCTGGATTGAAACCGGTATGATGGATGCGGGTTTTGACCTTGCCACTGACCCCAAAACGGCGCGACAGGACGCGTTGGCGCGCCACCCAGCACGTCGGTTTGGAAGGCCAGAAGACATCGCCAGCATGGCGGTCTGGCTCGCCTCAGACGAAGCTGGATTTGCCACAGGACAGCTGTTCACCTTGGATGGCGGTATGACGGCTGCCTCTCCTCTTAATCCGGGATTATTCTGATGGATTTTCAACACACTGCCTGCCTTGGAGGCGGCGTAATCGGTGCCAGTTGGGCCGCGTTGTTTCTAGCCTCTGGGCGTTCAGTCGCCATGTTCGATCCGGACCCTAAAGTGGAACAAAGGGTACGCAGCTACATTGAAGCGGCGTGGCCTGCGATGACCGATCTTGGGCTAACGCAAAACGGCGACCCAGAGGTCATAACCTTCCACTCCAGCGCAGCGCGTGCTGTCAAGGGGGCCGCGTTTGTTCAGGAAAACGTACCGGAGCGTTTACCACTCAAGCATGCAACCTTTGCTGAGATCGAACCTGCTTTGGCTCCTCAAGCGATCGTTGCAAGTTCTGCCTCGGGTTTAACACTTAGCCAAATGCAGCCCGGTTGGAAGGACCCATCACGCTTTGTTCTGGGCCACCCATTTAACCCACCACATCTGATCCCCTTGGTCGAAGTTTTGGGGAACGAGAATACCGCACGCGGCGTGGTTGAAGACACGCAGCGCTTTTACGAGTCTGTTGGAAAGACAACGATCCGCCTCCGGAAAGAAGTGCCTGGACACGTAGCTAACCGACTGCAAGCAGCGATTTGGCGCGAAGCGATCAGCCTTGTCATGTCTGGCGTTGCTTCGGTCGAGGACGTGGACAAGGCCGTATGGGCTGGCCCCGGTTTGCGTTGGGCGGCGATGGGACCGACCATGTTGTTCAACCTTGGGGCGGGCGAAGGAGGTCTTCAAGCCTTCTGCGACCATTTCACGGATACGTTCAACGGCTGGTGGGATGATCTTGGACAGGTTCACTTGACCAAAGACGTGACCCAAACATTGACGCAGGGCGTAAAGGCCGAAGCCGCAGGAAAGTCTCCGGCGGAGCTGTCTCAAATGCGAGATGCGCTGATCGTCGCTATGCAGAAATCAGTTGTTGGAATGCGTTAGTCACTCGGCAAATAGGCCGTTGAGTTTTTCCATTAAACCCGCGGCGCAGTGAGGTAATGCAACGAAAAGAAATATCCTCGAGATCTGCGACAGGCTGTATTGACCTACTGTGTCAGGTGTTTTTCAGCGCCCGATGATGATGTCAGCACATAGGCCACCCAGTCGATCGCTCTTGCCGAGGCGCAAAACTCCTCCATGGGCGCGTGCAATGTCAGAAACAATGGCAAGACCCAACCCGACCCCACTACCCTGATTTTGATTGCGGGCCGGATCAAGGCGCGAGAAAGGTTTGACTGCTTCAGACCGCTGCTCGGGTGGAATACCCGGCCCGTCATCTTCGACCCGAATACGCAAGGATTTTGGCGTGACAAACAGGCTAACATCGGCGCGTTTTCCATAGCGAACTGCGTTTCCGATCAGGTTCTCAACCGCGCGCCTTATTGCAGTTGGCCTGAGTGTCACTGTCCCCTCACCTTCGACGGAAACAAGCTCAGCCTGATGTCCGGCGCGACGAGCGTCTTTTACAATTTGCTCTAACAAAACTTTAGGGTCGACTGTTTCGGGCGTTCCTTCTGATGCCCCACGCGAAAACTCCAGGAAAGCGTCCAGCAACAACTGCATCTCATCTACATCCTGCTGCAGCGGGGCAGCATCATCCTCGGGCAACATCGACAAGCCAAGTTTTAAACGAGTTAGTGGGGTGCGAAGGTCATGACTGACGCCAGACAACATCATGGTGCGTTGCTCCATCTGGCGTTCGATACGCGCTCGCATTTCCAAAAAGGCACTGCCCGCGGCACGCACTTCAATCGCGCCGCCGGGCGTATACGAAACCACTCTACCGCGACCGAAAGCCTGCGCTGCCTCAGCCAATCGGGAAATAGGGCGTAACTGGTTGCGCATATAAAGAAAGGAGATCGAAGTCATGACGATAGCAAAGAACACCATCGTCACGATCAATTGGTGCGGAGCCGTGGGAGACAAGCGACGGCGATCAAATGTCAGCTGCAACACCCCAAGATTTGTCTGAAGGTAAACCCGTGCCTCATCTCCGCTTGGTAGTGCGACGGCGACAAGATCGGGTAGTAAAAATTCCAAGTCCGCTTCTACCCTTGGCGCTATAAAATCATACCACCGGCCTCGGCCCAATTCTGGTTCTTCATTTAGACCTAAAAACCGCGCTTGCATTTCAAGCGCCAGCAAATCCGGTCGGACGACCGCAAGCGCCTGTTGTTGGGTTTCCGTATTCTCCATGGCATCGACAACCAGCAATATCTCACGCGAGGCCGCACGCGTCATTTGCGCCGTGACGTCTTCAAGGTGCTTTTGAAGAAAAGCAATACCAACGACCAAAAGTAGAACAACCACTGGAAGAACCAGTATCAGCGCAGCTCGGGTATAGAGGCTGCGCGGCATATAGGGTTTGAGCCATTGCGCGGACATGCGCTAAACCTAACGGGCTGAACCGACAAGAGAAAGAGCGCAGAATGCAGGCTGCTGACCAATTCGACCCAACGCCAGGCACTGCCATAGAGCTACAGCCGGGATTGCGACGTATTCTGGCACCGAATCCCTCACCCATGACTTATAGGGGCACTAACACGTACCTGTTGGGCACAAGTGAGCTTGCGGTGATCGACCCTGGCCCTCTCAATCAGACGCATCTGGATGCGATTCTGGATGCGGTGCAGCCCGGTCAGCGGATTAACCATATCGTCGTTACGCACAGTCATTTGGATCACTCTCCACTGGCTCGTCCACTTGCAGAACGCACGCAGGCACCGGTTTTGGCGTTTGGTGGCCCAGAGGCCGGGCGCAGTGCAATCATGACCCAGCTAGCGCGGGATGGGCTTGTAGGAGGTGGTGAAGGAATCGACACCTCCTTTCGCCCCGATGTCGAACTTTCCGATGGTGAGCAAATTGTCGGCGAAGGTTGGCAGCTAGAGGTGATTCACACACCGGGACATCTTGGAAACCATATCGCTTTGGCGTGGGGAGAGGTCTGCTTCACCGGTGATCACGTTATGGGCTGGGCAAGCTCATTGGTTTCACCTCCAGATGGGGATCTGACTGACTTTATGGCGGCTTGCCACCGTTTGCGAAGCCGCGACTGGTCAGTTTTTCACGCCGGACACGGAGCTCCAATCACCGACCCTCCTGCACGGCTGGATTGGCTGATTAATCACCGTCTGACACGTGAAGCACAGATTCTGTCCGCGCTAGAGGAAAAACCAGGTACAGCACGTGAATTGGCCGAACATATCTACGTAGACACCCCCGCTGCACTTTTACCTGCAGCCGAAAGAAATGTTTTCGCCCACCTTATTGATTTGAATAGTAAATCTCAGGTCTCAGTGGTAGGAAAACTGTCAAAAGATGCTCGTTTCAAACGGTAACTATACACACGGAAAACTTTTTTGCGAAAACGTCACATTCCCCTCTGGACGGCGAAAATTCGGGTTGTTATACGCCCCTCAGTTCCGGCGTAGCTCAGCGGTAGAGCAGTTGACTGTTAATCAATTGGTCGTAGGTTCGATCCCTACCGCCGGAGCCAAAATCCTCGAAAAACTACCTGCATTGCTCCCATACCTGAGTGAGAACTCAAACTTAAAAAAACAGAATACTCTCAAATTTCATACAAGCAAGTTCTTTTGGAAAAGCTTTTTGGGTTCGATTGAGCAAGTAAGGCATTCATTTTAAGGCATTGACAGCAAACGAATAACGCGGATCAGCTTATCTGCTGGAATCTGAAGAGGCTCCACTTTGAATACCGCCATACGTCCAACTAATTCCGGCTTATTCAAAAACTCCTCAGCAACTTGCATTCGCGGTCGGTCTCCGTAGTCGTCAAACAAAAGCGTTACGGGGCGTTTGATGTTGAATGCAGTAGCCAAGGCACAGCCTACGCGGAAACGCCCATCGACTAGAACTACGTCGGGATGTTTGAACCCATCGCTTTGCCAAATCGACAATGGGTATTTTGGATATTGATTCGCCCTATCGTTGTTTGCAGGGAACCCCCATTTTTTGGTCTGGCCAATATTAACCCAAGAAATATTGACCTCTGTTCCTGCATTAGGTGGATTTTCTCGGAACCAACGCACCATTTTCCGGGCCCATCTGCGGTCGCTTTCGACACTGAAAACAGTTTTAGCCGCCATCTCTCCCGCCACCACGGTCGAGCCGCCCGACCCGTATTCCAGGATGACCGAAGCACCTTCATAATGTTCGCGAAGAACTTGCTGAGCATCTTCAGGCATCGTCAAAATAGGTTTTTCAAGTTCGGCGGTTTTCAACTCTCTCTCCTGAAATTCTTAGCAATTCACACCTGACCTCTGATTTTCGTCTAGATCGCAGACATCCGGTCTCTTTACTTACTGCATTTCAACCCGCCACGTTGAAAGCAATAACAGTGATTTTGAGCCCCTTCTGAGAACCTTCTTGCCAAGGCGGTTGATGAATTGGCAAAAAGCAACTCAGCATACTGCTGAGTTTACGGTCGCCCCTACATTATGCTCAACACTCTCTTGGTGCGTGATCGTGAAAGTGGCCTCAAGGACGCAAATTTTTGGTTAAGTAACTTTTCCAAAGAATCTTAAGACCTGCTCTGGACGCCGCAGAAACAGGTTGTTATACGGCGCGAACCGTTCCGGCGTAGCTCAGCGGTAGAGCAGTTGACTGTTAATCAATTGGTCGTAGGTTCGATCCCTACCGCCGGAGCCATATCCCCTTCTTTACGACGATTAACCACTTAAAGCGTGTTCAAAATCTGCCCTTAATTTGCGCTTCAGAATTTTACCTGTTGCGTTCAGCGGCAAGGCATCAACGAACACCACCTTGTCCGGCACCTGCCACTTGGCGATTTTTCCGTCGAAGAAATCCAGCAACTCTTTTTCAGTTGGCTCTTCTCCCTCAGCTTTGACGGCTACCAGCAAGGGCCGCTCATCCCATTTTGGATGTGGCACACCCACCACAGCCGCAGTTGCGAGCTTGGGATGCGCGACGGCAATGTTTTCCAGTTCGACTGAGCTGATCCACTCACCTCCGGATTTAATAATGTCCTTGGACCGATCCCGGATGGTCATGTAGCCTTCGGGGTCCAAAGTTGCGACATCACCCGTCGCGAACCATCCATCCTGCAACAAATCTTCGTCCTGCATCTGGTAATAGCTATCCAGAACCCAATACCCGCGAACCATCAAATCGCCCTGGGTTTCACCGTCATGCGGCAGGTCATTGCCGTTATCGTCTACAATTTTCAACTCAACCCCGTAACAAGGCCGACCTTGGCACTCTCGCATCTTGTGCTGATCTTCAATCGGAAGGTCACGATGTTTGGCCAAAGGATGATTTGCTGTACCAAGAGGGCTCATTTCACTCATCCCCCAAGCGTGGATAGTGTCGACGCCATAGGTTTCGCGGAAGGTTTCGATCATCGATGGTGGGCACGCAGCGCCGCCAATCACAGTTCGCTGCAAACTGGAAAGTGTGCTGCCTGACTGTTCAGCATGGGTTAGCAGACCTTGCCAAATCGTCGGCACACCCATGGCCAGGGTCACACCATAGGTATCGATCAGGTTAACAAGCGCCTCTCCATGCAAACCCGGTCCTGGCAGGACCATGCGCGAGCCAGACATGGCACAGGCATACGGTGAACCCCAAGCGTTAACATGAAACATCGGCACCACCGGCATCACCACGTCCATGGCGGAATATCCAATCACGTCGCGGGTGTTCGAGCCGAAACTATGCAACACGGTCGAGCGGTGTGAATACAACACTCCTTTTGGATGCCCTGTTGTGCCCGAGGTGTAACAAAGGCTAGAGGCGGTGTTTTCGTCAAAACTGGGCCACTGAAATCCCGCATCCCCATTCTCGATAAATTCGTCATAGAATTGCACGCTTGGGACTTGGGAAATGACCTCCTCAGCCCTTGGGCCCATCAATACAAAATGCTGCACGTCTGGCAGATGTTCTTGAAGGGCCGCGACCAGAGGAATAAAGGTCGCATCAAAAAACAGGACGCGGTCCTGCGCATGGTTTATGATGTATGTCAGCTGTTCGGGGAACAGACGCGGGTTGATAGTGTGACACACAAACCCAGCACCCGAAGTACCATAGTAAATCTCAAGATGGCGGCGATTGTTCCAGGCCAACGTGCCAATCCGGGCTTGCGGCTCCAATCCCAGCTTGTTCAGCGCCGACGCCAGCTTGCGCGCATTCTTCGCCACCTGGCTCCAACTGGTCTCAGTCACTGTGCCGTCGGTTTCGACCGAGAATATCTCGGTCTGACCATGGTACTGATCGGCGTGATCTATCAGCGACGAAATCAGCAACGGCTGCGTCATCATCTGTCCCAGCATGGACGTCCTCCCTATGGTGGCACCACTTATAGCCCCGGACGCAACAGCCCGCGCCGGAATGTGTGGCGTTTCCTCAGGTAGAACCCTGCCAATCATTTAATTGTCTGACAATAAGAGAATGTGGCTTGCTGCCAGACAGACCTTACAAAATTGGCCTCCTAGTCCCGATGGCGCAGTGCATACGCAACCAATGCAGCGGTCGAGCCGTCCTTTCCGTCTGCGCTTTCATCGCCATCCACAATCGGACCCAACGAGGTTGCAAGTTCCTTGCCCAACTCGACGCCCCATTGGTCAAACGAATTGATCCCAAGCAGCACGCCTTCGACAAACACGCGGTGTTCATAAAGGGCGATAATTTGACCCAAGACAAACGGCGTAAGCTTCGGGTAGATCAGGGTCGATGACGGCCGGTTACCCGGGAACACGCGGTGACGGGCTTGCCGTTCCAACTCGTCTCCGTTCAACCCTTTTTTCGCCATGCGCTTGCGCGCTTCGTCCAGCGACCTGCCCCGCATCAGTGCTTCGGATTGGGCCAAACAATTGGCCAAAAGTAGGCGATGATGATGGGTAAGCTCGGGTTCATGCCCTTCTGCGGCCACCATGAATTCGCATGGGATTACATCGGTACTCTGATGGATCAGCTGGTAAAACGCGTGCTGACCGTTGGTGCCTGGTTCGCCCCAAACGACAGGACCTGATGGAATGGTCAAAGAGCTGCCATCCATCGCCACGGACTTGCCATTCGACTCCATCTCTAACTGTTGAAAATAGGCCGGTAGCCGGAGCAACCGTTGATCATAAGGAAGCACCGCCCGGCTGGTGTGGCCAAGAACCTGACGGTGCCAGAAACCGACAAGGGCCAGCATCACTGGCATATTGTCTGCCCAATCAGCGGCGCGAAAATGCACGTCCATCGCCTGCCCGCCTCGCAAGAAAGCATCAAAGGCGTTCGAGCCGACGGCGATCATCACCGGCAAACCGACCGGTCCCCAAACAGAATAGCGACCGCCGACCCAGTCTGCGAAGCCGAACACGCGATCCTCCGGGATGCCAAAGGCGCCGGTCTTATCAACGGCACTGGACACAGCGGCAAACTGTTTGGTCGGATCACCGCCACCATCTATCATCCAAGCCCGCGCGGTGCGGGCATTGGTCATCGTTTCGATCGTCGTGAACGTTTTCGATGCGACAATCACAAGCGTTCGGGTCGGATCAAGCTGTCGCAGCGTGTCAGCGATATGGGCACCGTCCACATTGGACACATAATGCAACCTTGGCCCATCGTGATAAGGGGCGAGCGCCAGGGTCGCCATGACAGGACCCAGATCAGAACCGCCAATTCCAATGTTCACCACGTCGGTAAAGCTGCCACCGGCCCCGGCAATCGAGCCGCCACGCACTTCTTCGGCAAAGACACGCATCCGGTGCAGCGTGTCCAGCACGTCGGGCATCACATCCAATCCGTCGACCTCAACCGAGCCGCCATCCAGATTTCGAAGCGCGGTATGCAGAACTGCGCGCCCTTCGGTTTCATTGATCTTCTCGCCTGAAAACATAGCCGCGCGGCGTTCTGCCAATCCGGCTTCTGTACACAGGTCGATCAATGCAGCACGTATTTCGTCGTCAATCTGAGTTTTCGAATAATCGAACAGCAGATCACCAGTTGAGGTTGAAAACGCCTCGGCCCGGTTTGTGTCTTTGTCGAAAAGATCGAGGATGGTTTGATTTTGTCGATCAGCGGCCAGTGCATTAAGTGTGTTCAATTGCATCGCATTTACTCCGCCCAGTGTACCGTCATGCCGCCCAATACCGCGGCGATCGGTGCTTCTTCGGGCGGCAAAGACATGGCTTTCTCCAGCGCCTCCCGTTTCGCAGCTCCGAAGATGATCAGATGTTTCGACAGCGCTCCATCCAGTACAGGCGCCGTCAACGAGATCCGCGCTTCTGGCTGAACCTCAGGCCGCGCTATGACCAGTGGCGGCGCGTGGCTGTCCAATGCGGCTTGCAAGCCTTCCATGCCGGGAAACAGCGACGCTGTGTGCATGTCATCACCCATTCCAAGCACAAGAACCGACAAAGGCCGTATCGGAGTGATCAGGCTTTCCAGTTCGGGCAACACATCCTCGGGCTCTTTCCCTGACAAATACAGCGGGATGTACTGAGCGACGGAAGCACGATTGGTCAGCAAACGTGCACGGATCAAACGCTCGTTCGAGCGGTCGTGATCACCTGGCACGCAGCGTTCGTCCGTGGGTAAAACACGAACGCGATCCCACTCCAGATCCGCCGCGCACAGAACATCAAAAACCGGTCCCGGCGTCGTACCACCCGGAACAGCCAGCGAGACGACGTCATGGTGCAACAAGGCGGATTCCAAATCACCTGCAAGCACGTTTGCCACGTCTATGGCCAGCATATCCCTGTCGGCGTATTCCTGTAGTTTCATGGGTTTATTCCTTGCCAGCGGCGACCGTCTCGTTTCATCAGCAGCTCAGCGTCGCCCGGGCCTGTGCTGCCACTTTCATAAGGTTTTGGGACATCCCCGCGTGCCTGCCAGCCCGCAATAATCGGGTCAGTCCAGGCCCAAGCGGCCTCGACCTCGTCCCCGCGCATGAACAGCGTCTGGTTGCCGCGGATCACATCCATCACCAGCCGTTCATACGCGTCAGGTGGATCCTGATTTTCCGGCCCCAGCGCTTCTGCAAAACTCATGTCCAGCGGCACGTCAACCAGACGCATCCCGCCCGGACCCGGCTCCTTGATCGTCACCTTGAGCGTTATGCCCTCGTTCGGTTGCAGCCGGATCGACAAAACATTCGCATGACGCCCGGCATCAGCCCCAAAGATCGAGTGTGGCGCATCTTTGAACATCACATTGATTACCGAGGATCGCGCCACCAACCGTTTACCCGTTCGCAGGTAAAATGGCGTTCCTGCCCACCGCCAGTTGCTGACATGTGCGCGTAAGGCCACATAGCTTTCAGTCGTCGAGCGCGGATTACCAACGGTTTCCCGATAACTAGGCCCACTTGGCCCAGCTTCGAATTGCCCACGCACGATGTGGTGCGGTTCAACTGAGTCCAGAGCACGGATAACCTTTAGCTTTTCGTCCCGCACCGCATCAGGGTCAAACTTGGCCGGCGGCTCCATCGCAATCAGGCACAAGAGCTGCATAAGGTGGTTCTGAACCATATCACGCATTGCGCCTGCGCGGTCATAGTATTCTTCACGCCCATCAATGCCTACGGACTCTGCGACCGTAATTTGGATATGATCGACGTATTGGCTATTCCAAAGCGGCTCAAACAACATGTTGCCGAACCGGACAGCCATCAGGTTTTGAACCGTTTCCTTTCCCAGATAATGGTCGATCCGGTAAATCTGGCTTTCTGAAAAATGTGCTGCCAACGTTGCGTTCAGTGCCTGTGCGCTTTCCAAGTCGTGACCGAACGGTTTTTCAACAACGATCCGCGTTTGCGCAGTGGCTAAATCATGAGTCTGAATCTTTTCGGCAAGCGGTCCAAATAGGCTTGGACCAACCGAGAAATAGAAAGCCCGAACCCGATCCGTAGTCAGTTTTCCGGCAAGCTGCTCCCACCCCTCATCCGACAACGCATCAAGCGGCACATAGTCGACCCGCTGAAGGAACGATTCTAGAGCTTGCGTATTTTTGCACTGATTGGGCGCGTGCAAATGCAACGATTCCGTCACGATGGTCCGGAACACACATTGATCGTAAACTGCGCGCGCCGCGCCGATGATCTGCACGTCATCAGGCCACTGACCCGCACAAAAGCGCCGGAACAGCGCAGGTAAAATCTTGCGCTGGGCAAGATCGCCAGTGCTGCCAAAGATAACCAGATCGAACGGGTCAACGGGGATGACGCGAGAAACCATGTGTTTCCCCTACCTTACCCCTGCGGACATGTCTAACGTTAGCGCAATCATTTTCGCATTTTTTCCTTCATCAAAACTCTGTCAGGTCCGGCGTGTTGCCCTTAACTAAACCGCAACGAAAGGCTAAATCAGCATCAAGATTTCTAAAAACCGGATACCGGAATGAAAGACAACGCCTCTCAGAGCGCCAATATCGGCAAATTTCAGAACAAATTGGTGACTGCTGATGGGCAAACGCGGGCAAGGCAGCTTTGCCAAAACGCTGAGTGGCATGGAGTGGTTGCGCGACAATGGCTTTAACATGGCCGTTGCCGGACGCACTGTTTGGGGCGACAGCGACGCCGAAAGTCGGGCCGGTTATGCACAGTTCTTCGATCAACACGGGTTTGATATCGACGCGCATGATCCGGGCAAAACTGTCTTGTTCCCAGAGATGGATGAAACTGTTGAAGTGCCTGAAATAACAACGGCCTGTTGGGACATTCTGAACAAGTCTCCCAATGGCCTTATGTGTGCCAGTGCTCGTATGGTGGTGAAACGAAAAGGGGCGGCAAAACCCGCCGTTCTAGCCTGCACCCTTCTGCCCTATGCACCCGAGTTTGAAATGGGCCAATCACTGGCTGAGGCTGAGGCGGACGTGCACCTCAACCACCCGCATTGCGCCAAGTTCTGCGTGTTGGGCGGCGCCAGTTGTTCTGGCTGATTAGTTCAACTCGGGGGATTTCCAGAATTTTGTGCCGGACGCTCCTGCAGAAACGCGCCAGCCTTTTTTCCCGAGAACGAAAAACGACCGGCCATCAGTGAATCGCACTGTTTCTCCGGTGTTTTCATCGCCGTACATCGCGCCGGTCTCGGCCGTTGCGTCGTATCCGTATTCAATGAACTTTTCCAAGTCGGCTGTTGTTTCGAACATAATCACAAATTTTGTTTCGAACCCGCCGATCCCGATCGCGGCACCTACACCGCCAGTCCCCATGTTCATATAAGTGTGCTCACCAGTATCCTTTGAAACCGCCACCCCGCGCCCATACCCAGCGGAGACCGGAAAAACAGTGACCTTGCGCGAGTCAAACACCGCATAGCCAGCGCTTATGCCGAATAACTTATCCGCCTCGGGGTTTTCCGCCAAAAGTTGTGTCAGGACCTCACTGGCCATCAAGTCCAACTTGGCACGGGTCTCTTCGGGCGTAGCCTCATTCGTAACCAGATCGGCAGTGGAACTGACCGTATCATCTACGATACCAACACCTTTTTCGACGGTTTCGCCAACCGCTTCCGCCCCACGGCCTATAGCGTCGGCCGTGTTCTCTGCACCTTTTTTGATTTTACCCAGAACGCCTTCGGCCAAAGCCGGGCTACTTGTAAGCAAAGCGGCAAAGAGAAACAGAACTCGGGGCATAAAACGATTCCGTACGTGACTAACGTTTGGTCGCCACCTTACCGCAGGCATCCAGAATTTTAATACGTCTCAATAGCTGAGGATCGAAAAATCAGTCTCACGCTCAGTTCACTCTGAACTCACCCACGACGTTGCGCCATTCTCCGGGCGCGATCATCTTGCGGTGTGTGAACCGCACTGAATGAAGGGGGCCTTCAATTTCACGCTGCCAGAAGTCAATGAAATCGAACAGTTTCGGATGGTCCGGGGCCAGATCGTAGTCCTGCCAGATGAACGTGTTCAGAACGTGGATATAATCCGGCATGTGATAGAAAAATTCAGCCGTTGTTAAACCGTACCCTTTTAGCATCAATTCGGTTTCGCTTCGCTCCATCCAGACCTCCAAATTTGTTGCCAGGCCTGTTCAGGGTAACACAAAAACCCCCTAATCCTTAGTTAACAATATGTTACTGGGATGTTACGGGGGTTTTTCGCACGTAAACAGGTTGCTTGCTTGCACCCTATGTGCCGGGTCTGATAAGGTGCATCCACAAGATATAGACCCAATACAAAACACGGGCAGTTTACGTGAGCGATACGCCAGAAATCCCTGAAAACATAGATGAAACCCCGCCCGAGCGCCCAGTGTATGACGGCCCGACGGTATCCATCGAATCCGAGATGCGCACGTCCTATCTGGACTATGCAATGTCGGTCATCGTGTCTCGCGCGATCCCGGATCTGCGCGACGGTCTGAAACCGGTTCACCGCCGAATCCTTTATGCAATGCACGAAACCGGGAACACGCACGACAAGGCCTATCGCAAGTCGGCCCGCCCGGTTGGTGACGTGATGGGTAAATATCACCCGCACGGCGACAGCGCGATCTATGACGCGCTGGTGCGGATGGCCCAAGATTTCTCAATGTCGCTGCCGTTGCTTGATGGTCAGGGTAACTTTGGATCGATGGACGGCGATAACCCGGCAGCCATGCGTTACACCGAAGTGCGGATGGACAAGCCCGCCGCTTCGCTTTTGGCGGATATTGAAAAAGAAACGGTCGATTTTCAGGACAACTATGACGGCAAGGACCAAGAGCCGACCGTCCTGCCCGCACGTTTTCCAAACATGCTTGTTAATGGCGCCGGCGGTATCGCGGTGGGTATGGCGACGAACATCCCGCCGCACAATCTGGGCGAAGTGGTCGACGCAACGCTGGCTTTGATTGACGATCCAGACCTGACTTCGGAACAGTTGATCGAATACGTGCCCGGCCCCGATTTCCCGACTGGTGGCGTAATGCTGGGCCGGTCCGGCGCACGTAAAGCCTATCTGGAGGGTCGTGGCAGCGTCATCATCCGGTCCAAGACACGCGTTGAAGAGATCCGCAAAGACCGTTACGCCATTGTGGTTGATGAGATCCCCTATCAGGTGAACAAGGCGGCGATGATCGAAAAGATTGCCGAGGCCGTGCGTGAAAAGCGCATCGAAGGCGTAGCCCATGTTCAGGACGAATCCGACCGCAACGGTGTCCGCGTTGTGGTCGAGCTGAAGCGCGACGCTACGCCCGAGGTGGTGCTGAACCAGCTCTATCGCTTCTCGCCGATGCAAACCTCATTTGGCTGTAATATGCTGGCGTTGAACGGTGGCCGCCCCGAGCAGCTGACACTGCGCCGCTTCTTGACTTCGTTCATCGACTTCCGTGAAGACGTTGTCGCACGCCGTACCGCATATGATCTACGTAAAGCGCGGGAACGTAGCCACATCTTGTGTGGTCTGGCCGTGGCCGTTTCCAACGTGGACGAAGTGGTCGCCACGATCCGGTCGTCCGCCGATGCCGCCGAAGCCCGTGAAAAGCTGATGACGCGCCGCTGGCCCGCAGCCGAGATCGAAGGCTATCTGCGCCTGATCGACGATCCGCTGTCCAAGATGAACGACGATGGCACCTATAACCTGACCGAAGTTCAGGCTCGCGCCATCCTCGACCTGCGCCTGCAGCGCTTGACCCAAATTGGCGTTAAAGAGGTCACGGACGAACTTGAAGAATTGGCCGCCAAGATCAAGGAATATTTGGATATTCTTTCCTCACGCGAGCGGATCATGTCGATCATCGGTGATGAGCTGCGCAGTGTCCGCGAACAATTCGCCGTGCCGCGCCGCACCGAGATCGTCGACTGGTCCGGCGACATGGAAGACGAAGACCTGATCGAGCGTGAAGACATGGTCGTGACAGTCACTTCGGGCGGTTACATCAAGCGCACCCCTCTGGCCGATTTCCGCGCGCAAAAACGCGGTGGCAAGGGCCTGTCCGGAATGCAGACCAAGGAAGAGGATGTTGTTACCAACCTCTTCGTCGCGAATACCCATACCCAGCTGCTGTTCTTCACCACCGAGGGCATGGTCTATAAGCTCAAGACCTGGCGCCTGCCGCAGTCCAGCCGGACCGGCAAGGGCAAGGCGATCGTCAACATCCTGCCGATCCCGACCGGCGTTTCGATCGCTGCGATCATGCCCGTTGATGTGCCTGATGAGGAATGGGAGAACCTGCAAATCGTCTTCGCCACCAGCGCAGGCGACGTGCGCCGCAACCGCCTGTCGGACTTCACCAATGTCCGTCGCAACGGCAAGATCGCCATGAAACTGCCAGAGGGCGTAGAACTGGTGAACGCGCGCATTTGTTCCGAAGACGAAGACGTGATGCTGGTCACCAATTCGGGCCGCGCAATTCGTTTTCGCACTACAGACGTGCGCGTATTCAACTCGCGCGAGTCGACCGGTGTACGTGGAATTAAGCTGACCAACGGTGACCGCGTGGTTTCTATGTCGGTGATCCGCCACTTCGAGGCCGGTCCGGACGAGCGCGCTGCATACCTCAAGATGCGCCGCGCTGTGGCCGGAATTGCAGACGAAGGTGAATCCGATGAGGATGAAGCAGCACCCGGAATTATCACACAGGAACGCTATGCCGAGATGTCGGCTGCCGAAAACCTGATCCTGACCATCACGACAAGCGGTTCTGGCAAGCTGAGTTCTAGCCATGACTACCCGGTTCGCGGACGTGGCGGTATGGGTGTTGCCGCTATGGACAAAGCAATGCGCGGCGGTGAGCTGGTCGCCTCGTTCCCAGTTGAAATCGACGATCAAATTATGCTGGCCACCTCCAAAGGTCAGTCGATCCGGGTTCCGGTCGATGGCATCTCATTCCGGTCCCGCAGCGCGGGCGGCGTGAAGGTTTTCAACACTGGTAAGGGCGAAGAAGTCGTGAGCGTTGCTTGGATCGCTGATCAGGGCGACGAGGAAGCAGAAGAATAAAACAAGGAAAGGCCCCGGAACTGAGTTTCCAGGGCCATTTTCCATCTAAACGTTGACTTGCCCCGCACCGCGCCCCGAAACTCCATGTTAGAGTGCGTTTTTTTGTCCGGTGGTTTGTTTGGGGGGCGCTCCTAGATGAAGGTCATTGCCTGCTATTCGAACAAGGGCGGAGTGGGTAAGACAGCAACTGCGGTAAATCTGGCCTATGCGTTGTCGACGGCTGGGGTGCGCACCTTGCTGTGTGATCTGGACCCTCAGGGTGCCTCGGGCTTTTACTATCGCCTCAAATCTTCAAAATCCTTAACCAACGCCCGCTTCTTTCAAGATTCAAACCAGCTCAACAAAGCCATTCGGGCCAGCGACTTCGAAAATCTGGACATCCTGCCGTCAAACCAAAGCTATCGAGGCTTTGACATTCTTTTGTCCCAAATGTGCGCGGGCCAACCCCATCTCAATCGCGCTTTTTCAGAAGTAAAAGCAGACTATGAAGTTGTCGTGCTGGATTGCCCACCGAACCTGTCGCATTTGTCGGATCACATCTTTGAAACCGCCGACGCTGTCGTTGTTCCGGTGATACCCTCAACCCTGTCACAGCGGACGTTGGAGCAACTCATCAAAGTCTTTAAGAAAAAGGGGCTATCGACCGAAAAGCTTCACTGTTTCTTTTCTATGGTTCAGCGGGCAAAGAGCCTGCATCGAGACACCATGGAAGATATGAAAAACACCTACGGCAAGCGTTTCCTTGACGCACAGATCCCCTTTGCCACAGACGTCGAAAGGATGGGTATCCACCGCGCCCCAGTTATGGTGACAGCGCGCAGCGGCCCCGCAAGTCAAGCGTACTTGTCACTTTGCGAAGAGGTAATCTCGCGCGTGTTCCGAGCTTAGCAGTGAAAGTACTATTGAAACCGCAAAAACTTACACTCCGTAAAGCGCACCGAATTTTTGTTCCAGATAAGTCAAAAATGGTTCTGCGCTTGGCTCCATTCCGCTTGCACGTCGAATGGTTTCTCGTGGGGCGTAAAGACCGCCGAAACGCTGGAGATTTTCGCGCAGCCAACCAGTAGCGCCAGAGGTGTCACCATTAGCCAGTTGCGCATCGAGATCCGGCACAGCTGCAGGCAGCGCCTGATAAAGGCAACCGGCGTAGACGTTGCCAAGCGAATAGGTTGGGAAATAACCGAACAAACCAACGGACCAATGCACATCCTGCAAACATCCGTTCGAAGGCATGTCCACCGCATAGCCGAAATCAGCTTTGAACCTGTCGTTCCATGCGGCTTCAAGATCACTGACTTGCAGGTCACCACTCATCAGGGCGCGCTCAAGATCGAAGCGCAACATGATGTGCAAGTTGTACTGAACTTCGTCGGCTTCGGTACGGATATAGCCGTTATGCACACCGTTTACTGTGGCATAGAAAGCATCCGCATTCGCAATCCCGAAGTCGCCGAACACATCGACCATTTGTTCATAAAGCCAGCCGGTGAAGGCGCGGGACCGGCCCAGTTGGTTCTCGTAAATGCGGCTTTGACTTTCGTGCACACCCATCGACACGCCCTGCCCCAACGGGCTTAACGCAAATTCTGGATTGATACCCTGTTCATAAGCGGCGTGACCGACTTCGTGAATGGTCGAGTAGAAACAGTTGAAGGGGTCAGTTTCACTGGTGCGCGTGGTGATCCGCACGTCCAGCCCGCTGCCTGAGCTGAACGGGTGCACAGCCTTATCCACTCGACCCGTATTCAGGTCATAGCCGAAGGTCATCGCCAATTTCTGCGATAGCTGCATCTGGGCGGCCTCGTCGAACTTGCCCGTCAAAGCCTGCGGTGCGGGTTTGTCCAAAACGGCTGCGCGCAACGCGACCAGACGCGGGCGCATCTGATCGAAAATCTCGGCGATTTGCGCGCCCGTTGTGTAGGGTTCGTAGTCCTCGACCATCGCGTCATAAACATCGCCACCTTGTGCCAGCGCCGCGCCCTCTTCACGCTTAAGCGCCACAACCTCTTGCAGAACAGGTAGAAAAGCCGCCACGTCTTCATCGGCGCGCGCTTGTGCCCAAGTGCCCTGCGCAGCGGATGTTACGCGTGCAATGGCCTTGGCCAGATCAGCGGGCACTTTAACTGTGCGTTCGTAAGACCGACGAATATCACGCAACTGCGCGCGGGCAACGTCGTCTTGGGGGTCAGCCCTATCCAACCATTCTGCCACGCGAGGGTCGGACCGGCGGGCATGCAGAACTGCCTCGATCGCGGCCATCTCTTCGGCCCGTTGCGGTGCTGCCCCCCTTGGCATCACCGTTTCCTGATCCCAACCCAAGCGCCCGGCGATCTGCCCAAGAGCCGAGGTTTCGCGTTGAAAGGCCATCAGGTCATCGTAAGCGGTCATGAAAGTTAAGCTCCGCGAATTGAGGTGGCAATTGGGTAAGCCGTCAGGAAACGCGCGCGCAGGATTAACGTCCAGACGACAACGGCCATGAATTGATGGAAGATAGCAATTTGCCAAGGTGCCGCGTAAATGACGGTCATAATCCCGACTACCACCTGAAGCGACAGAGCGGCAAAGGCTGCGTTGAAGGCGAAGCGCGTCTGAGGATGCGCGCTGGTGCTGCCGCGCCGCCAGACGATGATGCCGAAGATGAACAGCAAATAGCCAGCGCAGCGATGGATGAACTGCACCAGGCCGGGGCTTTCAAAGAAGTTGCGCCAAACCGGCTCTAGCATTGTTGCGTCGGGCGGTAAAAGTTGCCCTCCGATCAGCGGCCAATCTGTATACGACCGACCCGCGTCAATCCCTGCAACAAGGGCTCCAATCAGAATTTGCAAGAAAGCAAAGTGCATCAAACCCGTCGACAGCGAGAACAGCTTGGCCTCTTTCGCGCGGCGTGCCTGCATAAGGTCGCGTTCTTCACGGCCCAGTTCAAGGATGTACCATACAAGGAAGCCCAGGATGACGAACGCCAACCCGAGATGCACGGCCAAACGGTAGCTGGCAACCGCGGTCATGCCCTCGCCTTGCGTCACACCCGAGGCGACCATCCACCAACCAACGGCGCCCTGAACGCCACCTAAAAGGCCGGGAATCAATAGCTTGCCAGTCCATCCGGTCGGGATTTTGCGCGCAGCGAGAAATCCGAAGAACCCAATCGCCCAGACCAGACCGATGACGCGGCCCAGTTGGCGATGCCCCCACTCCCACCAGTAGATGAATTTGAAATCGTTCAACTCCATCCACTGGTTCTGAATGCGCCATTGATCGATTTCTTTGTACTTGTCGAATTCGGCTTGCCAGTCGGCCTCAGTCATCGGCGGGACTGCCCCAGTGATCGGACGCCACTCGGTTATCGACAATCCGCTGTCGGTCAGGCGGGTCAAACCTCCCACTGCGATCATCACAACGACCAGTGCGAACAAAATCATCAGCCAGACGCGGATCGCCTTGCGCGCGCCACCCCGGCCTCGGTCGATCATACCCGGCTGTAACGCTTGTTGTTTTTCGGTGTCCGAGACCTCTTCGAAGATGCTGCGCTTGCCGCTCATGCCGTCCTCATGTCCTGAATTTCATCGCAAGCTAGGGCTTGAGTAGAGATAGGTCCAGCCTCAGCCCTTGTCTTTCCAGCGGACCATCTGACGCATGATCCCGTGCAGCATCTGCACATCCGCCCGCGTCATGCGCATCCGAGACCACAGATTGCGCAGATTGGTCTTCATCCCTTCGGCTTTTTCAGGCGGATAAAAGAAACCAGCCTCTTCCAAACGATCCTCGTAATGTTCGACCAGTTTTTCGACTTCGATACCTGTTGCCCAGTCACCTTTACCCAGATCCGTAGCTTCATGAACCACGTCGCCGGTCTGGCGCATCCATTCATAGGCTGTCAGCAAAACGCATTGACCAAGATTCAAAGACGCGTATTCGGGATTCACCGGCACTGAGATGATAGCGTTGGCCTTTGCGATATCCTCGTTCTCCAGCCCTGCGCGCTCCGGGCCGAACAGAACTGCCACCTTCTCACCCGCCGCAACCTTCTCGGCTGCTATTTGCATGGCACGTTCTGGGCTATAAACCGGTTTAGTCAGGCCGCGCTGACGGGCCGTGGTGGCGAAGACAAAAGTGCTGTCGGCCAGCGATCCGGCAAGATCGTCGAACAGTTGCGCCTCATCAAGCAGCCGGCCTGCGCCGCTGGACATAGCCACAGCTTTGGGGTTCGGCCACCCATCCCGCGGTGCCACAATCCGCATCCGATCCAGCCCAAAATTCCACATCGCCCGAGCGGCTGCGCCGATGTTCTCGCCCATCTGAGGGCGCACGAGCACGAAGGAAGGCTGAGTTTTATCGCTTGGCATTGTTGTCTCCGGAAAACTGCGCCTGCTGTAATCGGCGGACACGCGCAGGGCAAGGCGTCCGGAAGGTCAATTGCGCCTTATTCGGCCATAAAAGTTTGCTTCCTCTGCGCAATCCGCTAAACCGCGCCAAAGACTGAAAGCGAAGGACGCGCCAATGGACACCCCCGAGCAGCCGCAGATTTACCTGATCACCCCGCCCACATTCTCTCTGAGCACCTTCCCTGACCAACTGGGCCGCGTGCTGGACGGTGCGGATATCGCGTGCATCCGAATGGCATTGGCTGGCAACGACGAAGACACTATTGCCCGAGCAGCCGATGCTTGCCGGGAAGTAGCACATGCTCGTGATGTGGCACTGGTGATATCGAACCATGTTCTGCTGGCACAACGACTGGGATTGGACGGAGTGCATCTGGACGACGCTGCGCGTTCTGTTCGGTCAGCGCGTAGGGAGTTGGGCGCGGACGCCATCGTCGGCAGCTTCTGCGGCGCTTCCAGCCATGACGGCATGACAGCAGGTGAAGCCGGTGCTGACTATGTCGCCTTTGGCCCAGTTGGCACTTCGGCCCTGGGTGACGGCACAACGGCAGAAAAAGACCTGTTCCAGTGGTGGTCCGAAATGATCGAGGTTCCGGTCGTAGCAGAAGGTGGCCTGACCCCGGATTTGATCCATGAGCTTGCTCCTTCCACCGATTTTTTCGGTATCGGCGAAGAAATCTGGTCACAGGAAGACCCTCTGGCGGCGCTCAAGACCCTGACCGACGCGATGTGATCGATGACCCTTGCGCAAGCGTCGGGGCTGCGGCATGAGTTCGGCATGACCCAGAACAGTGAAATTCTTTGTATTGGCTCGGTCCTGTGGGACGTTATCGGGCGCTCGGCCAGCGCTATGCGTCAGGGCTCGGACGTGCCGGGGCGGATCACCCGCCTGCCCGGCGGTGTGGCCATGAATATTGCCATGACGCTGGTGCGCTTCGGCATGACACCGACCCTGCTGACCGCCATTGGCCAAGACCCTGAAGGCGACGAATTGGTCAACGCTTGCGCCCGATTGGGGATGGTTACCGACCACATCTATCGCTCGCAAGATTTGCCGACTGACCGGTACATGGCCGTCGAGGGTGCCAACGGTCTAATAGCCGCCATCGCCGACGCGCATTCGCTTGAAGCTGCGGGGGGCAAAATCCTGAACCCGTTGATGCATGGCCCATTGGGTTTTGAGAACGCCCCCTTCCAAGGCCCCATCGCACTGGATGGCAACCTAACGCTGACCTTGCTGGAAGAAATTGCCCAAAGCCCAGCATTTGCACGGGCGGATCTGCGCGTGGCCCCAGCCTCTCCCGGCAAGGCCGAACGCCTGCTGCCGTTCCTGAAGCATGCCCGTGCGACGCTCTATGTGAACCTAGAAGAGGCGGGCATACTTTGTCAGCGCGAATTTACCGATTCCGAGAGCGCTGCCAAAGGCTTACTGGATCGTGGCGCGCTCCGTGTGTTGGTTACTGACGGGGGCAACTCAGCCACCGTAGGCAACGCTGACGAGATTCTAACACAAACACCCCCCTCCGTTTTGGTCACTCGCGTGACAGGCGCAGGGGACACTTTCATGGCGGCGCATATCGCGTCCGAAGCCGCAGGCGCTTCAAATGATGAGGCCCTAAGCCGCGCCTTGCACGCCGCTGCAACTTACGTTTCCGGAGAAACCCCACTGTGATCGACATTCAGTATTCAGCCGAAGTTCGCGCAGCAAAAGACGCAAGCAAACCCATCGTCGCACTGGAAAGCACCATCATTACGCATGGGATGCCCTACCCTCAGAATATTGAGGTGGCGGCGCAGGTCGAACAGGATATTCGGGATGCCGGGGCCGTTCCGGCAACCATGGCAGTGATCAAAGGCAAATTGCATGTCGGACTTGAGGCTGATCAGCTGAAAGCGCTTGGACAAGCGCAGGGCGTTGCCAAAATCTCTCGTGCCGATATGGCCGCTTGCATGGCGACAGGCGGTACCGGTGCAACAACGGTCGCGGCAACGATGATCGCCGCGCATTTCGCCGGAATAGAAGTTTTCGCCACAGGCGGCATCGGCGGCGTGCATCAGGGCGCCGAAACGTCGTTCGATATCTCTGCAGACCTGCACGAGTTGGCGCAAACTCCGGTAACTGTAGTGGCCGCGGGTGCAAAAGCGATCCTTGATCTGGCCAAAACCTTGGAAGTACTCGAGACGCTGGGCGTTCCCGTCATTGCCTACGGGCAGGACGAGTTTCCGGCTTTCTGGTCAGCCAAATCGCCTTACGCTTCGCCCCTTCGCATGGACAGCGCCGAAGACATCGCCAAGGCCCACGCCACACGCCGCGCCCTTGGTCTGCCCGGCGGCCAGCTTGTTGCGAACCCAATCCCCGACGCCAACCAGATTCCGGCCGAGGAACTGGCCCCCATCATTGCTTCGGCCCAAGCCGACGCGGATGCGCACCGGATCACCGGCAAAGGCGTTACGCCATATTTGTTGCAGCGCATTTATGAACAAACCGAGGGGCGCTCGCTGACTGCTAACATCGCGTTGGTTCGCAACAATGCCCGACTTGCTTCTGGTATCGCCATCGCCCTGAAAAAAGCACCAATGGACTAACCTATTGCACTAAAGCCCCAGACTGCTTACCTAAATTCGCAAATCACTCAGGACTGCAATGAATACACCGTTTGACGAAGAACCCCACCGCCGTCCGGGCCTGTTTTCCCGGCTGCGCGCGTCGTTCCTGACGGGCATCGTCGTCATTGCGCCTGTTTGGCTTACGATCTGGCTGATCTGGTCGGTGGTTGGTTGGATCGACAGTGCAGTCTTGCCGCTCATCCCGCAGCAGTTCCAACCCGAGCAATACGTTGGCATCAACCTGCGCGGTGTGGGTGTCATCATCTTTCTGGTGTTCACTGTACTTGTAGGCTGGATCGCCAAAGGCATTCTGGGACGGTCATTTATCTCTTTCACGGAAAGCCTTGTGGATCGGATGCCTGTCGTCCGTTCAATCTATTCCGGAATCAAGCAAATTTCGGAAACTGTGTTCGCGCAAACCGAACGGTCTTTCGAGAAAGCTTGTCTGGTGCAGTACCCCCGTCGCGGCATTTGGGCCATCGGCTTTGTCTCAACGACCGCGAAAGGCGAAGTATCGGAACGTGCAGAAACTTCTGGTGAACTGCTGAGCGTTTTCATTCCGACAACACCCAACCCCACTTCGGGCTTTTTACTGTTTTTTCCTGCCGAGGACGTGATCCTGTTGGATATGTCCATCGAAGACGCGGCCAAGTTAGTCATCTCTGCCGGGCTGGTTTATCCCAACGGTAAAGATCCGACCCAACCGCCTGAGTGATCAGCCGAACATCTCGGGTAAGTTCACGGTGCTACACGCGCCAAGATCACCCTTGTGATCTGACAGGAAACGATCTGCCGCTGCGCGGCCAGCAATCTTGAGTTTGTGGAGGACTACTGGATTAGGAACCGTTTTTGTCGCCACAGAAAGATCGTTCATCAGCGCGTCATCTGCGATCATGTGAACCAGAACCCTGCTCATCTCTCCTGCTTTCAACTTACCCTCGGACAGCAGTCGCTGGACGAAGCTAATCGCGCGAAGTTCACGGAACAAAGAAGAGTTAAAACTAATCTCATTAATCCTGTTCTGAATCTGCTGCGGTGTTTTGGGCACCTCGTCCCGTTCCAGCGGGTTAATATTCACGATTACCAAGTCATCGGGTAAGTCATTGTTGAACAAAGGGTATAGAGCTGGGTTTCCGGTGTAGCCCCCGTCCCAGTAGGCTTCTGTACGGCCAGACTTGGGATCGAAAATCTCAACCGCCTGAAACAGATTTGGAAGACAAGCCGAGGCGAGTATTGCGTCGGTCGAGACCTCTGCGCCTGTGAACACACGAATCTTGCCGCTACGGACACAGGTCGCGCACACAAACAGTTGCGGGCCTTCGTCGGCACAGATTTCAGCGAAGTTGAACCGATCCACGACCGGTTCCAACGGGTTGCGGTAAAACGGACCATAGGCATAAGGCGAAACCAATCGGGACCACGCGTCGCCGACAGAAAACGGCAGCGAATATTCCATTGCATGAGCAATCTGAGCGGGTTCGATCGCTTGCATCCAGTTGGCAAGGCGCATGTCACCAACCGCCCCCATTCGCTCCCACAGCCCGTCTAGATTTGCACGAGCTCCGTCTCGGCCATCGCGGACCATCCCGGATTTGAACGCAGCCCCGTTTAGCGCCCCTGCCGAGGTTCCTGTAATCGCGGCAACTTCGATGTCTTCTTCATCCAGCAGACGATCCAGAACACCCCAGGTAAAGGCGCCGTGTGCGCCACCACCTTGCAAGGCCAGATTGATCCGTTTCATTGCGGGCCTCCTAGATCAAAGAGCCGTCCAGCCTCCATCGACCGAGATTGTTGTTCCGGTGATCTGCGCAGCAGCGTCCGAGCACAAGAAGACCGTGGTGCCGCCCAATTGCTCGACCGTCGCGAACTCCTTCGACGGTTGGCGCTCAAGCAGAACGTTTTTAACCACGTCCTCGCGGCTCATGTTGTATTCTTTCATCGTGTTCGGGATCTGAGCTTCAACCAGAGGTGTCAGCACATAGCCCGGACAAATGGCGTTGCAGGTAATCGGCTCCTGCGCGGTTTCCAGCGCCACGGTTTTTGTCATCCCGACCACGCCATGTTTCGCTGCGATGTATGCCGCCTTGAACGGCGAAGCCGTCAAACCATGAGCCGAGGCGATATTGACGATCCGCCCCCAACCCGCCTTTCGCATCATCGGCAACGCGGCCGCCATCGTGTGGTATGCCGAGTTCATGTTTATCGCGATAATCGCATCCCATTTATCTACCGGAAACTGATCAATGGGCGCGACGTGCTGAATACCCGCGTTGTTCACCAGAATGTCGCAAGCGCCTGCTTTCTCAATCAGTGCACGGCATTCGCCACCATTGGACATGTCAGCTTTGATATAGCGCGCGTTGGTGCCGGTCTCTTGTGCAATCTCGGCAGCAAGCGCGTGATCTTCGTCCCTTTCCGTGAACGAATTCAAAACCACGTCGGCTCCGGCTTTGGCCAGTTCGCGCGCAACTCCAAATCCGATACCTGAATTCGACCCAGTGATGATCGCTGTTTTACCCGACAGGCTCATGACCCTTCTCCCTCAAAAACCACTTTGGCTGAACAGTGCCATGCTGCACGTGCAAAGAAAACGGGGAAACTTCGGGGTTTGTCATTAGGGAGTAAATGCGCGAAAAAAAACGCCCGCACGAAGCGGGCGTTAAGTTATTGAGGCAGGTTTCATACAGGCAAGAAACCTATCGAGCAGTGCACCCTTTATAAGCAATTCCTTGCATCCGTCCAAGCTAAAAGTTTGAAAATAAGAAAAATCATCGGTACGGTGAATCCCAACAAAATAAGGCCTGAGCAGGATTGTTTCCAAAATGCGCCCCGATTTTCTACACCCCGTCCGTTGTGCGATCGCGGGAATCGCCTCTGTTTTTGCCGTCACAACCGCCCAAGCAGAATCGGCTCATGGCATAGCTATGTACGGCGACCCAGCGCTACCACCGGATTTTGTGTCTCTACCGTATGCAAACCCAGATGCACCCAAAGGTGGAAAAGTCGTTTTTGGAAACACGGGCGGCTTTAACAGCTTAAACCCATTTGTGCAAAAAGGGACCGTACCCTGGCAACTTCGGTTTTGGACACATGAAAGCCTAATGGGCCGATCCTGGGACGAACCCTTCACTCTTTACGGGTTGTTAGCCGAATCAGTTGAGACTGCTCCGGATCGATCTTGGGTCGAATTCACCCTTCGGGAAAACGCACAATTTTCTGATGGCGCGCCTGTGACAGTCGACGATGTTATCTGGTCCTATGAAACGCTGGGTACCGAAGGGCACCTTCGGTATCGCGGGTTGTGGGGCAAGATCGACAGTGTAGAACAAACCGGCCCTCGCACTGTGCGTGTTACATTCAATGAACCTGATCGAGAACTCGCATTGATTGCCGGTCTACGCCCTATCCTGCAAAAAGCCCAATGGGAGGGGAAAGATTTTGCTGACGCTGCTCTGCATGACGTTCCCATCGGATCGGGTCCGTATGTCGTAGAAGACTATGAAGCCGGGCGGTACGTTAACCTGAAACGAAACCCCGACTATTGGGGGGCTGACATTCCCTTCCGCCGCGGCACCATGAACCTTGATGACATGCGGATCGAATTTTACGGCGATGGCACGGTACTGTTCGAAGCGTTCAAAGCCGGTGAGCTAACCGCAGTACGCGAATTCAACGCTGACAAATGGGACACTCAATACAACTTTCCGGCTGTGCAGCGTGGCGATGTTGTTAAAACAGAAATCCCTCATGGCAAACCGTCGGGAATGACCGGCTTCGTCATGAATACCCGCAATGCACCTCTTGACGATTGGCGTGTGCGCGAGGCGCTGCTGTTGGCTTTCAACTTCGAATACATCAACGACACGATCACAGGCGGTGCTCAGCCAAGAATCGCCTCGTACTTTTCCGGCTCCGACCTCGGCATGCAGCCTGGCCCTGCAACCGGCCAAGTCGCCGAACTGTTACAGGCCTATAAGAATGACCTGCCGCCGGGTGCTCTTGAAGGGTATGACCTGCCTGTCGGTGACGGCTCAGCCCGCAACCGAGCCAACATTCGAAAAGCCAACCAGCTTCTGTCCGAGGCTGGCTGGACCGTTCAGGATGGCGTTCTGCGCAATCAGAACGGCGAAGACTTCTCGATCACCGTTCTGCTTCAGCAAGGGGACAGCGAAAGCCAGACTGCGATGGAAATTTACAGCCGAGCGTTGGAACGCCTTGGAATTCGGGTCAACGTTGAACAAGTGGACAGCGCCCAATTCACTGGTCGCAACGCAGAGCTGGATTTTGATCTGACCTTCTTTCGGCGTGCTTTGTCTCTTTCACCTGGGAACGAACAACGCCTGTATTGGGGCAGCGAAAACGTAAGCACGCCCGGAACACGCAATCTGATGGGCGTCGCATCCCCCGCTGTTGACGGGCTTATCGACACGATGCTCGCTTCGGAAAGCCACGAAGATTTTGTGGCCGCAACCCGTGCGTTGGATCGCGTACTTACCGCTGGGCGGTATGTGATTCCGATCTGGAATTTCGATGTCGGGCGCATTGCTCACGCTAAGGAACTGAAACATCCGCATACCCTGCCGATCTATGGCGACGGGCCAGAATACATGCCACAGCTTTGGTGGTTCGAAGAGTGACCGGCTAACGGCAACTTGCTACATTAACGGGTTTGGGATCGCAGGTACTCTGAGTTCTCATGTTTGCCTGTACAAAGTACTTTATGCTCTGTCCGATGTTGGCACCTTTCGGCGGATTTCAGCACATTGCCAAATTCTACGAAATATAGTGGTACCTTTTCTGAACTTCGCCACAAATTGCGAACTCACCTAATTCCAGCGAAAAGTTATTAAATACCCACAAGGGGCTTTACGGAATACCCTCCGGCGATATAGCCTATTGTCATTTAGACGCGCCGATTAAACGGATTATTTCTGAGAATATCAGTAGATAGCGGTTGTTCGGCGCGAAACACTTTCGTTTTGCGGACCGGCCTCCACTCACTCCAACCTCAGGTCCGTAGGCCCGTCGTGCTAAATGCGCGGCGGGCCTTTTTACCTAAGGTAAGCCAAGTCAGGGTGCGACATTTTGTCATGCGCTTGGTTACCTGCACTCTCCGTACCCTGAAATAGGGGCTGGGCACCCGTGAAACAAAAAAAACGGAGCCTGACTGATGTTGAACTGGACTGACCTGACGCAAGACTGGGACGCTATGTACTCGCGTGCAAAGCGGCGTTTTCCGAACCTGCTCGATCAGGACAAAGTAAGGCTGAGTAAAGATCGAAAAGGTTTTGAAGCGTATCTGGCCGAACGCCACCATCTGACCGTGAACGAAGCGCACGAAGAGCTTGAGGATTTCTTATTTACCGAAGGTCTGAATCGCGAGTTCAGCCGATCTTTAAGTAAGTGAAGTGACCCAAAGTATCGTCGCGTCCTCGTCACTTACAGAGATAACATTGTGCCCCATACTACCGTCGTAATAGGCGCTGTCGCCGCGGCGCATTTCGACGGGTTCGTAGAACTCGGTATACAGTTTCACAACGCCAGTCAGCACATACAGGAATTCCTCGCCGTCGTGGCGCACCCAGCCGTCGAACTCTTCCATTGAGCGGGCTCGCACGCGAGCACGGTAAGGCAGCATCTGCTTTTTTGTCAGGTTCTCTGCTAACAGCTCATGTTCGTAAGTCACTGTTGGATGCGCTGCGCCTTCGCCCATCCTGGTGACAGCCATACGGCCAATCACCTGATCGCGCTGCGGCGGGGTAAAAAGCTGCGGCACTGAAATTTCCAACCCGATCGCCAACTTTTTCAGCGCATCATACGTGGGCGACATTTGCCCGTTTTCGATCTTGCTGAGGGTCGATCTTGCCAATCCGGCTTGCGTAGCCGCCTGTTCCAGCGTCCAGTTCCGCGCCTTGCGCAATTGACGCACACGTGCGCCGAGGTCCAGCGGTTCAAGCTCGGTGTGATCGCCCGAGTCCCGAGCGATGCGGATTAGAGATGGCTGTTCATTGGTGCTCATGCGCCACTCTATAGGCCCAGCCTGCCCCGCTTGCAACGCGCCAAGCGCCACTGTAGCCAGTTGTCATGCTTTCTGTTTTCGATCAGGGGCCACCGCCGACGTGTCCCGCACCGTTCAATCTGGCAGCCCATGTGTTGCGATGCGTCGACGACCATCCGGACAAGATCGCATTGTCGGTCCTGCGCGGCGATGAGACCGAAGACTGGTCTTACAACGCACTCAAATCAGCGATCTTGGGTACTGCCACTGGATTGTTGAACGCCGGCCTGAAGTCAGGTGACATCGCATTGATGAGGCTGGGGAATACCGTAGACTTCCCTATTGCTTATCTCGCCGCAATTGCCGTCGGAATCGTACCGGTGCCCACGTCGTATCAACTGACAGAACCCGAAACCGAACGCATAATCGCGGAATTGAAACCCTCTGCCGTTATAAAGGATCCGACGGTAGCCTGTGCAGCGCATCCGGCGCAGATCACACTGGGCAGCCTAATCCAGATGCGCGACTTACCCCCAGCCGAGTTCCAATTCGGCGATCCGGATCGGCTGGCCTATATCGTCTACACATCCGGCACGTCCGGCAAACCGCGTGCCGTGGCACATGCCCACCGTGCCATCTGGGCGCGCAAGATGATGGTCGACGGCTGGTACGGGCTGAAGAAATCGGACCGTTTGTGCCACGCCGGGGCCTTCAATTGGACCTACACGCTGGGCACTGGGTTAATGGACCCTTGGACTATCGGCTCCACCGCCCTCATCCCAGAGGCAGGAACCGACCCGGACGCGCTGCCAGAGCTGTTACAGCGCAACAGTGCAACGATCTTTGCAGCAGCGCCCGGAGTGTTCCGCAAGATATTGAAGACGTCGCAAACCCTGCATCTGCCAAACCTCCGCCACGGCCTGTGCGCGGGGGAGAAATTATCCCGCCATTTGCACACGAAATGGGCCGAAGCGACCGGAACGGAGCTATACGAGGCTTATGGTATGTCCGAATGCTCGACCTTCATATCGTCCAGCCCCATCCACCCTGCGCGTGGCGAAGCCCTGGGTCAGCCCCAACCAGGGCGGCGCGTGGCAATCCTTGGGCCAGACGGACCGGTTCCGCAAGGACAGGAAGGTACCATCGCCATCCACCGATCCGATCCCGGCCTGATGCTGACTTACCTGAATGCGCCTGATGAAGCAGAAGCGCGCATGCAAGGTGACTGGTTCCTGACTGGTGATCAGGGGGCGATGGCTGTTGATGGCCAAATCACTTATTTAGGCCGTGACGACGACATGATGAACGCGGGCGGCTATCGCGTTTCACCGGTCGAAGTCGAGGCCGCGTTGTCCAAATACCCCGGGATCACGCAGGTCGGTGCCGCTGCGGTCGAAGTTAAACAGGACACGTTCGTGATAGCTGCCTTTTATACTGGCCCGGAAAAGCTGGACGATGCCGACCTGCGCACCTATGTGGAGGCAAATCTTGCGCGATATAAACAGCCCCGCGCGTTCATTCACCTGCCCGAGCTCCCGACCGGCGGCAACGGTAAACTTTTGCGCCGAGCGTTGCCGGCCTATTTCAAGGCGATAACACCATGACCCAGAACGTCAAACTCGATATCATGTCTGATCCGATCTGCCCGTGGTGCTATATTGGCAAGACCCATTTGGATAAGGCTTTGGCAGCCATCCCCGATCATCCCTTTGTTATCGAATGGCATCCGTTCCAACTGAACCCAGACATGCCCGACGAAGGCATGGACCGGCGCGAGTACCTGGAACGCAAATTTGGTGGCAAGGAAGGAGCCGTTCGCGCGTATTCGCCCATCGCGGAACACGCCGAAAATGCAGGGCTGAACATCGACTTCGAAGGAATCAAGCGGACACCTAACACTCTTGACGCCCATCGCCTGATCCATTGGGCCGGGATCGAGGGCAAGCAGAACGCCGTAGTTGACGCTTTGTTTGACGCCTATTTCGTGCAGGGTCGGGATATTGGTGACCACGAGGTTCTGGCCGACATTGCCGACAGTGTCGGTATGGACGCCGCCGTCGTGCTGAAGCTGCTCAGCTCTGACGCGGACCGTGAAGATATCAGCGCACGCGATACGCATTCACGTCAGATGGGCGTAAACTCGGTTCCGACATTCATTGTAGCCAACCAGCATGCAGTTCCCGGCGCGCAACCTCCTGAAATGTGGGAAAAAGTGATCGGTGAAATTATGTCTCAGCTTGAGGCTTCCTCTGCAAATTAGCACAAAGCATTGTGCAATTTGATCCCTAGCGTCGTTTGGCATGTCGTGATAGCGCGATCACGTCAGGAGTCGCACAATGGCAAATCGTATGTCACAGAAGGAGTTTATCGCGCTCATCGCAATGATGTTCGCGACGATCGCATTTTCGATCGACTCGATGTTGCCCGCTCTGCCCGAGATCGGCGCGCAGCTTAGCCCAAGTGACGTAAACAAAGCACAGCTTATCCTGACGTCTTTCGTGCTTGGAATGGGCATTGGAACTTTTTTTGTTGGCCCCATCTCGGATGCGTTCGGGCGCAAGCCGGTCATCTACTTTGGCTCGGCACTTTACATCGGCGCTGCGGCGGTGGCTTGGGCCAGTTCGTCACTTGAGCTGTTGTTGATCGCACGGGTTGTACAGGGCATTGGGTGTGCTGCACCGCGTGTGGTTGCCATGGCCATCATACGCGATCTGTATTCTGGCCGAGAGATGGCGCGGATTGTATCCATCGCCATGATGATCTTCACGCTGGTACCGGCCGTGGCACCGATGCTGGGCGCTGGTATGATCGCAATCGCGGGTTGGCGCGGCATCTTCGTCTCATTCATACTTTTCTCAGTGATTACTATGATCTGGATGGGCTTGCGCTTGCCTGAACCGCTGCAGCCCCAGAACAGAAGACCGCTGCGCTTACCTCTCATGGTTTCAGCCGCACGAGAGATGTTTAGCCATCCAACTGTACGCGTATCCATCTTCGTACAGACCCTTTGTCTGGGCATGCTGTTCACCACTTTGACCATGGTGCAGCCAGTCTATGATGTAATCCACAACAGCGCTGACAGCTTCCCGTTCTGGTTCGGATTTGTGGCACTAGTTGCAGGGTCAGCTAGCCTGTTGAACGCAGCTCTCGTCATTCGCGTTGGGATGAGACGCTTGGTGACATGGGCCTTGGGTGCACAGATCGTTATCACCGCGCTTGTATTTGCGCTGAACTTGATACCTCTGTCTGCCAATCTTTCCTTTGCAGTTTTCGTTTTTTGGCAGACCTCGATCTTCTTCATGGCGGGCATGACCATGGGCAATCTGAACGCCATCGCTATGGAACCGATGGGCCACGTCGCAGGTATGGCAGCATCGGTAATCGGGGCGTTTTCAACCGTTCTGGCCGCAGCAATAGCCGCGCCAATAGGATTGCTATTCGACGGAACAATAATACCCTTGACCACCGGCATCTTGGTCATGAGTGTGATCGGTTTTGGGTTGATGCTCCATATGGGCCGGATTGAAAACAGACTGCCAGCCTGATCTGTGCAGCCTGCCCGAATCCCGCTAACCTCGACTTGATCCGAGGGGAGATATCAATGAGCGGTTATTACGATCTGGGCACGCATTCTTGTCCGGTCAGCACGTCAGTGCCCGAGGCGCAGCTTTGGTTCGACCGAGGGTTGGTTTGGACCTATGGATATAACCACGACGAGGCTGTGGTTTGTTTCCAGCGTGCCGCCGAGTATGACCCTGAATGCGCTATGGCTTATTGGGGCATCGCCTATGCCGCTGGTCCAAATTACAACCTACCGTGGGATTTGCGGGATGATCGTGGCCAGCAAAAAGCGTTGGCACAAGCCTATGATGCGACGCAACAGGCATTAGCCTTGGCAGAGAACTGCAAACCAGTCGAACAGGCGCTGATCCGCGCCCTGCCAGCGCGATACCCGCAGCGTGATCCGATCCCAAACATGAACGGATGGGATCAAAATTTCGCCGACGCAATGCGCGCTGCATTTACTCAGCACTCTGATCAGCTGGACCTGCGCACAATTTATGTCGAGGCGCTGCTAAACCTTACGCCCTGGAAAATGTGGGACCTCAAGACCGGACAACCCGCCGAGGGGGCCGCCACGCTAGAAGCGCAACAGGTGTTAGAGGACGCGATGTCTAACGACCCTGCGGCCATGTCCCATCCGGGCTTATTGCACCTCTATGTTCATCTGATGGAGATGTCCCCAACACCGGAAAAGGCTCTCAAGGCCGGGGATGTTCTACGTACGCTGGTGCCTGACGCGGGTCATCTTGTTCATATGCCAACCCACATCGACGTTCTGTGCGGTCACTATCAGAACGTTGTCCACTGGAACGAAAAGGCTATCGAAGCTGATCTGAAGTATTACGAGCGTGAAGGCGCATTCAACATCTACACGGGATATCGTCAGCACAACTATCACTTTGCAATCTACGGTGCACTGTTCCTTGGCCAGATGGAACCGGCCCTGCGTGCAAATCAGGGCCTGTGGGACACCACACCAGAAGAGATGCTACGTATCGAAAGCCCGCCTATGGCGGATTACTTCGAAAGCTACATGTCGATGGGGCCGCATATCCTGATCCGCTTTGGACAGTGGGAAGAGGCCAAAGCGTTAGAACTTCCTAAAGATCCCGACCTATTTCGCACGCTGACAGCGACCATCCACTACGCTCGGGCTATCGCTTATGCTGCCACCGCAGAAGTGGCCAAGGCTGAAGCCGAAGAACAATTGTTCCTCTCAGCAAAAGCCTGCGTTCCTGAAACCCGCTTGTTGCACAATAACCGCGTCGTCGATCTGCTTGAAATTGCACGTGAAATGCTACGCGGTGAAATCGAATACCGCAAAGGCAACTATGACATAGCCTACGCGCATCTTCGCCGTTCGGTCGAGTTGGACGATACGCTACCCTACGACGAACCATGGGGATGGATGCAGCCCACCCGCCACGCGTTAGGGGCGTTGCTGTTCGAACAAGGCCATATTGCCGAGGCCGAGGCCGTTTATCGCGAAGACCTTGGCCTGGGCGGCACACTCAGCCGCGCCTCAATCCATCCGGATAACGTTTGGAGCTTGAAAGGCTTGCACGATTGCTTGAAGATGCGCGGAGAAAGCACTGAAATAACACAAATAAAACTGCGCCTTGATCTTGCGCTGGCCCGCGCTGACCGTGTTGTCGGCGCGTCTTGTTTTTGCGCTCAAGCCGCGATGAAGGTCGCCGAATGAAATACGTTCTTTTACTGGCCGCATTGATCTGTGGTCCCGCTTTTGCCGACCGTCAGTCATTTCCACCCATTGATCAGGCTGATCGCGACCCCTCGCTGGCAGCCTTTCGCGATGCTTTGCTGGACCAAGTGATCGCACGAGACGTCGAAGCCGTAATCGCATCAGCATGCCCGGACATTTACCTGAGCCACGACGGAGATGGAGGCCCAGAAGAGTTAAAAGAGAAGCTGATCCTCGATCCCGAAACGCTGTCAGAAGAATATCGTGAAGATGCGGATGCAATGCGGGCCCAATACTGGGCTGATCTTGAGAACACGTTATCCCAGCCCGGCTATTTCGACCAAGAAGGCGAGTTCTGGATGCCGCATCAGTGGCAGATTACTCTGCCTGCTTCACTTGACCCAAGCCTGGCTTACTTTGTGACGGGTCAGGACGTAACACTACGCCAGCTACCGTTTCATGGCGCACCGATCCTGGGGTTGATCAGCCACGAAGTCGTGATCATCCGCATGTATCAGGACACGGCTGAGTATCAGCGTGTGCTGCTGACCGATGGAATGCAGGGCTATATGCACCGAGACTTCCTCTGGCCAATGACAGGCAACCGCGCCGCGCTAGTAAAATCGGACGCGGGCGATTGGCAGCTCTGTACCTTTGTCAGCGGAGACTAGGCCTTGGCCTTTTTCTTTTCGGCCACAACCTTTTCTGCAAGATCACGAGCAATCGCGAAGGCGCCTTTGATTTTGTCGCTGTCCTTCTTCCAGTCGCGTCGCACAACGATCTTGTTGTCTTTGACCTTAGCCATTCCGCGCTGATTTTGGATGAATTCAACCAGCCCTTGGGGCGAAGCGAATTTGTCATTGTGGAATTGAATAGTTGCGCCTTTTGGCCCTCCGTCAAGCTTGGCAATCCCTGCCCGCTTGCACATCGCCTTAATGCGCACGACCAGCATCAGGGTATTCACCTCTTTCGGCAGTTTTCCGAAACGGTCAATCAATTCGGCGGCAAAACCCTCGAGTTCAACTTTCGTCGAGAGTGAGGACAAACGACGATACAATCCAAGTCGCACATCCAAATCGGGCACATAATCTTCGGGGATCAGAACCGGGACACCCAAATTGATCTGGGGCGCCCATTGGTCGTCAGCATCAGACAGCCCTTCCATCTCACCGGCTTTAATCTTGGCTATCGCCTCTTCCAGCATCGACTGATAGAGTTCGTATCCCACGTCGCGCATCTGGCCAGACTGTTCTTCACCCAACAAGTTACCAGCACCGCGAATATCCAGGTCTTGAGAGGCCAGCGTGAACCCGGCACCCAACGTATCCAGCGAGCCCAACACACGTAGGCGTTTCTCGGCCGTCGCTGTAAGTTTCTGACGTGGTTTCGTGGTCAAATAGGCGTAGGCGCGGGTTTTTGAACGCCCTACCCGCCCGCGAATTTGATACAATTGCGCGAGGCCGAACATATCCGCCCGATGCACAACCATCGTGTTCGCCGTGGGAATATCCAGCCCGCTTTCTACAATCGTGGTCGCCAGTAATACGTCATACTTGCCGTCGTAAAAGGCATTCATCCGGTCATCGAGTTCACCTGCAGCCATTTGCCCATGTGCGACCATATAGGTCAGTTCAGGCAGCTGCTGTTTCAGGAACTCTTCAATCTCAGGCAGGTCCGAGATACGCGGAACCACATAGAAGCTTTGCCCACCGCGGTAATGTTCGCGTAGCAGCGCCTCGCGGACGGTAACTGCATCAAATTCACTGACATAGGTACGTATGGCCAAACGGTCGATGGGCGGTGTACCAATGATCGACAGGTCGCGCACTCCGGTCAGTGACAGTTGCAGCGTCCGAGGGATCGGTGTTGCGGTCAGGGTAAGAACGTGAATGTCTGAACGCAGTTGTTTCAAACGTTCTTTGTGCCTAACGCCAAAGTGCTGCTCCTCGTCAATGATGAGCAGGCCCAGATTGTTAAACCGAATTCCCTTAGCCAAAAGCGCATGGGTGCCGATCACGATATCCACTGTCCCGCGCGCCAGACCGTCGCGGGTCTGCTGTGCTTCTTTCCCGGAAACAAATCGCGAAAGCTGCCGCACCTCCAAAGGGAAACCCCGAAAGCGTTCCTTGAACGATGCCGCGTGTTGGCGCGCCAGCAAGGTTGTTGGCGCAACAACTGCAACCTGCACCCCCGACATGGCCGCAACAAACGCCGCGCGCATTGCAACCTCGGTCTTTCCAAAACCAACATCACCGCAGATCAACCGGTCCATCGGCGCACCAGAGTGCATGTCCTCCATAACCTCGGAAATGGCACGCAATTGATCGTCGGTTTCTTGATACGGGAACCGGGCGCAGAATTCCTCCCACGCGTGCGGCGGCGGTTCCATGACCGGGGCCTTGCGCAAAGCTCGTTCGGCTGCGATGCGGATCAGTTTGTCCGCCATCTCGCGGATGCGCTCTTTCAGCTTGGCCTTCTTCGCCTGCCAAGCACCCCCGCCCAGACGGTCCAACAAACCTTCGTCATGACCGTATTTCGACAGCAGTTCGATATTTTCGACAGGTAGATACAGCTTGGCCTTTTCAGCGTATTCCAACAGCAAACATTCATGGGCCGCACCGGCGGCTGTCACCACTTCCATTCCCAGATAGCGGCCAATGCCGTGATCTACGTGGACGACCAGATCGCCCGGAGTAAGAGATTGAGTTTCTGTCAGGAAATTCTCGGCTTTGCGACGCTTCTTGGGTTGCCGGATCAGGCGGTCGCCCAGCACGTCCTGTTCGGCAATGACCGTCAATTCGGGCGTTTCGAACCCATTTTCCAGCGCCCACACGGCCAGATGCAAACCGCGCTTCCCAATGCGGGTGCCGTTGGCGACAGGAACCGCCTCAGCCAGACCTTCATCCTCAATCAACCCGGTCAGACGCTCACGCGCGCCTTCAGAGTAAGATGCGATTAGAACAGGTCCTTTGTTCAGCTTGTCGGTGATATGAGCCGCCAGCGCGCCAAACAGGCTGACACTTTCTTGCTGGCGTTCTGGGGCAAAGTTGCGCCCAATGCGACCGCCTGCGTCGATCACTCCGGGGCCGCTGGCCTGCGGCAAAGGGGTAAACTGCATGACCCTTCGGGCACCTACCGCTTGCTCCCAAGCGGCATCGTCCAGGTACAACAAACCGGGTGGTGTCGGCTTATAAACCGTGTCCATTCGAGACCGATTTTCCAAGGCCAATCGACGAGTTTCATACTGGTCTTCAATCGACTCCCACCGGGCAAGCCGCGCAGGCGTCACCTGATCGTCCAAAGAGATCGTCGCCCCCGGCAAATAATCGAACAAAGTTTCCAGCTTTTCGTGGAAAAACGGCAGCCAGTGTTCGATACCCTGATGCTTGCGACCTGCACTCACTGCTTCATAAAGCGGGTCATCTGTGCCCGCTGCACCAAATTCTATGCGGTAGTTCTGACGAAACCGCGTTATGGCTGCATCATCCAGAATGACCTCGGATACTGGAGCAAGTTCCACGACGTCCAACTTTTCAGTGGTGCGTTGCGACACTGGATCAAAACGACGAGCACCATCAAGCACATCGCCGAACAAATCCAATCGGACCGGGTCGGATTCGCCGGGCGGAAAGATGTCTATAATGCCACCCCGAATGGCGTAATCTCCGGGCTCCATCACCGTGGGGCTTTGCGTGAAGCCCATGCGCACCAAAAAATTCCTCAGCGCCGTTTCGTCAACACGATGATCCACGCGCGCCGTGAAAGCGGCTTCGCGCAGCACATCCCGTGCGGGCACCCGTTGGGTCGCAGCATTCAGCGTGGTCAGCAGGACGAACCGGTCGGGCATCTGATGCACAAGTGCAGCCAACGTTGCCACTCGTGCCGCTGCAATATCGGCATTGGGCGAGACTCGGTCATAGGGCAGGCAATCCCACCCTGGAAAGACAAAGACCGGCATATCAGGCGCAAAAAAGGCAAGCGCCGCACGCATCGCTTCCATCCGCTTGTCATCGCGCGCGACATGGCAGACCGGCCCGCCGGACCGAGCGATCTCGTTCAAGACAAGCTGCGCGTCAAACCCTTCGGGGGCGCCGCCAACTGATACGTGGTTCGGAGCCGTCATCTTTTCGTACCTTTCCGAATTTCCTACCCAAGAACTCCGATAGAGAAGTTCTGATACATGCCCCAAAGCGATGTGATCAGGATCGAGATCATTCCGATGATCTGAGTATAAATCCTGCATCGCGTCAGCGTCTTACCGACGACTTCAATTGTTCCATCGCTGCGCTTTAGCTTACGGGCAGATGATATGTTTATCAGCATCACTGGACACAATGGAAACAGCAGCAGGAAAACGGCCTGCGCAAATTCGAGACCATAGTAAAAACCAAGCATCGCCAGACCAGCGAAGAAAAAACACGCCAAACCCAGAATGATCTGCCCAGAAACGTCGACGATATAGAGTATGCGGTTACTGTTTATCCGAACGATATCCAACAGATCGCGCTCTGCCTGCCCGCCCACACGACGCGCGCGCACCAAAAGGTCAAAAGGCACACCCATCGCCCAGTGGCTGGCCGATGACCACAACACGGCCAAACCAATCCAATACCACAAATTGGAAAAGCTGCGCATGTCGATGATTTCGAATAGCGTAGAGTATAAGTCCAAGCGTCAGCCCCTTGTTCACTGTCCTTAGGGGCTTTGTTTGCGCAGCGCGTTTATCGTTACCCTTGAGACCTTGTGGAATTCATGCCACCCAATGCGGGAATATTCAAGGAGAGTGCGAGATGAAACCTACCATCGCCCCCTATCCCCTGACCCGTTTTCGCAGGGCCCGGCAATCGCGAGCCGTTCGAGGACTTGTTCGGGAAAACACACTGACCACAGATGACCTGATCTGGCCGGTTTTTGTGCGCGATGGCGAAGGTATCGAGGAACCCGTGCCTTCTATGCCAGGCGTAGTGCGCCGATCAGTCGACCTGACCGCAAAGGCCGCGATTGAGGCGCAGGAATTGGGCATCCCAGCAATTTGCATCTTTCCCTACACCGATCCCAGCCTGAAAACTGAGGATTGCGCGGAAGCTTGGAATCCAGACAATTTATCGAACCGCGCCATTCGCGCGATCAAAGCAGCGGCCCCAAACATCGCTGTTATGACAGACGTAGCGCTGGACCCCTACAATATCAATGGTCACGATGGCTATGTTGTCGACGGCGAGATTGTGAACGATCAGACCGTCGAGGCGTTGGTTAAGATGACCCTGGCCCAAGCCGAGGCCGGAGCTGACATAATCGGACCCTCAGATATGATGGATGGCCGGATCGGCGAAATGCGTCGGGCGCTGGAAAAGGCGGGGCATCAAAACGTGATGATCCTTAGCTACGCTGCAAAATATGCGAGTGCTTTTTACGGGCCGTTTCGCGATGCCGTCGGCGCATCCGGTGCGTTGACCGGAGACAAGAAAACTTACCAGATGGATCCGGCCAACTCGAACGAGGCTCTGCGTCTGATCGAACGCGATCTGACCGAGGGCGCGGACATGGTGATGATCAAGCCCGGCATGCCCTATTTGGATATCTGCCGGCGCGTGAAAGACGCCTTCGGCGCGCCTACCTATGCATACCAAGTGTCAGGCGAATACGCGATGATCCAGGCAGCAGCGCAAAATGGTTGGGTTGACGGTGAAAAGGTGATGCTGGAAAGCCTGCTGGCCTTCAAGCGCGCGGGCTGTGATGGCATCCTGACCTACTTCGCCCCAGAAGTTGCTCGCCTGCTACAGGGCTAAAACCTGAAATTTACGCGATTTTTCGCCGATAGAAACGCGTGGTCGCTCAGCTTTCCCGTGACACGCGCAAGCAATCGGCGTATTCTTGCACATAAGATCGGGAGCACCCGACAATTCAGGCAGTAATACAGAGAAAAAATATGAGCAGTTCCAATGCACCCCGACTAAGCCGTCGCGGCTTTGCCTTTGGCATGGCCGGATTGACGGTCACCGCAGCATGCGGCAATGGCGTCGGCAGTTCCAACGCTGCCAAGATCGACGCCCGCGTCGATGCCACGCTAAACGAGATGTACACGAAGTATCCCAACACGGTTGAGATCGCGAACAAAGCCAACGGCATGTTGGTTATGCCCTTGATTACCGACGCAGGGTTAATCTTCTTTGGCGGCGCCTATGGCCAAGGCGCGTTGCGCATTCAGGGCGCAACGGTTGACTACTATTCCGCGATTTCGGGTACCGCTGGCCTGCAAATCGGCGCCCAGCAATATGCGCATGTGCTGTTCTTCATGACCGAAGATGCGCTGAACGACTTCCGCCGTTCCAGCGGCTGGACCGCTGGTGCTGATATTGGCTACGTGGTTGATGCGACTGGAAATTCTTTGTCCACTGACACAACAACGCTGCGATCGCCTGTGCTGGCCGTGGTATTTGGACAAGCCGGTCTAAAATTCGGCGCTACTGTTGAAGGCACAAAATATACACGGATTATTCCTTAACTTTGGACTACCACGTCCCCCTCAATTGAACCCCGCCACAAGCCTCATCTGTGGCGGGTTTTCTTATTTCTTAAGCCGTAAATAAAAATTTTCCCGGGCTGTTCCTCTTTCGGTCAGCACGACCATCCACTAGTCTTGCCGCAACCGGAACAAGATTAGGGTAGTAGGCCGCCGATGGCATTTGTATTTCGCTGGCTCGTGCGCATTACCACAGGTCTGATCCTGCTTGGTTTGGCCGCCATAGCACTTGTGTATTTCTTGGCCAGCCAGTCGCTTCCGGACTACGATCAAACCGTCGAAGTCAAAGGCTTATCCGCACCGGTTGAGATTATCCGTGACACCGCCAATGTCCCTCACATTCTGGCTGAAAATGATCCAGATGTGTTCTTTGGGTTGGGTTACGCCCATGCTCAGGACCGGCTGTGGCAGATGACAGTAATGCGCCGCACAGCCCAAGGGCGTCTATCAGAAGTGTTTGGCGCACGCACGGTTCACGTCGACAAACTTCTTCGCCGACTGGACCTGTATGGGTTGGCGCATCGCTCGGTCGAGGTGCAAGACGACTATACCAAAGCGGCGCTCCGGGCCTATGCCGCAGGTGTGAATGCGCGATTGGATGAAATCAACGAAGCAGCCCTAGGCCGTGGCGCGCCTGAGATGTTTCTGTTCAATGCACCAGTTTCGCCGTGGCAGCCCGGTGACAGTATCGCAGTGATCAAGCTGATGGGCCTACAATTGTCAGGTCATCTTCAGGACGAGGTACTGCGTGCACGTACATCGCTGATGCTGAACGATCCCGTGCGTCTCGCCGATATTCTGCCTGACGTTCCAGGCGCTGGTATTGCCGCCTTGCCTGAATATGCCGCGCTGTTCCCAACGGTTCCCCGCTATGCTCGCGGGACTCCGATGCCCGAAACACCACTGTCACCCTTTCCAAAAAGAGGGTTGGCTGGCGCTTCGAACGCATGGACCGCAGCACCCTCACGTTCGGCCAGCGGTGGCACGCTATTGGCCAACGACCCGCATCTGGGTTTCACGGCGCCCGGCGTCTGGTACTTGGCCCGACTGGAGCTCGCCAAAGGCGGCGTAATCGGCGCAACCATCCCCGGTATACCCGCTGTCATGACAGGGCGCAGTGACCGTTTGGGCTGGGGGCTCACATCGTCTTACCTTGACGATCAGGACGTTCATATCGAACAGCTGAATCCCGATAATTCTGAGGAATACCTGACCCCAGACGGGTTCAAAAAGTTCCGCACGCGTCCATCGATCATCGAAATCAAAGACGAGGCCCCGATTACGTTAACTCTGCGCTGGACAGAAAACGGCCCTGTACTGCCCGGCACTCACTATGATCTGGAAACGATTACGCCCCCGGGCCATGTTGCTTCGTTGTCCTGGACGGCACTCAGTCCACGCGATACTTCGATGACCGCCTCAATGGCATTGATGAACGCTGACAATGTTCGGGAAGCCATAGAAGGGGCTGAATTGTTCATCTCGCCCTCGCAAAATCTGTCTTTGGTCGACAAGGACACGATCGGTATGAAGCTGATCGGCGCCATGCCCAAACGTGATCTGCGCAACCAAAGCCGGGGGCGCATACCGACGCCCGGTTGGCTGGCTGAAAACCTATGGCAGGGCCGCCTGCCCTATGGAGACAACCCTGAATTCATTGCACCTGCAGGGGGCATTTTGGGCAATACAAACAACAAGATCATCAACCGCCCTTTTCCCGAACATGTCTCGTATGAATGGGGCGACACCCAGCGTGTTCATCGCTGGGAACGCCTGATGCAATCACGTGAAGTACACACACGCGACAGCTTTATCGAGGCTCAACTGGATACCGTCAGCTTTACAGCCCGTTCGTTGCTGCCGCTGATAGGTGCAGACCTTTGGTTTACCGGAGCTTCTGCCCCAGAGGGAACACCCGAACGCCAGCGCCAGATCGCGTTGTCCCTGCTGGCTGAGTGGAATGGCGAGATGAACGAGCACCTGCCTGAGCCTTTGATTTATGCTGCCTGGCTTCGGGCGCTTCAGATTCGGTTGATTTCGGACGAATTGGGTCCGCTGGCTGCCGAATACAAACATGTCGAGCCGCTTTTCATAGAACGTGTTTATCGTGACGTGAACGGCGCTTCTGTTTGGTGCGACGTGCGTCAGAGCGCGCCAGTCGAGACCTGCACTGATATGGCACGTCTGGCGCTTGACGACGCGCTGATCTGGATTTCAGAAAACTACGGCACCGCGCTTGAATCGCTGCGTTGGGGTGACGCACACCAAGCCACACATGACCACCCGGTACTGGGCTCTGTCCCCGTGTTGCGGTTTTTCGTCAATATTCGCCAGTCTACAAGCGGTGGTGATAACACGCTGCTGCGCGGACGCACATCGGGCGAAGGTAAAGACCCATTCCAAAATGTCCACGGCGCTGGCTATCGCGGCGTATATGACTTTGCCGACCCCGATAGCTCGGTCTTCATCACAGCCACCGGTCAGTCGGGTCATTTCCTGTCACGCTACTATGATGATCAGGCTCAGCTATGGCGGCGTGGAGAGTACATTCCGATGTCGCTGGATCTGGATTTGGCGCGGGCTGCCGCCGTCGGTATTACTAACCTTATCCCGCGCTGAATATCGCGCTTCGGCAAGACCTTGCCCCTTTTTTCACCGGTCGTGGACGCGGACAGGCCTTTTCGCCTACGATCCACCGGTGACTATTTGCGACCGGGGGCACAAATGGCGAGTATACGGGATAGGCTGAATAACCTTGCACGCGACTACGCCATCGCTTGGAGTTCAGGCGATCCAAACGCGGTGGCCGAATTCTTTGCCCCTGATTGCCAAATGACAATGAACCGGTCCGAGCCCTTAGTGGGCCGTGCCGCAATCGCCGAGATGGCGCGTGGATTTCAATCCGATTTTCCAGATCTTGAGCTGCGCTGTGACATGATGCGATGGGCCGGGCACCACGCAATCTTTGTCTGGACCTTCGAAGGCCATCACGCCAAGACCGGCAACCATGTTCTGACCCGTGGGTGGGAGGAATGGGATTTGAATGAAAACCATAAAGTTCTGTCTTCATCGGGCTGGTTCGACGCCGAAGACATGCAGCGTCAGATTGACGGTGCGTGACTGCACTCCTCAATCCGGCTAGTCAGACGTAGTCGTGTACTTTCGTGGGATACCCTGCGTTACTTCAAACCAGACAGAAGCTTTTGTGCGTAACTGATGTGCATCGAAGGCAGCTTGGTTCTCGAACACTTCACTAACGTTAAAACGTCCAGAGACAGTTTCATCCTCCAGAACTTCGAATGATAGGCAGCCCGGCTCAGCCCGTGTCAGCGAAATGTGCTCTGGCAGCGCGGCCCGAACTTCTTTCAGCCGGTCGACAGGCACCATAATGTAGCCGCGCAGATATACTTTTCCCTCTGATGCCATGCTGCACCTTTCGATAGCTCAAAGCGCAGCAAACTGCGCAGCCTGTTTGTCCGTCCACAAAACTGTGATTTCGAAACCATCGTCCGTCTGACTCTCGGACCTAACCACATCCTGGCGAAACAACCATGCACGCTTGTTGCCATCGGCGAACCCCAATGAGAGGACTTCTTCGTGTCGTACCCCCTGCAGTTTGGTTGCGATCTCGGCCAACAGCGGTTCAACGCCCTCACCCGTCACTGCAGAGATAGCGAAGATCGAAGGGTCTCGGTCGGCACGTTTAAAAGCGGCTTCACGTTCGTCACTGTTCAGAAGGTCGATCTTATTCCAAACCTCCAGCCGCGGACGTTCGTCATCGACACCCAATGAAGTCAGGATCGTCTCAACATCCTGCGCTTGGGCATCTGTTTCTTCATGGCTGATGTCACGGACATGGACAACGATATCGGCACCCAGAACTTCCTCAAGCGTTGCACGGAACGCAGCCACCAACTCGGTCGGAAGGTTCGAGATAAATCCAACCGTGTCCGAAAGGATAACCTCGGGGCCGTCGGGCAATTCTACCCGCCGCATGGTCGGGTCCAGCGTGGCAAACAGCATGTCCTTGGCCATCACCTTGGCCCCAGTCAGCCGGTTAAACAGCGTGGACTTTCCTGCGTTGGTGTAACCTACTAACGCCATAATCGGATAAGGTACTTTGGCCCGTGCTGCACGATGCAGCGTGCGCGTTTTTACGACCTTTTGCAGTTGCCGACGCAAACGCACCAATTGTTCGTCAATGGCACGACGGTCGGCCTCGATCTGCGTTTCACCCGGACCGCCAACGAATCCCAGTCCGCCCCGCTGGCGTTCAAGGTGCGTCCAAGCCCGCACCAGTCGCGTTCGCTGATAGCTAAGAGCGGCCATTTCGACCTGCAATACCCCTTCTCGGGTTCGCGCACGATCACTGAAAATCTCAAGGATCAAGCCCGTCCGGTCGAGGATTTTGACCTTCCAAGCCTTCTCAAGGTTACGCTGCTGGACGGGTGTCACCGGCCCATCAATCAGAACCAACTCAATCTCTTCATCGTGCAGCCGTTCGGCCAGCTCTTCGATTTTACCGCTACCGAACAACAACCCCGGCTGAGCGCGTTGCAGGCGCACAATTTCGGACCCGATCACATCTAAGTCGGGCAATGCGGCCGCCAGAGCAACCGCCTCTTCCAGCGCTGGTTCAGGGACACGGCGCTGTTCATCTGATTTGATTTCCGGATGCAGCACCCAGGCTCGGGTGCGCGTCCTGTCATGTTCCATCAAGAGGCGTCTTCGCCCTCATAAAGGCTGATCGGCTGTGACGGCATGATGGTTGAAATCGCGTGTTTGTAGACCAACTGCGACTGTCCGTCGCGACGCAGCAACACGCAGAAATTGTCGAACCAGGTGATCACACCCTGCAATTTCACACCGTTGATCAGGAAAATTGTGACCGGGACTTTTGCTTTCCGTACATTATTTAGGAACGCGTCCTGCAGATTCTGTCTGTCCGAAGCCATATTTTTATAATCTCGCCATTGTTCTTGCTACGCGCTGCGGACCAACGCGCTCCCTCTGGCCGAGTATGGAGCGGGATCAATCGAGTTTCCAGATCAAAAATTAGCCAATGTGCATATGGCAAAGCCTAGTCTCGCCAGAGGGTTGGCGTGATCAGCGCAATAATCGCCAGAGTTTCCAGCCGCCCGATAACCATTGCCGCGCACATCGTAAGCTTGGCCCCATTGGAAAGGTCAACGATCCGGATCGGGATATCTGTTGCCAATTCGATCACTGGACCCGTCGTGCTGAGCGCCGCCACGGTCAGAACCATGGCCTGTTCGAACCCGGCCCCCATCATCGCCAGCAACAGATTAAACAGCGCCGCCGTCAGCGCGAACATCATCAAGAAAATCCAAGCAATAAATGCTCCGTCGCTTTGAATTCGCCGGTTACCGCCACCCACACCACTGACGGACGAAGGGTATATAAGACGATCAATCTCGCGCGCGCCATTTAGATACAGTGCAAATACGCGCAGCAGTTTTACCCCGCCCGCCGTTGTCGCAACGCCACCACCGATCAAAGCCAACCCCATCAAGATCAATCCTGGCGTGCCCAGTCCCGACAATTGTTGCGCATCGTTCCAGTTGGCGCTTTCGAACCCGGCCGTTGTCAAGAAAGATAGACCCGTGAACAACATGCCCCAGAAAACGTTCACCGCCTCTAATGGCTGCATCGTTCCGCCGATTTCACTGACCCCAGCCAAGACCCTGAAAAACAGTAAAACCGCCACGGCGAAGACAATCATTAGGCCAATGCGAAATTCCGGATCTTTGTCTAACCGCGAGTACCCCGTTGTTGCTGTGTCCGTTGAAAAAGTCAGACGTGATAAGGCAAAAAACAAGAACAAGAAAATGAGCGCCTCGCCGGTGATACCAGCCTGCGCGCCTTCGAGGCCGCCGACCGGCGAAATACCTGAAGTCGCCATCGTCGACATTGCATGACAGATGGCCGTCAACCCCTGTTCACCCGCAACCAGCAGCAGCACCCAAATCACTGCAGTCAGACCTGCATACACTGGCGCAAGAGTACGCGTGACGCGGATCAACCGCCCACGTGGATCAACCTTTTCACTTTGCGCCACACCGGTGACCGGGCGACCTGGCTGGCCGCGCGCAGTGACCTCGAAACCACCCAAAGAGAGCGGCGCCAGAATAGCGGCTGCCGAAATCCACATCAGCAAACCGCCCATCCAGCCAACCAGCGCGCGCCAAAGGTGAAGCGGTGCCGTCAAACGATCAGGGTCAGGGAAAATATCGGCGCCCGTGGTTGTCAGCGCGCTGACCATATCAAAATAGGCATTCAAAAATTTCGTATTGCCCATGGCATCATGTTGCGGGATCGCAAGGAACAACGGCAATACAGTGAAACACGCGAGCAAGACCGCAAGCTGCCCAAGTGTACCTCGGCGTGGAACACGGTTCGAAGACGCCAAAGAAACTGACGCCACTATGAACAATCCTACCAAACCAGAATAGAAGAAAGACCGTGACGTGTCGTGATCATCCAGCGCAAGCGCATAGATCGCCGGAATCCACATCGACAGCGAGACCACACCCCAGATCAGTAGAAATAGTGGCAAGCGCCGCACCAACCCAATCTGCTGTGTTTGCGCGGGCAACATTAGAAGAAATCGATCGAGACCTGCAGCAATCGCTCAACCTCGGGAACGTCCTTGGCCATTGCAAATATCGCTACAACGTCTTTTTCTTCGATCCGCAGACTGCCCGAAGGTCGCAAGACCTCGTCCCCTTTACGAACCGCACCGACCAACACGCCCTCGGGGAAATCAATGTCGCGCAACCTCTGCCCAGCCAGCGGTGAGGTAGAAAGTACCTCAGCCTCGATCACTTCAGCCTCAGCATCGCCGATAGAGTAAACCTGACGGACCCGCCCATGTCGGATATGGCGCAAAATTGAGCTAACTGTGGTGGCCCGCGGGTTGATGTATGCGTCGATCCCCAGCGGCCCCATCAGCGCAACCATGCTGGGATCATTGATCAATGCAATTGCCAACGCGCAGCCTTCGGCTTTCGCACGCACAGCGGCCAGCATGTTCGCTCGGTCATCGTCAGTTACCGCAAGCATTGCATCAGCCCGTTCGATTCCTGCTTCTCGCAGAAGGGCTGCGTCCAGACCGTCACCGTTCAGAACAATCGTCCGCTCTAACGCCTCAGCCGCTAGTTCAGCGCAATGGCGATCCCGTTCAATGATCTTGGCCCGAACCCGGCTTTCACGCTCTTCCAGCGTTCGAGCGACCTCAAGCCCTACGTTGCCACCGCCAACGACGACCACCCGGTCCTGTTTCTTTTGCGCCTTGCCAAAGACCTCCATCGTGCGAGCCACGTCATCGACATGGCTGAACACATAACATTCATCGCCAACAAACAGCTGATCCTCGGATTCCGGAGCAAAAAGGCTGCCTTCTCGACGAACCCCCACAACAATCGCGCTGAGCGTCGAGAACAAATCCGTAAGCTGCCGCAAAGGTGTGTTCACGATGGGGCAGTCTTCTTCCAGACGGATGCCCAGCAACTGAGCTTTGCCGTCCATGAACATCTCGGTATCAAAGGCGGACGGTGCTGACAGTCGCTGCATCGCAGCTGCCGCGACCTCGCGCTCGGGGCTGATCACCACGTCAATTGGCAAGTGGTCGCGTCGGAACAGGTCCGAGTGGATCGCCTGCAAATAGGATTTGGCCCTTAGACGCGCGATCTTGCGCTGGATTGAGAAGATAGAGTGCGCCATCTGACAGGTGACCATGTTCACCTCGTCCGAATGGGTCGCTGCGATGATCATATCGGCGTCTCGGGCCCCCGCCCGATCCAGTACATCAGGATAGCTAGCGAACCCCGCGATCCCTTGCACATCCAGCGTCTCGGTCGCACGGCGCACAAGATCGGGGTTGTTGTCCACGACCGTTACGTCATTAAGCTCACCCGACAGGTGCCGCGCAATCTGCCAGCCGACCTGACCGGCGCCGCAAATGATGACCTTCATGTGTTTGGCCCTTCTGCCTGAATTGTTTGAATGACAGATGCCCCCAAAACGGTCAATTGATTTGTCATACTCGCCCACCTAGGGCAAGATAAGTGCATGAAAACAGTGCTTCGTTTGCTACTTCCGATTACGGTCCTATCCTCCTGCACCGGACCGCTCTCACTGTACTACCGCGAGGGTGAGAGTGTGTCTCGCCTTCAGAGCGAAACCACTCAGTGCCAAGTGCAGGCCGTAAATGAAGTGCCAGTAGCCACTCAGGTACGCCAAAGCCCGCCTACATACTGGCCCGGCCGGTCTTATTGCGACGGCAGAGGGCGTTGTTATCGTTCACCTGGGTGGTGGCAGCCCGGACAGATTTATACGGTAGACGTCAACCAAGGGCTGCGGAATGAAGTCGAAGCGCAGTGTATGGCCAAGAAAGGGTTTCGCCCGGTCAGCCTGCCACCGTGCAAACAAGGTGAGAAGGCTAACGTACCAGCTGTACCTACGACAACTTTACCGCCACTGACGACCCAGTCCTGCTATGTGAAATACGACAACGGGTCGTTCCAAATCATCTCTCCCGGTCAGGCCGGATAAAGACCCGGCGGTTTATTCCGCCGGTTCCGGTTCATCCAACTGCGCTACGCGCGCACCGGATTTGTTCGAGGTCACGACCCCAAGCGATTTCAGTTTACGGTGCAACGCGCTGCGCTCCATACCAACAAAGCTGGCAGTACGGCTGATGTTTCCTCCAAAGCGGTTAATTTGGGTCAACAGGTATTCACGCTCAAACGCTTCACGCGCTTCCCGCAACGGCAATGTCGCAAGTGCTCCGGATAGGACAACACGCCCGGTATCGTCTGCTTTTTCCTCTTCCGCGGGCAGTTCCTTGGCTTCTATTGGACCAGAGCCATCGCCCAAAATCAGAACGCGCTCGATTAGGTTTTTAAGCTGCCGAACGTTGCCGGGCCACGTCATGGTTTGAAGCAACGCGACCGCCTCTTCCGAGATTTCGCGTATCGCAAGTCCCTGGGTTTCATTGCACATCTCAATAAAGTGCTGCGCCAGAACCGGAATATCTTCGCGCCGTTCTTCCAAAGACGGCACCGCAATTGGAACCACGTTCAGGCGATGATAGAGTTCCTCACGGAAACGTTCAGCCTCGATTTCTGTTTCAAGATCACGGTTGGTTGACGAGATCACCCGCAAATCAACGCGCACCTTGTCCGATCCGCCCACACGCTGGAACTGCTGATCGACCAGCACGCGCAAAATCTTGGATTGCGTGCCCAGCGGCATGTCAGCCACTTCATCGAAATAGACCACACCGCCATGGGCCTCTTCCAACAGACCGGATTCGATGCCGCGTTCCGAAGATTCACGCCCAAAGAGAACCTCTTCGACACGCTCAGGTTCGATCCCGGCGCAGTTTACGGTCACAAATGGCGCGTTGGCACGGTTGGAATGCGCGTGGATGTACCGCGCAGCGATTTCCTTTCCCGAGCCGGCCGGGCCACTCAACATCACTCGACCATTGGACTTCGTCACCTTGTCCAACTGGCTCTGCATTGTGCGGAAGGCTGCGGACTTGCCAATCATGTCTGAGTTGGTCACTTCTTTGCGCTTAAGCGATGCATTCTCGCGGCGCAGGCGCGACGTTTCCATCGCGCGGCGGATAACCACCATCAGTTGGTCGATGTTGAATGGCTTTTCGATAAAGTCATACGCGCCCTGCTTGATCGCAGCCACGGCGATTTCGATGTTGCCGTGACCAGAAATAATCACGACGGGCACATCGGGGTTGTCGCGCTTTACCGCCTTTAAAATATCTATCCCATCCATCCGGCTGTCCTTCAGCCAGATATCAAGAATCAACAGCCCCGGCGGTTCGGAATTGATCTCGGTCATGCACTCATCCGAGTTGCCAGCCAGCCGGGTTGAATAGCCTTCGTCCTCCAGAATGTCGGACACCAGCTCGCGAATATCGCGTTCGTCATCTACGATCAGAATGTCACTCATCTTTGGCCTGCTTTCAGTTTGTTGGTTTTGATTGCCTGCTTTTGTGGCGCTGCGGTCGGAGACAAGTTCGCCCCCGGTAAACGGATCACAGCCATTGCACCAAAATGGTCCTGTCCGTCAAAGACGGGCGCGTCTTCAAGCGTTAGCGCTCCGCCATGTTCTTCAATGATCTTTTTGACGATGGGCAAACCCAGACCGGTACCCTCGTCCCGTGTGGTTACATAAGGCTCAAACAGCCGCGCCCGATCTTCGGGCAAGCCGATGCCATTGTCAGCGATTGTAATTACCGTACCCGCATCATCGCTGGTCAACGCGACTTTGATCTGCGGTTTCAGATTTTCCGGTGGGCTTTTTAGTTTTAGCGATTCAATGGCTTCACCAGCATTTTTGATGAGATTCGTCAGCGCTTGGTTCAACATCGTCGCGTCTACGTCCGCCAAAATGCTGTGATCGGGCAGAGTCGCATCAATTTGCACGTCTGGTTGACCCGCTTGCTGCAACAGCACCGCCTCTTTCACGAGCCCAACAACATCTTCTTCATGTCGATCCGGCTCGGGCATACGGGCAAATTTTGAGAATTCGTCCACAATGCGCCGCAGGTCATTTGTCTGCCGCACGATTACGTCGGTCATGGATTCCAGGCTATCGCAATCCTCTTCATCCAGCTTGCGTGAGAACTTGCGTTTGATCCGCTCCGCGCTCAATTGAATTGGGGTCAGTGGATTTTTGATTTCATGTGCGATCCGTCGCGCGACATCACCCCATGCGGCCATCCGTTGGGCACTGACAAGGTCGGTAACGTCATCAAAGGCCACCACATAACCTTCTAGACCGCCATCTTCACCGCGTCGGGTGGCCATGCGAACCAACAGATTTTCCAGTTGCCCCTTGCGTGTAACCTTGATTTCACCCTGCACGGCTTCTTGCCCACCTTCCTTTAGGCTTTCGAAGAGGGGTAAGAACTCTGGCACGGCGATACCGATGGCCAATTGATCATCAACCTTCGCCCAATCCAGCAACCGTTCCGCCGAACGGTTCACGAAGGTTACACAACCATCGGGATCAACGCCAACAACACCTGAAGTCACGGAACTGAGAACCGAATCGAACAACCTGCGGCGGCGTTCAATTTGACGGGTGTTTTCGAGCAGCGTGTCGCGCTGTCCTTTAAGTTGTCGCGTCATCTGATTGAAATAACGACCTAACATCGCGATCTCGTCATCGCTGGCTTCTTCGATGACCTGCACGCCAAGATCGCCCGCACCGACCCTCTGCGCCGCCGTCGTCAAACGCCCGACCGGACGCGACAGGCGTTCTGCGAACCACATACCCAATGACATAGCTGCCAGAATAAGGATCACTGCAAAACCCAAATACAGTAGCCCGAACTCGAACAACACCCTGCCCCGATCGCTTTCAAGCTGCTGATAAAACTGAGCCGTTTCTTTGGTGTCGTCCAGCAGAGTCAAAAGCTGCCCGTCCACTTCGCGGCTGACGTAAAGGTATCGGTCCAGGTAGGCCCGCAACGGCACCAACGCGCGGAACTCACTGTTTTGCCAGTCCGCAATAATCAACAGCCCGTTATCTGTCGCTTCTATGACCTGCTCAGGAGTTGGTGCTTCATAGTTAAAGAGGTAAGACCGATCTCCACGGGAACGGATTTCACCACTTCCATCAATTACATAGGCTTCTTTCAGACCACGCTGAATTTGCGATTGTCCTTGTGCTAGAACTTCGCGCAGCTCTGCGTCTGAAATGTAAAAGTCCAGCGCGCGCGCATTGTCCAGAAAACGGGCCAAAACCGCCGAGTCCTGCGTGAGGCCCTGCCGGTGTTCTTGCTCATATGCTTCGGCGGCAGTCAGGGACGAACCAACCACCTGCCTGACGCGATCCGAGAACCACCCTTCCAGGCCAATATTGACTGTAAGCCCCGCAAAAATCGCAACTGTGACGGTCGGCACCAGCGCCAGAAGTGTGAAAGCACCGATTAGCCTAAGGTGAAGACGGGATCCTGCAGATTTCGCCCGGCGTGCCGCGATCAAACTAAAGACCTGCCCTAGAACCAAGGCGGCCACGACCAGCACATACACGAGGTCAGCCAACAGGATCAGGCGCAACGTGGGGGCCGTCGCCCCCAAATCAAATGGACCGATAACAAGATAGGTAGCCAACGCCAAAGCAGGGCCTAGAAGAACCAGCCCCAAGGTGCCGATATTGCGCAGTTTTCGGGATTTTCGCCACCGATTAATCGCTGGTATCGGCCCGCTCTGTGCTCGGGTTGCCACCGTCTGCCCTCATTCTGATGTGTCGCTTGCGCGACGAACCGCCATATGTCGTGGTCGTTACCGGATGCGAACCCAGATGCCACGACTTGTGTGGCGATATTACATCAGTTTGCGGCGCCGTGTCACCTGAATATCGAGGTCAGTTATCTTTTTGCGCAGCGTATTTCGGTTAATCCCTAGAAGATCTGCACATTTTGCCTGATTTCCACCAGTTGCATCCAATGCAAGTTCAATCAAAGGCGCCTCGACCTCACGCAGAATGCGCTGATATAGACCTGGGGGCGGTAGAAGATTGCCGTGAAGGTCGAAATACCGGCGCAGATGGCGCGCCACCGAGGCTGACAGTTTCTCGCGCTCACCATCACCCAAAACCGGTTCAGCTTCGGGCTGACTACCCAGCACCATCTCAACCTCGGCCTTGGTGATTTCGTCCGCGCGGCTGGTCAGGCTAAGACGACGAATGGCATTTTCCAGTTGCCTAACATTGCCGGGCCAAGAATACCGGCGGACCAGCTCAACAGCATCATCGCTGAGCCAACGTTTCGCGCCATGATCACGTTCTTCCCGCGCCAGGAAGTGATCAGCCAACAAGGTAATGTCGTCCACCCGTTCGCGAAGGGCCGGAACATGTACTGTCGCACCGCACAAGCGATAATACAAATCTTGACGCACGCGACCGCTTTCCATCGCTTCGGTCAAATCTGACTGACTGGTTGCCATGAACCGAGGAACATGGTCGCCGGGCGTGTCCATCATTCGCACGATGCGGGCTTGCAACTCATCTTCAATATCGGCGATCTCGTCTATCAACAACGTGCCGCCCCGAACCCGCGCCATGACCCGTGCGGGGCCTTCCAAATCTCGTAGGTCCGCCGCAGTCGCCGTTACAAAGGGTAAGGTGCGACGATCTGAAAAATCATGAATTGCGCGCGCGATCAACGACTTGCCAGTCCCGCTTTCACCAGAAATCATCACCGACAGATCGGTATTCATCACCCGGGCAACCAATCGGTAAAGCGCTTGCATAACCGGTGTTCGCCCGACCAAGGGCAACTCCTCGGGGCGATCTTCATCAGGTTCGGAGACGTCTGCCTGAACACGCTGCTTTTGCTCAAGTGCGCGCGCTGTGCGCTTCATGAGATCCGGCAAATCGAATGGTTTGGGCAAATAGTCATATGCATCTGCCTCTGCCGCCTGAATCGCCGTCATGATGGTGTTTTGGGCTGAAATCACAATGACCGGCAAACCGGGACGGTCCTGCGCGATCTTTGGCAGCATTTCCAATCCGTTCCCGTCCGGCATGACCACGTCCGAGATCACCACGTCCCCCTTACCTTCCCCAACCCAGCGCATCAGCGTGGTCAACGAAGACGTTGCGTGAACCTTGCAGCCCGCCCGTGTCAGGGCCTGTGTCAGAACGGTGCGAATCGTGCGGTCGTCATCTGCGACCAGTACTGTGCCATCCATCGGGTGCTCTCCATTTTCTCTGCTCTTGTTGGCAGTTTTAAGTTTCGTCCTTCGGCGCCCGCCTCAGAGAGATGCGGAACACCGTGCGGCCCGGAACCGAGTCAGCTGAAATCCAGCCGTCGTGGTCCGAGATGATCTTGCTCACCAGCGCCAAACCAAGGCCGGTGCCGTTTTCTTTGCCTGAGACAAAAGGGTCAAAAATATCACTGCGGATCTTTTCAGGCAGGCCCGGCCCGTCGTCGATGATCTCAATCTGCAGCGGGAGGGAATGGCCGGAACCGTCGCTGCGCCGCAATCGAAAAGAATGCTCGAAGTAAGTGCGCAGACGAATAGTTCCCCCTTTTGGATCAGCAGCTTCAGAGGCGTTCTTAAGAAGATTCAGCACCACCTGAAGGAACTGATCCGGGTCGCCGAATGCCAGTGGCAGCGAGGGGTCGTAGTCCTCGATAATCTTCATATGCGCGCCGAATCCCAACAGCGCAGAACGGCGCGCGCGATCCAAGACATCGTGGATATTGACCGGTTTGAAATCAGGTTGGGAAAGGTTGCCAAACTGCTCGACCTGCTCCAACAACTTTACGATGCGGCGGCTTTCAGCCACGATAAGGTCGGTAAGCTCAAGGTCCTGAGGCGGGATATTCATGCTGAGAAGTTGGGCTGCGCCGGTAATCCCCGCCAAAGGGTTTTTTATCTCGTGTGCCAGCATTTCAGCCATACCAATAGCCGATTGCGCCGCCGACTTCACCGTATTCCCACGGGTCATCCGCCCTGCTAGTTCTCGCGGCGAAATGATCATGATCATCGATCCCGGATGACCGACCAGAGGAGCAATCTGCAAAGCACATTGCAATGGAGCACGGTTCCCGGAACCAGCATCCACATCGTTCACGAATAAAGGCGTACCTTGCTCGCGCGCGCGCTCGAAAGCTTCTTCTAATGGGGCGTCCACAGCGATTTGGTCCCAAACCGGGTGCCCAATCACAGACTTGCGCGAGGCATTCAAAAAACCTTCACCAGCAGAATTCACATCCGCAATCCGATCATCTGGGCTGATAATAAACGCTGGAACCGGCAGCGACGTCCAGATGCTCTGATCCGAAGTCATGCCGCCACCTCTGCATCTGCACTAAGTGCGTCGCCCAATAGGCGCATCACCTCATCTGTGTCGCGAGAGGTCAACACGGCGCGACGTGCAGCAGCGGGCGTTGCAGCTTCGTCCATATACCAACCCAAATGCTTGCGAGCGACGCGCAAACCAAGTTCAGATCCGTAGAATTCCAGAATCGACTGATAATGGGCACGCACCATATCAATCAGGTCGGCACCTTTTGGAATTTCCGGAGCTTGAGAGCCGTAAAGGTCATGGCATATCTGGGCCAGTTGCCATGGTTTGCCCTGCGCGCCGCGCCCAACCATGACACCATCCGCGCCAGATTGATCCAACGCGTTACGTGCGGCGTCGGAATCCACAATATCTCCATTGGCGATAACTGGAATTGAGACTGCTTCTTTCACAGCGCGGATCGCTCGCCAATCCGCATTGCCCTTGTAAAACTGACACCGCGTACGACCGTGGATCGTAACCATGGAAATTCCAGCATCTTGCGCCCTTTGCGCAATAACAGGGGCGTTTAGAAGGTTATCATCCCAGCCCAGACGGGTTTTCAATGTCACCGGAACATCAACGGCCTCAACAACCGCCTCAATCAAGGTCAGCGCATGGTCTGGTGTCTTCAACAAGGCAGAACCAGAGTAACCGTTTGTCACCTTTTTAGCGGGGCAGCCCATGTTGATGTCGATTACCCGCGCGCCGCGATCAGCAACCTGACGGGCAGCTTCAGCCATCCAATGCGCGTCGCGTCCTGCCAGTTGCACAGCGGTATTTTCCACATCAGCAGACAGTTCGGCCCGCTCGCGCACTCCGGGCTTGGCCTGCACCATCTCTTGGCTAGCGACCATTTCACTTACAACCATACCCGCGCCAAACCGCATCACCAGGTCACGGAAAGGCCGATCTGTGATTCCGGCCATCGGTGCCAGCATGACCGGCGGGTTCAGAGCTTTGTCAGCGAGCTGCAGAGTCAACGTGCTTAATCCTTGGGCAGTTGTGGCTTTGATAACGAATTGAGCGCATATGAACAACAAATCGGCGGGCATCAAGCCCGCGAAATCATCACATGCCTATTTTTTGGGCAGTTTTACGCGGGTGATTGCCTCTGCATTCACCGCACCCTAAACATTGCCCAAACCATCGGAGATCTCGCCCAATGACAACCGCCGCCATCATCGTTGCTGCAGGACGCGGGCTGCGCGCCGGAGGGGTAGTTCCAAAACAATGGCGCTCTCTTGCTGGGCGACGTGTTGCAGATTGGACGATTGACCGGTTTCGTGAGCAGATGGATCACATTGTGCTGGTGCTTTCCGAAGACGATCAAACTGCATGGGACGAATTCGCACCTACAGATCTGATCTTGGCAAAAGGCGGCAACGACCGGGCTTCATCTGTGCGCAACGGCCTATTGGCGCTTGAGTCGCTAGGAGTGCAAAAGGTTCTGATCCACGACGTTGCACGGCCATGCGTTAAACCTGAAACTATTCAGCAGGTCGTCGAAGCACTGGAAGCATACCCTGCGGCAGCTCCTGGGCTTGCGGTGACAGATGCACTTTGGACGGGTGATGGTGATACCGTAACCGGCACCCAGGATCGGACAGGCCTTTTCGCTGCTCAAACTCCACAAGGCTTTCACTTTGATGCCATCGTCTTGGCCCATGCGGCTCACCCCGGCGAAGCTGCTGATGATGTAGAAGTCGCTCGTGCTGCAGGGTTGGAAGTGGCTATTGTGCCGGGGGATGCGGACAATATCAAAATCACACGGCCTGAGGATTTTGCCCGGGCAGAGCGCATACTAGGAAAAGATATGGATGTAAGACTGGGCAATGGCTACGACGTTCATCGCTTTGGCGATGGGGATCACGTCATTCTCTGTGGTGTGAAAGTGCCGCATAACCGCGGCCTTCAAGGTCATTCCGACGCAGACGTTGGAATGCACGCGGTAACTGACGCAATTTATGGGGCTCTGGCGCAGGGTGACATCGGACAACACTTTCCGCCCTCGGACCCGCAATGGAAGGGCGCCGCCAGCGAGATTTTCCTAAGACATGCAGTCGAGTTGGCCGAACAGATGGGGTATCAAATCTCGAATATCGACTGCACACTAGTCTGCGAATACCCAAAGATCGGTCCGCACGCTCCGAAAATGCGGGACGAATTGGCAGGGATCATGGGATTAAGTGCCGATCAGGTCTCAGTCAAAGCAACCACGTCGGAACGGCTAGGGTTTACTGGCCGCAGCGAAGGCATAGCCGCGCTGGCCACAGCTTGTCTGGTGAGATCATGAAGGCTGCGCGTCTGATCGGAACAGTCGGTGGCGTCGGCTATCTTCGGCCTGCGCCTGGCACATGGGGGTCATTGGCCGCCCTCCCCTTGGCCTGGGTACTGCATACGCTGGGTGGTTTCCCGTTGCTCTTCATCGCAACGCTCGCCGTGTTCTTTGCCGGTCTTTGGGCGACCCGTGTCATGACTGCGGGTCAGGACAACCACGACCCGTCCGAAATCGTCATTGACGAAGTTGCAGGTCAATTCATTGCCTTGTGGGCCGTTTCCTACCCTTCTTGGGCGCACGGAATCGAAATCACGGCCCTCTGGCCCGGCTGGGTTGCCGGCTTCCTACTGTTCCGCCTGTTCGACATCACCAAGCCCGGCCCCGTCGGCTGGGCTGACCGGCGCAACGATGCAATGGGCGTCATGCTGGACGATGTGATCGCTGGAATTCTCGCGGGGATTGGCGTCATTGTTCTAAGAGGCATCGCACATGGAGTACTGGGCCTGTGACCGTTTCCGAACTACTTGACCGCGCCAAGGCGCAAGGCGTGATGATTGCTACTGCAGAAAGCTGCACCGGCGGCATGGTCGCCGCCGCGTTGACCGATATTCCCGGCAGTTCGGCAGTGGTCGAGCGCGGGTTCGTCACCTACACCAACAAAGCAAAGCAACAGATGTTGGGAGTTTCGGTCGAGACGCTGACAGCTCACGGCGCAGTCTCTGAACAGGTCGCGGGTGAAATGGCGGAAGGCGCGTTGAAGCATTCGGACGCGCAGCTCGCGGTTTCAGTCACCGGCATCGCGGGCCCCGGAGGGTCCGAGTTCAAACCCGAAGGTCGAGTCTGCTTTGGCTTGGCCACCGAAGGACGGTCGACGCGCACAGAAACAGTTGAGTTCGGCGCAATCGGCCGAGACAAGGTTCGCGGCGCGGCACGCGATCATGCACTTGATCTGCTCTCAAATGGCCTTCTCAATATCGCCCAATAAACCGGCATTAGGAGCCGCTGGCCGCCTATTTTTTCGCCAGTACGTAAAAAGCCCTCTAAATAGGCACTAAAATCCCTCTCTGCCTCTTTTTTCCCCGTCTTCTCTCAGCTTCAAGGCGCGCCACGCAAATTCGAGACGCTAAGAGGAGACCGGCTGATGAATGGAGCCGACACCGCCTGGATCATAGTGGCTACCGCCTTGGTCCTGTTCATGACACTGCCGGGCCTAGCCCTGTTCTATGGCGGCCTTGTGCGCGCCCGCAACGTGCTGAGCGTTTTCATGCACTGCTTCAGCATCGCTTGCTTGATGAGCATTCTGTGGCTGGTTGCTGGCTATTCGATCGCGTTTGGCGACGGTGGTACTGGCTTGTGGGGCGGACTGGGTAAGGCATTCCTAAACGGTGTCGACGTTGACAGCCTATCCGGCACCCTGCCCGAGATCCTATTCTTCGTGTTCCAGATGACCTTTGCGATCATCACACCAGCCCTGATCGTAGGCGCCTATGTCGAGCGCGTGGGATTCGGGTTTGTCTTAACTTTCTCTGCCCTTTGGATGTTGCTTTGTTACGCACCCGTAGTTCACTGGATCTGGGGTGGCGGCATTCTGACCGATGGCGGTATTTTGGGCGAGACCGGCGTTCGCGACTTCGCAGGCGGGATAGTTGTGCACGAAACAGCTGGCCTGGCCGCGCTGATCATTGCGATCGTCTTAGGGCCGCGCCGCAACCGTACGACACCACCGCACAACCCCGGTTACGTCATGATTGGTGCTGCGATGCTTTGGGTCGGTTGGTTCGGCTTCAATGGCGGCTCGCAGCTCGCGGCCGACGGCGGTGCAGCAATGGCGATGACGGTGACGCATATTTCTGCTGCAACGGCTTCGCTAAGCTGGGCACTTTGGGAACGCATCCGCTTTGGCAAGGCCTCAATGGTCGGCTTGGTCACCGGAACAATCGCCGGTTTGGCTTCGATAACTCCGGCCTCGGGCTATGTTGATCCGGTGCAGGCGTTGATCATCGGTGCAGTTGCAGGTGTCCTGTGTCAGGAAGCTGTTAGCGTCATCCGCAACCTTCTCAAAATCGACGACACGCTGGATGTTTTCGCCGTACACGGTGTCGGCGGTATCTTCGGTACGATCATGATCGCGGCCTTTGGTCTTGGTGCCTGGACGGCCCAACTGGGTGGTCTAGTTATCGTTGGTGCCTTTACGGCAGTTGTCACATTTGTGTTGATCAAGGTGGTTGCGCTGATCACCCCGCTGCGGGTAGACGCTGATACTGAGACAAACGGGCTCGATCTGTCGGTACACGGCGAACGTGCTTATGACATGAGCAGCTAAGCCCACCTTAGCTTGCTTTGCCCGTAAGGGCGAAAAGCGGACCTCTATAGGGGTCCGCTTTTCTTTTACACGCAACCCTCTCGACTCCGGGCCAAGGGTCGGGCTATCAGCCCGCAACGCCATATTGTCCCGAGGTTACGCCATGATCCCCAGTTCTTTCCCCGATAGCACCGAAATCGCCCGTCTGACCGCTCGGATGCTGCTGGAGATCAAAGCCGTCCATTTCAATTCGCGCGAACCGTTCACGCTGGCTTCGGGCTTGCCCAGCCCGACCTATATCGATTGCCGCAAGCTGATCTCTTATCCGCGCATCCGCTCAACCTTGATGGACTTTCTGACAGTCACAGTAATGCGCGACGCGGGTTTTGAGGCGTTCGACAACATTGCAGGTGGTGAGACTGCTGGTATTCCTTTCGCCGCCATGGTTGCAGAGCGAATGGCCCTGCCCATGACATACGTTCGCAAAAAACCCAAAGGCTACGGTCGCAATGCCCGTATCGAAGGCGCGATGAGCGAGGGTGAGCGCGTTTTGCTGGTCGAAGACCTGACAACCGATGGCGGCTCGAAATTGTCTTTTGTGGATGCGATCCGCGAAACCGGCGCGACCTGCGGGCATACAGCAGTGATTTTCTACTACGGCATCTTCCCGGAGACCGAGAAAACGCTCGGCGACCACGGCATTCAACTGCATCACCTGTGTACTTGGTGGGACGTTTTGGCCGAAGCCAAGGCGCAAAAAGCCTTTGACCAAGAGACACTTGATGGAGTCGAAGCCTTCCTGAACGACCCGCGCGGCTGGCAGGAAGCCAATAAATCCACTTAAACCGCTTGTGGACAGGCTGGGGATAATTGTTAAAGAATCGATCCTTAGGATACGATATCTGGTGACTTTTACCCCATTTCCTACATAATAAGCTAAGCATACTCAGGCATCCAAACTGTCAGGAAAGTTATCCCGAGGCCTTACCCCGAGTTAGCCACAGGTATTTCCAGATAGATTGCGGTGTTGTTTCGCGTGTAAAACCTCGGAACGGGCAGCGGGGACAAAATGAACGAGATAAGCAGTATCGAGCAGGCGGCGGCACAGATTCAGAATGCCGAAACCATGCCGCATTCCATTGAGGCTGAGCAGCAGCTTTTGGGCGCTATCTTAACGAACAATGATCTGTACGACCGAGTAGCATCGATTATCGGGGCCGAGCATTTCTATGATCCGGTCCATGCCCGAATTTACGAAGTTGCGGCCACCCGTATCGCCAAGAATGCGCTGGCCTCGCCCGTAACTCTGAAATCCTTTATGGCCGAGGACGAAGGTCTGAAGGAACTGGGCGGCCCAGCCTATCTGGTCAAACTGGCTGGCGCTTCGATTAGTGCCTTCGCGGTGCATGACTACGCGCAAATGATTTACGACCTAGCCATACGACGTGAACTGATCCGTTTGGGTCGGGATATTTCGGACAAGGCGGCACGGGTCGATGTGTCCAGCGAGCCCAAAGAACAAATCGTCGAGGCCGAGCAGCAGCTTTATCAGTTATCCGAGCAGGGCCAGACCGAACAAGGATTTCAATCCTTCCTCAAGGCGGTCACAGAAGCCGTCAACGTCACCAACGAAGCGTACCAGCGCGGCGGTGGCATGGCAGGGATCTCCACCGGTCTGGCCGACTTGGACAAACAACTCGGCGGGTTGCACCCATCCGACTTGATAATTTTGGCGGGGCGTCCGTCGATGGGTAAAACCTCGCTAGCGACCAACGTGGCGTTCAACGTGGCCAAAGCCTATAAGCGCGGCACCAAGCCGGACGGTTCTGAGGGCGCTATTGACGGCGGGGTTGTGGGATTCTTTTCGCTTGAAATGAGCGCGGAACAGCTAGCGGGTCGTGTTCTGGCCGAAGCCTCCGAGATTTCCTCGCACAAAATCCGTCAGGGTGACATGACAGAAGCAGAGTTCCGCCGCTTCGTCGACGCGGCCAAGGACCTTGAGGCCTGCCCCCTGTTCATCGATGACACCCCGGCCCTGCCGATCTCGCAACTTGCTGCCCGGGCACGGCGGTTGAAGCGAACGCATGGCTTGGACCTGTTAGTGATTGACTACCTGCAACTGTGTCGCGGTATGGCCGACAACCGCGTCAACGAGATTGCTGAGATTTCGATGGGCATGAAGGCCATCGCCAAGGAGTTGAACATTCCTGTCATCGCTCTGTCACAGCTTAGCCGTCAGGTGGAAAGCCGGGACGACAAACGCCCGCAATTGTCCGACCTGCGGGAATCAGGTTCGATCGAACAGGACGCCGACGTGGTGATGTTCGTATTCCGCGAGGAATACTACAAAGAACGTGAAAAACCAGGCGATCACGAATTGGAAAAGATGGAAGAGTGGAAACAGGCCATGGAACGCCTGCATGGCAAAGCCGAGGTCATCGTCGGTAAGCAGCGCCACGGCCCCATCGGAACGGTCGAGCTGTCATTCGAGGCTCAGTTCACGCGGTTTGGCAACCTCGTCAAACCCTGGCAACAAGACGGCCAGATCGAAAGCTACTAATCTACCAAAGTTCGGGCCGGTTAAACGCACTTACACAGTGCGACGGGCCCTCAATCGGTGTATCCACCCCTGTCAAAGATTGCCCAAGCCACCCATGCGGCATACTCAGTGGCATGGGCGGCCGAGCAAAGGTTTCAGGAATCTGGTGAAATCCTGACCTGTCATAGTAAGCCGGATCGCCGTAGGTCACGGTAAAATCTACGCCTTGCACGCGCAAACTCTCTAACCCGAAACTAATCAGCTTTTGACCAATTCCCGTTTTCTGCCGATCTGTCTGCACCGCCACCGGAGACATCAAAAACACCTGACGAGGATCCTGGTCATAGCTCAAGCGAGAGAATAGAACGCAGCCTAACAGCACCCCGTTATCCAATGCCAAAACGCCGAGCAAATCGTTGTCAGGCGTCGTTTTCAATAAATCCTGGACCAAATCACCAACTGCGCGACCCTCTTCTTCACTCTCAGAGGCCGCAAAGACGGAACGAAAGAACCCGGGTAATTCGGGAGCACGGACTTTATAGTCAGCGGTCAGATTCAGCATTTTCTGCATCCTTCAGGTAGATCAACGATCCTGCCTTAGAACTTTCAGTTGATCACAAAGACGACACAATGACGAGAGGTGAACAAATTCCACAAAGGCCTTTTTCTGCCAAGGCCTTGCGAGTTTGGCCAGAACCTGCGCGTGATCGCCACGATATCTACAAGAATTGCCGTCTACCCCCTTGACCTGCGGTGATCCAATGTCATGAAAAGCACCATGAGCAACGCACGTTTAACGATCAATCTTCACGCGCTGGCCAGTAACTGGCGGGCGCTCGATGCAAAAACGAATGTCGAGACAGGCGCCGTAGTCAAAGCCGACGCCTATGGCTTGGGGGCCGGACCAGTTTCAGCGACCTTAGCTGAGGAAGGCGTTCGCAAATTCTTTGTTGCAATCGCCGAAGAAGGTGCTGCCGTGCGCAAAGCTGTTGGCCCTGGTCCGATGATCGGCGTGTTCTCGGGCCATATGGAAGGTGATACCGATCTGCTGCGGGATCACGATCTGACTCCGTTGATAAACTCGCCAGAACAACTCATCCGGCACCAGCAGGCGCTAACCGATCACTCCTTTGGCATTCAGCTGGACAGTGGCATGAATCGCCTAGGGCTAGAGCCCTCGGACTGGGCCGAATTACGATCAAGCGTCGAAGCACTAAATCCCGCAGTTGTCATGTCGCACTTGGCCTGCTCCGACGAACCAGAACACCCAATGAACCGGCAGCAGTTGAAAACCTTCCGCGAAATGACGGATGGCGTGACTGCACCTAGATCGCTTGCCGCGACCGGTGGCACGTTGCTGGGCTCCGAATTCCACTTTGACTTCTGCCGCCCCGGCGTTGGCCTCTACGGTGGCATGCCTTTTGCAGACGCCAAAACCGTGGTGACCGCTGACCTGCCCGTCATTCAGGTGCGCCCCATCGAAGTCGGAGAAACCGTGGGCTATGGAAACACTTGGGTCGCTCGGCGCCCATCGCGTATAGCAACCGTAGCCGCAGGGTACGCGGATGGGCTGCACCGGGCCATTGGCGGGGGCATTGACGTTTTCGCAGGTGGAAAACCTTGCCCCGTCGTCGGTCGCATCTCGATGGATCTAATTACGGTCGACGTCACTGACTTGCCCGAAGACCCGGAACGCCTGCGCATCCTAAACGGCCACCAAACCGTGGATGATCTAGCCGAAGCCGCAGGCACTATTGGGTATGAAATCCTCACATCGCTTGGCGCGCGTTATTCCCGAGGTTACGTGGAATGAACCCTTTGCACCTGCTGGGCGGGCTGGGCCGTGCGGTTCTGGCGCTATTCGCCACCTTCGGCAAAGTCGCCCTGTTCTCGGGCGATGCCATTTCTCACGTCTTTCGCCCTCCCTACTACCCACGCGAATTTGCGGTTGCGCTGATAAACATCGGCTGGCTTTCTTTGCCGGTTGTCGGGCTGACGGCGATCTTCACCGGCGGCGCACTAGCGTTACAAATCTACGCTGGTGGAGCGCGTTTCAACGCCGAGGCCGTGGTGCCGCAGATTGTCGCCATTGGCATGGTTCGCGAACTTGGACCGGTGCTGGTCGGCCTGATGATCGCGGCACGCGTGACCTCATCCATTGCGGCCGAGATTGCCACCATGAAAGTGACCGAGCAAATAGACGCGCTGGTAACCTTGTCGACGCACCCGATGAAATATCTGACTGCCCCACGCGTGCTGGCCGCCCTGATAACCGTCCCCCTGCTGGTCGGGATCGGAGATATCATTGGAATCGCCGGCGGGTATGTGGTCGCGACCCAGAACTTGGGTTTCAATCCAGCGACTTACCTTTTGAACACTGTCAACTTCCTTGAGGCGCGGGATATCGTTTCATCGCTTGCCAAAGGTGCCGTGTTTGGCCTGATTGCAGCATTGATGGGGTGCTATTACGGCATGAACTCGGGCCGTGGTGCACAGGGTGTTGGCCGGGCCACCAAATCCTCGGTCGAATCCGCCGCCATCATGATTCTAGCCGCCAACTTCATTCTGACAGGAGTGTTCTTCTCGCTATGATCCGGATGGAGAACGTACATAAAGCCTTTGGCAATAACCAAGTTCTGCAGGGCATGAACCTGGAAATCCCTAAAGGCACTTCAATGGTTATCATCGGGGGGTCGGGCACCGGCAAATCAGTGGCGCTAAAATGCATCCTCGGCCTGATCAAACCGGATAGCGGCATGATCTATGTTGACGAAAAAGACGCCACCAAAGGCGACCGAGACGCGTTTCTGGCCCGGTTCGGCATGTTGTTTCAGGGCGCGGCGCTGTTTGACTCGCTGCCCGTTTGGCAAAACGTCGCCTTCCGTCTGCTGCGCGGTCCGTTGAAACGCCCGCCGGAATATGCCCGCGAGATCGCCATCGAGAAACTGCGCCGCGTGGGTCTGAAGTCCGACGTAGCCGACCGCTTTCCATCCGAATTGTCTGGCGGCATGCAAAAACGCGTAGGCCTCGCCCGCGCTATCGCCGCCGAGCCCGAAATCATCTTTTTCGATGAACCCACCACAGGTCTGGACCCGATCATGTCCGGCGTCATCAACGACCTGATCCGCGAGATCGTGACCGAAATGGGTGCCACTGCCATGACCATCACCCACGACATGAGTTCCGTCCGCGCGATTGCCGACAACGTCGCCATGTTGCATGACGGAGTAATTCAATGGACTGGCCCGGTCGCAAAGATGGACGCGTCGGGAGATCCTTATGTTGAGCAGTTTATCAGCGGGAGTGCTGAGGGGCCGATTGAGGCAGTGAGATAGGACTAAGTCTCAACCATCCAGAGTTTGGCCTTTTCGGCTATTTCCTGTGGCAATTCCGCAGCACTGCGCGACGTCAGGTTCAACAGTACGCATTTGAACACGGTAACGAACGCCACTTCGCCGTTCGCCGCCTTTTTGAGCGTGTGACGGAAAGTCACCGTTTTCGCACCTACTTCAAGAACTTCAGTCTCCATTTGGATCGCCTCGCCTGCGCTGAGTTCTGATTGGAAATCACTCGTAGCGTGCACAACTGCGAATGAGAGCTTTCTACCGCCGCTCATATCCTCTCTAGTAAGTCCCATTTCAGCTTGCAGCGCGAACACTGAATCCGAACACGCAGCGAAATACTTGGATACATTCATGTGCCCCAAGAAATCACAATCGGAGGGGGCTACGACCGACTTGAAGGCTAAATAAGCGGGCATGAGTATTTACTCCTTGTCGAATGCTGCGACATGGCTTCTTCTGTTCAAGATAACACATATGTGTTTGAAAACACTTTCTCGATCGGGATCGACCATCTAACGTACATGACCCTCCGCCTCGCCACCCTCTCGCTCCTAATCCTCTACCCTATTGCATGGTTCGCGCCCTTGATGCGCGCGGGTCTGCTGCCGATCTTTGGCCTCAGCGAAATCAGCGTCATCACCGGCCTCCAATCCCTCTGGAAGTCCGACATCTTTCTGGCACTGATCGTCACCATCTTCGCCCTCGTCGCGCCCTTTATCAAAACCATTGGCACCGCTCTGATCCAGTGGAACCTACTGGATGTCCGTGTCCAACCCGCGCTGAACATCCTCGGAAAACTGGCCATGGCCGACATTTTCCTGATCGCGCTTTACATCACTTTGGCCAAGGGAATTTCCTACGCGACCATCGAAACCGCATGGGGTCTCTACCTGTTTACAGCCTGCATTCTGGCCTCGCTCGTACTGGGTCACATTACGGAAATGACATGCAGATCACGAAATCCTCAGATGTAATTGATTGAAAACAGTCATCTGAGTATCATCTTTATATTTCGAGCAGTGACAATTTGTAGTTTACGGGTCCGCAGCGGATCATTCTGCGTGTTTTAGATGTTCTCCGCTTGGGCCTGTTGTGTACCGGTTCTAGAAGGAGTTCGTCTATCATGACAGCCCTCCATACAATGACATTGCAATTTCAGAATGCCTTTTTAAGACTGACTTTTTTCCTCATATGTGCTTCGGCACTTTTCGCTGTTACCGTAACGCTTTTATCCGCATTGGGTGTGTTGCCGTGGCTCTCAATGCAGGCCGGTTTTGGCACGACTTCGATCGTGGATGCCGGTATGTTTATTCAGATCGGTCTGACCGCTCTGATTCTTATGTTGGCGTTTTATTTGCCAGCAAATGCACGAATGATGGCGTTGGAAAACAACCATCGCAAGTTCACCCTGACAATGCACGATATCGCCGAAGCGTATCACATGGCCCATGCCGCCGACCGTGAAGGACTGTTCATGATGTCGTCGGAATTCGACGGAGTGAAAGAGCGCATGGCCTTTCTTCGTCACCATCCCAACCTTCAGTCGTTAGAGCCAGAGATTCTGGAACTGGCTGCTCAAATGAGCCAGATCAGTCAGGAACTGGCAGAAACATACGGCGATGATCGGGTCAACCGCGCGCGGACCTTCCTGCAACAGCGACAGGAAGAGATTGAGCTTTTCCAGAAGCGGCTCGAAGAGGCCCAGGTTGTCCAGGGCGAGCTTCGTCAATGGACGCGAGATGTAGAGCTTGAAGAGTCCATCGCCAAGTCCCAGCTGAGCCGTCTTCGCGATGAACTGTTTGAACTGCTGCCTGAACTATCTGCACAGCTGCAAACACCCCCGAAAGACAGCGCTTCTAAAACGTCCAGCGTTGTCGCAATGTCACCCCCGCCCCGCGCAGCGGAATAGGCGCGCCAGCGCCCGGCTGTGAACAAGACCCCCTGGGGCTTGAGAGCGCCACCCACTCCCGGCAGGGATGAAAGCTTCGCCGGGGCTTGAAGTACCGCTCGTCCTCGGGCACCAAGGCCGCATGGCAAAAACGACTTTCTCCTGCTCGGCCTGTGGCGCATCGCACTCGCGTTGGTCTGGTCGTTGTGACGCATGCGGTGAGTGGAATACGATCACGCAAGACGTCCCCCTTTCGGCTGGTCCCGCGAAGAAGTCCCTCGGTGGAAAACGCGGGCAGTCCATTGCACTCACGGACCTGTCCACCGAGGAAACCCCACCACCTCGTACGCTTTGCGGGGTTGAGGAACTGGATCGGGTGCTGGGTGGCGGCCTTGTTCCCGCGTCGGCTCTCTTGGTCGGCGGAGACCCTGGCATCGGCAAATCTACCTTGCTCCTTCAGGCTGCAGCTCGGTTTTCGCGCGCTGGAGTTAAGACCATCTATGTTTCGGGCGAGGAAGCCAGCGCGCAAGTTCGCATGCGCGCGCGCCGGTTGGGGCTTGAGGATGCGCCGGTCCAATTGGCAGCTGAAACTAACCTGAGGAATATCCTGACTACACTCGAGGCTGAAAAACCGAGCCTCGCCATCATCGATTCCATACAGACCATGTGGGCCGACAATGTGGACAGCGCGCCCGGATCTGTCAGTCAGGTGCGAGCCGCGGCACATGAATTGACGACATTTGCCAAACGGCACGGCGTGTCGATCATCATGGTCGGCCACGTCACCAAAGAAGGCCAGATTGCAGGCCCCCGCGTCGTCGAACATATGGTTGATACAGTGCTGTACTTCGAAGGCGAACGTGGCCACCAGTTCCGCATCCTGCGCGCTGTCAAAAACCGCTTTGGCCCGGCGGATGAGATCGGCGTATTCGAAATGACAGGAAAAGGTCTGGCACAAGTCACCAATCCATCCGCCCTTTTTCTGTCCGAGCGCGGCACGCCCAACCCTGGATCAGCGGTATTTGCCGGGATAGAAGGTACGCGTCCGGTGTTGGTGGAGTTACAAGCTTTGGTCGCGCCCTCACCGCATTCCCAACCTCGTCGAACGGTCGTTGGGTGGGACAGCGGGCGGCTTGCCATGATACTCGCCGTTCTGGAAGCACGTTGCGGAATCCCTTTTGCAGGGCTCGATGTCTACCTGAACGTGGCCGGAGGGCTGAAAGTCAGCGAACCCGCAGCTGACCTAGCAGTCGCTGCCGCGCTGCTTAGTGCACGCGAAGATACTGCTTTGCCCGCTGATACCGTGATTTTCGGAGAAATCTCGTTATCTGGGGCACTTAGGCCGGCCCCACAGACCGAAAACAGGTTGAAAGAAGCGCAAAAACTTGGTTTCACATCCGCAATCGCTCCGGCAGGCGGCAAAACCGGTACTGTGGCAGGTCTGTCACTCACCCGACCCTCTGATTTGGTGGGGTTTGTTGGCGAAACCTTCGGAGCAGGTTAAGGTAACGCCTTGAGGGGCAGAAAAAATTACAGGCGAGGGCCATGGAAGGTTTTACAATTGTCGACGGGGTGGTTGCCCTGATCATCGTCGTGTCGGGCTTGTTGGCCTATTCGCGCGGCTTTCTGCGTGAGGTTTTGGCAATCGCGGGCTGGGTCGCAGCCGCTGTTCTGGCCTTTATTTTTGCGCCTCAAGCGGTTCCATTGGTGAAAGAAATACCAGTGGTCGGAGATTTCCTGCGCGACAGCTGCGAGCTGTCGGTGATTACCGGCTTTGCCGCCGTCTTCGCCATTGCTCTGATCGTTGTCAGCATTTTCACACCTTTGTTTTCGTCGATCGTGCAACGCTCCGCCATTGGTGGCCTGGATCAAGCACTTGGCTTTTTCTTCGGCATCGCACGCGGAATCCTTTTGGTCGCCATCGCTTTCTTTGTGTACGACACGGTGATGACTGGTCAGTCTTATACGCTGGTCGACGAAAGCCGCTCGGCCAAAGTGTTTGAGCAATTCAGCGACAGGATCGAAGAACAGAACCCGGAACAAGCACTGGGTTGGGTGACTCAGCAGTACGAAGAGCTTGTAGCAAGCTGCGGGGCTGGTTCTGAAACGGGCACCGAGGCCTCATCAGAAGAGCCGGCCGCACCCGCCACTGCAGAATAAAAAAATTGCCCGGCTTTGACCGGGCATTTCTTCGACTGCGGTGTGCCGGAAAGTATTAGATAAATCCCTCGCCCCCACAGACCGTGCACCTTATAGTTTTTGAGCCGAAACAACCTTCGCAACGGCCGTAAATAGGTTTGCCGTGGATGTCGCGGGTTTTGATAACTTCTCCGGCCCCGTTGCAGATTGGACAAGGTGCACGTCCCATGCCACGGCAGCGATGGCACCGACGCTTAACGGGCTCTTCCTTCTTTTTTCCCTGCTTGTGTTCCCACATCGCTCGGTTCCAATCCAAACTAAAAAATAGGGCAATACTTGTTACTCTCGGTATGACAGCACAAGCCCTTGATCATGTCACCTTTTGAAAATGCGTTCGCCAAAATATACCTTCGAGAAATCACAATTGTGATCCTTTGATGACACAGGCGTTAATAGGCATTATGTGGAGGCCGAACTGACATGGAATCGGAGCCGCCGATCTTGCTGTACCTGTATTCTTTCGCGCTCGCCCGCTTGACGAAGGCGCGACTGCACCAACAGCCGGGTTTGGATACTGTACGTGCATGTACATCCTTGAAGATGCTCCGACCGTCACCACTTATCAAATCGTCATAGAAATTGGAGCCCGTACATGTGTGGGATATTGGGGATCGCAAGCCGGACGCACGATGTCTTTGCGGAAATCTATGACGGGCTGCTGATGTTGCAGCACCGCGGCCAAGACGCTTCGGGGATCGTCACCTATAACGATGAATTCTTTCGCGAGAAAAAAGAGAACGGGTTGGTCAAGGACGTCTTTAACGCGCAGGATGCTGAAACTCTGTTGGGCAAGATTGGCATGGGCCATGTCCGCTACCCTACAGCAGGATCGCTCAGCGCGTCCGAAGCGCAGCCTTTCTTTGTAAACGCACCCTACGGCATCTACTTGGTTCACAACGGCAACATCACCAACACCGCCGAACAACGTGAGAAAGTGACAGCCAAATACAGCCGACACCTCCGCACGACTTCAGACTCCGAAATACTGCTGAACGTGTTGGCAGACAAAGTGGCTGATGCGATCAAGGTGAATGGCAATGCCGAACCCATGCGCAACATCTTTGCCGGAGTAAAGATGACGATGGAGCGCGTACAGGGCGCCTATTCAGTAATCTGTCTCATTGCCGGTGTGGGCATGCTGGCCTTCCGCGACCCTTACGGCATTCGCCCTCTGTCGGTGGCCAAACGTGATGTGGACGGTGACGGCGACGACTACGCCTTTGCATCGGAAGACGTGGCATTTGGCATCAATGGCTTTGAAAAACTACGCGACGTAAAGCCAGGTGAAGCGATCCTGATTGATCTGGACGGTAATATGCACACCTTCCAAGCGGTCGAAGGGCAACTGACCCCCTGTATCTTTGAATATGTTTATCTGGCTCGTCCGGATTCCTTGCTGGACGGTGTTTCGGTCTACAAGACCCAGATGCGTATGGGGCAGACGTTGGCCCGCCAGATCGAGGCCGCTGGCCTGGAGATCGACCGTATCATCCCCGTTCCTGATAGCGCTCGTCCAGTGGCACTTGAAGTCGCCAAAGCGACAGGTATTCCTTACCGCGAGGGTCTGGTGAAAAACCGTTATGTCGGCCGAACCTTCATCATGCCGGGTCAGGAAGAACGTCAGAAATCTGTGCGTCGCAAATTGAACGCAGTTCCGCTTGAATTCAAAGGTCACAACGTCCTGCTGATCGACGACTCGATCGTGCGTGGCAATACAATCAAGAAGATCGTGCAAATGTGCCGTGAGGCTGGCGCCAAGAAAGTGTACGTTGCCAGTGCGTCGCCACCGGTGAAATTCCCAAATGTCTATGGCATCGACATGCCGACAAAGCATGAGTTGATCGCCAACGGAAAAGAGATTGAAGAAATCCGGCAAGAATTGGGTGCTGATGCTCTATTCTATCAGAACCTGGATGACCTTATTTGGTCCGCTAAGGAAGGCAACCCTGAGATAGAGGCCTTTGACTGTTCATGCTTTGACGGCAATTACATCACTGGCAGCGTCAGCGACGACTACCTGGACAGCTTGGAAAACAGCAGCCGTGTTAGCAAAAAGAAGCAGGACATGAAGGTACCCGGCGGATCTTGGAACCGCGCGGAATTGGCATCTGGGTAAAATAAAAGACCGAATCAATCCAAAACGTGGCCCGCGTCGCAACAGCGATGCGGGTTTTTTTGGTCCACGTTCAAAGCCCCATGAGTGCATTTCCGCCCACAACCCTTTGGTGAAGAAAATGTGTTTGCAAGGGCTTCTGCTGATAAGGAATCCGGGTCGATCCTGTGATGCCGCGTCGCGCTTTTCCTGTCTGGTTTGGTTTGTTATGTCCCCGCCCGACCACTCACCAAAAGGGGACTGGCCGCTGCGGCCGGACCGAAATTCATGTCTAACGCAACCGTCGAGAGCGCGGCTACTCAAAAGGGCGCGCTGAACAAAAGCACTATGTCCGTACTGGGTGTATTTGGCCCGCAATCGGAAATGCGCGCGTTGATGCGTCTATCATCAGGCCGCGTGAAAGAGGTCAAACTGGGCAGCCGAGTGTCTTCGGGCACGATCGTCGCCATTGATGCAGAAGGCGTCATGCTGCGACAAAGCGGCCAGACCAAGCGGATCGCTATCCCGGGCAGCTAATCCCATCTTGACGCCCTGCGCGCAGGGGTTCAAACCGCTGTCATGACCGATCAGACCAAAATTGCCCTTATCACCGGGGCCTCTCGCGGGTTGGGCGCTGCCCTGGCCGAAGCACTGGCACCCGAATACCACATCGTCGCCGTGGCCCGTACCACGGGCGGATTGGAAGAGCTAGACGACCGCATTCAAGCCAAAGGCGGCTCGGCCACTCTGGCGCCCATGGACATTGCCGATCCAAACGCCATGGCGACTCTGTGCCGTGGCATTCATGACCGCTGGGGCAAGGTTGACCTGTGGCTGCACACGGCTGTCCATACCTCGGCCCTGACGCCCACCCATTTCATAGACCCGAAAGAATGGACCAAGGCAGTTAACACAAACGCCACGGCAACATCTGTTCTGATTCCCTATATCGCCCCTCTTCTGGGCGAGACAGGACATGCCGTGTTCTTTGACGACCCCAAAGCTGGTGAGAAGTTCTATGGCATCTACGGTGCAACCAAGGCCGCTCAGATCGCTCTGGCGCGAAGCTGGGCGCTTGAAACCGAGCGTACAGGTCCGCGTGTGTCCATCGTAGAACCCGCGCCGATGCCAACCGCTGTACGCGCACGGTTCCATCCCGGCGAAGATCGCGATGCTTTAACCGGCACGGCAGATGAAGCGACTCGGATTTTGGCACTGCTTTAGGGGATGGCCCTTTGGGCCATGCCTCCGGCGGGGATATTTTTAGCCAGATGAAGCGAGCAGATCAGGCGATATGAACACCGTTTCGCCCGGCCAAATCGACGAAGAATTGCCATGCAACGCGACCCGAGCGCGCGCCGCGCGTCGCCTGCCATTCGATAGCCTCGGCGCGTAGCGTGGCTGCATCCACAGACACTCCGTACGCTCCACAATAGCGGTCTATCATCGCCAAGTACTCGTCCTGATCGCAGGGGTGGAAACCCAGCCAAAGGCCGAAACGATCGGACAGTGACACCTTTTCCTCAACCGCCTCAGACGGATTGATAGCGCTAGAGCGCTCGTTCTCGATCATATCCCGGGGCATCAGATGGCGGCGGTTTGAGGTGGCGTAAAACACCACATTTTCCGGACGGCCTTCGATGCCGCCATCCAGCACGGCCTTGAGAGATTTGTAGTGCTGGTCATCGTGGCTGAAAGACAGATCATCACAGAACAGAATGAACCGGTGCGGTGCCGCACGCAGGTGATTCAACAGACGCGCGACCGAACCCATATCCTCGCGCTGCAACTCAACCAGCTTCAGGTCCGGGTACTCCGTGTGTAGCGTGCCATGAACAGCTTTGACGAGGCTGGATTTTCCCATGCCGCGAGCGCCCCAGAGCAGCGCATTGTTGGCTTTGAAACCAGCGGCAAAACGGCGTGTGTTGTCCAGCAGCGTGTCGCGTGAGCGATTGATGCCCACCAGCAGGTCAAGATCGACGCGGTTAACCTGAATAACCGGCGCTAGCCGATCCGGTTCAACATGCCAGACAAAGGCCGGAGCAGCACTGAAGTCAGGCGCCGCCAAAGGGGCTGGCGACATACGCTCCAATGCGTCAGCGATACGGTTCAGGGCTAAATCGTCCATGGGGCCTCCGGTCTTGTCTTGGCTGGTTTCAAACCATGTTCCATCCGGCGCAACAAGGGTCAGAAACAAAAAAGGCGCGACCGCAATGGGCGCGCCTTTTTGTTAGCATTTGGCAGTGTTACTTACCGTCTTCTTCGCGAACGATCTCTTCATCCGCCTCTTCTTCGTCATCATAGTAGCCGTCGGCGCGCAGTTGCTCTTCACGCTTTTTCTCAACATGACCAACGAGAAAGATCGATATTTCGTAAAGGCCGTAGACCACAACAAACAGAATAATCTGAGTGATAACGTCCGGTGGCGTCACTAAAGCGGCCAATACCAGAATCGCGACAACCGCATATTTACGTACGGAGCCTAGACCCTCGGCCGTCACCAGCCCTGCCTTCCCCATAAGGGTCAACAAAACCGGCAGCTGGAAACAAAGACCAAACGCAACGATGAACTTAATGGTCAAGTTCAGATATTCCTGAGCAGATCCCTGGAAGACGACGCTCAATGGCGCCGCAGTCGAATCGTCTGTTACGGCCTCACCTTCGACACCAAATTGCTGAAACCCTAGGAAGAAATCATAGGCCAGCGGTGTCACTACGTAGAAGGCAAAGCTTGCGCCCAGCAAAAACATAAAGGGTGAGGCCACCATGAATGGCAGAAACGCGTTCTTTTCAGAACGGTAAAGACCTGGCGCCACAAACCGCCACATCTGCATCCCGATATAGGGGAATGCCAGAATGAAGCCACCGAGCAATGCTACTTTGATGGCGACAAAGAACCCTTCCTGCGGCGAGATGAAAATCAGGTCACAGTCCTGTCCGCGCTCGGCCAGAACGTCGCAAAGCGGGTGGGTAAGGAAGTTGAAGATTGGCGTGGCGACCGTAAAGCAGATGACCATCCCGAACAGAAAGGCCACGACGCAATGTATCAACCGCGTGCGTAGTTCTGCCAGATGCTCGATCAATGGGGCCGAGCTGTCTTCAATCTCGTCGGAATTGGTCATGTCTTGCTTTCAGTCTTGAGCGCTGCTTCGGCCTCTTCGGCCTTGGCCAGTGCATCTGCAGCTTCCTTGGCCTTGCGGTCAGCAGCTGCTCGGGCAGTCGACGCCTGAATTTTCTTGGCCTGTTCGGCCCGTTCAGCAGCCAACTTGCCCGTTTCGCTTTCAGGGTCGAACTTGGTCGGGTCCATGCTCCGAGCCATGTCCTGAGCAGCTTCTTTGACGCCGTCCATAGCACTACCCACTGGGTTTGCGGCTGCGTTCAGACCCTTTTTGATGTCGTTCACGCCTGCCTGATCCGCAGCATCGTTCATGGCACGGCTGAATTCGCGCGCCATGCCGCGGGCCTTGCCGACGAACCGACCGACATTGCGGAACAATACCGGCAGATCCTTTGGCCCCACTACGATCAGGGCAACGATGCCAATGACCAGAAGTTCGGTCCAGCCCAGATCAAACATCTGCGCTTAGACCTTGTCTTTGTCTGTCTCGGGCGTGACATCCTTGGCCACTTCAGACGCGTCCTGTTCCAACTCGTCCGCGCCTTCCTTAACACCCTTTTTGAACGACGTGATGCCCTTGCCCACTTCGCCCATCAACGAGCTGATTTTGCCACGGCCAAACAGCACCAGCACCACAACAGCGATCAGCAGAAGACCGGGAAGGCCGATATTGTTGAGCATGTCTCTTCTCCTTTGAAGTCGGCGCACTGCGCCGTAAATGTTATCTGCGTCTGTGTTTACGCTCGGGCGGCCCATCGCAAAAGCGAGTCAGTGGCGTTCCGACCTCAAAATTGAACGGATCACGCAGTTTTTGAGGACTCGCAATTTACAACTGACAGGTTTATGTCAGTTGGTAAGGCGTAAAACGAACCTGTCTCAACGAAACAGGAGCGTCACGTGACACAAATCGCAGAAACCGTAACCTTCAAACTCGCGGCCGAAGTAACAGAAGAGGATTTCGTGAAAATCATGAAAGGCACAGAATCTTTTGTTCGGAACGCCAATGGCTTTGTCTTCCGGCGCCTCAGCTCGGGTGAGGACGGGCTTTGGACCGACACCGTCATCTGGGCCGACATGGATTGCGCTCAGGCGGCGGCAGCGGCCTTCCCTAAGCAGGATTTCGCCCCTGCCGTCATGGCGGCAATCGCACCGGACACAGTGATTATGCGCCATGATGCGATCCACTGGACCATCGGAGCGTCATGACCCGCAGGAAACCCCATGCGCCGCACTGATCGGCTGTTCGATATCATCCAGATCCTGCGCGACGGTAAACTGCACCGCGCGCAGGACATTGCGGATCGGCTTGAAGTGTCGGTCCGCACGATCTATCGCGACATGGACACGCTGGTTGCCTCTGGCGTCCCGGTCGAGGGCGAGCGCGGCGTTGGATACATGGTGCGCGAGCAGATCACCCTGCCCCCACTTAATCTGACACCTTCCGAACTTGAAGCCTTGAACTTGGGCATGGCCATCGTTGCCGAGGCAGCCGACCCGGACCTGAAAGCCGCAGCTGAAACCTTGGCTGAAAAGATTGACGCGGTTTTGCCTGCTCAGGTGGTGGCTGAGGCGGACACGTGGAAATTCGCCGTATACCCGTTTGCGGATACTGCGCGCGGATTGGCACATATGGGACCGATTAGGGCCGCTATTAAATCCCGCCAGAAACTGCATCTGACCTATCGCCGGATTGACGGTGTTCTAACAGAACGCACGGCCCGCCCTTTGCACATGGAATACTGGGGGCGTGTCTGGACGTTGACTGCCTGGTGCGAGCTGCGCGAGGGCTTTCGCGTCTTCCGCATCGACCTGATCGAGGCGCTTTCTCCAATTCCACAGGTCTTTGCCGATGAGCCGGGCAAACGGCTTAGCGACTATGATCCGCATGCGTAACACGATCGTAATCTGGCCTAAAGTGCGTCTTTAAGTGGGAACGGCCCAGATCGGGCCGCGCCGTCACTTCAGGTAAGGTTCAGGATTTACCGATTCAAATCCCTTACGCACCTCGAAGTGGAGGTAAGAATTGTCTCCGCCACGCAAAGAAGCGATTTGCTGGCCACGGCGCACACGATCGCCTTTCTTCACAGACGCGTTGTCGACATTCGCATAGACGGTCAGAAGATCGCTATTGTGCTTGATCACAATGATCGGCACCTGATCGGCATCCGCAGTAATGGCTGCAACTGTCCCCGCCTCAGCGGCTGTTACAGGCGCGCCAGGAGAGGCTGCGATGTCGATCCCCTCATTCTTGCCCTTGTCATAAGTGCGGATAATCGTCCCTGTAACCGGCAGGCCCAAGGCTGAGCTGCTTTGATTGGTCGGTGCCTCAGCTGTGACGTCAGGTGCCGGAGTGGCTGGTGCAATCACCTCGTCAGGCAAAGGTTGCGTCGCGCTTGGCGGCGTTGGCGTGGGCGATCCCTGTCCTGGTTGGGTCACATTGGTGGCCGGAACAGCCGCTTGCCGTGGCGCGGGTTGGTTCTTGACCGGGATCAACAGAAACTGATCTTCCCTCACCGTAAAGTCCGAGTCCAACCCATTCCATTCGGCCAACGAATTGACCGGAACGTCATATAGCCGCGAGATGGTAAAGGCCGTCTCGCCACGTTTAACTTTATGACGGATCGGTTCCGGCCCCGACGCGGCGGGTGGTGTCGGCGCGGCAGCTGCAGCGGGTTCCAAAGTTGTTGTCCGGACCGAACCATCGGCTGGTGCTTCGTCAATCGCTGTCCCGGCAATAGTGGCAATATCCACCGTACTGGCTGTGGGGACACTGCGTGGCAAGGCAATCACTTCGCCTTCGCGTAGCTGATCCGTCGCTTGCAAACCGTTGAAGCGGGCTAGTTCTGCCACAGGCAAACCGACGCGTGCGGCCACATCGTTGACCGTATCGCCCCGGCGCGCCACCGCCACCTGATAGTTAGGGTAGCTAATCACGCCACGCGCGTCGGGCGTTGGGCGGTTTGCGGTCACGCCACGTGCGGCATCGGCGGTTGAAAATCCGCCGACCTCTCCTCGCAAATCATAGTCAAATGGGTCTTCACACCCAGCCAATATAACCAATGCGGCCATTCCAGTCGCACAGCGGCGTATCGCTGATTTGGAAACTGCTCTCATTTTACTGTCCTCAACGCCTGCCCCTGTTCCCCGGGGTTCCGGCGCTTGTTGCAGAATATTTCTTTACGCCCCGTCCTTGCCAAGCCCTTCTAACAAGGGCACGAATCGAACGGGTAACAATTCGTCATAGTCCAAGCCAGTCTCGGTGCGTCTTACCCTGATCAGGGTTTGAACCGCATCCGACTGTCCCACCGGCAACACCATAGTACCGCCGATTTTCAGCTGCGCCAAGAGCGGCCCTGGAGGGTCTTCTGCCGCAGCGGTCACAATGATCCTATCAAACGGGGCTTGTTCGGGTAAACCAAACGATCCGTCCGACAGCATCGCGGTGACATTTGTCAGCCCCAACTCGCGAAAAAGCTGCCCGGTTTCCCGCACCAAACGCTTATGGCGTTCTACCGTGTAAACCCGGCGGGCAAGCTTGGACAGGATCGCAGCTTGATAGCCTGAGCCCGTTCCGACCTCCAAAACCGTATCCCTGGGCCGCACGTCCAACGCCTGCGTCATCAGCCCTACGACCGAAGGCTGGCTGATCGTCTGACCACAAGCAATCGGTAACGGCGTGTCCTCATAGGCGCGTTCGGCAAACAAACCTTTGACAAAACGACCCCGATCGATCTGTTCCATAGCGGCCAATACGCGCGCGTCTGTTACCCCGCGCGAGCGCAGCGCAAACAGGAACTGCATTGTCGTTTCGGGATCTGTGCCGGTCATTCGATTATCTTCAAAGCCTCAAGCGTATCATACGCCGTAAGATCGGCCCGCATCGGCGTGACCGAGATATAGCCCGCAAGGTTTACGGCGGCATCGGTGCCCGGCGCAGTCGGGTTGTGCTGATACCCGCCTTTGATCCACAAAAACCGCCGTCCTGAGGGCGAACTGTGCGGTTCAACCGAAAAATGGGTTTCGCGGCGATAGCCTTGCGGCGCGATCCGCGTGCCAAGCACTTCATCGGCAGGAACGGGTGGAAAGTTAACGTTGTAAAACAGGCGATAGTCGCCTTGCTCTGACGGAGTTGCGTCCAGAATCTTCCGAACCAGATCGGCGCCAAAGCGTGTTGCGGTTTCAAACGGATCGTCCAACCCAAGATTTCTTGGACCGAAATACTGCGAAAGGGCAATTGCCGGAATGCCCTGCAATGCCGCTTCCATCGCGCCACCAACCGTACCGGAATACAGCGTGTTTTCCGCCGAGTTGTTACCTCGGTTTACGCCGGACAACACCAGATCAGGCGGCGCGTCCTTCATTACATCATGCAGGCCAGCCAGAACACAATCAGCAGGTGAGCCTTCGGCAGCAAAGCGGCGCTCGCCCAGTTTGGCAACCATCATCGGATGGGTGTAACTGATGCAATGGCCAACGCCCGATTGTTCGAAAGCGGGCGCCACGACCCAGACCTCACCATCCGGTCCAGCCAAATCGGATGCAATCGCTTCCAAGGCAATTAGACCGGGCGCGTTTATGCCATCATCGTTGGTAAGAAGAATACGCATTTGCCCCATTCACCGCAGCATTTTGACCTTGATAGACGCGCCCCTGCGTGGCGGCAAGCAAAGCACACGCGCAATCTGAGGCTTTCGCGCACCACTTAGACCTAAACTTTAGTTTTCCGACCCTAAACCGGGAAGACAAAGCACCGATCGCGCCGAACGGTCAGCCACATGACCCGACCCGGGTTGGGCACGAAAACATTTGGAACGGTTGCTTTCAGGATTGAACCGTCGTGGTCCATCCGAAACTCGACCAAGCTTTCGTTACCTAGAAAACGCGCGCGTTCAACCACACCACGAGCTGCAACTCCGTTTGTTGCAGTCGGAAGCGGCCCCTTACCATTGCGATCAAAGTCCAACCGCACGTGTTGGGGACGGAACACAATTTCAACATCTGTTCCATTCGGAACACCCGGTGCCAGAAACTGCCCAAAAGGCGTTTCCGCCAAAGCTCCATTCACTTGCGCGTGTAGTACGTTGATATCACTGAAAAACGCCACTGCCGCCTTGTCGAGCGGCCGGGTGTAGACGTTGTACGGCGCACCTTGCTGGACAATCTTACCGCGCCTCATCAAAGCGATCTCATCCGCCATTCGCATGGCCTCTTCGGGCTCGTGCGTCACGAGAACAACGGCCGCATCCTCTTCCTTGAGGATGGCTAGCGTTTCATCCCGGATACCGTCGCGTAAACGATTGTCGAGGCCCGAAAACGGTTCGTCCATCAACATGATCCGCGGGCGCGGGGCCAGCGCACGAGCCAATGCAACGCGCTGCTGCTCACCACCAGACAAATGATGAGGAAACTTGTCGATGAAATGGATCAGGTCAACTTTGCGCAAAAGTTCATCAACCCGAGCACGTTTTTCTTCTTTGTGCCCCTTCAACCCAAAAGCAATGTTGTCGGCGACGCTTAGGTGCGGGAACAGGGCAAAGTCTTGAAACATCAGACCGATTTCCCGGCGTTCCGGAGGCACCCGAAAAACCGTGTCACAAATCAGTTTGCCATCCACATAGATCTCGCCGGTTTCCTGCATCTCAACACCGGCAATCATGCGCAAAGTTGTCGACTTTCCGCACCCAGACGGCCCTAACAAACAGGTCACCTGCCCCGCCTGCACGGTCAAAGAAACGTTGTCTACAACAACCCGCCCTTCATACCGAGCGGTCAGGTTACTGATTTCCAACCGAGGAGGAGTTGCGTCTGCTGTCACCGATCGATCCTATTGCCTTTTCCCGATCAAATTCATCGGGCTTAGGCGGGGATAGCAACCCCGCCCATCCGGCGCAAGAGATCAGCAGCAGCCACCCGAGGCAGCCTCTCCGCTCGCTTCAAACGGGCTTTCACCGCCGCAACCTTCGAAGATACCGTAGTGGTTCTGGAAATCGCCGATAAATTCGAAGTGCCGCGCAAAACGGGTGTCTTTCAGCATCATCCAAGTGTTACCGCAGACTGGAAAGACTTTGTCGGTTTCAATTGCGTGGTGATCATCCAATTCAAACAAATACGGTGCATTGGGAACAGTTCCTTTGTAGATCACGGCTTGGCCATAATCCTCACAAGACGGTTCCAATTCGGGCAGTTTGAAAAGACGATATGTAGCCGAGAGGAATTTCAGCGGCGCAACGCGTTCCTCTAGCACTGGGTTTTCGATAGTTAGTGGGCGATGTGTGACCCGACGCGGATCTCCAAAACCTGTCCTGCGTGACATCGACAGGAAGTCGTTCCAGTAGAGAGCACCCGAGAGGCACTCGCCGTACAACACTTCGTCGTCTGCCATTTCCTGTGGTACACGACGATCTGCATAAACATCCGAGAAATACATCTCGCCACCATTTTTCAGTAGGCGATGTGCGCCCCGCAAAACGGCCTTTTTGTCTGTGGCTAAATTGATCACACAGTTCGAGACAATGATGTCGAAAGAGCCGGCTTCGAGATCCAGTTCGTCCAGCTTTTCAATATACCCTTGGTGGAACTCTACATTGCTGGCTGCGTAACCAAAAGCATCAGCGTGGTAATCACGATGGGCGCGAGCAACGTCCAATTGTTCAGACGTCATATCGACCCCCACAACCCTACCCTTTTCACCCACCATCGCTGACAAGGCATAAACATCACGACCGGCGCCGCAACCCAGATCCAGAATGCTCATACCTTCAAGGTCCAAGGGCGCAATCAGGCCGCAACCGTAGTAACGGGCCAGCACTTCGTCATGCAGCTTGGAAAGGATAAGCTTCAAATGATCCGGCATGTCGTCTGGTGTACAGCACGCGTTTGTTTGCAAATCCGAACTGCTCTGAAGCACTTCACCATAGTAATTCTGCACAGTCTCATGCTTCATTGCCGCTATCCTTTTCCCTTTGACTGAAAAGCAGCTAAGGCAGCGCCATCTTCTGTTCAATGCCGCTGGTAGGTATCTAACAGAAGCGTGAGAGATTATGCCAACAGATCGAAATCTACAGCGGCACGGACGCGCCCGTTCACTTGGATTTCTAATCTATGAACGCCGGGAACCAACTTGAACGTCGTCGCATTACCCTTGAGTTTGTGCTTCTTCGTCAGATTCAGAGTGCCATCGCGTAGCGTCGCTTGTTTCAGCTTGTGAACTTTGGCTGAAGTTTTCCCGCCAGGTCTTTGAAAATGAATGATATAATCAACAATAACAGGGTGATCGTCCTTGCCGTTAAGATTGACATCAAACTCAAGCGCCTTACCGATCTGCGCATCGCCATTCACACGAACAGACGCTGCAATCTCTGCATCTGGATCAAATCCCAGCATTTTCATAGCGCCCGGATGTCCTGCCTTCACCAACCCCCGCAAGGTATGAGAGGTCATCCATTGCAGTTCATCAGCGTCCTGCTTCTTCGCTGATGCCCATTTTTGCAAACGTCCCAGCACAAGTTCGGGATCTTTCTTGGTGATGTCATTCAAATGGTTCGCCACGGATCGCGTGACATAGCGTGTCGGATCGCTGTGAAGTCGGTCCAACAACGGCAATGCATCAGTCAAGTTCAGCCCAACAGCCTGCCCCCAAGGCAATCGCGGTCGCGTGCCTTCGCTGACCAAGCGGCGCACGTGATAGCTCTTGTGCGCGCACCATTGTTCCATCCGCGCCAAAACATGATCAGGATAGCGGTTAAGAAATGGTCGGATGGCCCATTCCATCGAGAACCGCTGTGTCAGCTCTGCAAACACATCCATTGCCAAATCGGGATGGTTTATGCCAACCGCCGCAACCCAATCACCCAGAGGCGCAAAGATAAAGTCGCCGAAATCATCATCCGATTTCGTCGGGTCCAGCGGCGGCGGCAATGCCCGCAGAAGATTGGGTGCTATGTCAGGCAGTTCACCGGGCATGGCCTCTTGAAGGCATTTCGCAATCCAAGCCATGCGCTCTTTCAACTCAAGGTCCAATAGACGCGACATGACCTGAGTCTGGAATGCATTCGTATCAAACGACGCATCAGCCTCGGCGAATAACCCGGCCAAGTACTGAGTCTTTTCCGCGTTGAACAATTGATCCTTGAGTGAAAACCCCTGTGACATGGCTACATCGTCAGGTTTGTCGCACCACCATCCAGCAGGATGTTCTGGCCAACAATAAAACCGGCATGTTGCGAACACAGAAACGCGCAGGCTGCCCCGAATTCCTGCCGTGTACCGTAGCGACGCGCCGGGATCGTCGCAGACCGTTCCGTGCGCGCATCATCCAACGAAACGCCTTTTTGCTCGGAAACGACGGTGTCCAGCGACAGCGCACGGTCGGTATCGTGAATTCCCGGCAGCAGATTGTTGATGTTCACCCCATATGGCGCCACTTGCCTTGAGGTTCCGGCCACGTATCCGGTCAGACCAGTACGCGCGGCATTGGACAATCCCAAAGCCGCAATCGGCGCGCGTACGGATTGCGAGGTGATATTCACCACCCGTCCCCAGCCCTTGTCGATCATCCCGGGCAGCAACGCCTTCATGAAGGCAATCGGCGTCAGCATGTTGGCGTCCAGAGCTTTGATGAAATCCTCACGATCCCAATCCGACCAAAGTCCGGGCGGTGGACCACCAGCGTTTGTCACCAGAATATCAACGCCTTGTACAGCGTCGATCACCTGCGCTTGATTTTTCGACTCGGTAACGTCGCAGGATATGGTCTGCACGGACACCCCATAATCAGCACGCAACCGGGCGGCTTCTAATTCCAACACTTCGGCCCCGCGCGCGTTCATCACCAGATCAACGCCAGCTTCGGCCAACGCCTCGGCGCAACCTAGCCCCAGCCCCTTGCTGCTGGCACAGACCAAAGCGCGTTTTCCCCGAATTCCCAGATCCATTCGATCTTCTCCATCTGTTGTCGCCCGCATGTCTAGCATCGGCCAGACGGAGAAGACCAGATTTCAAAACGTTTCAGTAGAAGAACTCTTCACGAACGATTTTTCCATTTGCCACGTGATAGATACCCACCTCGCGCATATCAAACTCTTCGCCGGTTTCCTTGACCTTGCCCTGCACTTCAAAGATCACAGCAAAGCGGTCATCGCCATGCGGGAGCGGGTCACTGACGGATGCCCCCGTCACTTCATGCGCACCTTCCCACCATTCGTGCTTGCCGCGGATAGCATCGATTCCGTGTGTTTCACGGCCCATATCCATGAAATCCTGGGCTTCGACCGAAACCGCATCCGGCGCATAGAGTTTTTCAAGATTTTCCTTGGCGCGATCCTCACGGCACCCAGCCACCAGTTCGTCAGCAATTTCTTTTAAATTCATTGATCCTCTCCATTATTTGTTCACTATATGTTCTTATTGCCATGGACATACGATTCTGAAAACCCCCTTTGCCTTGCTTCGGCAAGATTCCCCGCCTATACGCGCGTCATGCTTGATACCTCGAACCAACCCACCCTGCCGCCCGAGATCGCGCGGCGCCGGACATTCGCCATCATCTCGCACCCGGATGCGGGCAAGACGACGCTGACTGAAAAGTTCCTGCTGTACGGTGGCGCGATTCAGATGGCCGGTCAGGTACGTGCCAAGGGTGAGGCACGGCGCACACGATCGGACTTTATGCAGATGGAGAAAGATCGGGGCATTTCTGTTTCAGCCTCGGCCATGTCGTTCGACTACCGCGATTTCCGTTTCAATCTGGTGGATACGCCCGGTCACAGCGATTTTTCGGAAGATACATATCGCACGCTGACTGCTGTGGACGCCGCCGTCATGGTGATCGATGGCGCAAAAGGTGTTGAAAGCCAGACGCAGAAACTGTTCGAGGTGTGCCGCCTGCGCGATCTGCCGATCCTGACCTTCTGTAACAAGATGGACCGCGAAAGCCGCGATACGTTCGAAATCATCGACGAAATTCAGGAAATGTTGGCCATCGACGTTACGCCCGCTGCGTGGCCGATTGGTGTGGGCCGCGATTTCATCGGCTGTTATGACATGCTACGCGACCGGCTGGAGCTTATGGACCGCGCCGACCGCAACAAAGTTGCGGAAAGCATCAAGATCGACGGGCTGGACGACCCCAAACTGGCCGAACACGTGCCTGAACATCTTCTGGACAAGCTGCTGGAAGAGGTTGAGATGGCGCGCGAACTGCTGCCGGCGCTCGACCCGCAGGCGGTGCTTGAGGGGCATATGACCCCGATTTGGTTCGGCTCGGCGATCAACTCGTTCGGCGTGAAAGAGCTGATGGAAGGCATCGGCGACTATGGTCCGCAACCGCAGGTTCAATCCGCTGAACCGCGTCAGATCGCACCTGACGAGAAAAAGGTCGCCGGGTTTGTCTTCAAGGTGCAGGCGAACATGGACCCCAAGCACCGCGACCGGGTGGCGTTTGTCCGCATGGCCTCGGGCCATTTCAAACGTGGCATGAAGCTGACCCATGTCCGGTCGAAAAAGCCGATGGCGATTTCAAACCCGGTTTTATTCCTCGCATCTGACCGTGAACTGGCTGAAGAGGCCTGGGCCGGCGACATCATCGGCATCCCCAACCACGGCCAACTGCGCATCGGCGATACCCTGACCGAGGGCGAAGCGCTACGTGTGACTGGCATCCCTTCGTTCGCGCCGGAACTGCTGCAAGGTGTCCGCGCGGGCGATCCTATGAAAGCCAAGCATCTGGAAAAAGCGCTTATGCAGTTTGCTGAAGAAGGCGCGGCCAAGGTGTTCAAACCCTCAATCGGGTCGGGCTTTATCGTGGGCGTGGTCGGCGCGCTGCAATTCGAAGTGCTCGCCAGCCGGATTGAGATGGAATACGGCCTGCCCGTGCGATTTGAGGCGTCTCAGTTCACCTCGGCCCGTTGGGTCAGCGGTGACAAGGCCGAGGTCGACAAATTCGTCAACGCCAACAAGCAGCACATCGCACATGACCATGACGGCGACATCGTCTACCTAACGCGCCTGCAATGGGATATTGACCGGGTCGTGCGTGACTACCCTGAACTGACCTTGACAGCGACCAAGGAAATGATGACGTGATCGGAGCATATGGCAACTAAAGCTCCGACCTGGGGCATCGTCTCAACCGTCCGGGGATCTGCCCCGGACATTCTGCGATTTGTGGCCTATCACCTCGATCTTGGGGTCGACCGGATGTACATCTTTCTGGACGAGCCCAACCCATCGGCGTTCAACGCGCTGAACCAACATCCAAAAATCTCGGTTCGCATTTGCGATGATCGGTTCTGGGCCAACCGCAAGCGCGCAAAACCGGAAAAGCACCAAACCCGTCAAACTGCAAACGCCACCTTTGCCTACCGCAAGGCCAGCGAGGACTGGCTCGCCCACATTGATGTGGATGAGTTTCTTTGGCCGGACCGTTCCATAGCCCAAATACTGGCCGAGGTTTCCGACGACATCCCAAGTGCACGTGTTCGTCCAATCGAAGCGATTGCCGGTACCGATGATCTGTACAAGGCTTATATCCCTTCGGCTTCCAACCGTGACGCCATCGTTCAATCGCTCTATCCGAACTATGGGGCATTCGTGCAGGCTGGTTTTTTCAGCCATGTACAGGGTAAATTGTTCGTCCGCACTGGTCTGTCCAACGTTAGTTTCCGTATTCATACCCTGTTTCAGGACGGTGAATTCGTTCAGTGCAAGGTCGAACTTGCAGATTTCGACCTGTGCCACCGACATGCCTCTGACTGGGATCATTGGTTGACGCATTACCATTTCCGGCTCGAACATGGCTCGTATCAACCCGGAATGTCCCCCAATGTTCCGCGGGATCGTGGCGGGATGAATATGAACGAATTGCTCACCTGGATCGAAGCCGAAACGGGAATGGAAGGTCTGCGCGCATTCTTTGATGAGATCAGCGGCGCAAACCCTGACGTATTCACACGCCTGGAACAGCGAGGTTTGATCCGGCATCGACCATTGGGTCTGGACGGAAAACTGAGGAAACATTTTCCGGGAAGTGACTGAATTGTTGCGAAAAACCTGCATCCTTAGGCTACGTCAATTCGTTAAAGGGAGTTCATTTGACCCTGACCAACGTTTTTGTTATGTCCCCGTCCAAGCCGAAAATGCGCAATGCTGCGTATGGCCATCCGGGCCCGGTAAACCTCTGACGCGCGGGCCAGGTCTAGTGTCCGCATGAACCGGACATACATGACAAAGTTTAACGAACTGAACCTGAACCCGAAGGTCCTCAAAGCCATTGAGGAAGCTGGATACGAAACCCCAACCCCAATCCAGGAAGGCGCCATTCCGCCTGCTTTGGAAGGTCGCGATGTGTTGGGGATTGCTCAGACCGGCACAGGTAAGACCGCCAGCTTTACCCTGCCGATGATCACGCTGCTGGCCCGTGGGCGCGCACGCGCACGCATGCCAAGGTCGCTGGTGCTGTGCCCGACGCGCGAATTGGCCGCGCAAGTGGCCGAGAATTTCGACACCTACAGCAAGCACCTAAAACTGACCAAAGCGCTGTTGATTGGCGGTGTCAGTTTCAAGGAACAAGAAGCGCTGATCGACCGTGGCGTGGATGTTCTGATCGCCACGCCGGGACGCCTGCTGGACCATTTCGAACGCGGCAAGCTGCTTCTGACGGGCGTTCAGATCATGGTGGTGGATGAGGCCGACCGGATGTTGGATATGGGTTTTATACCCGATATCGAACGCATCTTCTCGCTGACGCCCTTCACCCGCCAGACCCTGTTCTTCTCGGCCACGATGGCGTCGGAGATCGAGCGTATCACCGACACCTTCTTGTCCGCCCCTGCACGGATTGAGGTCGCCCGTCAGGCGACGGCCTCCGAGACTATTGAACAGGGTGTGGTCATGTTTAAGGGTGGTCGCCGCGACCGCGAAGCCAGCGCTAAGCGCAAGGTTCTGCGCGCACTGATTGACGCCGAAGGCGACAAGTGCACCAACGCGATCATTTTCTGCAACCGTAAAACAGATGTGGATATCTGCACGAAATCGCTAAAGAAATATGGCTACAACGCTGCCGCCATTCATGGCGATCTGGATCAGTCTCAGCGGATGAAGACACTGGATGGCTTCCGCGATGGATCGCTTCGTTTGTTGGTGGCGTCGGACGTGGCCGCGCGCGGCTTGGACATCCCGTCTGTCAGCCATGTTTTCAACTTCGACGTTCCCGGCCATGCCGAGGATTACGTCCACCGCATTGGACGAACCGGTCGTGCCGGACGCGAAGGCAAGGCCGTCACGATCTGCTCGGGCCGCGATGAAAAAGCGTTGGATGCGATCGAGAAGCTGATACAGAAGGAAATTCCCCGACTGGACAATCCAGTCAAGGAAGAGCCCAAAGAAGACGCACCCAAGCGCGAGAAGAAAGCCAAGCCGTCGGACGAGAAAAAGAGTGACGGCAAAAAAGCCGACCGCAAAAAGGACAAAGAGTCCAAAGGCCGTGGTCATCGCAACGATTCAGGCCAAGCCGTTGTTGGAATGGGCGACCACCTGCCCAGCTTTATCGCCCTTAGCTTTGACGAGCGTCGCGCCGGCTAAATCGCCAGTACCAGCGCCAATATCGACAGCCCAAGCAACGTCATCCCGGCGATCTCGCGCCGGGTGATGGTTTCTCGGAAAAACAAGATCGAAGCGCACAAGCTTAGCAGCAATTCAATCTGCCCCAAGGCTTTCACGTATGCTGCATTCTGCAAAGTAAATGCAAAGAACCAGCAGAACGAACCGCCCAGGCTGGTCAATCCTACAAACACACTGGTGCTGCGCGTGCTCCAAACGGCGCGCAGCTCAGCCCGGTCGCGCCACAGTAACCAAAGCCCCATGCTAAGAAACTGGAACGTCACGACCACAGCCAATGTCACCAGCGCGCGAAACCATGCGTCGACGTCACCCAGCTCTAGGGACGCACCGCGATAGCTTACGGCCGAAAACGCGAATAGAACGCCAGAGCCCAGCCCAAGTCGCGACGCCCGATTGGTCAGGTGTTTCCACCAAGCCCCGTCGCTTTCGGGTGATTTCGAAAGCAACAGGACGGCAAGCAGCCCCAGAAGAATGGCACCCAACGCTCCGATTGAAACCTTATCGCCCAGCACCAGAAAGCCGACAATGGCAGTCTGAATAACCTCGGTTTTCTTAAAGGTGATACCGACTGCAAAGTTTCGCTGCTTAAACAATGCAACGACGCAGATCGTCGCCAAAATCTGAGTCGTCCCGCCAACTATCGCGTACAGCCAAAACAAACCGCTCAACGGTGGCACGCTGAGATCGCTCACCTGCAACGCCAGAACCAAGCCCAGCAAAGCCAGCGGCATCGAATAAGCAAATCGGGCAAAAGTCGCGCCTGCCGCACTCAGTTTTACAGTGCTGAGCGACTTTTGCAGCATGAACCGCACCGTTTGAAACGAAGCGGCGGCGATAGTTACAGGAATCCATAAACTCATGGGCTCCTTTTTGTCGCTAAATCAACGCTTTGGCCAGAGAGGATGCGCAACAGGATCTTTCGCTCGCCACAAATACTGCCTGAAGACATCGCTGTAAGAGCGATAAACATATGCCTCGTTGCTGGAAAGATACTGATCTTTGCCAGCACGGTAGAGGGCGGGCAACCGGTACCAAGGCGCGCCGGGGTTCATGTGATGAACAACGTGCAAATTATTGTTTAAAAATAGAAAAGCCAACAGGCCGCGATCCTCAATAATCACTGTACGCGCCGGGGCACTTTCGTGAGCACGGTGTTCCAGGAAAGTTCGGATTTTGACCAATCCAAGACCCAGATAGGCAGAAAGCACATAAGCCCATATCGGCATTGCAGATTGCATGACCAGCCACAGAACTACCGCCACACCTGGCAAATGAAGTGCCCAGGCCAACAGGATTTTCCTGTCGCCGCGCAATGCACCGCGCAGCTCGTCGCGTATAAACATGAACTGCCCGATTGCCGGACCCAACACAATCCGTCCGAACAGCGTGTTATTCGCGGATAGTAATCTTCTCTGCCATGAGCGTAGCGTGCCCCAGACCTTCGGGTCCAAATAGTTCGACTCAGGGTCATCATAGGGGTCGGTTAGTGTCTCGTCGCGATGGTGATCCAAGTGTAAGTCACGGAACCTTTGGTATGGAATGAACAGTGTAAGAGGCAGTGCCATAAGCGTTTCATTCAGCCACCGCGCCCGAAACGGGTGCCCGTGCAGCGCCTCATGCGTAAGAGAGGAATGTAAGGCCGCCACAAGCGCCATTGCCGGGATCGCCAACCAAAGCGGCAGCAAGAATATCACGGCAAGCCAAGCGGCATAACAAACCAATATCAGTGCGAAGGTACCCCACTCGGGCTTCCTGCGCCTAGACATTGCGACCCCATGAAATCCCGGCCCAGATACGCTCGTAAACAACGTACATCGTCAGTCCGATGGCCGTATTCACAATTGCCAGTGTCCCACCAATAGCTGCTGACCCAGTGGCGATCAGCCCAACCAGCGTCATCACAAGCAGGCCCATACCGTTCCACAGGACCGCTTTCACGACAGACCTTCGTCGTGTTTCCATTCCGTCACCCATATTATTGTTATGTCTTTAAAATTACGGGCCTCGGCATTCGTTTAAAATTCTGAATATGATTAACAAAACTCATCAAATGTGATATTTATAAACACATGCAGGATAAAATCGACAAACGAGACCGCGCAGCGCAGTTCCGCCTCCGCCTCGCCCGCGCAATGGAAGAGCGGCACGTCAGCCAGAGTGCGCTAGCTCGACATATTGGCGTCGACCGATCGACGGTGTCGCAGCTTTTAACCGACGAAGGTGCCCGTCTACCGAACGCTCATGTCGTTGGCAGCTGCGCCTCGGCCCTCGGGGTGTCGGCTGACTGGTTGCTAAGCCTTTCAGATCGACCAGAAAGCGCTGCTGAGTTGCTTGCAAGTTCTCTGACGATGACTGAAGCGCCTAGGGCGCTTGTGGATGAGCGTATCTTCGAATGGCACCAAGAAGCCGCAGGCTATAAAATCCGTTATGTTCCAGCCACTTTGCCTGACATGTTAAAGACCAGAACGGTATTGGAGTGGGAATACGCGCCGCACTTGGGCCGTACGGCGGATCAAGCTATTGGAGCGTCGGCGGACAGGTTAACTTGGATGCGAAGTGCGCAATCTGACTATGAAATTGCTATGCCGCTGTATGAATTTGACAGCTTTGCCCATGCCACCGGGTATTATGAAGGACTATGCCCCAAAATCAGACTAGAACAGATCGACCACCTGCTGGAAATTTGCGATCAACTTTATCCCCGTCTCCGTATTTATCTCTTTGATGCCAAACGGCTCTATTCAGCTCCGGTCACTATTTTTGGTCCACTGCTGTGCGTATTCTATGCAGGCAGCCACTACATGGCTTTCCGCGACCGTGACCGGATCGAGACTTTTACCCGGCATTTTGATCGCCTTGTTCGCGAAGCCGACGTGACCGCCCGCGACTTTCCCGAGCGCCTAAAGCGGCTCCGCGCAACAATTTCTGGCAACTAAGTATTCACTGCAGGCTTTCTTGTGTTATCGTCGTTCGGCGCGAAACTTCGGGTATTCCGATCATTGACGGAGGACAACAGGAATGGACGCACTACAAACCGCTCAATATGCACGGGCTCTTTATACCGCTCACGGTGATCAGGCCGAGGCTGAAGCAGCGCTGAAAATGCGCGAATCTGAAGCCGCCGGGAACGTAAAGGAAGCGAAGAACTGGCAGGCGGTTCGCCAAACCATCCGCCAGATTCGTGGGCCAAATCAGGGCTAAAACAGTCTAAATCTTCGGGTCGGGGTTCACCGTATGGCCATCCACGGCTATCACCTGACCCGACACCAACCGCGCCGCATCCGAGGCGAGGAACACGGCCATGTTGGCGATATCGTGGCCTTCAACAAATCGACCCATAGAAGTTCCCGAGGCATAGCCTGCATAAACCTGATCACGGCTCATGCCTTTGGCTGCGGCTTCACGCGCCAGCACGCCTTCCATCCTTGGACCTTCCACCGCGCCAGGACAGATCGCGTTGGCGCGAATACCATGCGGGCCCAGTTCCATTGCCAGTGTCTTCATCAACCCGATAACCGCCCACTTCGCCGACGCATAAGGTGCGCGGTATGGGTAACCATACTGGCCGGCGGTCGAAGATGTCAGGATTATACTACCGGATTGCGCTGCTTTCATCATTGGCGCTGCGTGTTTTGCTGCCAGAAATGCGCCATCCAGATTGATAGAGACGCACGAACGCCATTCTGCCAGTTCGACATCCTCAATGGCGTCCGTCGGGCCGGCAACCCCGGCATTGGCGCATAATACGTCCAGTCCACCCTCGGCCCTGATGGCCTGAAAGACGGCACTCATATCGGATTCGCTGGACACGTCAGCCCAATGGCGCGACCAATGATCCGGTGCAGACTCCAGTGCTGCTTCATCAATATCGGTGATGCACACGCTAAATTCGGCAGCATCAAACGCCTCGGCCATAGCGCGGCCCACGCCGGAAGCGCCCGCCGTGATCAGAACACGCCTTGTCATGCAGGCTTGCGGATCGCAGCACCCGCCCCTTCAGGATAAGGTAACGCGGCTTGCGCCTCGGCGATGCGTGCCATTGCGGCTTCGATGTCTGGGGACGGCGCACTGGGACGGCGCGTTTCCAGGCTGACATGCAAAAGAAAGCTTTCGCCTGTGGCCAACAGCTTGTCGCCCTCATACATGCTGTGGAAGAGGTGCAATTTCTTGCCCTGACCCAATAGCATTTGCGTGCGCACCTCTATCTTGGAACCCGCGTGGACCTCATCGATGTAGCGGATATGGTTTTCAGCAGTGAAGTAGCTACCACCGGACGAAATGTAGTCCGCGTCGCAGCCAATAACCTCCATGAACCTGTCGGTCGCAGCGGCGAAGGCTTCCAGATACCGTGCTTCGTTCATGTGACCGTTGTAGTCGGTCCAATCCAACGGCACCGCTCGGGCCAAGGTCAGGATCGGCTGGCTGAAGTCTGCCTGATCCAACGTCGGTAGCGCGCCGGGTTTCAACATCGCGTCATGTTGGTTCAAAACGGCCCCTGCACCGTAATTCTGCGCCTTCAGCGCGCGCATCATACCCACAAGGTTGTTGTCGCGAATCCGCTCCAACTCGCGGATCGAATGCATCCCCGACTGCGCATCGGATTGATCTGCGATCATGTCAACCAGCTCGTCGGTGAAGTCTGGCACATCCATCAGCTTGGTCCACGGCCATTTCAGAGCAGGCCCAAACTGCGCCATGAAATGCCGCATACCAGCCTCACCTCCGGCCACGCGGTAGGTTTCAAAAAGTCCCATCTGAGCCCAGCGGATGCCGAACCCCATGCGAATTGCTTCGTCGATTTCTTCTGTGGTGGCGATACCGTCTTTGACCAGCCAAAGAGCCTCGCGCCAGACGGCTTCCAGAAACCGGTCTGCAATGTGTGCGTCGATTTCCTTTTTGACGTGCAGAGGGAAAAAACCGACCGACTTTAGAAGTGCTTTCGCCCGTTCCACCATCTCAGGCGAGTTCTTTTCCGTCGGCACCAGTTCGATCAGCGGCAACAGGTAAACCGGGTTGAACGGATGCGTCACCACAATCTGTTCGGGGCGCAGCGCGCCTTCTTGCAGTTCGGACGGCTTGAACCCGCTGGTCGAAGAGCCGATGATCGCCGTCGGATCACAAACCTCTTGCAAACTGTTGTAAACCTTGAGCTTCAAGTCTAGCCGTTCCGGCACACTCTCTTGTATCCAGACGGCACCCGTCACCGCTTCGGCCATGTCATCGTGGAACGATAAAGCGCCCTCAGCAGGTAATGGGACATCACTAAGCCCCGGCAGCGACCGCCGCGCATTATCCAAAACCTCGCCAATCTTGCGCTCGGCTTCTGGGTCAGGATCGAAAACCCGAACGTCCCAACCGTTCAACAAAAACCGCGCAGCCCAGCCGCCACCGATTACGCCACCGCCGATGATTGCAGCGATCTTTTTCATTTTGATTACTCCTGCACCCTGCACGTTTCCGAATAGGGTATTACTTTGCGTTTTCTTTTTGGGCGACATAGGTCAATTGGCCCGTGTCATAACCGTTTTTCAGAAGAACGGTTTCAGCCCAATTCTGATCGGCCTCGGAAATTTCAGGTGTTCTTGCCAATATCCAACCGGTTGAGCCTTTCGGCGCGCCAACTACAGCAACCGAATAGTCCGGTCGAAGACCTAGAACCCAATAGTCTCCTCGCGCGAACGGAAGCCACTGCACGAAAGTCACCGAGAGCTGTCCTGGGCCCTCGACCCTAGCTTTTCCTTCGGCTTGGCGGATCGGGCCATCCAGTGTTTCTTCACGACAGGTGTTGGTGACGGAAATCTGCCCGTCATCCAACAATCCGTATTCCGCGGTAACCCCGACACAGCCTTTCTCGAAACGGTTGGGAAAACGGGCAATTTCATACCATAAACCCAGATACCGCTGGATATTCAGATCTTGCACCGTTGTCATAATGACGTTTCGATCGCGGTAAACTTTGGCGGCCACAGGCCCTGCCAAAGCCAAGAAGATGAGCGCTATAAGGCCACCGCGTATCATGCCGCTACAGGTGCTCTTTTCACCAGTCCCAGCTTCTCGCGTACCTCTTGGGGACCAATCACCCGGGCACCCATGTTTTCGATAATGGTTCCGGCGCGTTCCACCAGTTGCCAGTTCTCAGCTAAAACACCTTTGTCCAGCCACAGGTTGTCTTCCAACCCGACACGCACATTGCCACCCGCCAGCACGGACGCCCCAACATAAGCCATCTGGTTTCGACCCAATGCAAACGCGCTGAACGTCCAGTCATCGGGTACGTTGTTCACCATCGCCATGAAGGTGTTCAAATCGTCCGGTGCGCCCCACGGTACGCCCATGCAAAGCTGAACCAGTGCCGGGCTATCCAACACACCGTCCTTAACCAGTTGCTTGGCGTACCACAGGTGACCCGTGTCAAACGCTTCGATCTCGGGCTTTACACCAAGATGCGTCATCATTCGCCCCATCGCCTGCAACATGCCCGGTGTGTTCGTCATGACGTAGTCGGCCTCGGCAAAGTTCATGGTGCCGCAGTCCAAAGTACAAATCTCTGGCAAACACTCCGCCACATGCTCGACCCGCGCCGCGGCACCGATCATATCGGTTCCATCTTCGCGCAATGGCAGAGGCGCTTCCGTCGGGCCAAACACCATGTCCCCGCCCATCCCGGCAGTCAGGTTCAAAACCACGTCGACCTCGGCCTCGCGAATACGTTCGGTCACCTCGCGGTAAAGGTCCAACCGACGGCTGGGCGCGCCGGTTTCAGGGTCGCGCACGTGGCAGTGGACGACCGCTGCCCCGGCCTTGGCTGCGGCAATCGCGCTTTCTGCGATTTGCTGCGGCGAGCGCGGCACACGCGGGCTGCGATCCTGTGTCCCGCCCGAGCCAGTAACAGCACAGGTGATGAAGACTTCGCGGTTCATTTCCAGAGGCATCGTGTTTTCCCCAAGTTATACCCGGTTTTGCCGTGAGTTTTCCCCAGGCTTCTCCCCGGATTCCGATTTGCGTTACGCGCGACTCTGACGCAGCCTTGAGGAAATACTTGCCAGAATGCGAATCGAACTTGATGAAATCCGCAAAAAACATACTCCAACCGGAACATCGCGCCCTGAAAACCGCGGTGCTGGTGCTGGACGAATGCAACACGCTCAGCTTTGCATCGGCGGTTGATCCGATGCGCGCGGCCAACCGGCTGGCGGACCGCCCGGCATTCGATTGGGACTACGTGACCGCCACGGCAGAGCCGGCGATGCTGACCAGCGCACTGAAGGTTCCCGGCATCCCTTTGGCCAGGTTGCAAGGCTGCGACTTGATGATCGTCGTGGCCGGGTTCCAACTGGCCCGCCATGCCACCCCGAGCCTTTTGGCTGGCCTGCGCCGTATCGCTGGTAATGGCGCAACCATGGCAGGCATCGACGGCGGTCCTTGGTTGCTGGCTGAAGCCGGTCTTCTGGACGGTCACGCCGCGACAACGCACTGGGAAGACCTAGATAACTTCGCCGCCCGCTTCCCTGAGGTCGACGTACGCCCCGACCGATTCACTGTGTCCGAGAACCGCCTGACATCGGGCGGTGCGATCCCAGCGGTCGAGATGATGCTGCATATCATTGCCGCCCGGCACGGCGCTGGCTTTGCTGCGCGTGTTTCGGGCCTATTCCTGTACGAAGGTGCGCCCGAGCCGACAAAACCGCAAAGCCGCACTGGGGCACCGCATCGCCACACCGCCCTGACGGCAAAGGCCAACACTCTGATGGAGTCCTCGTTGGACGATCCTCTGCCGCTGGTCACTATCGCCGAAACCCTCGGCACCAGTCCTCGCACGCTCCAACAACAGTTCCGCCTGCGCTTGAACACCACACCGCAGGATCACTACCTGCAACTGCGCCTGGCCGAGGCACGTCGCCTGGTCACAGACACCGATATGTCCCTGATGGACGTAGCGTTGGCGACGGGCTTTGCCTCTCAATCCAGCTTCGCCCGCGCCTTTCGCACAGCCCACGGATTGTCGGCGCGCGATCTGAGGCAGGAACGCACCCACCCGACGCATCACTGATCAACCCCTTTTCATCGGGTTTCTACGGTGCCCGCGCGCGCAACGTATGACGCGGGCAGAGCCCCTAAAACGGCATTGGATGCGCGCGATGGGCTTGGCCGATTTCGGCCACAACTTCGTCCGATAGCCGCAAATCTTTACCGTTCAGAATATGCCTCAACTGCGACACGGAAGTTGCGCCAAAAATGGCTGACATCATGAATGGGCGAGTTCTGCACCAAGCCAGCGCCATATGCACCGGGTCCAGCTCGTGTCGCTCAGCAATCTCAAGGTATGCCTCGATAGCTTGGAATACACGCGGGCCTACCCGCCCTCCCATTTCTGCGACCAACGACATACGCGAACCTGCCGGAACTGCTCCACCCTGATACTTTCCAGTCAGAAATCCAGCTCCCAAAGGTGAAAACGCCAACAGGCCCACATCCTCATGCACGCTCAACTCGGCCATATCGGTATCGAAATGACGGCACAGCAGCGAGTATTCATTCTGCACCGAAGCGACGCGCGGTGCGCCCATCTGCTCGGCAATTCGAACCCATTGGCCCGTACCCCAAGCACTTTCATTCGACAGACCAAAAGCGCGGATATTGCCCTTGTCCACCTGTGCCTGCAAGGCTTCCAGACACTCCTGCATGTTGTCCAAAACTTCGTTGGTATTATGGCCCGAGGGCGCGTAGTTCCAGTTTTGCCGAAACATGTAACTGCCACGGTTCGGCCAGTGAAATTGGTACAGATCGATGCAGTTAGTCTGCAGCCGCCGCAACGATCCTTCAATCGCCACGGGTATAGTTTGCGCAGAGATCGGTGCACCGTCACGTGCGTGTGCGAACCCAGCCCCAGAATGCTTGGTCGCCAGAATATAGTCCCCGCGCTTCGCAGGATTGGCCGCGTTCCAGTTGCCCAAAATCTCTTCGGTGCGCCCCACGGTTTCTTTTGAAATTGGGTTCACCGGGTACATTTCAGCCGCATCGACGAAATTGATACCGCCCTCCAGCGCCATATCTATTTGGGTATGCGCGTCGGTCTCAGATGTCTGCGTACCAAAGGTCATAGTACCTAGACAAAGGTCCGACACCATAATGCCTGTGCGACCCAAAGGCTTCATTTCCATCTATCACTCTCCTAAGAATTTCTTTCAAGCCAGCGACTTATGCCTCGGCCTTTTTTTCCCACCGACCCGACTCTTCGGACCAATATTGTGCCGAACAACCCGCGCCGGTTAGGGATTTCCATTGCCCCCGCGCGTGTTGGACGGCCTGATCGTCGTTGCCATCGAACAAGATGCAAACCCGCTCAAGCGCAGTTACCTCGTCCGGGTCCACTTGCGCGCCATCCACCGCCATCACGCAGGCAGGATCGTTGGCGGCCTCAGGCCCGGTCGTCAGCAATATAGGCTGGGCTGCGTCATGCGCCCCACCAGCGCGACCGTGTGGCAGGAACCCCTCTTCCGGTCCCAACCAAAGTTTTTCATCCAGCCAGTCCATGCGTGCGGGATCGGTGCCCCGCACGGCAATCTTCCACCCCGCCTGCCGCGCTTTGTCCAGCAGCACTGGCAAGGTGTGCTCCAAAGGTTGGCGAGTTAAGTGGTAGAAATAGACAGCGCCCATCAGATTACTCGAAGTGATCCTGCACCAGACGGCTGAGTGCACGAACACCCCAGCCGGTGGCCCCTTTGGGCGCATAGGATGTTTCAGAAGATACCGAAGCCACTCCTGCAATATCCAAGTGAATCCAAGGTGTTTCTTCTTTGACAAACCGCTGCAGGAACTGCGCCGCCGTGATCGAGCCCGCCGGACGACCGCCGACATTCTTCATGTCCGCGATACGTGACTTCAGCTGCTTATCATAAGCCTCACCCAGCGGCATCCGCCATGCGCCTTCATCCTCGGCGTTGGCCGATTTCAGGAAGGCATCGCAAAAAGTGTCGTTGTTCGAGAATACGCCCGCATTCTCATGACCCAGACCGATGATAATTGCACCCGTCAGGGTCGCCAAATCAATCATGCCCACGGGTTTGAAACGTTCTTGCGCGTACCACATTACATCGCACAGAACCAAGCGGCCCTCGGCGTCGGTGTTGATGATCTCGACCGTGTCACCCTTCATCGACTTGACCACATCGCCGGGGCGCGTTGCGTTGCCCGAGGGCATATTCTCAACCAACCCAACAAGACCAACCACGTTGGCTTTGGCTTTGCGCTTGGCCAGCGCCCGCATGGTGCCCGCGACAACGCCCGCGCCGCCCATGTCCATGGTCATGTCTTCCATACCACCGGCGGGCTTCAGAGAAATACCACCTGTGTCGAAGACCACCCCTTTACCGACCAGAGCCAACGGCGCGTCGTCCTTGTCGCCGCCATGCCACTGCATCACCACAACCTTGGAAGGGCTTACCGAACCTTGCCCGACGCTCAGCAGCGTGCGCATGCCAAGTTCTTCCAGCTTGTCCTCTTCAAGAACCTCTACCTCAAGGCCCAACTTTTGCATTTCCGCCAAACGGTCGGCGAATTCCGTGGTGGTCAGAACGTTGGCTGGTTCATTTGTTAGATCGCGGGTCATCCGCACACCGTCGGCCACCGCGTATTGCGGGCCGAAAACGGCTTCGACCTCATCAGCCTTTTGGTGGCTGATGGTGACAGCACCAGACTCGTGTGTGTCTTTCGTTTTATGTGCGTCGAAGTCATAGCTGCGCAGCGCGATGCCCATCGCCAGATCCTCGGTCCGCACCTGATTGCCCGCCATGACCAGCACGTCTTTGCCAGCTGCCAGCTTTGCCAGTGCAGCGCCGGCCTTACGGGCCTCAACTGGTTCCGGACGGCGCGGCAAGATCAAGATATCCAGCGCCTCAGCCGCCATGCCGCCGGGCCACGCCAGCGAAATCACGTCACCCGTTTTCACCTTTTCGAACCGAGCGCTTTCCACCAGTCGCACAACGGCACCACGAGTCAGTCGGTTGGCCCGACGTACCGCCGGGCTCATCTTGCCGTCATCTGGAATGATTACGACCACCCGTCCCTCGGCTTGGGTCATTGCATCCACGTCAAAGGGCTGAAACCGGATCGGTACAAGACTGCTCATTGCAAACTCCTCAAAATCTGTTCCCCAAGACCTAGCCCGCGCTGCGCGGCTTGACCAGATAGCAGTTTTCCCCGCGCGCCAATTGCATTACAGTCTCGAAAAAAATCCGACCGGATCGGGGGAGAACGAATTGGCGAGACAGGGCAGGCATAAGCCGTTGCGCATTCGCGCAGGCGAAGGTTATTCTAGCCCGGAGACAGCCCGAATCCTTCAAAAATCCGCTGGGGCGGAGGCGCGCTCGTGATCCTCGACCGCTATTTCGCCCGCCGGTTTATGCAAAGCTTTCTGGTCATCGGCGGTATTTTTCTGGCCTTGCTGATTCTCATCGATCTTGTTGAACAGGCGCGCCGTTTCGATACTGACAATCTTTCGTTTGGTCGCCTGCTGCAGCTGACTCTGCTGAACACACCGGCGGCCATCAGCGAGATGCTGCCCCTGTTGGTCATCCTGTCCACAATTGCACTATTCGTAGGACTGGCGCGCAGTTCAGAATTGGTCGTCACGCGCGCCATCGGGCGGTCGGGTATCCGAGCGTTGTTCGCACCGGTTGCACTGGCACTGTTAATTGGTGTGCTGGCCGTTGTTCTGCTGAATCCAATCTCGGCCGCGACTTCGGAAGAATACCAACGATTGTCGGACACATACAAAAACAACGGTAGTTCTGCACTATCGATCACACGTGAAGGATTGTGGCTTCGCCAATGGTCGGCAGAGGGGCAATCGGTTATCCATGCCCGAGGCACCACGAATGCCGACTCGCTGGAACTGAACGGCGTCACGATTGTAACCTTCTCACCGGATGGTAAACCCAAGCAGCAAATCGTGGCCAAGCGGGCAAAGCTTTCGAACGGTTCATGGATTCTGCAGAATGCAAAAATTTGGACTGTAAACGACGGCGTGAACCCAGAGACCACCTCTGAGGTACATCAGAGTATCGAGCTTCCTACATCGCTCACCCGGCAACGCATTCTGGACACGCTTGGAAAGCAAGATTCAGTTTCAGTCTTCGATCTGCCCGAGCTAATCCGCGATCTCAGGGAAGCCGGCTTTTCCACCAAACAGTATGAAGTCTGGCTGCAGGTGCAGTTGGCACGGCCTTTCTTCTTGGTGGCAATGGTGATGATCGGAGCCGCCTTCACTATGCGACATGTACGCTTTGGTGGTACAGGCATTGCGGTTCTATCCGCTGTTCTGCTTGGTTTCGCAATCTACTTCGTTCGAAACTTTGCCCAAATCCTTGGTGAAAATGGTCAATTGCCTATTTTAGTCGCGGCTTGGGCTCCGCCCTTTGCGGCCATTCTTCTTTCGCTTGGCCTCTTGCTTCATGCGGAGGACGGATAATGAGGATCATTTACAGCCTTTTGCTCTCCGGCGCGGTTGCACTGGCAACACCTACGGGTGTCATTGCACAAAGTCAGTCGACCACGTCACAAACACAAGACACGCAGCAAGAGGATCTGCCCGCCCTTTTGGTAGCGGACCAAATTTTTATCACTCCGGAACGCGTCCTCGTAGCCGAAGGCAATGTCGAAGCTTTCCAAGGCGATATCAAACTGACAGCGGATCGCATCACTTTTGACCGCGAATCCGGCGCGCTGACGCTGGAAGGGCCAATCCGTATTGATCAGGCTGGTGATACCACAATACTAGCGGACTCTGCTGAGTTGGACGATGGCATCCAGAACGGATTGCTGATTGGCGCAAGGATGGTGTTCGACCAACAGGTGCAAATCGCCTCAGTACAAGCCACACGTGCCGGTGGAAGGTACACTCAGTTTAGTAAAGTGTCGGCGACCTCGTGCCATGTCTGCGCCAACGGAAAGCCACCTCTCTGGCAGATTCGCGCCCGCAAGGTTACGCACGATCAGCTAGAACGTCAGCTGTATTTTGAGGGTGCACAATTCCGAGTTTTGGATGTGCCCGTTTTCTATCTGCCTTACTTACGACTGCCGGACCCAACGCTGGAAAGGGCCACCGGTTTTCTGGTTCCGTCTGTGAGAACCACGTCGCAGTTGGGAACCGGGCTTCAGGTGCCCTACTTCATTAAGTTAGGAGATCATAAGGATCTGACGTTAACACCCTACGTCTCATCCAAAACTAAAACTCTCGGGCTGCGTTATCGCCAAGCGTTCAAAAACGGACGCATCCAACTGAGAGGCGCTTATACGCAGGACGATCTGCAACCAGATGAGGATCGAGGTTACTTATTTGCAAACGGCTGGTTTAATCTGCAAAACGATTTTCGGTTCACGTTTGACATTAAGACCACGTCCGACGACTCATATTTGGCCGATTACGGCCTGCCGGACTTTGACCGGCTACGCAGCGAAGTCGCACTAGAGCGTATCAAGCGCGACACAGCGTTCCGAACCAGCTTTATTCATTATAAGACACTGCGCGACAGCGAAGATCAGGATGAAATCCCCTCTCGCGTGTTCGATCTGTATTATCAAAAGCGCCTGTTCCCGAACTCAATTGGAGGCGAAGTTCGTCTGGGTTTTGATGCACACGCGCATAAACGAACCAGTGATGAAGACATCATTGGCCGCGACATCGCGCGCGCCACTTTCGATGCGGATTGGCTGCGCAGTTGGACGTTCACGTCGGGACTGCGCACCGAGGTCCAAGCTGGTGCCTCGGTTGACACGTTCAACATTCGCAATGACAGCGAATTTCCCGAAGAGGTAACTCGTACAACGCCCCGTGCAGCGCTTACTCTTCGCTACCCGATGCGCAAACGAGAAGCCTCCGGCGCGATCCAGGTTCTGGAGCCAATCGCCCAAATTGGGTGGACCCATGTATCTGACGACAATATTCCAAACGATGAGAGTACCTTTCAGGAATTCGATCAGGGTAATCTTTTATCCCTGTCCCGTTTTCCTGCACCAGATCGGCGTGAAGACGGCCTAACCGGCGTTATCGGAGTAAACTGGTCCCGTTTTGCCACCGGCAAATGGCGGGCCCTTGCAACAATTGGACAGGTATTCCGATCCGAGGCGGATCCGAACTTTAACTTGACTTCTGGCCTACAAGGCACGGTTTCTGACCTACTGCTAGCCGGACAGATTCAAACCAATAATGGCTGGACGGTTGCAGGGCGCGGCCTGTTGAACGGCGATTTCAGCTTTGCCAAGGCCGAGCTACGCGCTGGCTGGCAGCAACAAACAGCTGCCGTTACCGGGAGCTACTTATGGCAAGAACCGGATCCCGCGGAAAACCTGGAAGATGAGATTTCAGAAGTCCGGTTGACCGGACGTTACCAAGTGGATCAGAACTGGGACACCCTGGCAAGTGCCCGCTATGACCTCGCCGAGTCAGAACCAATTCGGTATGGATTGGGTGTGACGTATCGGAATGAATGTGTACAAGTTAACATGAATGTCAGCAGGCGCTTTACGTCATCATCAAGTATTGAGCCTTCGACAGAATTCGGCTTTACCGTAGCCCTGACGGGGTATTCCGTTAAAAGTGGCGGCGAACAGTACAAGAGAAGATGCAGTTGATTTCAGGTTTCACCCGTTTCCTTTGCTCCGGTTGGCTTAAGCCGGTCGCCCCCGCGCTGGTTGGCGCAATGTTGGCCACTGCGGCGCCTCAGGCCGATGCACAAAGCCTGTTCTCTCCGGCAATCAAAGTGAACCAGGATATCATCACCTGGTACGAGTTGGACCAACGTCAGCAGTTCCTTACTGCGCTGGGGGCCCCCGGCGCCTCCGAAAACGAGGTCCGTAAAGCCCTGATAGACGAGCGGTTACGCCTTCAGGCCATGCGGGAGGCGGGAATCGAGGCCGCTCCGGAAGATATTCAGGTTGGTATCGACGAATTTGCAGCGCGTGGGCAATTGTCGACAGATCAGTTCCTTCAATTGCTGGCGGATCAAGGTGTTGATCGCGAAACTGTCCGTGACTTCGTGGCCAACCAAGTTTCGTGGCGTGACTATATCAGCGCCCGTTTCCTGTCGCAGGCGCGCCCGACGGATGAACAGATAAACCGGGCCTTGGGGCAATCCGGCGGCGGTGGCTTGCAAGTGCTGTTGTCCGAAATCATCATTCCTGTCAATCAGCAGACCGTCGCACAGGCCGAGCTTTTGGCACAAGAAATCGCACAGCTTGAAGGCTATGACTCGTTTTCCGCAGCCGCCACACAATATTCTGCGGCAGCCACACGCGACAACGGCGGACGACTGGACTGGCTGAATCTGTCTAGCCTGCCCCCAGCGTTGCAACCAGTGATCTTGGGCCTGAAGAACGGGGATATCACAGACCCTTTAAGCCTGCCGAATGCTATAGCACTGTTTCAGATGCGTGGCCTGCGCGAAGTCTCGACCGGCACCACTAATTATTCCGAAATTGACTACGCGATTTACAGCATGCCGGGCGGTCGCAGCGCCGACACCTTGGCCCAAGCCGCCAAACTTAGAGAGCAGATCGACACCTGTGATGACCTCTACGGAAAGGCTAAGGGTCAACCTGCTGACGTTCTACAAAGGATTCAATCCAGCCCGTCAGAAATCCCTCGTGACATTGCTTTGGAACTTGCCAAGTTAGACATCAATGAGGTCTCTACAACGCTGACCCGCAATAACGGGCAAACTCTGCTGTTTTTGATGCTGTGCACCCGCACTCGCGATCTGGGTGAAGAAACAACCAGAACGGACATTGCCAACGCGCTTACCCAGGCGCGACTTTCGGCGTTTGCAGAAAGCCTTCTTGCACAGCTGCGAGCCGAAGCAACAATTGTCGAGCAATGAACGCTCCAATCGCGCTTAGCTGCGGCGATCCAGCCGGAATTGGCCCGGAAATTGCAGCCAAAGCGTGGTCAAATCTGCGCGGCAATTGCCCATTCTTCTATATCGGTGACGCGGCTCATTTGCCCCAGGGTACACCTGTATCGCGAATCTCACATCCATCCGAAGCAATTGGTATTTGTGAGACTGCCCTGCCGGTCCTGCAGCTGGACTTCCCTGCGCCCAATGTGCCTGGCAAACCCGATCCGGCAAATGCCCCCTGTGTGATCACAGCGATCGAACAGGGTGTCTCGCTGGTTCAAGCCGGAGCCGCATCGGCCTTATGCACAGCTCCAATCCACAAAAAGGCCCTGATCGACGGGGCTGGATTTGCCTATCCAGGCCACACCGAATATCTGGCTGCACTCGCAGGCTGCGACAAAGTCGTGATGATGCTGGCCAGCGATCAGTTGCGCGTAGTCCCGGCAACCATTCACATCGCACTATCCGAAGTGCCCTCGACCCTGACCCCTGACCTGTTGCGTGACACCATCGATATCACCGCCAAGGGCTTGCGCCAGCAATTCGACATCGCGCATCCCCGCATCGCCATAGCCGGCCTTAACCCGCATGCGGGCGAAGGCGGAAAGATGGGTCGGGAAGAGCTGGACTGGATAGCCCCCCTGATCGAAGACCTGCCCAACGTCGACTTTACTGTCACCGGCCCACATCCCGCTGACACAATGTTCCATGCTGCCGCCCGCGCCCGTTATGACGCGGCGATTGCCATGTATCATGATCAGGCCCTTATCCCGATCAAAACGCTTGATTTCGATCGGGGTGTGAACGTTACACTTGGCCTGCCTTTTATACGCACTTCGCCAGACCACGGCACAGCCTTGGATATCGCAGGCAAAGGTATCGCCACCCCAACCAGCTTGATCGAGGCACTGAAACTCGCCCAACAAATGGCGCAAAACGCTTGATCCTTTACCTGGCAGGAAATATTCCCGGCGGAGGCACAATTTTTTCAGCGCGTCGCCTTCGCCCCGCCAAACAGCAACCGGATCATGAGCGCAATCGACAATCTTCCCCCGCTGCGCGAAGTCATCGCAGCCCACCAACTTTCGGCTCGCAAGTCGCTTGGGCAGAACTTTCTGCTGGACCTGAACCTTACTGCCAAAATCGCGCGGCAGGCCGGAGACCTTACTGAATGCGACGTGCTGGAAATCGGCCCCGGCCCTGGTGGCTTGACCCGTGGGCTGCTGTCAGAAGGTGCACGCAAGGTCGTCGCAGTCGAGAAAGACACCCGCTGTATTGCTGCCCTGAACGACATCGCCACAGCTTATCCGGGCCGGTTAGAAGTTATCAACGGCGATGCGTTAGAGATCGACCCGCTAGAGCACCTGACACCCCCGATCCGCATCGCGGCCAATTTGCCTTATAACGTGGGTACTGAGTTGTTGGTGCGTTGGCTGACCCCCCCGGAATGGCCGCCATTCTGGAAGAGCCTGACTCTGATGTTCCAACGCGAGGTTGCCGAGCGCATCGTCGCCCAACCTGGCAGCAAGGCCTATGGCCGCCTTGCGATCCTTGCTCAGTGGAGGGCCGAAGCGCGTATTGCCATGTCGCTGCCGCCCGGGGCATTCACTCCGCCGCCCAAGGTCTCCAGCGCTGTGGTCCACCTGACCGCCCTGCCCGAACCACGATACCCAGCTGATGCCGCCACCCTTTCGCGTGTGGTGGCCGCTGCCTTCAACCAACGCCGCAAGATGCTGCGCGCATCGCTGAAAGGCGTCGCGCGTGACATCGAAGACCGCCTGCTGGCTGCCGGAATCCAGCCTACCGAACGGGCAGAGCAAGTCCCGCTTGAAGCGTTTTGTGCTTTGGCACGCGAGGTCCAAAGGGTCTAAATGCAAAAAGCCCCGGTGCATCCCGGGGCTTTGCAATTTCAGTGTAAGTTTTTACTCAGCCGCTTCTGGCGCGTCGCCATCTGTTTTGGGCGCATCCTCGGCGGGTGCAGCCTTGGGCTTACGCGCTCGAGGACGACGTGCAGGCTTTTCTTTCTTCTCAGGAGCCTCAGCCGCTGGTGCAGCATCTTTGCTTTCGGGCGTTTCAACCAACCCACTTTCCGGTGCGGCCTCAGGCGCGCCGAAATCCATCACATCAGGTTGGGGCGTCTCTGCCGGGTCAGCTTGTCGGGCAGCTTCACGCTCCTGACGCTCGGCTCGTTCGCGGTCGCGCTCTGCCTGGCGTTCACGGTTCTGGCGCTCCTGCTCTTCGCGGCGTGCTTCGATTTCACGCTGCGCTTCGCTGAGAAGGCGCAGATAATGTTCCGCGTGTTGCTGAAAATTCTCAGCGGCCACACGGTCATTTGAAAGCTGCGCGTCGCGCGCCAATTGGTTGTATTTGTCAATGATCTGCTGGGGCGTACCGCGCACCTTACCCTCAGGACCCGAGCTGTCGAAAACCCGGTTTACGACGTTGCCGCCGGAAGGACGATTGCGGTTGTTCTTGGCCCGCGAGCGGGATTTGGAAGATCTCATCTTACTTTACGTCAGCCTTGTCATTCGATGCCGATCACGTCGCGTCCTGCACTGCTCAAGGGCTGTAGCCGTCACGCGATGTCGACTTTTTTGGGCTTGGCGTCAGGGGCCCGCTGTAACAGCGTCAACCTCTCCGACTAACTCTGAGTAAGCATGTCCAGAGCGCGCAGACAAGAGGTTTATCCAAAATTTCGCAGCTTTTTTACATTAATCGGCGTTTTTCAGCCTCAGTGTTACACGCTATTGCGGCATTCTTGCGACAACAACACGGTCGCGACCGTCCAGATCGGGTATGATCCTGGTTTCAGACAGCCCAGCTGCTTGGAATAACGCTGCGACGCTCTGACCTTGTGTAGGCCCAATTTCAACCAAGATACGCCCCCCGGGAATCAGGAAATCCGGAGCCGAAGCCGCGATTCGGCGATAGGCTCCAAGACCGTCGCCCTCATCGGTCAACGCCAGGCGCGGTTCGTGCTCGCGCACCTCCGGGGAAAGCTCATTCATCTCTGACAGGGAAATGTAGGGCGGATTGGAAACAATCAGATCAAACTCACCCTCAATGTTTTCAAACCAGTCCGAGCGCGAAATCTCCACTCTATCTTGAACGTTGTGCTGAACGGCGTTCGCGCTGGCCTGCAAACACGCGGCCTCGCTTAAATCGACACCAACGCCGGACGCACTGGCGCGTTCAACAAGAAGTGTAATCAGGATGCAACCCGAACCCACGCCAAGGTCTAACACGTGATCAAACGGCTCGCTCAGTGCCGCCTCGACAAGCACTTCAGTTTCAGGGCGCGGGTCCAACACATCGCGGCTGACACGAAAACGACGGCCATAGAATTCCCGCTCGCCCAAAAGATGGGACACCGGGACGCGAACAGCCCGAAGTGAAATCAGCTGGTCATAGCGCTCCGCTATTTCTGGCGATAGCTCTTCGGGTGCGATCAAAGTAACCCTGCTGGCCTCTATGCGTGCGGCGTGGGCCAGAAGAACACGAGCATCGCGCGCCGGATCATCTACGCCTGCCGCCCGTAGGCGCGCGGTGGCAGCGACCATCGCCTGCGCAGCTGTCAGGGCCGCGATCATTGCGCCATCTCAGCCAGTAGTCGCGCCTGATCATCTGCGGTCAACGCATCGATCACTTCGTCCAGATCGCCCTGCATCACCTGATCCAGCTTGTAGAGCGTCAGGTTAATGCGGTGATCTGTCATACGCCCCTGTGGGAAATTATAAGTTCGAATACGCTCTGACCGGTCCCCCGACCCCACCTGACTGGCGCGATCAGCCGAGCGTTCACTGTCGATCCGCTGCCTCTCAAGATCGTAAAGGCGGGTTTTCAGCACCTGCATCGCGATCTCGCGGTTGCGGTGCTGTGATTTCTCCGAGCTGGTTACAACAAGACCTGTGGGCAAATGCGTGATACGCACCGCCGAGTCCGTCGTGTTTACGTGCTGACCACCGGCACCGGAAGATCGCATCGTATCGATGCGGATATCATTCGCATCGATTTGAATATCAACGTCTTCGGCTTCGGGCAGTACGGCAACGGTTGCGGCCGAGGTATGAATCCGCCCTCCACTCTCAGTTTCGGGCACGCGCTGTACACGGTGCACACCGGATTCGTACTTCATCCGCGCAAAGACATTGTCGCCTTTGATATGGGCTACAACTTCCTTGATGCCTCCCAGATCAGACGCCTGCTCTTCGATGATCTCAAACTGCCAACCACGACCTTCGGCATAGCGCTGATACATACGAAGAAGGTCTCCTGCGAATAAGGCGGCCTCATCCCCACCGGTGCCAGGGCGAATTTCCAACATCGCCGGGCGCGCGTCTGCCTTGTCTCTCGGCAACAAAGCCAGTTGCAGTGCGTGCTCTGCCTCGGGAATTTTGACCTGCAGGCCGGGAATTTCCTCTTCAGCCAATTCCTTCATATCTGGATCAGCCAGCATGGCTTGGGCCTCATCCAGATCTGCAACCAACTGGCGCCAGGCAAGTATCTGATCAACCACAGGCTTAAGGTCCGAATACTCCTTAGCCAAGGCCGCAATATCCCCGCCCGAGGCGCCATCAGCCATGGCGGCTTCGAGGTATTGGAATCTCTGAGTTATCTGTTCTAGGCGTTCTTCGGGGATCATCAGCGCGGTGTCTATCAATCCGACGCTTTGGTCAAGGCCCGTCCCTATGCTAAGCTGTCGCTATGACACGTTTGGTACTTGTTTTTTTGCTATGTGCAGCGCCTGCCATGGCTGACGTTGTTGGCCCAGGTGGCAAGGTTCAGGATTGCTATTGCACTGATAAATCCGGCACGCGCGTGGAACTGGGCGAAATGATCTGCCTGCAAGTCGACGGCCGCATGTTCACGGCCCAATGCCAAATGTCACTGAACGTGCCGATGTGGCGAGAGGTTCAGGAAGGGTGCCTGTCGTCAGGGCTGCATTTCAGCAATCCACCTGTCGACTCGGGTTTTGTTCACACCAAAGTCTCGCCTGCCAAATCTTAGACGTCCGTTGATGCGTAATATGTCCCCATCTTGCTGAGCAGTCGTGTAGTCTGGAAAGCCGATGATCTTGGTTCGAGTGATATAGGTGATCATTCCCTCGCTAACCGATCCGGCTAAAACAGTAGTCCGCGGAGACATGCGTGCCACGGCATCTAGGCGGGCCAATCCGTCAGGGCCCGTTTCGATCACACGATGAACGCCCCCTTGCAAATCGCGATCCACCTCGACCCCCGGTGCTACATGCCACTTTGCCGGATCTGACGGCGCAAATCGAATGTAGGCGACGAGTGTCACAGCCAAGCCAACGGCCAGCCAAAAAACCATATTTCTCATCCTAAATCCGTTCTTGCCACAGACCATATTCCGATCACGAGTTCGGACAAGAAGCTCTTAACCTTACCGCGACGTCACCCCGGGCAGGATGCATAACATCTCGAACAAAAGGTTCGCCGCTGTCAGGGCTGTGTTGCCCGAAGGATCATAAGGCGGAGAGACCTCGACCAGATCACAACCGACCACTTTCATACCGCCAAGCGCATGAATCAGTTGCAACGCCTGCGGCGTGGTTAGGCCGCCAATCTCGGGTGTCCCGGTACCGGGAGCAAAAGAAGGGTCCAAGCTGTCGATATCATACGAGATATAGACAGGGTGATCCCCAACTGTCTTGCGTATCTGCGACCCGATCTCGGTCAAATTCTGCTGCCACAAGTCCCACGCTGGGAACTGGCGAAAACCCCATTCCTTTGCCTCGGTGAAATCGCTAGCCGCGTAGCCTGAACCGCGAATTCCGATTTGAAAGGTCATGTCAGGGACGATCAACCCCTCTTCGTAAGCCCGGCGGAAGACAGTGCCGTGGGTTTCCTTTTCTCCGAACATCTCATCATTCACGTCTGCATGAGCGTCCACATGGACCAAGGCCACGGGCCCATGCTTGGCCGCAACTGCCCGTAATATTGGAAGGGTGATCGAGTGGTCGCCCCCCATCGCCACCGGAAGCACTCCCTGCGCCAGAATGGCGTCATAGCTCTCCTTAATAATCTTCAGACTATCGGCGAGCGAGAATGTATTGATTGCCAAATCGCCGATATCCGCGATCTGCAAACTGTCGAAAGGGGCCGCAGAGTTTGCCATGTTATAAGGCCGGATCATTGCGCTTTCGCTGCGGATTTGTTTCGGCCCGAACCGCGTCCCTGACCGCCACGATGTCCCGATATCCATCGGTATCCCCAAAACAGCGACATCCAACCTGGCTAGTGAGCTGACCTGCGGCAGGCGCATAAACGTGTTCGGCCCCGAAAATCGCGCAAGATCATTGCCGCTGATCGGTTGGTTGAAATCTGTCATGCCCGTGTGTCTCCCGTCCGAACTTTTGGTTAACCAATTACCTGAAAGTTGGCTAACCAAAGGTTAAGGCATCAATTTATTCCATCCCAACAAGCAGATAATCTGCGTGGCCACATGTGCGCCTGCAATCGCTGTCGCGCCGGATGTGTCATAGGGCGGAGAGACCTCAACCACGTCTCCGCCTTTGATATTGATCCCAGCGATATCTCGCAGGATGATCTGAGCCTGGATGGATGTTATCCCGCCCCAGACTGGCGTGCCGGTACCAGGCGCAAAAGCCGGGTCCAACCCGTCGATATCAAAGCTCAGGTAAACTGGACTGTCGCCCAAAATGCCCTTGATCTTTTGCGCCACAGCGGCAGGGCCAGATTCGTAAACCTCACGCGCGTCGATAATGTTGACGCCCAGCGTGTCCTCGTTGGTCGTTCGGATTCCGACCTGGACCGAACGTTTCGGGTCGACGATCCCAGACTTCACTGCCTTGTAGAACATGGTCCCGTGATCCACACGGGTCATGTCGTCATCGGCCCAGGTGTCCGTATGCGCATCAAATTGCAACAGGGACATCGGCCCGTATTTCTCAGCATAAGCCTTTAGAATCGGAAAGCTGATATAATGGTCGCCGCCCAAAGAAACCGAGGCCACGTTGGCAGCCAGAATAGTGCGGATGTGATCTGTTAGCGTATCGGGAAAAGCTGGTATGTTGGCGTAGTCATAGGCCACATCGCCATAGTCCACGATCGCCAACTCACTAAGCGCATCAAAGGGCCAGCCATACGGTGCGTCGGGCGATTGCAATGCGCTAGCCTCACGAATAGCACGGGGACCAAGGCGCGTGCCGGGTCGATTGGTCACTGCTTGATCGAAGGGCACTCCGGTGACCGCTATATCTACGCCCTTTAGGTCTTTCGTATAGAGCCGCCGCAGGAACGACGTCGCCCCACCGAACGTGTTTTCATACGACAACCCTTTGAGGTCCGGATTGGTAAATGCCTCGTCTACTTGGTTTTTTGCGTCTTCTAAACCCATTTATTCCCCCCGTCAGCCCAGTGGCTGCGCCTTTTCTACGATCCGCGCAAAGAACGAAGCGCCCACCGGCGCAATCTCGTCGTTGAAGTTGTATTTCGGATGGTGCAACCCGGCGCCCTCTCCCTGCCCCAAGTTCAGATACGCGCCCGGTCGGGCCTGAAGCATGTACGAGAAATCTTCGGCCCCCATATTTCGGGTCATGTTTTCAATCACGTGATCCGGCCCCGAGATTTCACGCGCGACATCGGCTGCGAAAGTTGCCTTTCCAGCGTCGTTAATCGTGGCTGGATAGTTCACCTCGTAGTCCAGCCTTGCCTCGACACCGTAACTGGCCGCCTGCCCCTGCACGATCTGCTCCATCCGCTCCATCACCATCTTTTGCACAGCAGGATCAAAGGTTCGGACCGTGCCGTTAATATAGGCGGTATCGGGGATCACGTTATTCACCGTCCCCGTGTGGATTTGCGTGACCGAGATAACCAAGTCGTCCAGCGCATGGTGATTGCGACTGACGATCGTTTGAAGCGCTTGCGCGATCCCGCAGGCTGCCATCACCGGATCGCGTGTTTCATGGGGCATGGCACCATGGCCCCCAACGCCCTGAATATACACATGGAACGTATCTACTGCCGCCATGATCGCCCCGGGCGTGGTGTGAAAATCCCCCTCAGGCGTACCTGGCGCATTGTGCAGCGCATAGACCTGCGAGATATCGAAGCGATCCATGATCCCTTCTTCGACCATCACACCAGCACCGCCGCCCTCTTCCTCGGCAGGTTGAAAGATTAGCGCCACGCGGCCTCGGAAATTCCGTGTCTCAGCCAGATACCGCGCGGCCCCCAGCAACATCGTTGTGTGCCCATCATGGCCACATGCGTGCATCTTACCCGGGTTTCTTGAGGCATATTCAACGCCGGTCTCCTCGGGGATCGGCAGCGCATCCATATCGGCCCGCAGGCCAATGGTCGGCCCCTCGCCCTGGCCATTGATGATCGCCACAATGCCGGTTTTGGCGATGCCTGCATGCAGCTCATCCACGCCAAATTCACGCAGACGGTCCGCCACAAAAGCAGCCGTTTCATGGCATTCGAATTCAAGCTCGGGGATCGAGTGCAGATGTTGACGCCACGCAGCCATATCGGCAGAGAAATCAGCAATTCGGTTGACGACGGGCATATGGGGTGGACTCCTGATCCTGACTGCGGAATGGATGCATCTGACACCGGAACGAAAGGGTTCGCAATGGCCGAAAATCCTCTGATCCATGACAGCGACGCCGGGATCGAGCGTTTGCTGGAAATCATGCGCCGCCTACGCGACCCGCAATCCGGTTGCCCGTGGGACATCGAACAGGATTTTTCGACAATCGCACCCTACACGATCGAAGAAGCCTATGAGGTCGCTGACGCCATCGAACGCGAGGCCTATGACGAGCTGAAGGGCGAGCTAGGCGACCTGCTGTTCCAATCCGTGTTCCACGCGCAAATGGCTGAAGAAGCTGGGCATTTCACCTTTCAGGACGTTGTCCGCACCATGTCGGACAAGATGGTTGCCCGTCACCCGCATGTGTTCGGTGACGAATCCCGTGACAAGTCCGCCGATCAGCAGACTAAGGACTGGGAGACCATCAAGGCGGCGGAACGCGCAGGCAAAGAACAGAAAGGCGCGTTGGACGGTGTAGCTGCGAACCTGCCCGCCCTGCTGCGTGCACACAAACTGCAAAAACGCGCCGCCCGTGTTGGGTTCGACTGGCCCGACGCCAGCCATGTGCTGGCCAAAATCACCGAAGAGGCCGCTGAACTGGAAGAGGCACGCGACAGCAAAGATGCTGACGCGCTGGAAGATGAATTTGGCGATCTGCTGTTCGTAATGGTCAATCTGGGCCGCCATCTTGGCATCGAACCCGAGGCCGCTTTGCGCCGCACCAATGCCAAATTCACCCGCCGATTTGAACAGGTCGAAGCACGGTTAGCCTCGCGCGGCAAGACGCCATCGCAAAGCGATCTAGCCGAGATGGATGCGCTTTGGGACGAAGTAAAAACGGAAGAGCATCGCGCCAACGGCAAACTCCCGCCTGTCGATGCCGCAACCGGGGCCTGAAACCACTAGACAAGTGCTGTGACACTTGCGAGTGTCCGCGCTTCAAGACCCGGGAGGCAACAATGGCGCCGCGCAAAATCATTATCGACACCGATCCCGGCCAGGACGACGCCGTAGCAATCTTGCTGGCACTTGCCAGTCCTGAAGAGATCGACGTTCTGGGAATCACCGCCGTCGCCGGAAACGTACCGCTGGAATTAACTGCAAAGAACGCACGCATTGTCTGTGAGTTGGCCGGGCATTCACACATCCCCGTTTACGCTGGGTGTGACCGCCCGTTGAACCGCCCATTGGTTACAGCCGAGCACGTACATGGAAAGACCGGGCTGGACGGCCCTGTTTTGCCTGATCCTACGACACCACTAGCCGATGGCCATGCAGTCGATTTCATTATCGATACCCTGCGCGCGCACGAGCCTAAGACAGTCACGCTGTGTCCATTGGGGCCTTTGACCAACATTGCCACAGCCTTTCAGAAAGCCCCTGACATCATTGATCGGGTTCAGGAAATCGTGCTGATGGGAGGTGCATATTTCGAGGTCGGGAACATAACTCCGGCAGCAGAATTCAACATTTACGTCGACCCAGAAGCCGCTGAAATTGTGTTTCAATCTGGCGTTCACATCGTGGTCATGCCGCTAGATGTCACCCATGACGCGCTGGTTACGAAACACCGAAACGACGCGTTCCGTGCGCTTGAGTCCAATGTCGGTCATGCCGTGGCCGAAATGACGGATTTCTTCGAAAGGTATGACAGGGAAAAATACGGCTCTGAAGGCGCACCGCTGCACGACCCGTGTGTGACTGCATATCTGATAAAACCCGAGCTGTTTTCTGGTCGTCACATCAACGTTCAAATTGAAACTCAATCTGACCTGACTCTTGGGATGACCGTCGCTGATTGGTGGCGCGTCACAGACCATCCGCCCAATGCGATGTTCATGGGGGATATCGACGCTGACGGGTTCTTTGACCTACTAACAGAAAGGCTGGCCCGCCTATGAGCGCCGCACTGAAACTCGCCCGCCCCGAAGATCTGGACCGCCTAATGGCGCTGGTTACGGCTTTTCACGCCGAGTCCGGGATCACGCAGGATGCAGACCAAACTCGCAACGCGCTAGGTCCCTTGCTTGAAGGCATCCCCCACGGGTGCGTCTACCTCATCGGTCCTGGTCGCGCGCCGCTGGGGTATATCGTGCTGACTTTCGGCTGGTCGGTCGAATTCGGTGGCATGGACGGCTTTGTCGACGAAATATACATCCGCCCGGCTGTTCGCGGGCGCGGGATCGCCACCGAGGTTCTCCTCGCGTTGCCGAAAGCCCTTGCAGGTGCAGGACTTACCGCCTTACATCTTGAAGTCGACCGCGCCAATGCAGCCACACAAAACCTTTATCTGCGCACAGGGTTCAGACCGCGCGACCGGTATATGCTAATGAGCAAGACGCTTTAGCGCGCCTCAATCCCCATATCCATCCCAGGAACATCCATGTCCATCACAGGATCTGTCGACGAGGCTGACAGACCGGTAACCGGATAGGTACCTGGGCCGGAACAAGCGGCCAACACCCCGATTGAGAGAAAGCAAATCGTCAGAAGGAACTTTGGAACAGGCATCGTATTCTCCTCTCTGCAATAGAGAATGAATATCAAGAATACTTTACCATACGTTAGGAACTAGTTCACACATAACAGTCATTAAATTGCCTCAATTTAGACATTATGCTGTGAATCAAGGGCTTGGGCGGCAAAATAACTCGAAGATTTAACCCGGCTTGCCCGACTGTAATGGCATCTCGAAAAACAACAGATGCCCTTCTGCGATCTCCGGAATCTCGGAATATGCATCCCGCTGGTGAAATCCTATTGAGAGGTAAAGGCGGGTCGCCGCCAGCAACGGCTTACCGGTGTCCATGCGAATTAAATCAAAACCTTGATCTCGGCATTTTTGTATCAATGACAGCATGATAGCACGGCCTGCACCCGTGCCGCGCGCGCGGTCCTGGACGAAAACGCGTTTGATCTCGGCCACGCCCGGCTCGATTGTGTGGAACATGCCGCATCCGACGGGCTGATTGTCTTTCAGCGCCAGACAGGCTCCACCGTTAGGTGCGCAGTGTTCAACCTCGATGGTTTCCATGACGCGGGCATATTTGTCCTGCGAATAAATGGTCTGAACAATACGCTGCGATTTCTCATCCAGTGTCAGCAGGAAATCGCGGTATTCCCAACACAAACGCCGGACCGCATCAAAGTGATCCGGCGTTCTTGGTTCTATGATGCTAAGCAATCGCTGATCCTCAGATAGGTTTGAGGATCAGAATACCACTCAGTTCTTAAGGATCGAAGCCCCGGCGTATTCGGCAACCTCACCCAGAGATTCCTCGATACGGATCAATTGGTTGTATTTGGCCAACCGGTCCGACCGCGCTAGCGAGCCGGTTTTGATCTGACCGCAATTGGTCGCCACGGCCAAATCGGCAATCGTGGCATCCTCGGTCTCGCCCGAACGGTGCGACATCACGTTGGTATAGCACGCGCGGTGGGCCATATCGACGGCGCGGAGAGTCTCGGTCAACGAACCAATCTGGTTTACTTTGACCAACATGGAGTTTGCACAACCGCGCTCGATCCCTTCGGCCAGACGTGAGGGATTGGTTACGAACAGGTCGTCACCGACCAGCTGAACCTTGTCGCCAATGGTGTCAGTCAGCGCTTTCCAGCCGTCCCAATCATCTTCGGACATGCCATCTTCGATCGAAATGATCGGGTAGTCGTTGACCAGCGCCGCCAGATAAGCTGCGTTCTCCTCAGAACTCAGCGAAATACCCTCGCCGGACAGCACGTATTTACCATCCTTAAAGTACTCTGTAGCTGCGCAGTCCAGCGCCAAATGGATTTCTTCACCTGGCTTGTATCCTGCCTTTTCGATGGATTTCAGGATGAAGTCCAACGCCTCACGCGTGCTGGCGATGTTCGGCGCAAAGCCACCCTCATCGCCGACGCCGGTTGCCAAACCAGCGGCCGAGAGTTCTTTCTTCAGCGTGTGAAACACTTCGGAACCCATGCGTACAGCTTCGCGGATATTCGCAGCCGAGGTCGGCATGATCATGAATTCCTGAATGTCGATTGGGTTGTCAGCGTGTTCCCCACCGTTGATGATGTTCATCATCGGAACCGGCAGAACCCGCGCCGAAGTGCCCCCGACATACCGATACAGTGGCTGTGTTGTGAAATCGGCTGCCGCCTTCGCGGTCGCCAATGAGACGCCCAGAATGGCATTGGCGCCTAGACGGCCCTTATTCTCAGTCCCGTCCAATTCGATCATAGCGGCGTCGATAGCAACCTGCTCGGTCGCATCAAAGCCCACAAGCTCCTCTGCGATTTCACCGTTTACCGCAGCGACAGCTTCCAGCACGCCTTTGCCCATGTAGCGCGACTTGTCACCATCACGCTTTTCAACGGCCTCGTATGCGCCAGTCGATGCACCTGATGGAACTGCGGCGCGACCCATGGTTCCGTCTTCCAAAATCACGTCGACTTCGACCGTAGGGTTGCCCCGGCTGTCCAGAATTTCGCGTGCGTGGATGTCGATGATGGTACTCATGGGCCCGTCCCTGTGGCTGCAATCAGTTGCACGCCTCTTAGCATCACAGGGCAAAAAGTAAACCGCTCATGTTATCGCTAACACGCTTGTTGACCGGCCTTTAGGGCTATCTGCCCGTTGTTTGCGCAATCGTGCGACAATCCGTCAGACAGCAACCGCCAGTTCGCGGGCCAGTTTGCGTTCCCGCACGAAAGTGTACATCCCAGAGCCTATGATCAAAGTAGCCCCGGCCAATGTCATCGCGTCCGGACGCTCTCCGAACATCAGCATACCCGCCGCAATCGAAAATATAAGCCGCGTATACCGGAAAGGCGTCAACGCCGATGCCTCGCCAATACGCATGGCGGTAACGATACCGTAGTAGCCCAACACACCGAAGCCAATTGCGCCAAGATACGGGCCGATATGAGCCGATTGCACAGCGACAGCAGGTTGTGTCGTCACCAACATCAACGCAAATCCGGACACGGCCACCGCCAAGTACGCCTGCATGGCGACAACGGACGATGCGACACGACTATCCAGTTTGCGCGTGATCAGATCGCGCGCAGCAATGGCAATCACGGTTGCCACAACAAAAAGCGACTCGGGTTGGAAGCCTTCGAAACCTGGCCGGATAATCATTAGAACACCGATGAAGCCCAAGCCAATCGCGCTCCACCGGCGCCAACCGACACTTTCCCCCAAAAACAACGCGGCCCCCATGGTAACAGCCAGCGGCATCGCCTGAAACACTGCGGCCACGGTAGACAAGTCCACAAGTGACAGGGCTGTCACGAAAGTCAGCGCGCCAATCATTTCCGTCCCGGCGCGCGCCAAGGGCAATGCACGCCAGGCCAATGGGTCGAAAATCCGCTTGCGAGTGAACAACGCCAGTAGCGCAAAAAGAAACCCGCAAATAACACCGAGCACCACCATGATCTGTCCGGTCGGCACAGTTACCGACAGAAGCTTGATGAACATATCCTCAAGCGCAAAAGCAGCCATCGCGGCGACGACCAGCAAAATGCCGTTTACGTTGTTCATAGTAATGTCCGTAAGTTTATGCGGCCGCTATATTCGCCGCTTACTCCACGAAAAGCGCAAGATACCCGTTCAGGCAAGCATTATCAGCCCGGAAATCATGAATTCCCGTGCGCCTGACGTTCGCGTTTTGTGATGAGTCAGTCCCGCTCCAGCGGAACGCCATATAGCTCCAGCCGGTGGCCTTTTAGCCTATATCCCAGCTTAGCCGCGATTTTTTCCTGCAGAGCCTCAATCTCGGGATCGACGAATTCGATTACTTCGCCTGATTGCATGTCGATCAGGTGATCGTGATGATCCCGCTCAGCATCCTCATAGCGCGCGCGCCCGTCCCCGAATTCCAGACGCTCCAGAATGCCTGCCTCTTCGAACAGCTTTACGGTTCTGTAGACGGTGGCAATTGAAATACCCGAATCCACCTTAGAGGCACGCGAGTACAGTTCTTCGACATCCGGATGATCTTCGCTTTGCTGCAGCACTTGCGCAATTGTACGGCGCTGCCCCGTCATACGCAGGCCTTTGGCTTCGCAACGGGCGATGATCGTGTCGGACATAAGTGATCCTCAAAGTAGTTCGGGTCTTTGTCTTAAACCCTAAGGGCGGATCACGCCACAGGGGATTTGCACCTTAGGCTACACGCCGCAGATCAGCCCAGATTGGCAAATGGTCCGACGCGATGGGCGCCGGTCGCGTGCTATGTACACCATGCAGTACTGCCTCAAGCCCCTCGCCCAGCGCGATCCGGTCCAGCGCCCCCAAAGGCTGCGCAGCCGGGAAGCTTGGGACAGGCGGCAGGAACTGCATATCGGGGGCCAAATTGTCCAGCACGGGTTGGCGCGACCATTCGTTAAAATCTCCGGCCCAAACAGTAGGCATCTGGGTGAGATCGTCGTCAAAATTGCGAATGTGCGTAATCTGCTGGCGACGGGATGCTGGCAAAAGGCCCAGATGCATTCCCATAACGCGCAATGGCCCGATGTGCGTGTCAAATTCCACCCGAACAGCCCCGCGCGGCTCTAATCCCGGGAGGTCGTGATGCCCAGTCCGGCGCACTCGGATTGCGTCACCTTTCCAGATCACAGCGTTCCCGTGCCAGCCCAGACTACCCGCCCCCCCAAGGTCCACAATTTGCCAGCCGGACTCATCAAGCATGAAGTGCGGCAAAGCAGCCGGACGTGGTGGCAGGCGTTTGTCGGCCTCTTGCAGCACCACTATGTCGGCTTGCATGTTGTCAATAACCTGCATGATGCGCTGAGGCTGCCGGCGAAAATCGAGGCCGACACATTTTTGAATGTTATAGCTGGCAATACGCAGGGTCGATTGGGGTTTCATGAGGCTCTGATCAATCTAGCTGATCCAAAGTGCCATGCTTCTCGCTGGGCGCAACCCCATTGTTAAGAACGGTACCTGAGAAGTCCTGTCTTTACTGTCGGCTGCGCCCGTTCGCCCAATAAACGACCGCAAACGACGGTTTCGCTTGATACGTCACCAGCGTTGTCTCTATGCCGGAACTACAGCATTGGCCAACCACCAGCACATCAGGGCATCAATGGTTTCAAGCAGCATACAGTCGAACAACATCACTCGTGCCAGCATCGTCCTAGTGATCGGCGGTATGATGTGGGGGCTCTATTGGATACCTGTCCGGTTCTTTTTTGACCTCGGCCTGACCGGTCCTTGGCCCGGTATTGCGATGTATAGCTCCGCCCTTCTTGTTCTGGTTCCCTTGGTCTGGCGCGAGCGGTTAACATTGGCATTGCATTGGCGCGATCTTGTGATTAGCGGCATGTTCACTGGCGCGGCTTTCAGCTTGTACTCAATCAGCCTTGTCTACACCGAAGTCGTCCGCTCGATCCTGTTATTCTACCTGACACCCATTTGGGGCACGATACTGGGCGTCCTTTTCCTTAAAGAGCGCATCGGCGTGAGCCGCATTATCGGCCTGCTCTGCGGCATCGGAGGTCTTTTCGTTGTTCTGGGCGGCACAAGTAACCTGCCTGTGCCGAAGAATATAGGCGATTGGCTGGCCTTAGCCTCTGGCATGTGTTGGGCGCTGGGTACGCTGGGCCTCTACCGTACAAACAGCATATCTGTGTCAGGGCAAGTTTTGTCCTTTGTTCTAGGTGCGATGATCCTGTCGATTGTTGGCCTCTTGTTTCTACCCGGCCCTATACTGCCAGACGTCGACGGAACCGATAGCTATTTATTGCTGATCTTTGTTCTGCTCTCGGCCCTCTACATCCTGCCTATGATATTCATGACCATCTGGCCTGCGACACAGCTGTCCCCAGCGCGCGTCGGCATTCTACTGATGAGCGAAGTAGTCGTTGGTCTTGCCTCGGCCGCAATACTGTCCGGTGAACCGTTCGGACTGCGTGAGCTATTGGGAGCTACTCTGATCGTCAGCGCAGCCGCCCTTGAGATTGTTCGAGATTAAGGCCCGACCAAACTAAGTACCGCAGAACGTTGCGTGGACCACTTCTCTCTCGGTTGGTGAATGTGTCAGGTCACTTGCTTCAGGCTGATCTGAATACGGACGTGCAAGCACCGCATTCAGCCTGTGGAATGGCGCATAATCCCCCTGAACCGCCGCCTGTATCATCTGCTCAACTCGGTGGTTGCGCGGAATAAAGGCCGGGTTGGCGGCATTCGTCGCTGCGTGTGGGTCTTCCTCTCGCTCCAGCCGGGCGTGCCAGCTGATGGCCCATTCATCATAGGCTTCTGGTTTCAGAAACTGATCGCGCGCCTTATCGCTGCCCAGCGCCCGGAAAGTATTGGTAAAATCCGCACCGTTATGCGCCATTCGGGTCAACAAATCGGTGATCAGCGCCTCATCTCCGTCTTCTTCGGTGGCTAACCCTATCTTGGCGCGGAAGCGGTTTAGCCATTCCTGCTGGATCAAACCGGGCATAGCGTGCACGATCTCGGTTGCTTCCTGCACTGCACTTTCAGGATCATCCAACTGCTGAATCAGAGCAGTCGCCAATTGCGCCAGATTCCACACTGCGATGTCCGGCTGGTTGGAATAGGCATAGCGTCCCATCCGGTCGATCGAGCTGTACACCGTATTCGGGTGATAACTGTCCATGAAGGCACACGGCCCATAGTCAATCGTCTCTCCAGCGATTGAGAAGTTATCCGTATTCATTACGCCGTGAATGAAGCCCACGCTCATCCATTGCGCGATCAGCCGCGCCTGCGCGTTTCGCACTTCGCGTAGCAATCCCATCGGCCCTTCGGCCTGCGGATAATGCCGGGCAATCGCGTATTCGGTTAGCTGTTTGAGGTTATCGATCTGCCTACGCCCGGCGAAGACCTGAAAGGTGCCGACGCGCAGGTGGCTTTTTGCAACACGGGTAAGGACCGCTCCGGGCATCGGACCTTCACGTAGGACGACCTCGCCGGTCTCAACCGCAGCCAAGGCGCGCGTTGTAGAGATGCCCAGCGCTTGCATTGCCTCAGAGACCACGTATTCTCGTAGTACCGGCCCCAGCCACGCACGGCCATCCCCTTGACGACTGAAGGGCGTCTGCCCCGAACCTTTCAACTGAATGTCACGCCGGACACCATCGGTGCCTACCGTTTCCCCCAATAGAACAGCGCGCCCGTCCCCAAGCTGGGGGTTATAATTCCCGAACTGATGCCCGGAATACAGCTGTGCGATTGGCTCGGAGCCTTCCGGAAGTGCGTTGCCCGCAAAGGTTTCGGCCATCTCTTGCACGTCGCCTAGAGAGATACGCAGAATTTTCGCCAAGTCTTCGTTGAACGCCACAAGACGAGGAGCACGCACAGGCACAGGAGCCTGCCGAGCATAGAAACTGTTGGGAAGGCGGGCGTAGCTGTTGTCGAATGGGATCGTTACGGTCATGCGGCAAACATATTGTCGAAACGCGTAAATACCATAGCGGATCGCTCTCCCCTGTGCATAATCGCCTTGAATAGAACACGAGGCCAAGATGAACGCGCAACAGATCATTGAGCAGTTAGACCTTCAGCGTCATCCAGAAGGCGGTTGGTTCCGTGAAACATGGCGGGCCGACAACGAAGGTCGCGCCACGGGGACCTGTATCTATTTTCTGCTGCAAGCGGGTGAGCGCAGCCACTGGCACCGCGTCGACGCGACTGAGATCTGGCTTTATCACGCTGGCGCGCCTTTGACCCTGTCGCTTAGTGCCACCGAAGATGGCCCTGCAACCGATCACCTATTAACGCCTGATCTGACAATAGGCTCACCACAAGTGATTGTACCAAAGAACCACTGGCAATCGGCCTACACGAATGGTGACTACACTCTGGTCAGTTGCACCGTCTCGCCGGGTTTCGAGTTCGATGGCTTTGTTCTGGCTGAGCCAGAGTTCGATATCCCACGCGGCTGAAGCCTATTGCGCAATCCGAAAATTCCGTCTTGCTCACTTGCCACTTAGGCCGCGCATTGAACGGCGCTACCATAGTAGTTGTCGAGGCAATTATTCCTTCTTGGGCAGCACAATAAGACCGATTTGTTTAAATCCAATTTGAATCTGATCATCTTCCTGGCCTGAACGAGTCAATCGTGCAAGATTCCACCCGAGATCGAGCCAGAGCTCACCCACAGCCTCGATAGGTGCTGAAGCCTCACTCCGAGGGTGTTGACTAGGCCTATCGTCTGGCCGCATCTTTAAATACGTTGTGTAGGTGAAACTTAGCGACTTTTCTTGATGATTGGCATCTCGCAAAAAGTTTATACTTTCAATCCTGCCCCCACCCAAATCTCCTACAAACGAAACCTCGCCCGTTCGCGGGAAAAAATGACGCCGGAAGGTACAACCCGTTATATAAACATGTGCAGCTAATTCTTGTGTTCCCAGCGAAGGTTGGCGATCGGTTTTTGCTGCTTTGAAGTGCTCCGGTGGCGTTCTTATGATTTCTTTGATTTGAAATCTGTCTAGTTCGCCCGACAAAACAACGGGTTCAAAATTATCTGGGCAAACATGCTCCGCCACTTTCATTGTCAACGTGTGATTAGGGCCAGGCCTTTGCTCAACCCTAAAGTCACGAGCATCAGCAGCACCGCTTTTCGCTATTAGCAAAAGCCCACACAACAAGCTTTTAACGCGCTTCATGGGTCCTCTCCGGGCTCGATGAGGGAAAGCTCACCGTCGACAGTCAGCCCAACCAGAAGCACACCTCCGTTGTCTTTAGCTTCAAAGGCAATAGCTTTGTCGGAAAAATCGAATTGGAGGATGCCCACAACATCGTTCCATCTGGTCTCGAAGACGGCTTTCTTCCGGGGTGAAGTGAGCCTTCCGTCTGACGAAATATCTTTTTGACTCTTGTAGGTCAAACTCAACTCGCTCGCATCAATATCAATAGTTTTTTGATGGTTTACAGTATAGCTTCCTATCTCGCCCGACACGGTGACTTCACCACCGACAAATTCGGGTAAACTGTTATAGTCACAGAAGTAAAAAAAACCACTCAAGGTCAGATTGCTAGCCGCTGACTGCTGGTTTTTTCCGATAAAACCCCTTGTGAAACGGGCCGTAGAAACCTCTTTGTTCCCGCTGACAATGGCCTGATCTTGTTCAATCGTTCCTACACGCCGCACCGCTACAGGATTATGCCCCCGATCGGTGTTTATGAATGGCGCAAGGTCAAAATGCGCCAATTTCAAATCGAACGAGAAATCAAGTGAAACGGGTATTGTAGGCTTCTCACAATGAAAGGAGGTCTCTGGTGGCAAGTTAGTCAGAGCCGCAAAAACCTCGGGAGCTTCCGCAAGAAGCCAAACTTCCTTTGGTTGAGTTGCCGCTTTGGTTGAAATCGACACAGCTAGTGCAAGTCCAACCAAAGAACTAAAAAACCGGAAATTGTATAAAACCAAATTCTTATCTTTTTTCTTCAAGCTACAGATCTTACTATCAAGGGCTCGCTACAGCACTCACCACACCGCCACCAACCAACGCCTTCACCCCCGTTGTCCCCGGGCATGAGGTTGGTAACCCCCGCGCGACGCGTACAGCAAGGTAGGCAAAGGCCTGCGCTTCAAGCATGTCTCCGTCCAATCCGGCTTCTTCGACCGGCTCGACCGGGCAATCCAGCGAGACGCGTAACATCTCCATCAAGACCGGGTTACGTCGCCCACCGCCTGTAACCAGCACGCGCGACGGCGGCTTTGGACAATGCTCCATCCCCTTCACCACACCCGCCGCACACATGCCGGTCAGGGTGGCAACCGCGTCAGCATCGGACAGTTCCTTTACCAGCCCGATCATCTCGGCAAAATCGTTGCGGTCCAGCGACTTTGGGGGCATGCGGGAAAAAAACGGCTCGGCCAGAAACAGCTCTAGCGCGCCCATTTCGACCGAACCGCCGCGGGCCACTGCGCCATCCCGGTCCATCGGCTGACCAAGACGCGCCTGCATAATGTCGTCAACTGGTGCGTTGGCGGGACCGGTGTCAAAAGCCAACAGCGCACCGGGGGCTTCCGGGCCATCAAAGCCGGGATCGACGTAGGTCAGGTTTCCAACCCCTCCGAGGTTCAGAAAACAAAGTGGTTCGGTTGCACCGATCCACTTGGCGCAAGCAAAGTGGAAGAAAGGTGCAAGCGGAGCCCCCTCCCCCCCCATAGCCACGTCATCGCTGCGGAAATCCCAGACCACTGGCACACCCAGAGCTTGCGCCAGACCCTTTCCATCGCCCACCTGCAACGTACCTCGCCCCCGAGGCTCATGGGCAAGAGTTTGTCCGTGAAACCCGATCAGATCGATCTCGTCGAATTCAGACAGCGCTTCGGCATGGGCGAAGGTGACCAGCTCTGCTGCAGCATCCACTTCTGGCCCGTGCCACTGCCTCAGCGCCGATCGAAGGATACCTCTTTCCTCGTCCGAATATGGTCTGTAATCGCTGGGTCCAAAGCCCATGATCCGATGACCATCAGTCTCGACTACAGCAGTGTCCACACCATCAAGTGACGTCCCGGACATTGCACCCAATGCTCTAATCGTGCCTGTTTTACTGATTGCCCAGCCCACGTTCGCCCTCTTGCAACTTGTCGCGCCCGTTTCGTCGGCGCGTTGCCCACAACCTGCACGGTAATACAAGAACAAAGCAAGCCGCATCGTTTGAACTGTAATTTTTTCTTGGAAATGGTGCCTTTTCCTCGACCAGCGCGCCGCCTATACAGTGCCCCGCAACATTAACCCAAAGGGCACGATATGACCTACCACCCTAAATCGGATTTCATCGCCACGATGATCGAGCGCGGCTTTCTCGCCGACTGCACCGATTATCAAGGCCTTGACGAAGCGCTGATTAGTGGGTGCAAACCGGCCTATATCGGCTTTGATGCAACGGCCAAGTCGTTGCATGTGGGCAGCCTTATCCAAATCATGATGCTGCGCTGGTTCCAGAAAACCGGTCATCAACCGATTACCCTGATGGGTGGTGGAACCACAAAGGTGGGCGATCCATCCTTCCGTGCGGATGAACGCCCCCTGCTGGGCCCTGAACAGATCGACGAAAACATCGCAGGCATTAAAAAGGTGTTTTCGGCATATATCGACTATGACACTGACGCATCGAACAAGGCTTTGATGCTGAACAACGCCGAGTGGCTGGACGACCTGAACTACCTCGATTTCCTGCGCGATATTGGGCGGCATTTCTCAGTCAACCGGATGCTGAGCTTTGAATCAGTGAAATCCCGGCTGGATCGTGAGCAATCGCTCAGTTTCCTCGAGTTCAACTACATGATCCTGCAGGCCTATGACTTCCTTGAGCTGAACCGCCGCTACGGCTGCGTTCTGCAAATGGGCGGGTCGGACCAGTGGGGCAATATCGTCAACGGTATCGACCTGACCCGCCGCGTGCTGGATCATGAGATCTATGGCCTGACCTCACCCCTGCTGACCACCAGTGATGGCAAGAAGATGGGTAAATCTCAGGACGGTGCGGTCTGGTTGAACGCCGACATGCGCTCGCCCTACGAATTCTGGCAGTTCTGGCGCAATACCACTGATGCGGATGTGGGACGGTTCTTGAAGCTCTACACGGAAATGCCAGTGGACGAGTGTGACCGGCTGGGTGCACTGCAAGGGTCCGAGATCAACGAGGCCAAGATCCGCCTCGCCAACGAAGTGACAACCCTTGCCCACGGAGCAAGGGCTGCGGCGACAGCCGAAGCCACCGCCCGCGAGGTGTTCGAAAAAGGCGGTGTGGGCGGTGACCTTCCTACACTGACCCTCAGCGCGGAAGAGCTGGGCGGCGGAATGTCCATTGTCCAGATCATTGTGAAGTCGGGTCTGGCGAAATCTGGCAAAGAAGCCAAACGCCTGATTGCCGAGAACGGCGCCAAGCTGGATGACGCACCGTTAACTGACGCAGGTCTTATGATTGACGCAGGCGCTTTGTCGTCTCCGATCAAACTGAGTGCAGGTAAAAAGCGCCACGCCTTGATTCAGCTGGCCTGATCAGTACACACAGCCAAAAAACATTACGGCCACCCAATTGGGTGGCCGATTTCTTTTCTAAGGGTGTAGGCGCGATTACCGCTTGCCGCCTTTGCCGCCACCTTTACCGTCGCCGCCTTTGCCGCCACCGTGGCCACCTTTGCCGCCACCCTTACCATCGCCGTTGCTGCCGCCATTGCCATGACCGCCGCCGCCGTTACCGGATCCGTTGCCGCCGCCGTTGTTGCCGCCGCCGTTGCCAGTTCCGGGACCGGAGCCGCCATTGTTGCCGCCGCCATTGCCGGGATTTCCGTTGTTGCCGTTCCCATTACCGGGGCCGCCGTTGTTACCGCCATGACCACCGCCGTTGCCACCGCCGTTGCCGCCGCCGTTGCCACCGCCGTTACCGCCGCCGTTTCCACCGCCATTGCCGCCGCCGTTTCCACCGCCATTGCCGCCGCCGTTTCCACCGCCATTGCCGCCGCCGTTTCCGCCGCCATTGCCACCGCCGTTGCCACCGCCGTTTCCACCGCCGTTGCCGCCGCCGTTGCCGCCGCCGTTGCCACCGCCGTTTCCGCCGCCATTGCCACCGCCGTTACCGCCGCCGTTTCCACCGCCATTGCCACCGCCGTTTCCACCGCCGTTACCGCCGCCATTGCCGCCGCCGTTGCCGCCGCCGTTTCCACCGCCGCTTCCACCGCCGTTTCCGCCGCCGTTTCCACCGCCGTTTCCACCGCCGTTGCCACCGCCGTTTCCACCGCCGCTTCCACCGCCGTTTCCACCGCCGTTTCCACCGCCGTTGCCGCCGCCGTTGCCGCCGCCATTGCCACCGCCGTTTCCGCCGCCATTGCCGCCGCCGTTTCCGCCGCCATTGCCGCCGCCGTTTCCGCCACCGTTGCCCTGATTTAATTGGGCAAGCTGTTCGCCCCCGCGGTCATCACCTGGATTCCCAGATGAACCGATCGAACCTGTAGGCATATCCGTCAGCAACCCTGCCAACCCGGGGCATTGCGCAGTCGTGTTGCGCAGAGTAGTTGCAAAATCTGACCGAGATTGCAGGCGTTCCAAAAAGCTGGGTGTTACCTGTTGGCAATCACACAACGCCTGATAGTCACCGCGATTTGCTGCATCCCGTGCGGTTTTCCAGTTGCACACTTCCGGTGCCGCAGCCGCGCTACTTGCTGCCATGACTGTGAACAAGGGCGCTGCCACCAGCGCCGGGATACCGAACTTTAAGCTCTTACTCATAACGATTATCTCCTAAAACAGCGTCAAATCGACGCGCATTCCTGCTAGTGCCGATGTGAGACCTGAGCATTAAGGCTGGTTAAAGAACGTCTGAGAAAAGCTTGAGAAAAGGCTTAGACCCTAATGAAATCAGCACCAAAATCATGGACAGTATCTAAATTCCCAGATTAAATGAACGGATGTTCATATCTCAACGGAAGGAAGCGCGATGCAATTGGCCACCACATGTGCGATTATCACGGGCGGTGCTTCAGGGCTGGGCGAAGCAACCGCCCGCTACTTTGCGGAACAGGGTGCGCAGGTCACGATACTTGACCGAGACGTTGCACGTGGCACACGTGTCGCATCTGAGATCAGCGGGCATTTCGCGGAAACGGACGTGACCGACGAAGCCTCGGTCGCAGCTGCCATCAGTCACGCTAAAGACAAAATGAACCGCATCACAGTGACAGTGAACTGCGCCGGTATTGTCATTGGTGCCAAAACTGTAGGCAAGGATGGCCCCCATCCTTTGGACGGATTTCAACGCACGATCGACATAAACCTGATAGGAACTTTCAACGTCTCGCGTCTTGCCGCTGAGGAGATGGCAAAAAACGAGCCCGAGCCGGACGGCGCACGCGGAGTGATCATCAACACGGCATCCATCGCCGCGTTTGACGGACAAAAGGGTCAGGCGGCCTATGCGGCCTCGAAAGGTGGCGTTGTAGGCATGACACTGCCCATGGCGCGCGATTTGGCTTCGAGCGGAGTACGAGTAATGGCGATAGCCCCCGGCATATTCATGACCCCAATGCTAGCCGGTCTACCCGAAGACGTGCAGCAGCAGTTGGCCGCCGACGTACCGAACCCGCCACGGTTGGGCGATCCGCGTGAATTCGGACGGCTTGCCGGGTTTATTGTCGAGATGGGGTATCTGAACGGAGAAGTCATTCGCATCGACGGTGCTTTGCGAATGCGGTAGGTCACGCCCATGACCGAGTTGGAAAAGATGCTGTCCGGGCAGTGGTATTGCTGCATAGACACCGAACTTGAGGCGTTACGCGCGCGAGCCCGTCGCGCCGTTCACGCGCACAATACCTGTCATCCCGACATGCGCGGTGCAATAGCATCTGAATTGCAGGAACTGTTCGCCAGCATAGGCGCGGATTGCTTTTTCGAAGCCCCCTTTCACTGCGCCTACGGAATGAACATACACTTGGGTGCACGGGTCTATTTCAATGCAGGCTGCGTGGTTCTGGACACTGCAACAGTCCAAGTCGGAGACGACAGCATGTTCGGCCCCAACGTGCAAATTTATTGCGCCCAGCACGCCAAAGACCCGAAAGAGCGCGCAAAAGGTTTGGAAATCGGGCTACCTGTGTCTGTTGGCCGGAATGTGTGGGTCGGTGGTGGTGCTATTCTGATGCCGGGCATCACAATAGGTGACGACGCCACCATCGGCGCGGGTAGCGTCGTAACGAAAGATGTCGCTATAGGGGAAACTGTGGTCGGGAAGCCTGCCCGATCTATTGTCCGTCGCTAAGCGCCCTCGGCTTTTTCTTCGAGGTTCAGCCACTCTTCCTCGGCAGCCATAAGCTTTTCCTGCCGCTCAACCAGTGCTTCCGTGGCCTTTTGGAACTTAACAGGCTCGCGGGTGAACAACTCGGGATCAGACATGAGCTCTTCCAGCTTGCCGATCTCGGCCTCTAGGCGGGCAATTTCGGCAGGCAGTTTCTCAAGCCTGTGTTTTTCCGAGAATGACAGGCCCGGCTTTGGTTGGCTTTCTTGCTTTACCTTCGGCTTATAAGCTTTTGTTTTTTCTTCTTTCTTCGGAAGAATATCGCCTCGTTGCGCAAGATAGTCCGACCATCCACCTGCGTAGACAGTAGCGCGGCCATTTCCTTCCATAGCAATGGTCGTTGTGGCGACGCGGTCCAGAAAATCCCGGTCGTGGCTAACTAGCAGGACGGTTCCGTCGTAGTCATCCAGCAGCTCCTGCAACAGGTCGAGCGTTTCCACGTCCAGATCGTTTGTTGGTTCGTCAAGCACAAGAAGGTTTGAGGACTTCGCCATTAGTTTGGCCAAGAGCAATCGCGCTTTTTCACCACCTGACAATGACTTAACAGCCGCTCTTGCCTGACTTTCGTCGAAAAGGAACTCCTTGAGGTAACCGACGACATGCTTGGGTTGCCCACCAACCATCACTTGGTCAGCCTTGCCCGACACCCGCATATCGGGGTCTCCGGTCAAGCTGTCCCAAAGGCTCATTTCCGGGTCCAACTGCGCACGGGTCTGGTCGAACACTGCAATCTCAAGATTGGTGCCTAGTGTCACCGAGCCCTCATCCGGTTGTTCTTGACCCAGCAGCATTTTCAGCAGCGTCGTCTTGCCCACGCCATTGGGCCCGACAAAAGCCACCCGATCACCACGCTGAACCAGGAGGTCAAAGTTCCGCACGATCTGTTGTGAATCAAAGGACTTGGACAATCCTCTGGCTTCAATCACCTTTCGCCCTGATTTCGGCCCCGCCTCAAGCGTCATCGCAGCCGAACCCTGACGTTTGATCTGTGCTGCCTTCTCAGCCCGCAGCGCCTGCAACGCACGAACCCGCCCCTGATTGCGTTTACGGCGCGCACTGATGCCTTCGACTGCCCATTTGGCCTCGGATTTGATCAACCGATTCAGCTTGTGACGCTGCTGATCCTCTTCGTCCCAGACCTTATCCCGCCAGGCTTCGAAGGCGTCGAAACCCTGCTCCTGCCGCCGTACCATGCCGCGATCAATCCAAAGCGTTGCACGGGTCAGAGCACGCAAAAAGGCACGGTCATGAGAGATCAACACATACGCTGCACGGGTTGCGCCTAGCTCGCGCTCGAGCCACGCGATAGCCTCGATATCAAGATGGTTTGTTGGCTCGTCCAACAACATCAAGTCGGGCGCTTCGGCCATTAACTTAGCCAGCGCCGCGCGACGTCGCTCGCCGCCCGAGGCGGTTTCAACGGCGCGGGACGGATCGAATTTCAATCCCTCTCCGGCGCGCTCAACCTTGTACAATTCCCCTGGCTCCAACCCGCTGGAGGCATAGTCGCCAAGGGTGGCAAACCCCTCCATCGTTGGATCCTGCTCCATATAGCCGACGGATTTCCCAGGCGGCACGACGATCTCGCCCTGATCGGCCTCGACCAAGCCAGCCATCACTTTCATCAAAGTGGATTTGCCCGATCCGTTCCGCCCGACGAGCGCCACGCGGTCACCCGGTTGAACCACCAGATCAAGGTCGGAAAACACCGGATCGCCCCCGAAGGTCAGGGAAATGCCGGACATCTGCAACAAAGGAATTCTCGCCATGCCCGCCAGCTAAACCGGCGGGGCCAAGGCGTCAACGGCGATTAACCTGCCACCGCTCGCAACAGACGTTTCCGCGCCGGGGGAATTGCCCGAATTTCAAGCCCGGTGAACACGTGCAGAGTGTTCATTTTTCGATCCACCACCGCATGATCACTGACCCAGCCGCCCATCATCAGATAGGTGCGCAGCAAAGGTGGCATGCGCAGCATCGCTTTTTTCGCATCCGGCTTGCGGCGTAATCGTGCCGCAAACCGGAAGACATTTGGTGCTTTTACCCGCGGTAGCCATCGTTTTGGGGCCAGATGCCGGTGCTTTAGCATTGCAAATGCGTCCAGATACTCTTCTGATTCCGTTCCGGCAAATGAGGAGCACCCGAATAGCATCTCGACCTTGTTTTGATCGACAAAAGCCGTCATCGCGCCCCACGCGACGCGCAGGATATCCGGATCGCTCCAATCAGGATGAATACAAAACCGCCCCATCTCGACCATCCGCCCTTCGAACACTTCCAGCGCGGACAAGTCGTAGAACTGCGATGAATAGCTGCGGCCAATATCGGCCCCGCCTTCCATGGTCAGCATACGGAAGCAACAGACTAACTGACCGCCCTCGCGCATGTCTTCGACCAGAATATGAGCACAAACCGGATCGAATTCGTCTTGGTCGGTTTGTTCCGTCCCAAACGCAAGTGTGCGAAGCCGCTGTGCCGCCGTCACATCCTGAGACGATCGTGCGAGACGGGCGCGATACCGCCCCTTACCGAGCAATAGTGCCATGGTCGCATCCTCCAAGGTTGCTGACCCGTTTCTTCTTGCCGCGTCTTTACCACGCACAGTGTGACCGTCGTATGACTATCGCAAGATGCGCCTACTGTTACTGGGTCGCTCCTGGAATATTGGCCGGGTTGAAGTTGCCAATGTTACCCAACAGCTGTCGGATGAACCCCTGACCCTGAATCGTCGATTCGGTCACGCGGCGGTCCAGCGGAACGACGATGCCATCCTCAAGCCCGAACCGTTCGATGTTTCGAACGATACCACGATCATCAAAACTGATCGCAACCAACTCGCGTGAAACCACTTCGGGTTTTTTCGGGCCGTAGTGACGAACTCTCGATCGGACGTAATAAAACCCGGAATCGCGAACCACACCGGATGAGCTGGGCGCACCGACTGTTTCCAGAACGGTATCGCGGGTGTCGACGCCCACCTTGATCTCGGCCAAGTCTTCGGGCGTTGGGATGAAACCATGATTCTTGAAGACTGGCGTGCATGCCGCAGTCACCACCAAACAGGCCGCAAAGACGAGCGTTTTGGACGCCGGTTTCAACCTGTTTACAATCTTCAACATTTACACCCTCTTGCCTTGGCACCGCGCGGACCCTATCCGATTACAGAAACCGCCGCCCCGGTTCAACACAGGAAAGGGTCACGAATGAGCAACCAGACATCTTTACGGGTGGCCGACCTGCCGCAAAACGCCCCCACCCCCTTTGACTTGCGCCCGAATGCGCAGGCTCTGGAGGCTATCAAGAACGAACTAGGCCTATTGGGGCTGCGCAAGCTCAGCTTTGTTGGTGACGTTACGGCACAGGGCAAGCGCGACTGGGCGTTGAAGGGCAAACTAGGCGCCACAGTGATTCAGCCCTGTGTCGTTACGCTTGAGCCTGTGACCACACGGATCGACATTCCGGTCACGCGGATTTTTGTTGCTGACTGGGTCGACCCCGAAGAGCCTGAATTTGAAATCCCCGAAGGTGAAGAGACCGAACAGTTGGGCGCTGAGATCGATCCGGAACTTGTAATGATCGAGGCGCTGTCGCTAGCCCTGCCTCTGTATCCGCGCAAGGACGGTGCTGAATTAGGGCAAGCTGACTATACCGAACCGGGAAAACGGGCTATGACAGATGAAGATGTTAAACCCTTTGCCGGCTTGGCCGGTTTGCGCGATGCGTTGAAAAAAGACGAGTGACATAGGTCTGTTTTCCTGTCATAGCAGGCGCTCAGAAAAATCGCTTGAACATGACGAGAATCGCAGTATTTTCGCGCGCTCATCGGAATTTGGGTTGGACAACGTAGGGCATGTACCCTAAACGCGCGTCAAACCACGAGAAAAACGAAGAATGAAACCCGGCCGACAGCGAATCTGTTGGCCCTCAGTAGACAAAGGTTGAGACCATGGCCGTCCAACAGAACAAAGTTTCCAAGTCGCGTCGCAACAATCGCCGCGCACACGACGCTCTGGTTGCTGCAAACCCGAACGAATGCCCGAACTGCGGTGAGCTGAAGCGCCCGCACCACGTCTGCGCATCCTGCGGCTACTACGATGACCGTGAAGTCGTTGCTCAGGCCGACGAAATCGACCTGGACGAAGACGCGGCCTAAAGCCTTTAAACGCGCAGGCAAGGCATGACTGAACAGCCCTCGCAGGCCGGACGGATTACCATCTCGGTTGACGCTATGGGCGGAGACTCGGGGCCCGCTGCCGTAGTGGCGGGCATTGCCAAATCGGCAGATAAAAACCCCGATATCGCGTTCGTCCTGCATGGGCCCGAGCAAACGCTGCGTAAGCTTGTCGCAAAACGGCGTGTCCTCAGAGGGCGCGTCGTTTTTCGTGATTGCCCCGACGTGGTCACAATGGAAGACAAGCCCAGTCAGGTTGTTCGCAACGGTAAGCAGACTTCGATGTGGTCGACACTGGAGACTGTGCGCAAGGGCGAGGCACATGGTGCGGTTTCCTGTGGCAACACCGGCGCATTGATGGCTCTGTCGATGATGCGGCTCCGCAAATTGCCGGGCGTGAACCGTCCAGCGATTGCGATACTGTGGCCCTCGCGCAACCCGCAGGGGTTCAACGTTATGCTTGATGTGGGCGCGGATGTGCGCGCCGACGCCAAGGATCTGCTGCAATATGCGCTGATGGGTGCATCTTATGCACGCAACGGCATGGCACTGGAACGCCCTCGGATTGGTTTGCTGAACGTCGGAACCGAAGAACACAAAGGCCGCGCCGAGTTGAAAGAGGCGCATGCGTTGATAACAAAGTTCGCGGACCAGGCGAATTTTGATTTTGTCGGGTTCGTGGAAGGCAGTGATATTCCGGGTGACAAGGCAGATGTCATTGTAACCGATGGGTTTACAGGCAACGTCGCGATCAAAACTGGCGAAGGCACCGCAAGCCTGATTGGCGACCTGCTGCGTCAAGCATTCAAGTACTCCCCCTTGTCGCGATTGGCATCAATCCTTGCGATCACATCGCTGAACCGCCTGAAAAAACGCATCGATCCGCGCCGCGTGAATGGCGGAGTTTTTCTTGGTCTCAATGGAACTGTGGTCAAATCGCATGGTGGCGCCGACGCCACCGGAGTATCAGCGGCAGTCAAACTGGCATTCACCTTGGCCCAGTCTGGATTCGCCGAAAAATTGGCAGCACGGGTTGCATCGACAGCCGAGCTTGCACAAGATGCCGCCCACACGCCGTCAAAAGCCGGCGAATAACAAAAAAGGCAGTACCCTAAAATGGCAGGCCGTTCAGTTGTCATAGGTGTCGGACACTATTTGCCAGAGCGCATCGTTCCGAATTCCGAGTTTGAGAAGACGCTTGATACAACGGATGAGTGGATCAGAACCCGCTCGGGAATCGAGCGTCGCCACTTTGCTGCAGAAGATGAGACAACATCTGATCTTGCGACCAAAGCGGCCGAAGCTGCGCTGGTGGACGCTGGGCTAACCGCCGATGATATCGATGCCATTGTTCTGGCAACCTCAACCGCGGATCTTACTTTCCCATCTGCTGCAACCATGGTTCAGGCCCGGCTGGGAATGACCAAAGGGTTCGCTTTTGACGTTCAAGCTGTTTGCGCCGGTTTTGTCTTTGCGCTTAGCAACGCCAACGCGCTGATCCTGTCGGGTCAAGCGAAGCGCGTTATGGTTATAGGCGCAGAGACATTCTCGCGAATCATGGACTGGTCAGATCGCTCTACTTGTGTGCTGTTCGGCGACGGTGCGGGGGCATTAGTGCTGGAACTTCAAGAAGGTGACGGCACTTCCGATGATCGCGGCATTCTGGGAACCGACTTGAATTCTGACGGGCGCTACAAAGATTTGCTCTATGTGGACGGCGGTGTTTCAACACAATCGACTGGCCACTTGCGAATGCAGGGCAACCAGGTCTTCCGCCATGCCGTTGAAAAACTGGCCAAAACCGCTGAAACTGCGCTGGAAGCCACGGGCCTTAGCAGTTCCGATGTCGACTGGATCGTACCGCACCAGGCAAATATCCGTATTATTCAAGGCACTGCCAAGAAAATGGGCCTGCCGATGGAAAACGTGGTCGTCACCGTTCAGGATCACGGCAACACCTCTGCAGCATCGATTCCCCTAGCCTTGTCTGTTGGAAAACAGCGCGGTCAGATAAAGCAAGGCGATCTGATCGTGACCGAGGCTATTGGGGGTGGTCTGGCTTGGGGCGCTGTTGTTCTGCGCTGGTAACCGGCGCAAATCAGCTTACACGCAGTCCTGCAATTCATTGATATTGACAGTGAATTTCCCCCCGCCATATTCTATGGCATCAACAGGGGAAAAGGTATGGGCGACAAAACACTGACCCGAATGGATCTGAGCGAGGCCGTATTCCGCGAGGTCGGCCTGTCACGCAACGAGAGTGCGCAGCTGGTTGAAAGCGTTCTGAACCACATGTCCGACGCGTTGGTACGCGGCGAACAGGTGAAGATTTCGTCTTTCGGCACGTTCAGCGTTCGGGACAAAACCGCCCGCATCGGACGAAATCCTAAAACCGGCGAGGAAGTACCGATTCAGCCACGCCGCGTTCTGACTTTCCGCCCGTCGCACCTGATGAAGGACCGCGTCGCCGCAGGGAACCGCAAGTAAGATCAGGACGGCACGGTCATGAGCAAGTCCCCCGACGCCTTTCGCACGATCAGTGAAGTTGCGGACTGGCTGGGCGTTCAAGCTCATGTGCTGCGATTCTGGGAAAGCCGTTTCTCTCAGGTCAAACCTGTAAAGCGCGCCGGTGGGCGACGTTATTACAGGCCCAACGACATGCGTCTGTTGGGTGGCATCAAGAAATTGCTGCATGAGGACGGGATTACGATTAAAGGCGTTCAGCGCATCCTGCGCGAACAGGGTGTGAACTACGTGGCTTCGTTGTCTCCTGCGCTGGACGACACGACTGAAAAGGTTTCTTCAGCAAGCGACAATGTGGTTGTGCCTTTCACGTCCAAACCTGCCCCAACCAGCGAGCAGATCAATCTTGATCTGACGGATCCCAAAGCTACGAAGCCCGAACCAGAAACACCAGTCGCCCAATCGCAGGCGAAAGAGGACAGCCCCAAGCCGGAAACGCCGCCCCAAAAGCCCGAACCAGAGTACTTGGATGAGGCCCCTTTGCTGGGTGGTATAGCGACACAGGCCTGGGAACGAACCGATTTCGATGACCAGTTGTTGAAACAAATCGCACCGGTGGCAAAGGACCTGCGGGCAGTTTTGAACCGCATTGAAAACCGAACGGCGGGATAAGAAAAAAGGCGATGATTTCCTCTTGCCCCCGCCGGGAAAGTCTTTATGAACACCTCAACGTCGGGCTATGGCGCAGCCTGGTAGCGCGTCCGTCTGGGGGACGGAAGGTCGCAGGTTCGAGTCCTGCTAGCCCGACCAAATCACACCGACGTATATGGCAGACAGGCCAGATCCCGCTCTGGCATCAGAGGGGATCGGAATGACAGGTGTATGCCCAAACCAGCAAATCGAAGGCATGATCGCACGCGGCGAGATCAGTGCCAGCCCTGAAATCATTCCGGAGCAGGTTCAGCCTGCAAGCCTTGATTTACGCCTTGGAACAGTGGCTTACCGCGTTCGCGCGTCTTTTCTGGCGGGCGAAGGGCGCTCGGTCGCAGATCGTTTGGCTGAGTTCGAGATGCACCGCATCGACATCTCGGACGGCGCTGTTCTTGAAAAGGGCTGTGTCTACCTGGTGCCGCTGATGGAATCGCTGGCCCTGCCCGAAAGTGTGACCGCAGTGGCAAACGCAAAAAGCTCGACCGGGCGGTTGGATCTGCTGACGCGCACAATCACCGATGGCGGCACTGAGTTCGATCGCGTACCCTCAGGGTACACCGGCCCGGTCTACGCCGAGATTTGTCCCCGCTCCTTCTCAGTGCTCGTGCGTCCGGGAATGCGATTAAACCAGATCCGCTTCCGTCAGGGTCAGGCCGTCCTGAGTGACGCCGAGCTTATGGCACTGCATAACGCCTCGCCGTTGGTCGATGGCCCCGCTGTCATTCAGGACGGATTGGGCTTTTCCGTCGATCTGCAACTACCCGACACCGATCTGGTCGGCTATCGCGCCAAACCCCATACCGGAGTGATCGATCTGGACCGGATCGGAGAATACGACCCGCAGGAATACTGGGAAGAAGTGCGAACCAACGATGGTCGTATCATTCTGGACCCCGGCGCGTTCTATATTCTCGTCAGCCGTGAGGCTGTTCACATCCCGCCCATGTATGCCGCCGAAATGGCACCCTATCTAGCAATGGTAGGTGAATTCCGGGTGCACTACGCCGGTTTCTTCGACCCCGGTTTTGGCCATGCTGCCGCCGGAGGTGCCGGGTCGCGCGGTGTGCTGGAGGTCAGATGCCACGAAGCCCCCTTTGTGCTTGAGCACGGGCAAGTCGTCGGGCGGCTGGTCTATGAGAAAATGGCTGAAATGCCCACGCAGCTTTATGGTGCAGGCATTGCGTCAAACTATCAGGGACAAGGGCTGAAACTGTCCAAACACTTTAAAGCAGTTGGCTGATCAGAACTTCGTAAACCGGCGCATTTGACGAGTGATCTTTTGAGCCTGTTTCAGATGCTGCGACGGGCGTGGGCCACTATTCTGGCCACGTTTGGGCCCGCCGGAGGTCTGGTCCGGTTTGCCGCCCATCCGGTCTGCCATGTCAAAGCCCTTGTTCACGCCTTTGTTGACAAGGCGGCGCATGACCTGACGTACGATCATGTCGATGATCCGATTGGCGTTCATTGCTCAACTCCGTTTTCTGAGCCTCAACATAGGTGATTTGCGCAGCAACAAAAGGGCTGCTTCATCACTCTTCCTCGAACAGTTCGGTCTGATCTTCGTCTTCGTCGTCCTCGCGCCCTTCTCCCAACGGGATCGTGCCCGGAGGTGGCCGATTTTCCAGTAGACCGGCGGCACGTAGTTCCTTAAGCCCTGGCAGATCGCGTGCGTTCTCTAACCCGAAATGGTCAAGGAATTGCGGCGTCACCACGAAGGTTACAGGACGGCCCGGCGTCATGCGACGGCGGCCTAACCTGATCCACTCCATCTCCAGCAACTGGTCGATCGTCCCACGCGACACCGATACACCCCGTATCTCTTCGATCTCGGCCCGCGTGCAGGGTTGGTGGTAGGCTACAATTGCAAGCGTTTCGATCGCAGCCCGGCTGAGTTTACGGGTTTCGACCGTCTCCTTCTGCATCAAAAAGCCCAGGTCGGGCGCCGTCCGCAGGGCCCACCCCTCGCCTACACGTACAACTCGCACACCGCGTCCTTCATAGCGTTTCTGCAGCATTTCAACAGCTTGAACCGCGTCGCTGCCATGAGGCATTCGCGCCTCAAGATCAGCAATCGAAACCGGCTCGGCACTGGCAAACAAGACAGCTTCGACCATGCGCTCCTGCTCCGCCAAGGGCGGCGCTTCGAACAGGGTACCGGTGCCTTCGTCTTGGGGGGCGTCAGTCACGAGTTTCAGTCCTCTTGCGCAAATGGATCGGTGCAAAGGTGTCGCTTTGCTTGATCTCCATATGTCCTTCTTTCACCAGTTCAAGCGAGGCTGCAAAGGTCGCAGCCGTGGCCGAACGCCGCCGCACTGGGTCAGCGTCCCACCCATCCGGCAGATAAGTCTCCATGTCAGTCCACGTGCCTGCGAAACCGATGAGAGGACGCATCCGCTCCAAGGCCTGCTCCATCGTGAACACGGCGTCGCGGTCCATGACAAATGGGCGAAACTCATCGCGCGTGCGGATGCGGGCATAGCCTTGCATCAAGTCCAGCAGAGTCGCCGAATAAGTCACGGTACGGATGCGGGTTATATCTTCGCCCTGCCCGCGCTTGAAAAAGTCGCGCCCCAATTGGTCGCGTGCCATCAGGCGAGCCGCGGCGTCACGCATGGCCTGTAGGCGTTCTAGCTGAAACGCTAGGTGTGCAGCCAGTTCCTCACCCGACGGTCCATCGTCATCAGGGTCGGGTGGAAGCAGCAGGCGGGATTTAAGGAAGGCAAGCCAAGCGGCCATCACCAGATAATCGGCCGCCAGTTCGATCCGCAGCGCACGGGCTTTTTCCACAAAGGCCAGATATTGCTGCGCCAGCGCCAGAACCGAAATCTTCCGCAGGTCGACCTTTTGTGTCCGCGACAGGGTCAGTAGAACATCCAGTGGACCTTCGAACCCATCGACGTCAACGATCAACGCCTCGGCGGCCAGCCGATCTGCGACTGAGACCGGGTCTTCGCTAAATAGGTTATCGTTCATATACCTGCCCGCCCATTAGGGCAGATAGTTCCGCTTCGACGGCTTGGATGTCAAGTTCCACAGGTTTTTGTCGCATCGAAAGCGCTTTTTCCGCGCGTTTCTGCGCCGGACCGGTCATTTCCCCGGCGGCTTTAAGCACCTTCGCACGAGCATCAAATGTCCCATTGCAATGCAGAACCACATCGCATCCAGCAGCCAACGCTTGACCGGCAAGATCCTCGGGTTTGCCGCTGAGAGCTTTCATCGAGATATCGTCTGTCATGATCAGGCCGTCGAACCCGATCTTTTTGCGGATTAGGCCGATCATCTTGGGCGAGATTGTTGCCGGTTGCGGATCGATCTGATCGTAAACCAGATGCGCGGTCATCCCCATCGGCAAATCGTTCAGCGCGCGAAACGGGGCAAAATCCGCCTGATCCAGCTCGTCCTCAGTCAAGTCTACGTGCGGTAGGTCGTGGTGACTGTCCAACGTCGCCAAACCGTGGCCGGGTATGTGTTTGAGAACGGGTAGCACTCCACCATCCAAGTGCCCCTTGGCAACTGCGTTGCCGATCTTGGAAACAGCTTTGGGGTCAGAACCATAGCAACGGTTTTTTAGGAATACGTGCGTGTTCTCTCGCGCCAGATCGACCATAGGGGCGCAGTTGCTATCAATACCCAGCTCAAAAAGTTCCTTTGCGATCAGACGATAACGAAGATACATCGCCCGTTCTGCATGATCGCCGGCTTGCAAGGCGTGATCTAAAGGCGACCTCCACTCACGCGCCAGCGGCGCTCGCAGGCGCTGCACGCGGCCACCTTCCTGATCAATAGTGATCAGGCAGTTTCGCCCCACAGACTCGCGAAAATCATCGCACAAGGCGCGGATCTGATCAGCTGAATCGATATTGCGCGCAAACAAAATAAACCCAAACGGGTTCATTTCGCGAAACAGAGTTTTTTCTTCAGACGTCAGGCGCAGGCCTTCGGCATCGGTGATCGTCGCACCAAAATTCACCGCGCAGCCACCGGAATACAATCTGCCCCGCGACCTTCAAGTGCGGCACAAAACTGACGCGAGTCGCTCAGGTCATCAAAACCCACCACGCGCAGACGATAGAAAGTGCGCCCGCCACGTGAAGTTTTCTGTATAACGCGTTGTTTACCTTCCATGTACTCACCGAACCTACCATTCAACCGATTCCATTCTGCGCGGGCCACATCCGAGCTCTCATACGCTCCCAGTTGCGCCATTCGGGTTCCTTTTGGAAGGGTGTTCGGATCCACGTCCAGCCCTACAGCGGCTTTGACAGCAGCGTTGATCGCGGCTTCGGTATTGCCATTCGGTGTGATCGTGCTGGTCGTGGCGCGTGCGGGACGCGTCGTTGGGCGCAATGAACGGCGCACCCCCGGCAAAGCGGCCAGTTCCGGGTCAGGTAATTGCGCAGCCAAGTCCGCAGGGTCTATTGCGGGTTCTTCCTCGGGCGTGGAAAGCGCAGCCAGTTGCACGCCTTGTTCCGTCGGCTCTTCAATCTTGGCCGCCTCGCCCGCAAGTTCAGCCACCAGAGCATCCACCGTCCCTTGGCGCAGCTTGGTGGCTTCCTGATCCGAAATTTCTTCCTCAACAACATGCACTGCCGGCGTTGCTTTCAAGGGTTCTAGGGGCGTGTCCTCATCGGTCAGGGACACCGGCCGGGGTGCAAGGATCAGGCGATCTGCCGGAGGCGCTGCGGTTCCGACCGCAGCTACCGCATTCACGGCCAACCCCTGATGATCCGCAGGTGTGCCGCCCGGGTTTTCGGGTTGAATGCGCATCGGTCCTTCGATCGCACGCACAACGGGGACGCCACTAACATCGCGCATAACCAGTTTGTAACCCCATACGCCAATCCCCGCCACCAACGCCAAAGAGGCCACCGCCCCCATTGCATTGACGATGCGGCCAAGACTTCCAGCGCGCGGAGCTTCTTCGTAACCGTGCAAATCTTCGGAATATCCATACGCATCCTGTGGATGCGTTTGATTCGTGTAATGCATCTGCTCGGGGCTGGTTTGCCCCGAGTAATCGTAACGTGCCATGTCCGCCTCACCGCCCGATTAACGCCAGAAAATAAGGCGCACGGGTCATTTCTTGCCTACCTCGTACCGGCGCGTCGGGCGGAGTTTGTTACCGCATCTCCTGCGCTGGGGTGACGCCAAGAATACCCAAGCCCGCTGAAATCACAACAGAAACAGCCCGGGCCAACGCGATTTTCGATTGGCTTGTGGCAACATCGCCATCCTGGATAAAACGCAGCTGTGTTTCATCGTTGCCCTTGTTCCAAAGCGCGTGGAAGTCGCCAGCGAGTTCATACAGGTAAAACGCAACCCGATGCGGTTCATTGGTGCGTGCTGCGATTTCCACCAGACGCGGCCATTCGGCCAGTTTCTTGGCAACTGTCAGTTCTGAGGCGTGATCGTTCTTGGTCAGGTCAGCCCCAGCAAGAGTCGCGTAATCAGCTGTGATACCAGCCTCAGCCGCGCGGCGAAGAACGCTCATGACCCTCGCGTGGGCGTATTGCACGTAAAACACGGGGTTCTCGCGGCTCTGTTCCAGCACCTTGTCAAAGTCAAAGTCCAGCGGCGCGTCGTTCTTCCTAGTCAGCATGACAAAACGCGTCACATCCGGACCAACCTGATCGACCACGTCACGCAGGGTAACAAAGTTCCCTGCCCGTTTGGACATCTTGAACGGTTCGCCATTCTTCCACAGTTTGACCAGCTGGGTCAGCTTAATATCCAGCGGAACATTACCGTCGGACAGCGCCGAAACAGCCGCCTTCATCCGTTTGACGTAGCCACCATGGTCAGCACCTAGAACGTCGATCAGCGCGTCAAAGCCGCGATTCACCTTGTCATAGTGATAGGCAATATCCGGCGCGAAATAGGTCCAGCTGCCATCAGATTTCTTGATCGGACGGTCGACGTCATCACCGTGTTCGGTGGATTTGAACAGCGTCTGTTCACGCGGCTCCCAATCCTCGGGCTTTTTGCCCTTGGGAGGTTCCAGCACGCCGTCATAGATCAAGCCCTTCTCAGTCAGCGCCTCCAGCGCCGCCTCAATCCGGCCGGTGCCATAGAGCGACTTCTCCGAGAAGAACACGTCCATTTCAACGCCCAGCGCCTTCAGGTCGGCCCGGATCAAATCCATCATCGCGTCCGTGGCAAAGTTTCGCAGCTCTTCCAGCCACTCGCTTTCCGGCTTGTCGATCAAGCTGTCGCCATATTTCTCTTTAAGCGCTTCACCGATTGGAATCAGATAGTCGCCGGGATAAAGACCTTCTGCGATCTCAGGGCTCAGCCCGTTGGCTTCGCGATAGCGTTCATAGGCCGACCGCGCCAGCACATCGACCTGTGCACCACCGTCGTTGATGTAATATTCGCGGGTCACGTCATGGCCCGAATAGGCGAGCAGGCTTGCCAGAGCATCGCCGAATACCGCACCCCGCGTATGCCCCACATGTAGCGGGCCAGTCGGGTTGGCCGAGACATATTCAACGTTGACCTTCTGCCCCTGCCCCATGGTCGAGCGGCCATAATCGGTACCCTTGTCCAGCACAGCTGCAAGAACCCCCTGCCAGACAGACGGCGCAAGACGTAGGTTCAAAAAGCCCGGCCCGGCAACCTCGGCAGTGGTGATCCGGTCATCCGCCGCCAGTTTCCCGGCCAGCACATCGGCAATGTCGCGCGGCTTCATCTTGGCCGGTTTGGCCAACACCATCGCCGCGTTGGTCGCCATGTCGCCATGCGCCGCATCACGCGGGGGTTCAACCGCCACGTTGTCAAAGCTCAACCCCTCGGGCAGCGCTCCTTCGGACTGCATCTGCGCCAGCGCGTCCAGTACAAGGCCGCGGATCTCGGAAAACAGGTTCATTTCGGATGTCCTTTTGCTTGTCCGGCGGTTTACCACGCAAAGCAGCAAGGTCAATGGAAGCGATCAATTTCCACTTGGATTGGACGTAAACAGGGGTAAGGTCACAGGAAATCCTGATACGGAGACCCTTTCATGCGCCTCGCCCTGCCCCTTGCCTTTGTCCTGACCACCGCAATGCCGGTTTTGGCCGAGATGCCCGCGCCGAATGGACATGTTCTGTTGACGCTTGGCGGGGCGGTGGCGGAAACCAACTTGCCAGCCCGAAGCGAAAATGACGGCGGCCTGTTGGGCTTTCTAGACGTGCAGCACGACGGCGCGGCTGGTTTTGATGCCGCTATGCTGGATGGGTTGGAACAGATTGAGATAACAATCGCTTACGGCCCCGAAGGCAATCAACGCGACATTGCCTTCTCTGGCCCACGTCTGTCAGATGTGATGATTATGGCAGGCGCGGAAGGAAAAACCGCCATGCCTATGGCGATGGACGGCTATCAATCCGAAATCCCGTGGGACAGTATCGCAACGCATCAGCCTATTGTGGCGACCCATGCAGATGGCGTCCCGATGGGCATCGGTGGATATGGCCCGACAATGATCGTTTTTCCACCTACCATCGACACCGATCTGGCACAGGAGCAAGCCGGGCAGCAGGTTTGGGCGCTGGCATATATCGCGGTTGAGTAACTAACCGCCAGTCAGTCTTTTGTGATCCTGCAGAGCAAATCGATCTGTCATTCCCGCAATATAATCTGACACAATCCTTGCTAGCGCCGTTTCATCCGCGGCGTCCTCGATATCGCTGTGCCAGCGTGCGGGCATCTGCTTGGGATCATTGAGGTAAATAGGAAACAGTTCTTCAACGACCCGCGCGACCTCGGAACGTACTTCCATCACGCTGGGCGCGCGATACATCCGTGTAAACAAAAAGGACCGGATTTGCTTTAGCTGCGCCCAAAGGGTGGGTGAGAATTGGATCACCGGATAGCCCAAATGCCGAATGTCCTCGACAGTTCGCGCTTTGGACTTAGCGATCAAATCCCGCGAAGTATCAATAACATCTGAAACCATCACGCCAAATACGCGCCTCAACGCTTCATGCCTGCGGCGATAAGGGTCCAAATTTGGATAGGCTCTGTCCACCTCGGCATAACAGTCGCCGACAATGGGCAACTGCTGAATTTCCTCATCCGAGAATAAATTCGCACGAAGTCCGTCCAGCAAGTCGTGGTTGTTATAGGCAATGTCGTCGGACAAGGCTGCCACTTGCGCCTCGGCGCTGGCATGGGTGTGCAGCTCAAGATCAAAGCCACCGTTACATTCTGCCAAAGCCCATGGCAGTACACCCGTCACTGGCCCATTGTGTTTGGCAATCCCCTCAAGACACTCCCAAGTCAGGTTGCAGCCATCGAATTCCGCGTAATGCCGCTCAAGCTTAGTGACGATCCGAATGGCTTGCGCATTGTGGTCGAAACCGCCGTAGGGTGACATCAACTCATGCAGAGCATCTTCTCCGGTGTGGCCAAAGGGAGTGTGTCCAAGATCATGAGCCAAGGCCACCGCCTCGGTCAGTTCGGCATTTAAGCCCAACGCACCGGCAATCGTGCGCGCCACCTGTGCAACTTCGATCGAGTGGGTCAACCTCGTGCGGTAGCTGTCGCCCTCATGTTCCACAAAAACCTGTGTCTTGTGTTTGAGCCGACGAAACGCGCTGGCGTGAATAATCCGATCCCGATCGCGCTGAAAGCATGATCGGAAACTGCTTTCCTCCTCTGGCACCAACCGCCCCCTCGCGCGGCTTGGATCCGAGGCGAAACCTGCTCTCTCCAAAGGTCTTGTCCTTGTCGCCTGTCCTAAGGTTTCATATATTGTACTGCGGTAAGGAAATAAACCTTTGGAGTCCGGCATGAATCTGCCCCCAACAGTCACAGAACGCGCCTTTGATCGGTTGGCCGAGATTGGCGCCTCGGATCAGGGCCAAGCTCTGCGTATCGCTGTGGAAGGCGGCGGATGTTCCGGGTTTCAATACGAAATCGCGCTGGATGAGCCAAAAGAGGACGACCTTGTGCTTGAAGGCAAAGGTCAAAAGGTCATCGTTGACTCGGTTTCTCTGCCATTTCTCGAAAACGCGGTAATCGACTTTACGCAGGAACTTATCGGCGCGCGATTTGTGATCGAAAACCCGAACGCGACCTCCTCATGCGGGTGCGGTACGTCTTTTTCGATGTAAGTTTTTGATGGGGGCTTTGCCCCCAAATCCCCAGGATATTTTTGGCCAGATGAAGTGAGATCCGCTCTCCGACCAATCGGACGGAGAGCTTCACCTGGCGCGGTCATCGGCGTCCCCGCCTGTACCGCACAATCTTTTTCGATCAAATTTGTTAAAATATCGTTTCTTCATCTGGCCCCAAATATCCCGGAGCGCGAGGCAGAGCCTCGCAAACTCGCCGACCACCTTGCCGTTGGGCCAGTTCTGAGCGATAGGTTCCTACAAGCTGCCGGAGGATCGCGCATGAAAATCGCCACGTTCAACATCAATGGCATCAAAGCGCGAGCTGAGGCCCTGCCCCGGTGGCTGGACGACGCTCAGCCGGATGTTGTGCTTTTGCAGGAAATCAAATCCGTTGACGAAAACTTCCCGCGCGAGATGTTTGAAGAGCGCGGGTACAACGTTGAAACGCATGGTCAGAAAAGTTTCAACGGCGTCGCCATCCTCTCAAAACTACCGCTGGAAGATGTTACCCGCGGATTACCGGGCGATGATCAAGACGAGCAGGCCCGCTGGATCGAAGCGACTGTTGTCGGTAAGCAAGCACTTCGCGTTTGCGGGCTTTATTTGCCTAATGGCAACCCTGTGCCAGGGCCTAAATACGACTACAAATTGGCATGGATGGAGCGTCTCTACGACAGGGCGCGCGAGCTGTTGACCAGCGAAGAGCCGGCAATGATGGCTGGGGACTACAACATCATCCCTCAGGCAGAAGATGCAAAGCGGCCCGATGCCTGGCGCGAAGACGCATTGTTCCGCCCCGAAAGCCGCGCCGCATTTCGTAAGATTCTCAACCTGGGATTCACGGAAGCGTTCCGCGCTCGCACTCAAGGTCCTGGGCACTATTCTTTTTGGGATTACCAAGCAGGTGCCTGGAACAAAAATGACGGCATTCGCATCGACCATTTGCTGCTGACCCCTCAGGCCGCAGACCTGATGCGAGATTGCCAGATTGACGCTGCAGTGCGCGGGCAAGAAAAGCCTTCGGACCACGTACCGGTTTGGGTCGACCTCGACCTTTAGGCTTTCAAGTCGTTACGTCGTAGGCGTAAATCCATTCGTATTTTCGCGATAGCCGCGGGCCTACTGCCATTAGTGCCAACTGCGCGGCATATCGCATGGGACCGCGTAAATGAAAATTACGAGCGTTCGCTCCGGCAGCAGCCACAACCCGTTTTGCTCTTTGGCGACGACGCGTTTCATAGACGGCAAGAGCTTGCGCCACGCCTGACTGATCTTGGAACGACTGCGCCAGCACCCAGGCATCCTCAAGTGCCAGGCAGGCGCCTTGTGCCATGAAAGGCAAAGTCGGATGCGCGGCATCACCCAAAAGCGCTATACGCCCATTTTGCCAATTTTGCGCCACGGGGCGCAGGAACAAGGCCCAGAGGTGAACTTCGTCTACATAAGACAGGATATCGCGTACTGGACCACCGAAATCAGCAAACCGTGCGCGCAGATCGTCCGGATCCCCTGGCAAACGCCAGCCTTCTTGCGTCCAGTCAGAACGTTCTTCTATCGCAACGACGTTCATCAGGCGCTGGTCACACAACGGATAAGTAACCACATGGCGCCCCGGCCCCATGGTCAACGATGCGCACGGCGCCTGATCGTTCTTTGACCAAGGTATGGTCGCGCGCCAAGCAATCTGATGCGTGAACTGGGGGGATTCAGCGCCATTTAGGACCGAGCGGATGGTGCTACGGTTTCCGTCAACAGCAATGACACACTCGGATCGCAATCGTTCACCACTGTCCAGCACCACTTCGGCCTCAGCCGGATGTTTCAGAACTTGCGTCACCCGCGCACCAAAACGGATATCGACCCCGGCTTTCAATGCAGCCTGTTTCAACAAATCCAAAAGGTCGGCGCGGTGATAATAATACGTTGGTCCAGCTTTAGGTGGGGGAATGCGGCTGATAACACGTCCCTTGCGGTAATCTCGTAGAACAGTTCCGTGGGACAACTGCCCGTCTTCCGGCACGCTTTCAACAACGTTCAGCGCCCGAAGCACCGCCATCCCGTTGGCGCTGATCTGCAATCCCGCGCCTAACTCTGCCTTAGCCGTGGCTTTTTCGAGAACAGTGACATGCGCACCCCGCGCGCGCAGCGCCAGAGCCGCCGCCAGCCCACCTATTCCGCCGCCGACGACGCTGAATTTCAGACCTTCGATATTCATAGCACCGGCTTAACGCAAAAACGCCGAGGCAACAGGCCCCGGCGTTTGTTTTTCCTTGAACTTCACAGCGATCAATCGTCGCGGTGAACTTTCTCGCGGCGCTCGTGGCGTTCTTGTGCCTCAAGCGTCATAGTTGCGATCGGACGCGCATCCAGACGCTTCAAAGAAATCGGATCACCGGTCATTTCACAATAACCATACTCACCCTCGTCGATCCGACGCAGGGCTGAGTCGATCTTAGCCACCAGCTTGCGCTGACGGTCCCGGGTGCGCAGTTCAAGCGCGCGGTCCGTTTCTTCGCTTGCGCGGTCTGCAACGTCCGGAATGTTACGGGTGTTGTCTTGCAAGCCTTCGATCGTGTCTCGGCTGCCTGCCAAAAGTTCTGTCTTCCAATCCAGCAGCTTGCGTCTGAAATACTCAAGCTGTCGGTCATTCATGAAAGGCTCATCTTCGGCCGGTCGATAGTCTTCCGGCAGAAAAACTTCCTGCTTCATCTTTGCTCCCTCGGTATGGCCAGAAACGTCGGTTGCTGTCGTTTCACCTGACATTTGGCACCCCCTTCTGCGGAGCGTTTATCTGACACGCGAAAGAATGTCACTACACAAACTTCGTCTTGATACGTTACGTTTCTGACTTGTATAAATATGAGACATATAACAACAAAACGTTGTTTTTCTGCGGAAAATACCGGGCAATTCTTAGGCAGAGCACAACCGAAGCGGCACCCAAAAGGGCGCGAATCACCCGAAACAGGTTGGACTCATTACAAAATTCCTATCGCGCGACGCGGGGGCGTGCTTGTCAAAATCATCGCCTCTATGTAACCCGAACAGCACAGTTCGCGCGAAACCACACGAGGGGCCCATGACCGCACGTTTCCAAGGCACGGCAGAATATGTTGCCACTGACGATCTGACCATCGCGGTTAATGCTGCTGTAACACTTGAACGCCCCTTGTTGGTCAAGGGCGAACCGGGCACCGGAAAAACCGAACTGGCAAAGCAGGTCGCAGGGGCGCTGAACCTGCGAATGATCGAGTGGAATGTGAAGTCTACCACTCGTGCACAACAAGGCCTGTATGAATATGATGCGGTCAGCCGGTTACGCGACAGCCAGCTGGGCGAGGAGCGCGTGCATGACGTTTCCAATTACATTCGCAAAGGTAAGCTTTGGCAGGCGTTCGAGGCCGATGAGAAGGTCGTGCTGCTGATTGATGAAATCGACAAAGCCGATATCGAATTCCCCAACGACCTACTGCAAGAGCTTGATAAGATGGAGTTTCACGTCTACGAGACGGCTGAAACAGTCCGGGCTAAACACCGCCCCATCGTCATCATCACTTCGAACAATGAAAAGGAACTGCCTGACGCGTTTTTGCGCCGCTGTTTCTTCCATTACATCCGCTTCCCGGATGAAGCGACCATGCGCAGGATTGTCGAAGTTCACCACCCCGGCATCAAAGACGCGCTGTTGACGACTGCCCTGACCCAATTTTACGAAATACGCGACACGCAGGGGTTAAAGAAGAAGCCGTCGACCTCGGAAGTTTTGGATTGGCTCAAGCTGCTGCTGGCCGAAGATCTGACCGCAGAGGACCTCAAGCGCGATGGTGCCAATGCTTTGCCCAAGCTTCATGGAGCACTGCTGAAGAACGAACAGGACGTGCATTTGTTCGAACGCCTTGCCTTTATGGCGCGCAGCAAACGCTAAACCTGTTGAACATCTGGTGATCACGGCTTGTCATGGTCGGGGCCGGATGTCAGCATCACATGGTGGCAGCACGATTGAACCGGGCTAGCTTCGACCCGAATGAATGGGACAATGTGATTGGCTGACACTTTGACAATCCGCGCTCTGCGACCCGAAGACCGATCGGAATGGGCCGATATGTGGCGGGACTATCTGGCGTACTACGAGACAAAGGTGCCGGATGAAACCTATGACAGCACCTTTGAGCGTTTGCTAGGCAACGACCCTAACGACTTTTCTTGCTTTGTTGCTGCAAAGGGCGGGCAGCTCCTTGGACTAACGCACTATCTGTTTCATCGTCACGCTTGGAAGATCGAGTCTGTTTGCTACTTGCAGGACCTCTTCACCCGCCCCGAGGCGCGCGGCACTGGCATCGGGCGCGCACTTATCCAAGCCGTGTATGACGAGGCCGACCGGCAAGATGCGCCCTCTGTCTACTGGCTGACGCTAGATTTCAATCATACAGCCCGCAAACTCTATGACCGCATTGGCAAGCAAACGCCATTCATCCGGTATCAGCGCCCATGATGAGATGGAGCGCTCTCATCGCAGCAGTAGTGCTGGCTGGTTGTGCGACAGTTGAGCCGACCGAAGTGCCAACCCGCGTAAAGGCGATCGAAGAAACTTTGCCTCCGGTGAAGGCTTTCAATCAGGCATCACCTAGACTTCCTGCACGCTCGAATGCAAATATCGCGGCGGATTTTGTGTCCTTGCATTTCGCACTTGAAGGTGGCGCGAAACTCCCGGTGTTCACGCGGTTCGAAACGCCTATCACAGTACGCCTGATCGGCTCACCCACGCCGTCGATGCAGCGCGATCTCACACAGCTGTTGAACCGTTTGCGGCGTGAGGCAAGAATTGACATCCGCCAGATTTCCGACGGTTCCGCCAACATTACGATCGAGGCTGTAAGTCAGGCGCAGATCCACGACATACTCCCGCAAGCGGCGTGTTTTGTGGTGCCCAACTCATCAAGTTTCGAAGAATATCGCCGCGACCGGCGCAAACAGAAAAGCAGTTGGAGTAGATTACGCAGTCGGGAGAGACTGGGAATCTTCATTCCTTACGATGTCAGTCCTCAAGAAAAGAGGGACTGCTTGCATGAAGAAATCGCTCAGGCGCTGGGGCCTTTAAACGACCTCTACCACCTGCCGGATTCGGTATTCAACGATGACAACATCCACACCGTCCTGACCGGATTCGACATGCTGATCTTGCGCACGACCTACTCGCCCGAACTGCGCAGCGGCATGACGCGCGAACAGGTCCAAGCTGCCCTGCCCGGCGTTTTAAGCCGCCTAAATCCGCGCGGAAACACCCTTAGCGCGCAACCTGTATCCGACACCCCGCGCGAATGGATCAATTCGATTCAGAAATCACTGCGCCCTCAGCTTAGCCCGCAACGCCGCAAAAGAGCTGCGCAAAGGGCTGCGCAGATCGGACAGGAACAGGGATGGACTGACCACCGCCGCGCTTATCCATATTACGTGATGGGGCGTATGGAGCAGTTCGACAACCCGCAAGAAGCTTTGCGGAATTATCAGACCGCGCTTCAGTTTTTGCGTGCCACACCCGGCACTGAGCTCCATCAGGCTTATATCACGACACAAACTGCTTCGTACGCGCTGGCGCAAGGTAAAGGCCCAGACGTTCTGCCAGAACTGGACCGAGCGATAAACGTGATGACGCGCGCGGAAAACGCCTCGCAACTGGCGACCTTGTTACTCTTGAAATCCGAAGCACTTAATCAAGCCGGGCGGACCGCTCAGGCACGTTCCGTCAGGCTGGACAGCTTGGGATGGGCGCGCTACGGGTTCGGCTCGGACACGGTGGTGCGATCGCTGATGCAGGACGTCGCGGAAGCCCCCCGAAATAACAGAGGCGGGTAGCGCATGGTCGTAGTTTTGGGAATGGCGATACTGGGGGCAATCCTTGGGGCGCTAACAGCACGCAAACGCAACGGCACCGGTGCTGATATGGCCCAATACGCGGCTGGCTACGGCATTGCGTTTGCATTGGTTGGTCTGGTGCTGTCCCTGATCCTTGTGCGGTTCGTGGTGTAACCCATGTTCCTGCCCTTTTTCGAGAACCTTAGAAAAGCAGGAATTCCCGTTTCCTTACGCGAATACCTGACGTTTCTTGAGGGCATGAAGAAGGGTCTCGTCACGTATGACGTCGAGGCGTTTTACTACCTCGCCCGCGTGTCGATGGTGAAAGACGAGCGCAACATTGACAAGTTTGATCGCGCCTTTGCCGCCAGTTTCGAGGGACTGGAAGAAATCAGCTTTGATCAGGTTCTTGAGGCCGTTGATATCCCGAGTGATTGGTTGGCCAAAATGGCCGAGAAACACCTTACTGACGAAGAGAAAGCCGAAATCGAAGCCCTTGGCGGATTCGACAAACTGATGGAAACGCTGCGCGAGCGGCTGGCTGAACAGCAGGGTCGCCATCAGGGGGGCAACAAGTGGATCGGCACAGCCGGAACGTCGCCGTTTGGCGCTTATGGCTACAACCCTGAAGGCGTTCGTATCGGTCAGAAAGAAAGCCGTCATAAACGCGCCGTCAAAGTTTGGGATAGGCGTGAATTCAAGAACTTAGACGACACTGTTGAACTTGGCACTCGCAACATTAAGGTCGCCTTGAAGCGCCTGCGCCGCTGGGCGCGAGAGGGAGCAGCCGAAGAGCTGGATTTGGACGGTACGATCCGCGCAACCGCAGAACATGGCTATCTCGACGTTAAAACTCGTCCCGAACGCCACAACGCGGTCAAAGTGTTGCTGTTTCTGGATGTCGGCGGATCAATGGATCCCCATATCAAGGTGGTGGAAGAATTGTTCTCGGCGGCTCGAACAGAGTTCAAGCATCTGGAATACTACTATTTCCACAATTGTCTTTACGAAGGCGTCTGGCGCGACAACCGCCGCCGCTGGGATCAGCAGACCCCTACACATGAAGTGCTGCGCACCTATGGTTCGGACTACAAATGCATTTTCGTCGGAGACGCTTCTATGAGCCCCTACGAAATCGCCTATCCCGGTGGCGCAAACGAGCATTGGAACCAAGAAGCCGGGCAAACTTGGCTACAACGCGCCCGCGAACAATGGCCGTCAAACCTGTGGATCAACCCAGTGCCCGAGAAGTATTGGGAATACACCCACTCTATCGGCATGATTCAAGAAATATTCGCGGATCGCATGGTACCGATGACACTGGCAGGTCTGGAACATGGAATGCGAGAGCTGACACGCTAGTAAGGCGTTGACCTTGCTTGAGCTTGCATAGTCCCCGCAAGCGGAAAAAAGCCTGAAATTTGGCCGGCTAGCCCCTAACATGATGCCCAAATTGAAACAAATTCGGGGAAAACGACCGCGCGTTCGATTTTTGTGGTATATTTAGCACTGGTTGTGGCTGGGGGGCTGAAATGACCAAATTCAAACTGCGCGCTTTTTTGATTTCCGCTGTGACGTCTACGTCTCTTGTTTTTGCGACTGTGGCAGGTGTCACAGTTGTATTAACTCCTGATGCTGCTTTTGCAAAAAGTGACAATGGTAAGGGAAAGGGGCAAGGCAAAGGCAAGGGTAAAGGTGTTGGCAATAGCAATGCCAGCAACGGAGCTAAAGCAGACAAGAACAAAACGACGAGAGTTAGCAGCAACCGAAACTTTAAACTGAAAAACAGCCGAGCGCGCAGCTCAACAACGGGAAAAGCCAAAAAAGGGACAGTTCAGAGGTTTTCCTTGTCAGGTCTTGGGCGCGAATTCAAACGCGACGTAGAGCAACTTTTCGGAAAGCGTTCGCACACAAAGACCAAACGCAACGCGACCAAAGCGCCCAGAAAGACCTATTCGAAAGCTTCAATTGCTCCGATCAAACAGTCGCCGCGGCCAGTAACGCGTAGCGTAAAACGCTATTCTTCTTATGATAAAAAGAAGCATTCAAAGCACTACTACCGCGATCCACTTATAGAAGCGATTACCGACCCATATGGCTCGTACCAACTGCGCAACCTCAATGCCTCAAAGGCTGCTGCGCCGGCCTTCAGGAATGCAGCCCCCAACAGTAACGTGGGAAAAATCGCGACCTATCAGGCAGCGGCAAACGACTACTACGGCTTGCGGTCCGACCTGTATGACGCCCGACGCGATCTGCGTGATCTCAACGAAAACTATGACGGGCGAAGCAGCAAAGAGATTGCAGACGAAATCTCAGAGCTTGATCCGAATGATCCGGGTTATGAAGAACGGCTGGGCGACTTGGAGAAAGAGTTACAAGGCGCGGAATCTTATGAAGTAGCCCGCGACAGTTTACGCGAAGATATTGGAAATCTTAGATCCGACACCGGGACTGCTCTGTACGAGGCAGAGGCAGCGTTCTTTGATGCTTCAAAGGGCCGGACTTTGACTCGAAATTCGCTTGGTGACTTTCATTCGAACCTCGGTTTGCCACAGCCCCAAAAACCCTATCAAGACGAAGTGACGATACAGCCATTGGGCTACGATCCAAATTACCACCAATACACGACAGACCAAAAATTCCGCCCGACCGAAACCGATGATCAGCTTCGTTATCAGAGCGAAGAACCCACCAACAGCAAAAGCGGAAAACACCGCTATGACGACCCGCTGACGAAATCTATCTCATCGCCCTATGGCTCGGATAACCTGAGAAATCTGAACGCATCCAAGGCCGCCCCATCAGCGTTCAGAAACGCGGCACCCAATAGCAACGTCGGTAAGATCCCTAAATACCAAGCGGCCGCAAATGATTACTACGACCTGCGATCCGACTTGTACGATGCCCGGCGCGACTTGCGTGACTTAAACGACCGATATGACGGGCGCAGCAGCGATCAGGTAGCGGAAGATATTACCGATCTTGATCCGAGTGATCCAAATTACGACGAAAAGCTAAGCACCTTAGAAAAAGAACTTCGGGCGGCGGCAACTTACGAAAAAACCCGTGATGATTTACGCGAAGACGTTAAATACCTTCGAGTTGATACATTGGTCGCTCAGAAGCAGGCCGAACGTGCGTTTTTCGACGCGTCGAAAGACACCACTTTAACGCCAGTTGCACTTGCTGAATTGCTGAAGGTTTTAGAACTCTCTTCCGGCACAGAATAGTTGCTTCAGACGCAAGCATTGCATCTCTGACCCGCGATTGGAAAAGCCCAAGTAATTGCGGCTTGCCTCGGGTGCTGGTGTTGCCCATATCTAAGGTATGCTCCGTTTTACTCCAATCCTTTTGGCGATTGCTTATGCCCTTGTGATGTACCGGATTTCCGTCTGGCGAACACATCGCGAATTGGACGCCAAGTCTACAGAACTGGCCGATCCCGTGTTGAAGCGAATGACTGACCGGCTGGCCGCAGCGCTAGAGATCGACCGCGTGCCGGTTTATATCTACGAAATTGACCCTGTGAACGGGTTGGCTGCACCGGACGGTCGGATCTTCATCACCCGCGGATTTTATCGAAAGTTTCGAAACGGCGAGGTTTCGGCGGAAGAGATGGCCAGCGTTATCGCGCATGAGCTTGGGCATGTGGCTTTGGGGCATGCACGTCGTCGGATGATTGATTTTTCGGGGCAAAACGCGATGCGGGCCGCCTTGATGATGCTGCTGAACCGGTTCATTCCCTTCATCGGCGCGTGGATTGCCAACATGCTGACCCACCTCCTCGCCTCGCGCCTGTCGCGGGGGGATGAGTACGAAGCGGACGAGTATGCCGCTGCCTTGTTAACCAAGGCGGGAATTGGGATCGGCCCGCAGAAATCACTGTTTCACAAGTTAGAAGACCTAACCCAGCAACGCGCTGGAGTCGTTCCTGCCTGGTTGATGAGCCACCCGAAAACGGACGAGCGGATCGCAGCGCTAGAGGCCCTTGAGCAGCGCTGGGGAACGGAAGGGTAAGTTGCAGCAGCGAGGGGTCAGTCCGTCGCCCTCATGCCTGAGGTTTTTTCGCCAGATGTAGTCGACCCCTGATTAAGTGGTCAAAGCCTTGCCTAGTCTCGGCAGGCGGGCCTTCTTCATCAGCGCGCGCAGGGTCCACTGGTTACCGGAAAGACGATTGGCCTCGGCCAAAACTCGGTTGGCTGTGTCGCTCAGTCCCTCGGGTTCAGTCAGCCAAAAACTGTGCAGTAGGCCGTCGGGGTCTCGACGCTCGAGCCCTTCTTCCGACAGGATGTTCCTGGGAAAGTCCTTGGCATTAACGGTGACAATGACGTCAGCTGATGCCGCCACGGCCGTCGCCAGCACGTGAATGTCAGCACTGTCGGGCAGCCAAAGTCGTTGCTCGACGCCCGGGGCGGCCTTGCGTTCAGCTTTCGGCCAATGCGCTTGCGTCAGAGCGATCTCGGCTCGGGCTTGCGCCTCTCCTCCTGGACCCAGCTTGCGAGATGCACGGGCCCATTCCTCGAGGATACGCGGGGACCAGATCGGGGTGAAGTGGCCCAGTTTTGCGGCGCCCAGCAGCATCTCTCGCATCACCGTGGGGTAGATGACGCAGGTATCCAGTACGGCCTTCACAGCCTGTAGAACACGGCTTTGAGGTAACCGCTTTCCGCCAGTTGGGGGAGTTGTGGGTGATCGGGGCCTGCAAATCCCGTGTGGATCAGTTGCGCCTGCCGCCCTGCCCGGCCAATACCGCGGGATGATGCGTCACGGAACCGACCTAGATCAGCGGCGTGAGAACAGGAACACAGGCCCAGATATCCCCCTGGTTTGACCAGCGGCGCGGCCAGCCTTGCGACACGCTCATACGCGCGCAGGCCCGCGTCCAGCGCCTGTTTTGAGGGTGCGAAGGCAGGTGGGTCGCAAACAACAACGTCAAATTGCGCGCCTTCCTCACCCAGCTGGGTCAGCACGTCGAAAGCATCGCCTTGCCGGGATTGGAAACGGTCGGAATAACCTGACACTTCAGCGCCCTGAGAGGCCAATTCCAATGCAGTGACCGAGCCATCGACGCTGAGCGCCTGCCCGGCCCCCGCAGCCAGCATTGCCAGACCAAACCCGCCAACATGGCTGAACACATCCAGTACCTGCGCCCCCGGCTGTACCAGACGCGCAGCAAAGGCATGGTTCGTTCGTTGGTCATAAAACAGGCCGGTTTTTTGCCCTCCGGTCAGGTCGGCCATATAGGTCGCGCCATTCATGGGCACTGGCAGTGGTTGATCAGGTGCTTCTCCACGCAGGGTTTGGTTCACGTCATCCAACCCTTCAAGCCCACGGGTTCGACCCGACGCATTTTTTAGCACAGTGGTCACGCCTGTAACGGTGACTAAGGCGTCAGTGAGTGTCTCTAAGTGCGCCTCGGCCCAAGCTGCGTTTGGTTGAATCACGCAAGCGTCTCCGAAACGGTCTATGATGACGCCGGGAAAGCCATCGGACTCAGCGTGGATCAAGCGGTAGTATGGTTCGTTGAACAACTGCTCACGCATCTCTAACGCGCGGCGAAGGCGGGTCTCGAACCATTCGGCGTTTAGGTCGGCATCTATGTCGCGATCCAACACACGACACATGATCTTTGACTCAGGATTTACGGCCACCAACGCGATGGGCGCGCGCTTTTCATCCTCCAAAACGGCAAGCGCTCCTGCAGGAATCTTGCGCGTGCGCCGATCGGCGACGATGTCATTGGCATAGACCCAAGGGAAGCCATGGCGCAATCCGCGCGCGTTGGCTTTGGGTTTCAGACGAATTCGGGGGCGGTCAGCGGCTTGGGTCATGACGCCCTCATAGTGGCGAACGCCCCGAGGGGAAAGCCCTAGCGGGGCCGAGAACGCCAGCCACCGCGTCGTTTCGGCGCTTTGGCCGATTGCAACCCCTCGGCCAACACCTGTGTCATCGGATGATCGGCTTCTTGCGCGGCATAGAGCGTGTGCAAATCTGTAAGAGCCTGCGTTTGGTTCCGATCCTCAGGCAGGCTAAGTGCCCAGTCGAGAAAAATGCTGCGACACTCTGGCAGCGTGATGCCCTCTATCCGATAGGCCTCGCGGATCAGACCCTTGTGATCGTTTGGATCGTCATTGCGCGGCATCTTTCCCCTCCCCGATGACGCGACCGATTATGTCGGCTGCGTTGAAATAGTGTTCCTGCAAAGCGGCCTGAAGCTGTTCAACCTGTTCGAACCCGGTAGCGCGACACAAGAATGCCGCACCGCCCTCACCGATCTTGTCTGCCTCAATAACCTTGCCAGACAGCAGCCGTGCCGCACATTGCACGGACCAGCATAGATTGTAGCAGTCTTTCAATGTCTGCGCCTGAGCGACGTCAAGTAACTCGGCAGCGACAGCGCCTTCAAGCCCAGCGAACACGTCGCGATGCGTGATGCCAGACAAAAGCGCCCCGGTTTCGGCCATCAGTTCGATATCCATCATCCGGCCTGCGCCGTTCTTGGCATCCCAAATCCCCGCCGGAGATTTCGCTGCCGCCAAACGGGCTCGCATTTCAGCCACCTCACGTAACACTTTCCCGGGGTCATCGGGTTTAGAAAGGAAATCGGAACGGAAGGTTTCGATATCCTGCGCCAAACCTGTATCGCCAGCAACGACACGGGCGCGGGTAAGGGCCAGATGCTCCCACACCCAAGCTTCGTTCTGCTGGTAATTGGTAAAGCTGACCAGGCTGGTCGCCACGGGCCCCTGGTTGCCCGAAGGGCGCAGACGCATGTCTACCTCGTACAGTCGCCCCTGTGACATTGGTGCAGAAAGGGCCGTAATCAGTGCCTGCGTAAACCGCGCATAGTAGGTGCGCGTTGCCAATGGACGCGGACCGTCAGACATTTCCTGATCAAGCGGGTCGTAAATCACGATCATGTCCAGATCGGATTGGGAATTGATCCGCCCTGCCCCCAGCGACCCCATTCCCAGAACGGCCGCACCTCGACCCGGTGCAGGACCATGCTTTTTTGCAAACTGCTGAGCAACACAAGGCAGGATTGCAGCAATGACTGCGCTGGCCAGCTCGGCATACTGTCTTCCCGCCTCGTTTCCGTCGATCAGCCCCCGCAGATGATGGACACCGATCCGGAAATGCCATTCTTTGCACCAGCGGCGCGCGAAATCGAGTTGGGTTTCGTAGTCCAACTCTTCCTCCAGAGCCTGTTCCAGCTCGGTCTGTAATGCGATCTGGCCCGGCCAGTCAGTGAAAAAGCTGCCACCTATCACGGCATCAAAGACAGATGCGTTGCGCGAAAGATGCGCCGCCAGCGCGTGAGAAGTGCCCACAATATCTACCAGAAGATCAATCAAGTGTGGGTTGGCTTCGAACAGAGAAAACAGTTGAACCCCGGCGGGAAGACCCGAAAGGAACCCGTCCAGCGCCAAAAGCGCTTCATCCGGTTTCGCCGTTTTCGAAAGACGCGAGAGGAGCTCTGGTTTCAAACGTTCGAAAATCCGCGCGCCTCGTTGTGACCGCAATGCCGGGTAAGTAGGCCAACGGTTGATAACGCCTTGGTCGAAATCGGATTCATTGGATGGAATAGGAGTTGCGGACCCGGGTGCAAAGAACCCTTCGGTCAACTCATGCACTTCGGTGAGGCGTCGGGTCAGGTCGGCTGTCAGGTCGGCACTATCGATACCCATCAAACAGGCGACTCGTTCGATCCCATCAGATGACTGAGGCACCTTATGAGTTTGCGCATCGTGAACCATTTGGATGCGGTGTTCGACTTCACGGTGGGCACGGTAGTAGTTTGTTAGTTTCTCAGCCACGTCCTGCGGTATCCAGTTTTTCCCGGCCAGTGCCGCCAAACCAGGAACAGTGCCTCGCACGCGCAAGTCGGGATCGCGTCCGCCCGCAATTAGTTGGCGGGTCTGGGTGAAGAACTCGATCTCGCGAATACCACCTTGACCCAGTTTCATGTCGTGGCCCGGAATGGTCAGCGTGCCACCTGTTCCCTTATTCTCTCGAATGCGGAGACGCATGTCATGGGCATCTTGAATGGCAGCAAAGTCCAAATGTCGGCGCCATACAAACGGGCGAAGCGTGTCCAAGAACCGCTGACCTGCCTCTAAGTCCCCGGCACAGGGGCGCGCTTTTATGTACGCCGCCCGCTCCCACGTGCGGCCAAGGCTTTCGTAATAGCGTTCCGCCGCCTCTGTGGCCATGCAGACCGGACTTACCGCCGGGTCGGGTCGCAGACGTAAATCGGTGCGGAAAACATATCCATCTGCAGTCTTGTCGCTGAGCGTGGCACAGAAATTGCGCGTTGCGCGGACCATACTTTGCCGGGCTTCATAAAAATCATCGGGGTCAAAGCGGGTTTCGTCGAACAGAACAATCAGGTCGATGTCCGAACTGTAATTCAGTTCATGCGCGCCCATTTTACCCATCGCCAGAATGATCATCCCGGCAGCAGTTTCAACGTCCTCCGGAGACATGCCTGGCAACTTACCGCGCCGGATCAGCGCCGCAATTTCTGCCTTTGCTGCCACATCTGCAGCCAAAGCGCCAAAATCGGTAAGCGCGGCCGTCACCTTCTCTAACGGCCATGCCCCTGCCAAATCAGCCAGAGCAGTTAGCAGCGCCATACGCCGCTTAGCCTGCCGCAAACCGGGTTTAAGCTGGTCCGGCGGCAACGAGCGCGCTTCGGTCATAACCTCGGCTAACGCCTGATCGGGATATTGCAGAGCTTGCGGCAGCCACGCACATTCACGTTCAATCAGACCCTTTAAATAAGGGCTAGATCCCGCCGTTCCGGCAACCAATTCCCTTTGTTCGGCGTCCAGATCCGGTAAAGCGGTTAACACTTCATCCCCTAGGGACTTATCAAAGGCACGCGGGACGCGGTGGATGGCCAGTGTGTCGGTCATTAAGCCTCCAACGGGGTGTCCTGACTGAAACTGTTGACCCAAACGTCGTTGCGTCGCTCCCACAGGGACGAAATCAGCATCGCGTCCCACGTCTCGTGTCCGGGCCGCTGATAGTCGGCTCGATAGGACAGCAGCACGATTTCGGGCGTCAGTACGCGCAACTGCGTTTCGCTCAGCTCGTACTGAGCCATCGTAGGCGCATCCGCAAATTGTCCGACATGATCATCCCGATTGGCAAAGCCGGAGTCGTAGACACCCAGAAAATCTGCGCTCAGCAAAGCCCGATCTGCTTGAGGGTTACCTTCGACCAGCGCGGCCCAGACCTGTTTTTCGAGATCCAGAATTTCAGCTAGCGACGGGGCGGTTTTTCGTTCTGTGTCAGACATTTTTGCAAATTGCTTTGTTCCCAGGGTGACGTCAACCGAACTTGGGCGGCGCAAGTAATGTAAATCTTTTTTACATCCACCTCTTGCAACCACTATTTATGTTCCCATCTAAACAATGTGAAAACGATTTACATCAAACCCGGAGACCCCAAATGACTGCACTATCCGACACCGCCGTGCCCGAAAATCCGGGATGGCTGTACCGTATCGAAGCTTGGCTTGACGACAAAGGCAAAGGTGCCTGGATCGCCGTCATGGTCCTTGGTTTCATCTTCTTTTGGCCCGTGGGCCTTGCCCTTTTGGCATATATGATCTGGAGCAAACGCATGTTCAGCAAATCCTGCAGCCGACGCAAAACATGGCACAGCCACATGAGCGCCATGAAACCATCGGGCAACAGCGCGTTTGACGCCTACAAATCGGACACGCTGGCGCGGCTGGAACGAGAACAGCAAGATTTTGAAGCTTTCCTTCGCCGTCTGCGCGAAGCCAAAGACAAAGCGGAATTCGACCAGTTCATGGATGAACGCGCGCGTGAGAACCGCGATGAACCCGAAAACGGGGAACGCGCCTGATCAAGACTTGCCCTGTCCCGCTATTCGGGACAGGGTAATTTCCGAAAAATATCTGGACATTACCATATGAATAACCTGCCTGATCCCGACAGCCAGCCAGAGTTCTATCAGTCGGTGGCGACCAAACGCTTTGTCGCATGGCTGTTTGATATCGCCTTCATTTCGCTGATCTGCATCGTGCCCGTTTTCCTTACCTTTGGCGCGGGGCTTTTCTTTTTACCCCTCATCTACGGAGTAATCAGTTTCGTCTACCGTGTCGTAACAATCGCGAACGGCTCGGCAACTCTGGGCATGCGTTTCATGGGCATTGAACTGCGCGATGCATTTGGGTCTCGCTTGGATATGGGAAAGGCTGTGGCCCATACCGCCGGATACTTCATCAGCATGGCTTTCTTCGTAGTCCAAATCGTCTCAGTCATCATGATGCTGACCAGTGCGCGGTGTCAGGGCCTGACGGACTCGTTCCTAGGAACGGTGATGATCAACCAACGGGCGTAAAAATTCAGCTGTGTGAATCACTTGGCGGCTTGGGGAACCGTTGTTATCATCCTGTCTCAGGAAACACGGAACCTTCATGCGACACACGCTGCCCATCGCGCCGCAATTCTATGTTACGGCACCCCAGCCCTGCCCTTACCTTGAGGGCAGGATGGAGCGTAAGTTGTTCACGGCCTTGCAGGGCGAAGGCGCTGATCAGTTGAACAACTCACTGTCCCAACAAGGGTTTCGCCGGTCTCAGAACGTACTCTACCGCCCCTCATGTACCGATTGCGCAGCCTGCCTGTCAGCCCGCATAAACGTTTCCGCATTTCGTCCCAGCAAAAGCCAGAAACGCTCTGTCAAGCGAAACTCATACCTTCAGCGCCGAGCGAATTCGCCTTGGGCTACTGACGAGCAATACGAACTATTTCGCCGCTATTTGGATACCCGCCACGCTGATGGCGGAATGGCTGACATGGACGTGTTCGAATTCGCCGCGATGATTGAGGAAACTCCAATCCGCAGCCGCGTGGTGGAGTATGCCGACCCTGAAACCGGAGATTTGATTGCCGTCAGCCTGACAGATGTTTTGGATGATGGGCTAAGTATGGTCTACTCGTTCTACGACCCTGAGCAACCTCAAAGCTCTCTGGGGACGTATATGATCCTCGATCACATCGACATCGCACGTGAAGCGGGTTTGCCCTATGTCTACCTAGGCTATTGGGTGCCCGGCAGCCCGAAGATGGGCTACAAAGCGCGGTTCTCAGGCCTCGAGGCCTATATCCAGGGCAACTGGAACCGCATCAACAATCCGGCCGCGTTGACAGACGGCAGTCATCATCCTCTTTCCACCGCTCCGATTGCTGAACAGGTCGCTAGTATCCAGCTTCCAGATCGTCATCCGACTAAGGGCTAACTGACAATGCGCCAGAACCTTCATGCGGTCACCCTTGTGGTGCCGGGTTACGATGCCGCTATCGCATTCTATACCCAAACGCTCAATTTCACGCTGACGCAGGACATTGATCTAGGAGAAAACAAACGCTGGGTTTTGGTCACTCCTCCAGGGTCAGAGGGCGGATCTTTGCTTCTTGCTCAGGCTGATGGTCCTGCGCAGATTGGCGCTGTAGGTAACCAAACCGGCGGCCGTGTTGGTTTCTTTCTTGAGACAGATGACTTCGCACGCGATCACTCGGCGATGGTGGATGCTGGCGTTCAATTCGAAGAGGCCCCGCGCCATGAATCATATGGAACCGTTGCCGTCTGGCGCGACCCCTTCGGGAACCGTTGGGATTTGATCCAGTTCACCTAATGTATCGTGGCAAAAAACCTAAGAACGACCCACAACGTTAGCTTACGAAGCACTGTTGGGAGCAAATAGTTAAGCAAACTTAATTTGTTGCTTGGAACATTGGCAGTTGAATGGTGACGTCGCGTCACCAAGTATCCTCGACCATTGTGCAGCTTCGCACATTTTCCGGCCCAAAACTTCGGGCCTCATTAACTTGGCAATCGCAGCAGCAGGTCCCTGACCTGCTGTTCTGATTTAGGGAAGAGGAATTTAAATGACACATGCGCTGCGCAAACTGTATTCAGCAAATCTTACAACACAGATACTGATCGCACTGGTTCTGGGTTCGTTTTTGGGATTGGCATTGAACTATTGGGATATGCCCGTCCTGCAGGACAGTCTAGTGAATGGGCTGTTCGGTATGATCGGCCAGATGTTCCTGAACGCGCTTCAGATGTTGGTGGTTCCTTTGGTGGTCTTCTCACTGCTGTGCGGGGTCGTCGGGATCGGAGACATCCGGATTCTGGGCCGTGTGGGCGGTTTAACCTTCGTAACCTACCTCGCGACCACCGCATTGGCGGTCACGACGGCCTTGGTGATTGCCAACCTGATAAATCCGGGCGTTGGCTTTACGGGTTTGCATATGGCTGACCAGAATGTCTCGGTGGCGACCCAATACACCGTCTGGGAAATCCTGGCCAACATCGTACCCAAGAACCCGGTACAGGCCTTGGCAAATGGTGAGATGTTGCAGATCATCTTCTACGTGATCGTTGTGGGCATCGCCGTTCTGATGATCGGTAGCCGGGCAAAGGCATTTGTAGAAGGCTGTCAATTCATGAACGATTTGGCGATGAAAATCGTCGAAATCGTGATGGCTTTTGCCCCGATCGGGGTGTTCTGCCTGATCGCCAAGACCTTCGCACTTGAGGGGTTCGGACTGTTCGCGCCGGTGATCGGTTATCTGACGACCATTAGCCTGACGCTGGTGTTCCACCTTTGCGTGACCCTGATGGTGCTGCTCTATGTCTTCACAGGACTGAGCCCGCGCGCGTTTCTTCGCAAGATGCGGTCAGCGCAGGTATTTGCTTTCTCGACCTCAAGCTCGAACGCAACGATCCCGGCCAGCATGCAATGCGTAACGCAACGTGTCGGCGTCGACCGTTCGGTCGCCTCGTTTGGTATCCCGCTGGGCGCCACGATCAACATGGACGGGACCGCCATCATGCATGGTGTCGCCACTGTGTTTCTGGCCAATGCCTACGGTATTGATCTGGGACTAGGCGGTTACACGACCATCATCTCGATCTCAGTTCTGGCTTCGATTGGCACCGCAGGGGTTCCGGGCGTCGGCATTGTGATGCTGGCAATGGTTCTGAACCAGCTGGGAATGCCGCTTGATGGGATCGCCATCATTCTGGCAGTGGACCGGATCATCGACATGATGCGCACCGTGGTGAATGTGACCGGCGACGCTGTCGTCACCACCATTGTCGCCCAGAACGTGGGCAAGTTGGATCGTGCGGTTTTCAACGATCCAGAAGCGGGAACACTTGCGGCTCCTGCGCTAGAGATCGACCACGAAGCTGAAGCCAGCTTTGCCCGGCTTACCCATCCCAAGGCTGATGCCTAAAACGAAAAACCGGAGGCCGCTAGGGCCTCCGGTTCATTTTTCTAACGTTACTCGGATTATTTCGGTATCAAATCCGGCACGATTGTTACGATCGATGGGAAGGACCACAGGATCGCAATTCCCACGACCTGAATGATCACAAACGGTATGATCCCTCGATAAATATGTCCGGTCGTTACTTCTTTCGGCGCCACCCCCCGCAAGTAGAACAACGCGAACCCGAACGGAGGCGTAAGGAACGAAGTCTGCAGGTTCACCGCCACCATGATCGTCACCCATTTCGGATCGAACGACCCGCCATAGATCACAGGGCCCACGATGGGGATCACGATGTAGATGATCTCGAGGAAATCCAGAACAAAGCCCAGAATGAACAGCACAAGCATCACGATCAGGAAGACGGTGAACTCGTTGTCAAAGCTGCGCAGGAACTGCTGGATATAGTGCTCACCCCCGAATGAGATCACAACGAGGTTCAGCAGCTGCGACCCGATGAGGATGGTGAAGACCATCGAAGTCACCTTGGCCGTCTCACGCACTACTGGGGTCAGAACACCGCTCGAGAACAACACCCAGCAGGCGAAAATCAGGCCAAACAACGCATAGAGGTATGCGGCATAGGCAAAGATGAAGGCAATCCAGCTTTCAACCGAGACGTCGCCCTGATTGATGCGCAGGTCGAAGTTGATGCCCATCAGCATGCAGATGATGATGGCAAAGGTCGACCAGATGATTACTTTGCCTGAGCGCCCTTGATCCTGCAGCTTGCGATAGGCTGCCAGCATGATCGCCCCGCCCGCACCCAGCGCTGCTGCCGGCGTCGGGTTGGTTATCCCGCCTAGGATCGAACCCAGAACCGCGATGATCAGGACCAACGGTGGGAAAACTACACGGATCAGATCGTTGGTGGCACAGCGTTCAGCCGCGAACTTGCAGCCATATATCGCCAGCGCAAAAGGTATCGCCATCATCAGGAAGGTCGCCCCTGATGATGTGGTCGGCGCAACCAAAAGCAAGTCCACCAACAACATCAGCAACAGACCGATGGCCCCTACGATCAACGGCTGTGTTGATTTCGACGGCGCGATGCCACGACCCATCAGCAAGGTCAGCCCCAGCAGGACAACAATGACTGCCACGCCGGTACCAATTGGCGCAGTGGCAGCGATCTTCGCTTCTTGTGCAGCAGCCAGTTCTTCCTCAGTCAGGCGCTGCGCCTGCGTCACGCCACCAGCTTCGTCGAGTGCTTGCTGCTCTGCCACGGCTTGATCCCAAGCGGACTGACCATGAAGTTCGATCATCGAAGCCTTGCATTCTTCCGAAACATTGGTGCGCAGAGAAGCACCTTCACCGATGTCCGAAAACGCTGAAACGGTGATGTTCTGGCTACCGATTACACCCGCGCTACCCAGCAGGAAGGCGCCGACAATCAGCGCGACCGGCGCACCCAGCAACCAGGTCAGGCCTTCGCCGCGGGTGATCGGTTCACCACCACCACCGCCTAATTCCACGGCCGGTGCCTTTTCGGGATTCATCAGCGCATAGCCAAAGGCGTATAGCGCATAGAGCAAAGCCAACATAATCCCTGGCAACAACGCCGCCTGAAACAACGTCCCTACCGAGACCACAGCAGGTTCGCCCAGATAGGTAAGCGCATCTGTACACCCGGCCTCAACGGCACGCGTCTCTTGCGCCGTCGAGTAAAGATCCCCGGCCAGCGTGCCCAGCAGAACGATCACAATTGACGGTGGGATGATCTGCCCCAGCGTACCCGAGGCCGCGATCACACCCGTCGCCAGTTCAGGCGAGTAATTGTTCCGCAGCATGGTTGGCAACGCCAGCAGACCCATCGTGACAACAGTCGCGCCCACGATCCCGGTCGAGGCCGCAAGAAACGCACCTACAACAACAATCGAAACAGCCAGACCACCCGGCAGCGGGCCGAAGACACGCGCCATTGTAGTAAGCAGGTCATTCGCGATTTTCGAGCGCTCTAACGTGATACCCATCAGAACGAACATCAACACGGCCAGCAGGGTCTCAATGGATTGCCCGGCCAGGACCCGTTCGTTGATACGGTTCACAATAAAGGAAACGTTGCGGTCCAGTGCAGTTTCCCAGCCAGAGGGGAACACCGGTTCTCCAAAGGTAGGTAATTCCGGGTATCGGAACACGGATATTGTGTCTGGCTTAACGCCCGAATTCACAAGGTCCCGATAGGCTTGCGTGCCGGTGTCAATCGCTTGGTGCACCAGCAACCCAGCGCTGTCCAACGCTGCGATGATCCCAAAGGAAATGATACCGGCGCCACCGATGGCAAAGGCCACCGGAAACCCGGAAAGGATGCCTCCGAAAAGGCAGAAGAATACGATAATGAGGCCTATCTCGACGCCATCAAGTCCGAATAGCATAGTCTGGGTCTCCGTCCTTAATGTGCGCCTTCGTAGGCTTCTTCACCCTCACCAAGGCTGTCCTTGTCGAGGTACTTTCCTTCACTGTCCGGTCCTTCCACGTATTCCAGATACGACCGGTACAAGAATGCAATCGCCTGCAAGAACACAAGCCCGGCAAAAGCAACAAGCATGATCTTGAATAGGAAGTAGGCGGTAAAGCCGTTCGGGCTGAAACCAATTGTTTCGATGTTCCAGCGCATCGCTTTCGATTTCAACAACAAGCGATCCAAAGTGTCACTGGCTGAGGGTTTCGGCACGATCAGGTGCCGCCACATGAAGTACCAACCGTACATCCAAACCATCACAGCCAAGGGCATCATGAAGAAGACCGAGCCCAGCATGTCGATCACTTTCTTGGTGCGGAAACGCGCCGGTGCATACAGTAGGTCAACCCGCACATGCCCGCCTTGAACAAAGGTGTAACCCACACAAAGAGATACCACCAAAGCATTGTAAAACTTCAACATTTCAGCATACCAGCTGATGTCGTATTGCAGCGGGATACCAAAGGCGATCACGATGTCGGGTCGGGTAAAAATCCGCTGCATGATCACGATAATGATCTGCTGCAACACCATCAAAAGTCCCGCCCAGGCAAAGAACCGGCCCAAGGTGTTTGTGAACCCTTCCAGCCCTCGTACGCAGCCCCACATGAAGTTGTTGCGGACCATTCCGATGATCGTGATGACCAGAAAAATTGCAAAAACAGCAAAGAAGAACTCAACCGATCCGCCATAGTAGACGAAGCGCATGACAGCTTCTTTGTCGGACCAATCCAACCAAAGGCTGGGATGGGTCACCGCATAGCCGATGTTGTAGAAGGCTTGCGCCAGATTTTGCAGAACCCAGACAATCCCGCCGCCAATCGCGGCAAGAGCGTCGGTCAAACCAACCGAGCTGCTGTCGTCCATGATGTCCCTCACTCAGCTGAATATCTGTCACCTCTACCTTAGCAGGGGCTGCAGGATTCAGAGAATTTTTATTAAAAAGAGGCCCCACAAATGTGAGGCCTCAGAGGTTTCAGGGGCTTACTCAACCACCCAGAACGCGAACGCGCTGCTGGACGTAGTAGCCATCTGATTTGTTGATCCAAGAGGCCGAAGTGGCCAGAGAATCTTCGAACGAACCGCGGATTTTGGCGAACAGCTCGTCATCCATGTTCTCGTCCATGACCTCAGCTGAAGCCTTACCAAACGCATCCCAAACGTCGTCCGAGAATTGCAGTGTTTTCACGCCTTGCGACTGCAGACGCGCCAGTGCAGCACCGTTGTTGGCCAGTGTTTCGGCCAGCTGGTAGTGGGTTGTCGCCATCGACGCATAACGCATGATCGCCTGCTGCGCTGGTGTCAGTTCATTCCAAACGTCTAGGTTAACAGACGAAGACAGACCAGAGCCCGGCTCGTGGAAGCCTGCAGTGTAATAAACTTTGGCAACTTCTTGGAAGCCGGCGCGTTCGTCAGCCATCGGGCCAACCCACTCTAGCCCGTCCAGCGCACCCGAAGACAGCGCTTGGTACAGTTCGCCGCCGGGGATGTTCTGGACCGAAGCACCAAGCTTACCCAGAACCTTGCCGCCCAGACCGGGCATGCGGAATTTAAGACCATTAAAATCTGCGGCCGAGTTGATCTCGTTACGGAACCAGCCACCCGACTGCGAGCCCGAGTTACCCGCCAGCAAACCTTTCAGGTTAAAGATCTGGCCCAGTTCGTCATGCAGCTCTTCGCCGCCGCCGAAGTAATACCAGTTGGTCAGTTCTTGCGCGGTGCCGCCAAAGGGCACAGCGGTGAAATAAGCGTAACCCGGGTGCTGACCGATAAAGTAGTAGTCAGCCGAGTGATACATGTCTGCCTGACCCGACGAAACAGCGTCGAACACTTCCAGCGCGCCCACCAATTCGCCCGGCGCTTTCTTTTCGATGGTCAACTGACCGTCGGACATCTCTCCGACCATCTGCTCCATATAGCTGGCGGCGTCATCCAGTACGGCAAAGCCACGCGGCCAGGATGTCACCATGGTCAGGGTACGCTTGCCCTGCGCATAAGCCGGAGCCGCCAGCGTCGTCGCGGCAGCAGCAGTGCTTCCCAGTGCGGTGGTTTTCAAAAATGAACGACGATCCATTCAGTCTGTCCTCCCAAAGTCGTGATCTGCCACATGGGCAGTTGATCGTTGTCGATGGCGCGGATCATATCGCCGCAATCAATGATGAAAATACCTACTACTACGTAGAAGCACCCAGTATTGAGATCAAATAATTGGATTAAAAAGAAAAATTCCCTGCTCCAAGCCTGTACATCCGTGCATCTATTGCTCGGACTTTGCATTTTCCGCGAAATTTGCCTATCGCAGAGCAATGGGGAGAATCCGCGACGCCTTTCGACCAAACTATGCGCAGAAATTGTCTCTGCTGGCGACGCTGCCTCTGATAGTAGCTGTTGCCGCCATTGCAATCCTTGTCGCCCATCAGTCCCGCAAACTGGCTGAGCGCGAGATTGACCAGCTGGAAGCACAGCTGATCGAAGCCAAGAAAGCAGAGTTGCGGAACTACGTTACCCAAGCGCGCAACGGGTTCTACTTCATCTATGGCTCGGCCCAACCCGATGATCAGGATGCCAAAGACCAAGTCGCTCAAATCCTGTCTGCGATGATCTACGGTGATGACGGGTTCTTTTTCGTCTATGACTACGATGGCACAAATCTGGTCAGCCCACGCCAGACTGAGTTTATTAACAAGAACTGGAGCGGCCTTGCTGACAGCGAAGGCACCCCAATCGTGGACGAGCTGATCAGTATCGCGCGGCAGGGTGCCGGGTATCATACCTATCTGTGGCCCAAACCTTCGACAGGGGAAGAGGCGCAGATGATCACATATGTTACCAGCTTCCCAAGTTGGCAGTGGGCAGTCGGCACAGGTGTCTTCATCGACGACGTTGTTGCCTCGATCGCAGCCGCACGAGCCGAGGTAGAGGCCCGCGTGCGACGTACCTTTTACTATATCGGCGGGATCACCCTTGCGGCGGTCCTGATCGTTTTTGCGTCGGGCATGGTGTTGAACTTCCGCGAGCGACGGCTTGCGGATGCCAAGCTGAAAGAGCTGACACAACGAGTGCTAGACGCACAGGAAGAAGAACGCGGCCGTGTCGCACGCGAATTGCACGATGGAATCAGCCAGATTCTAGTTGGCGTCCGCTATGCGTTGGACAATGCACGTCGCCGCCTTGAACGGGGCGACGACGATGGCGCCCAAGACCCGTTAAACAAAGGCATCGACAATCTGGGCACTGCCATCACCGAGGTTCGTCGCATCAGCCGCGACCTGCGCCCCGGCGTATTGGACGACCTAGGCCTAGGTCCGGCATTAAAAGCGTTGACTGATGATTTCCGCGAACGCACTGGGATCGAGACACACTTCTCGACTGTCGTCTTCCGCAACCGGCTGGATCAAGAAGCTAAAATCGCCCTATACCGTATCGCCCAAGAGGCACTGACGAACATTGAACGCCACGCTGACGCAACCCGTGTTACAATCGACCTGCGTGGCCACAAAAAGGGTGCCACAATGCGTATCAGTGACAACGGTCGCGGCCTGCCCCGCGATACGGATGGCGTCAGCACTGGAATTGGACTGCGCAACATGCAGGAGCGTATCGAACAACTTGACGGTTCCCTTCGCATTCTGTCATCACGCAGCCCGTATGGCGGAACCGTCATCGAAGTCACTCTGCCGCTGAGCCACCTGCTCCCGCCGCAGGAAGACGCAAATCAGAACCGAAAGGCCGGCACATGACTATCCGAGTTCTCATTGTTGATGACCACCCGATGGTGGCCGAGGGGATTCAGTCGATCCTTGAAAGCTATGATGATATCGACGTGGTCGGCACACTCGGCACCGGGCAGGAAGCCGTTGATCAAGTCGCCGAACTGTCCCCTGACGTCATCCTGATGGATCTAAACATGCCTGGCTTGGGCGGGCTTAGTGCTACCGAAATCATTCTGGAACGCCTTCCCGGCACGCACATCCTTATCTTATCTATGCATGACAGCCCTGAATACATCTCAACCGCGCTAACGCACGGGGCCAAGGGATACGTGCTCAAGGACGTACCAACCGATGAGATCAAGCAGGCCATCGATGCGGTAATGAGCGGCGAAAAATACCTTTGCACTGGCGCCAGCGGATCTTTGCAGCCCAAACAGGGCGGTGTCCGCGAAGCACTGACAGGTCGCGAGCAAACTATTCTTCTGGAGCTTGCTCAGGGCAAGTCCAACAAAGAAGTCGCGCAGACCTTGGAGATCTCGGTTCGCACCGTTGAGACCCACCGCAAAAATATCAAGCGCAAGCTAGGCATCTCATCGACTGCCGGCCTGACCCGCTACGCGCTGGAACACGGTGTCCTGCAAGGCACCAGCCCCGGCTTTTAGGCGCATTAGCAGCGCTGCTCAGCTCAGATGTCCGAAACCCGCACTTCGCGCCACCGTGCACACGCCCTTCTGGCAGGTCCGCTAGACCTGGGCGCAGGGATTCAAACAACTCATCGATTCCCTCCACATCTATGTAAAAAGACTGATCTTCGCCCAGTAAGCGACCATCATCCCGGGGTGGACACTCCAACAGCCGGATGGCGACTGACCCAAGTGACAAAAAAGCATAGTTTTCCTGCCGAAACCCGCAGGAAAACCCCAGACGATCGCAGTAAAAATCAATCTGCTTCTGCAATGAAGAACACAAAAAGAATGGTGTGAGCTGCAATATCTTGGACACCAGAGCCTCCGGTTTTCAAATGATCCCCTGTCAATCTAACACAGCTTAATCCAGCAACTGATCCTTTCTCAGCCCCTCACGTTCTTGATGATGTGGCAAGACCCGACCGTAAAGCTGCCGCGTCCGTTCAACGCCCCCACACATTCCTTCGGCTTCGACGAATGAGAAAATTCCGACATACCGCGTGCGTTTTCCCATCACCGGAGCAACTCTATGCAGGGAGTAGCGCCCCTTAAAAATTTGCAGATCACCCGGTCGCAGTTCCAACTCTCGCACCCGCGCTCTGTTTCCATCCAAAATCGCAGCCACAGATTTGAAATTTTCATCCTCTGGGGTTCTGAGGTTCGGCACGTATTCAAACGTACCCCCTGCTTCGCCGTTCTGAATTGCCAGGGTGACTGTGTAGTTGTTGGTGTCGAAATGCCAAGGGAAGCCCTGCCCTTCTTCGACCACGTTGATTATTACGTCAGCCAGCGGGTCATCGTATCGAAAGAACCGACCCTCTGTCTCGTTCAGGGCTTCGCGTACAAAGGGCATAAACCACTCATACTCATAGATACGACGCAAAGGGCCGGAAGCTGAGAAGTTATCAGCTGGGACAAAGGCATTAGACCGATCGTAAAACCGTCGGATCGGGTGCCCGATCCCAAATCGTGGATCATCCTTGGTGAAATAGGCGTTGGTTCTGTTGAAGGATCGATGCGCATTGGGGGCAACCTTATCTGCTTCGCACACCAGCAGCTCCAAACCATCTGCGTGAACAAAACCAGGCAGCACCGCGCACCCGTCCTGATCCAGTTCTCTGCGCAAATCGGTGATCATCTGATCATAGGCCCGAGAGCCCGGCCGATCGATTGGATATCGCCCCAGATCAACCAAGTCTTGTAACATTCCAAGCCTCCCGAACTGTTCCCTCAGGATCAGCCTGCCGCACAGAATTTGGATGCTCATGTCAATTTTAGACATCGTGTTGACGCTTTCTGACCTGCGAAATCCACGTGACAGTTCTTCGATCCGGCAGAGACTCTCGAAAATTCCGAACCTGCGGCAATCTGCGCAATAAAATGTCGCAAAATTCACCATTCAAGTTACAAAATTGGTGCAATTGCCTGTTGACGCCCCTTCCCCTCGCTCATAATGTCCCTGCACGCAAAAAAGGAGCCTCTGGCGATGAAAGCGCTAGTCGTAATCGTAGGAAACACGCGCATGGGCCGGTAACGGTAAACCATAATCTAACCCATGCGCCTCCGAAAAATCTCGGGGGCTTTTTTTTGGCAGAACGCAAGACACATGTCGCGAACGGAGCAAAGCAGATGACACGTGAGATGACCGGCGCAAAGATGGTAGTTCAGGCCCTCAAGGATCAGGGCGTGGACACAGTATTCGGATACCCCGGTGGCGCCGTCCTACCGATCTATGATGAGATCTTTCTGCAGAACGACATCCGTCACATTCTGGTGCGGCATGAGCAAGGCGCGGTCCACGCCGCCGAAGGTTATGCGCGTTCTACCGGTAAGCCCGGCGTTGCGCTGGTGACATCCGGCCCCGGCGCCACCAATGCCGTGACCGGTTTGACAGATGCGCTGATGGACTCGATCCCGATTGTTGTTCTGACGGGTCAGGTTCCGACCTTCATGATCGGCTCGGACGCGTTCCAAGAGGCCGACACAGTTGGCATCACCCGCCCCTGCACTAAGCATAACTGGCTGGTGAAGGACACGGATTCGCTGGCCGAAACGATGCACGAGGCCTTTCACGTTGCCACCTCGGGCCGCCCCGGACCGGTTCTGATCGATATCCCGAAAGACGTTCAGTTCGCTTCAGGTGAATACGCAGGGCCAAAGCCGTCAACCTCGCACTACCAACCTGTTGTGAAGGGCGATCTGGAAGAGATTACCGAACTGGTTGCCGCGATGGAAACGGCGAAAAAGCCTGTCTTCTATACCGGCGGTGGCGTTATTAACTCTGGCCCAGCTGCCAGCCAATTGCTGCGTGAGCTGGTCGATGCCACGGGCTTCCCGGTCACCTCTACACTGATGGGGCTGGGTGCCTATCCAGCTTCGGGTAAGAACTGGCTGGGGATGCTTGGGATGCATGGTCTGTATGAGGCCAACCTTGCGATGCATGACTGCGACCTGATGATCAACATCGGCGCGCGTTTTGATGACCGGATCACGGGACGGATCGACGCGTTTTCACCGAACTCGAAAAAGGCACATATCGACATCGATCCTTCGTCGATCAACAAGGTCATCCGTGTAGACATTCCGATTGTCGGCGACGTAGCCCATGTGCTTGAAGACGTTCTGAAAGTCTGGAAAGCGCGCGGCCGCAAGACTGACGCGGCGGCGGTCAAGCAATGGCAGGCACAGATCAACGACTGGCGCAAGGTCAACTGTCTGGCTTACACCAACAGCGAAAAGACCATTAAGCCGCAATACGCGCTGCAACGCCTTGAAGAGCTGACCAAAAATCACGACCGCTACATCACCACCGAGGTCGGTCAGCACCAGATGTGGGCCGCGCAATATTTGGGTTTTGAAGACCCCAACCGCTGGATGACCTCGGGCGGACTGGGCACGATGGGCTATGGTTTCCCGGCCTCTGTCGGCGTGCAGATGGCCCATCCGGATGCATTGGTTATCAACGTAGCCGGTGAGGCGTCATGGTTGATGAACATGCAAGAGATGGGCACCGCGGTTCAGTACCGCCTGCCGGTTAAACAGTTCATCCTGAACAATGAACGCCTGGGTATGGTCCGCCAATGGCAAGAACTACTGCATGGCGAGCGTTACTCTCATTCTTGGTCCGAGGCTCTGCCCGATTTCGTCAAACTCGCTGAAGCGTTTGGCGCAAAGGGCATTTTGTGTTCCGATCCTGCTGATCTGGATGATGCGATCATGGAGATGATCAACTATGACGGTCCGGTGATCTTCGACTGTCTGGTTGAAAAGCACGAAAACTGCTTCCCCATGATCCCGTCGGGCAAAGCGCATAACGAGATGCTGCTGGGTGAAGCCGAAACGCAGGGCGTGATCGACTCCAAAGGTTCGGTTCTGGTTTGACGAATTACTGTTGGGCGTTCGGCGCGCCCGACACCACAAGGATGATGAAAGGGACATAAATGTCTGCCCTACATATCAAAAAAGGCTCCACCCGCCACTCGGCCTATAACTTACGCCCAACGTTCTCGGACGTTCAGGAGCGCCACACAATCGCGGTTCTGGTCGAGAACGAACCCGGGGTTCTAGCCCGCGTGATCGGCCTGTTCTCGGGTCGCGGTTACAACATCGAAAGCCTAACCGTGGCCGAGGTGGACCACACGGGCCATCTCAGCCGCATCACGATCGTCACCACCGGTACACCGCAAGTGATCGAGCAAATCAAGGCACAGCTGGGACGGATTGTGACCGTGCACGATGTCCATGACCTTACTGTCGAGGGTGACTCGGTCGAACGTGAACTAGCCATCATCAAGGTTGTTGGCGCGGGCGACAAACGTGTCGAGGCACTGCGTCTGGCTGATATCTTCCGTGCCAATGTAGTGGACAGCACCCTTGGTTCCTTCATCTTTGAAATCACTGGTGCGCCGGACAAGATCGACGCTTTTGCCGATCTGATGCGCCCTTTAGGCCTTGTCGAAGTCGCACGTACCGGAGTGGCTGCTCTGCTCCGCGGAGAGTAACCTGCCCCCCCACTGTGTCCGGCAACCGATCATGGTGGGGGATTTCAATTCAACCTTTAGGGCAGGTTTTATCGATGGGAATGTTCTAGGTTCAGTCGCCATAAAAAGATCACACAAAATAAGATAAAGCCTATTGCGTTTATGGCATTGAACGTTAGCCTCATGGATAAGACGCGGCGTTGGGATGCGCCCGTTTTAGAAATCTGCACGTTTTTGCCTAGTGCCGACCCATCGGTCGAACATGTTTGGTTCTACAAAGACGAGTTCTGGAATCTGGGGCGCCAATGACCAACGACATCCGTAACCCGGACGAATTGCGCAGGATGTTCGGAGCCAATCTGAGACGCCTTGCCCAGCAATACACGTCGATCTCGGAGCTTTGTCGACAGCTTGGGGTCAATCGAACTCAGTTCAATAGATATTTAGGTGGTGAAAGCTTTCCCCGCCCTGACGTGTTGGACAGGATTTGCCGCTTTTTCGAAGTCGACGCCCGTATTCTTCTGCGACCGCTGGACGAGATCGACCGCCCGCCTACGCATCCAGCGGCATCTGCCCTGACTGATTTTCTTGGATCTGGCCCATCAACCCTGACCGAGAACCTTTTTCCCGCTGGCTTTTATTACGCCACCGAAACCGAATTGCACGAGCCGCTGCCCCTGCGACACAGGCTATTTCATGCGCGTCGCCTACCACAATGCACCTTGGTTCGCGGATATGAACCCCGCCCCGTGATGCCAGATGCCGCCGCTAACGAACGCGAGGTTCAAGGCATAGCAGCTTGTGCTGGGCGGCAGATTTACATCCTGATGTCTTGTCGCGCATCTCAAAACAGCCGGATTTACTTGGTCACGCGTGGGACAGAGAACAATTCTGACCGCTGGCGTGGTGTTGCAATCTGCCTTTCGAAAACAACGGCCAGTTCTACAACGACGCGACGGATATTGTTGCGGCATTTGGGTGACGAACCATCCGCCGTTCTGGCCGCAGCACGCACAGCGCGTCGTTCAGAAAGCCCAATGTCGCAGTCAGTTGGCTAAGGTTGAACCGTGCCTTCTTTCGGGGCCTGAGTAATCAAACGGTAGAGGTGCCAACTTGCGTGCCCAAGAAGAGGCAGTACCACTAGCAGCCCCAGAAACCACGGAATCATGGCCACAAAGGTCAGAATTGCGATAAACGCGCCCCAAGCCAGCATCACACCAAGATGGTCGCGGACATAGCAAAAGCTGGCGATCATGGCGGTCACGAAATCCAATTCCCGGTCCAGTAGCATTGGAATCGACAGCACGGTAATCATGTATAAAACCGTCGCGAACACCGCCCCTACGACAGTACCCACCGCAAGCATCGTTAAGCCGTTGGCGGTCAAGTAGACCTCTAATGACGTAGACACATTGGTCATGGTCGACAGCCCCATGAATAGTGCAAAAATCATGTGGCCGAGAAAAAACCAGAATAGAAACATCACTACGATGATTGCGCAGATTGACGGTAATTGCCGCTTCCCTTGCTGAGCGACAACGCCGAAAATTGAACCGAAATCCAGTGGCTCGCCCTGCTCTAGCCGATGTGAAACCTCATACATTCCCACCGCTGCGAACGGTCCCAACAATGGGAAACCGATCGCCGCAAGCACCAACCAGTAAGACGTACCCGTCCTCACGGTTACCCAAGCGATTGCCCAACCTGCCAATACATAAAACCCTGCGAACAGTAGGCCAAATATGGGTGCACGACGGAAATCAGCCCAGGCCAGACGCAGAGCCTCGCTTAGCATTCCCATGTTAACCGTTCCCATGTCCGGAACACCAAATGGTTTATCCATCTTGTCTCTCCTCCCTTGCCGACATTGTTCATGCCGGTCGTTTTTGCGGCCACATTGTGGCTCGGTGATAGGCCTCTCCAATTGACAGGATGTGGGCATCCGAACCACGCGGTCCAAAAATTTGCATTCCCATTGGTAACCCGCTCGCACCGAAACCCACTGGCACCGACAAACAAGGCAAACCAATCAAGCTGACCGGCACCATAACCTCCATCCACCGATGATAGGTGTCCATCTTTTTTCCTGCGATTTCTGTCGGGTAAGGCGTTTCGATTGCAAACGGCCACACCTGTGTCGATGGCAAAACCAAAGCATCATAGTCACCCATCATTTTGGTCGCGCAACGAAACCAAGCTGTCCGAATGACGCTGGCCTCATGCACCTGCACCGCGGTCATGGCCAACCCTCGGTCCAATTCCCACTGCGCTGTGTCTTTCAGCGTCGCGCGATGTTCGGACAACGGGGCGAGACCCGCCGCGACACTCCAAGACCGCAATGTGATCCAACTTTCCCACAGGCGTTCTGACTCAAAAGGCGCAGGTACAGGGACGACCTCAGCCCCTAATTGCGTCAACACTGACAGCGCATCGCTGCATAAATCACGGATGCCGTCCTCGATCGGGTATGCTCCACCCCAATCATCCAACCACCCTATCCGCATGCCGCGCAAGTCTGCAGCACGCACCGGAGAAACTGCCGAGCTATCGCTAACATTTGGCTGCCGTGGGTCCGGCCCCGAGATAACATCCAGCAAAAGGCCAATATCCAAGGGGCTACGCGCCATCGGCCCGAGCGTTGAAAGCTGGTGAAGAAAACCGTCTCCGATTGGCTCTGACGGCACACGTCCCCAGCTTGGCCTAAACCCATACACATTGTTCCACGCGGCCGGGTTGCGCAGGCTTCCCATCGCGTCGGATCCATCCGCCATGGCAACCATTCCTGTCGCCAACGCCACTGCCGCACCACCAGACGATCCCCCGCAAGTTCGCGTTGGATCATATGGGTTTCTGGTCGCCCCATAGACCGGGTTGAAGGTATGAGAGCCCAACCCAAACTCAGGCACATTGGTTTTACCAATCAGGATCGCGCCAGCTGCCCGCATTCGCGCTGCAATCAAATCGTCTTGCTTGGGCACGTGGTCCTGAAAAATGGGCGAACCCTGCGAGGTTACAATACCCGCGACATTGGCCAGATCCTTGACCGCTATGGGCAGCCCATGAAGCGGACCTTTGTGTTCCACAGCATCCAGCGAACGCGCTTCTGCAAGCAACTCATCCGCGTCGCGCAGGGCCACGATCGCATTGGCAGTTTCGTTAACCGTCTTTATTCGATCCAGCGTTTGCTGCATCAAAGCCTCAGCCGACAGCGTCCCCGCCGAGATTGTGCTGACCAGGTCGCAAGCTGTTGTTTTGCTCAAATCCATCGTAGGCTCATCCCTCAATCCAGATCAGCCTAGCGGGGCCACCTCACCATTTAAACCCGCAGTTTAAATACATCTTTTTATGTTGATAGTTGTGGCTATCGCTCGTTTGCACCAAACCGCAAATTGCTGTCTTGCCCCAGCAAGTACTTGAGGCACAAAAAGGCCGAAACGATACTCAGCACCAGCCAAGCACCACCCCAGAGCATTGTGGTACCTCCAAATTCCTCGGCGAGCATATATGCGTCCAAAGGCATGCCCGAACGCCGGATTGTGTCGTCAAAAATATCAAAGGGTACGTAGATTATGCTGGTTAGACCAATGATCCGCAGAACCAAATCGCAAACCGTTCGGCTGAGATACAATGCCATCACCAGCATAGCTGCCCCGACGCCCGCACAAAATGCTATCGCAAAGGGTTCGCGGACATAGAGCACTGTCACCAAAATCATGACACCGCCGAACCCGCCAAGCACAACTCGGTCCCAGTCCGTGCGCAGTGCGATGATCAGCAGCCCCATCCCAAGAGCCAGAGACCCAAGATAGCCGGCAGACAGGCTTAGAAAGCGATTGCCACCGCGACCGACGACAAGACCACCCTGCCGCGGCGAGATGGTGAAACTTTCGACTGATCCGCCAGTAATAATTAAGGTCAATGCATGCGAAAGTTCATGCAGGAAAACGACCAGTATTTTCAAAGGAGTCACGACAGGTGTGGCCCAAAACACGAAGACCAGCGCAACAATTGCAATCAGTTGCCAATGACCTTTGAGCAGCGTCATCACGGGCACCGCGCCGGAGCGTCTATCAACCCTCGCCTTGCGCCTCGGAACGGCTTTTACCCGCTACATTCAACGCCAGTGTTGCCGCCATGAATCCGTCCAGATCACCATCCAGAACCCCTTTGGTATCCGACGTTTCAAAGTTGGTCCGCAGGTCTTTTACCATCTGGTAGGGTTGTAAAACGTAGGACCGGATCTGATTGCCCCAGCCTGCATCGCCTTTGGCCTCATGCGCTGCGTTAATGTCCGCGTTTCGGCGGTCCAGTTCCTGTTGGTACAGGCGCGATTTCAGCGCTTTCATCGCAATGTCACGGTTCTGGTGCTGCGATTTTTCGGACGAGGTCACAACAATTCCGGTGGGAATGTGCGTGATCCGCACCGCCGAGTCGGTAGTGTTCACGTGCTGACCACCCGCGCCCGAGGAACGATAGGTATCGATACGGATGTCCGATGGGTTGACCTCGATCTCGATATTGTCGTCCACCACAGGGTAGACCCAGACCGAACTGAACGAGGTGTGCCGTTTGGCCGCCGAGTCAAAGGGTGAAATACGTACCAGCCGGTGCACGCCGCTTTCCGATTTTAGCCAGCCATAGGCATTGTGGCCGGAAATCTTGTAGGCGGCAGATTTGATCCCTGCCTCTTCGCCCGCGGTCTCGGACTGCAATTCGACCGTGTAGCCTTTTTTCTCAGCCCAACGGACATACATCCGGGCCAGCATCGAAGCCCAATCGCAGCTTTCAGTGCCGCCCGCACCCGAGTTGATTTCCAGAAACGTGTCGTTGCCATCGGCTTCGCCATCCAGCAGCGCCTCAAGCTCTTTCTTGGCAGCTTTGGCTTTCAGCTTCTTGATGGCGTCTTCGGCATCGGTGACGACTTCTTCGTCTTCCTCCATCTCACCCAATTCGATCAGCTCGATATTGTCGTTCAGATCCGTCTTAATGGACTCGTAGGTTTCGATGGCATCAACCAGCAACTGACGCTCGCGCATCAGTTTCTGCGCGTTCTCAGGATTGTCCCACAGGTTGGGATCCTCGACACGCGCATTGAATTCTTCAAGCCGGTGCGGGGCGGTTTCATAGTCCATACGCTGCGCCAGCAGCTCTAGCGACTTTTCGATTTCCACCACGGTGTTCTGGGTTTCGGCGCGCATGGTCTTGTCCCAACTTGCTCAATCAGGCCTGCGTGATAGCAAGAGGTTCAGGGCACCACAAGACAGCGCCACCCCGAAACCCGTCAGTTGTCAGTAAAGACCGCCACCCTGAAGATCGCCCTGGCTGGCATTGGGGCCAACAGTGATCGTATCGCCAGTCGAGGTGGTCACCTGGCGGCCTGAACTTGCTTCTTCAAACAAAGGCAGGTCGGAGCCCATCGCAAAACCGCCGTCATAGACGCGATCGATGAACCCATCGACGCCATCGCGGAAGTATTCGGCAACCACGTAGTCACCCGTTGCATCCGCGGGCAAACGCGCACCGCTGAAACGATCGATCTTGATGAAGTGACCACCGGGTGGAACTTCGAATGGACCGCCGCCGTATTTTTCGACAGCTTTCTCCATGAAGCTCTGGAAAACTGGGCCACACAAGGTGCCACCGTATGCTCCCCGCCCCATCGGGCGCGGACGATCATACCCAATATAGCACCCTGCCACGATGTTTGACGTAAAGCCGATGAACCACGCGTCCTTGGACTCGTTGGTCGTACCGGTTTTACCGGCAGTGGGCACTGGCAGGTTGACGACACGAGATGCCGTACCTCGATCAACAACGCCCTTCATCATTGAGGTCAGCTGATAGGCGGTGATCGCGTCCATCACCTGACTGCGGTTGGTCTCGATAGTCGGAGACTCGTCCTCTTCCAGCCAGCTTGAATTGCAATCCAAGCACTGTCGATCATCATGCCGGTAAATTGTCTTCCCGAACCGGTCTTGAATACGGTCGACCAGAGTCGGTTCCAGCCGCTCTCCGCCATTAGCGAACATCGCATAGGCTGTAACCATCTTATAGAGCGTCGTTTCCTCAGACCCCAACGAGTTCGCTAGGAATGCGCCCATCCGGTCGTAGACGCCAAAATGTTCGGCATACCCTGCGACAACTGGCATTGTGACTTCTTGCGCCAGGCGGATGGTCATCAGGTTCCGAGACATTTCGATCCCGGTGCGCAGCGGTGTGGGGCCATAGAATTTGTTCGTCGAGTTCTTGGGTCGCCATAGGCCTTGCGGCGTGTTCACCTCAATCGGGGCGTCCACAACGATTGTCGCGGGACTGTAGCCACTGTCGAGCGCTGCGGCATAAACGAAGGGCTTGAAGCTCGACCCTGGCTGGCGCTGCGCCTGGGTCGCGCGGTTGAAGACCGAGTCCTGATACGAGAACCCACCTTGCATTGCTAAAACACGGCCAGAGTTCACGTCCATTGCAACAAAGCCGCCCTGCACTTCGGGCACCTGGCGAGCAGACCATTGGCCTTCTTCCCCGGCCACAACAAGGATGACGTCACCGCGCTTAAAGTTGTCCTGGAAATTACCCTGCATCCATTGGATATCCGAACGCGGGATAACACCATCTGCCGGACCATCTTCGATACCGACTGTTAGGGATTGATCCGCCACGTTCAGCACAACCGCCGGATACCATTGCGTCGGCAACACCACGTCGCGTGGGATTTCCATGATAGCCAATGCTTCACGCCACTGCGTTTCGTCGGCAAGTTTTTCTTCAGGGATCACTTCACCTGTGCCGCGCCATCTGCCCCGGGAACGGTCGTATTTCTGCAATGCTGTGCGCAACGCCTCGGCCGCTTCGACCTGCATTTCTTCATCCACCGAAGCGCGAACAGTAAAGCCGCCAGTAAAGAACTCTCCCTCGCCGAAATCTTCGCTCAGCTGGCGACGAATTTCATCGGTGAAGTAGTCGCGCGGCGGAAGCGCGGTGCGGAAACTTTCAAAATCACCATTCTGGACCGAGCGAAGGGGTGCGTTTACCTCAACCTCGTAAGTGGCCTGATCGATATATCCATTCTGCTGCATCTCGCGCAGCACATAGTTCCGACGCGCCAGCAGACGGTCTTTTTGACGAACCGGGTGATAATCTGATGGAGCCTTAGGCATAGCAGCCAGCGTAGCAGCCTCATGCGGAGCAAGCTCCTGAAGCGTCTTGTTGAAATAGGTCTGCGCCGCAGCCGTCACACCGTAAGAGTTCTGGCCCAGAAAGATCTCGTTCATGTAAAGTTCGAGAATCTGTTCCTTGTCCAACGTATCTTCCAGCCGGGTGGCAAGGATAATTTCCTTGATCTTGCGCTCGGCCCGTCGATCGCCGGACAGCAGAAAGTTCTTCATCACCTGCTGCGTGATCGTGGACGCGCCACGCACGTTTTCACCCTTGGACTTAACGGCTTCGACCCCGGCGGCGACGATGCCGCGCGGGTCATACCCCTGGTGGGTGTAGAAATTCTTGTCTTCCGCCGAGATGAAAGCCTGCTTCACCAAATCGGGGATTTCTTCGGACGGTGTGAACAGGCGGCGTTCCTGGGCAAATTCGTCGATCAACTGACCTTCGCCCGAGTATATCCGGCTGATCGTTGGCGGCTTGTACTGCGCCAACGATTCATGGCTGGGCAGGTCGCGCCCATACATCCAAAAGACCGCGCCGATCACCAGCGCAGCCATAAATATACCCAAGGTGACGAGGCTAAAAATCGCCCCGAAAAACGAAAGAATGAACCGGATCACGTTACTGCCTTTTACTCGCGCTGCCGCCTATATAGTGATGCCCCGGCGCAGGGTCAAAACACGATGGCCAATATTAGCCGGTTTGTGCCGCAGGGTCACTGGCCAATCAGGGAACTTTTGACCAGATCATCCTGACGCCATTGCTCAAGCCCGTTCAGGATTCCCAATGCCATTCCCCTGCGCCATTCAGAATTCATGATGTTTTCCAGATCTCTAGGACTAGAAAGAAATCCAAGCTCAACCAATACCGACGGGATGTCCGCTGCCTTGAGCACAGAGAAAGAAGCCGTGCGGATCGGGCGGCTGTTCATCGGCCCGCCCTGCTGTGTCATCCCCTCGGCCAAAGCCTGAGCCAGCGCATCAGTGCGCGGCTTGGTTTCTTGCCGCGCGATATCCAGCAAAACGTCAGCCACTTGGTCGTCTGCACCGCTCAGATCAACGCCCGAGATCAGATCGCCCCGGTCATGCCGCTCGGCAAGTTTGTGGCTGGCCACGTCCGAGGCATCGTCGGACAGTGTGTAAACTGCCGCGCCATGCGCCCGACCTTCAGACAGGATATCTGCGTGAAGCGAAATGAAAACATCTGCGCCCGCGCGATGCGCCAGCGCGATACGGCGTTCCAGACTGACAAAATGGTCGTCGACGCGTGTCAGCACCACTTGATACCCACCAGCCCTGAGCAACGTTTCGCGTAACTCGCGAGCAAAGGTCAGCATCAGAGTTTTCTCATCCGTACCTCCGGCCTCGGCGCCCGGATCAATACCGCCGTGCCCGGGGTCCAGCATAACCAGCAGAGGACGCGATCCATCGCGACCAGGCTTCGCGGGTGTCACTGCGGGTTCCGGCAGGTCCCAGCCCGGTTGGCGAGGGGCGCCAGCGCTGGCAGCAAAGCTGTCGAAATCGGTCCCGCTCAGGGCAAGCGACAACTTAGCCGTCCCGGCAACCTCATCCACTCTGAGATCCGAGCTATCCACCGCAAGTGGCGCGCCAAGTTCAAGCACCATACGGGACCAACCCGGCACATAGGCACCGAACTGCACGCCGCTTATCCGATCGGTCTGCAGAAATGTGTCCGCCTCTAAACCAGTCCAGTCAACTTCTTGAAAGTCCAGCACCACTCGGTAGGGATCGCGCAGAGTGAATACCCGATACGGCACGCCCTGACTCAGGCCAAGCTCAATCCGCACCCCAGCACGGCCATCATTGGTGATACGGCTTTGGTCAGGCAACGCCCGCGCAAGCGCGCTGAAATCGTGCGCAAACGCAGCACCGGTTAGCGCCCAAATCAGCGCTATTGCGTAGAAAATCCTGCTCATGGCCTCGAGTTTTCCCAAGATCGTTTAACCGATAGCCTACCCTAGCCGGGCGAAATTGTGAACGGGTTACGCGGTCGAAGTGATCGCGCCGCGCGCGGCCATGAAACGTTGGAGGCGTTGCAGCCCCTCCTCGATATCCTCAGAAGACCGAGCATAGGAAAACCGTAGCGTGTGATGTCCGCGCACAGGGTCGAAATCCAATCCCGGTGTGACGGCGACCCCAGCCTTATCCAGAATTTCAGCTGCAAATGCTCGACTGTCATCAGTAAGGTCCGATACATCAGCGTAAACGTAAAACGCGCCATCCGGTGGGGCGATATTGGTAAATCCAGCTTTGGGCAATCCATCCAGCATCAGCGCACGGTTGCGGCGATAGACGTCCAGATTGGCCTGCAGCTCCGCGTCGCACTCCATCGCGGCCAAGGCTGCCACTTGGCTGGCGTGAGGCGCGCAAATGAACATGTTCTGGGCGATACGTTCTACAACGCGCACTTGGTCTTCGGGCACCACCATCCAGCCGACGCGCCAGCCAGTCATCGAGAAGTACTTGGAGAACGAATTGATCACATAGCACTCATCCGTCAGCTCCAGTGCAGTAACAGCCTTAGCCTCATACTCCAGACCGTGATAAATCTCATCACTGATAAACGAAGCCCCCTGCCCGTGCGCGGCCTCAATCAGCGCACCCATTGCCGTATGATCCAACATGGTGCCCGTGGGATTAGCCGGAGAAGCGACCATAAGACCTTGAAGGTCCAACCCGGAAAAATCAGCGGGCACCGGCTGGAGTCGGTTTTCCAGTGCCGTCGGCAAATCGACGGGCACCAGCCCGAGCGCTTTCAGAATTTGACGGTAGGACGGATAACCGGGCGCTCCGATACCAACACGGTCACCACTGTCAAAAAGGGCTGTGAACGCCAGTAAAAAGCCACCCGAGGACCCAGGAGTGATCACCACCCGTTCAGGGTTTAGATCGACGTTGTACCACTCTCCGTACAATTGCGCGATCCGCTGCCGAAGCGCAGGTAAACCCAACGCAACCGTATAACCCAAGGGCGCTTGATGCATTGCTGTTGCGAGCGCTTTAACCGCCCCATCCGGCGCGCCGGTTCCTGGTTGTCCGACTTCCATATGGATAATGTGTCGCCCAGCCTCCTCGGCGCGGCGCGCGGCTTCCATCACGTCCATCACGATAAAGGGATCGACGTCGGACCGGGTTGAGTTTCTCATGCCCATCTCCCATGTTGCAACCATGGCTTTTGAACGCTTATCCAGGGTGGCGTCAATCCCGGCCCTGTTGCTGATGGCAGTGACATGGATTGCAAGCGCTGTTCCAGTAGCTGCGCAGGGCCTGATCCGAGACCCAGATATCGAACACGGACTGCGCGAACTTGCCTTCCCAATTTTACGTGCAGCTGGGTTAAACACCAACCGGGTCAAGGTATTGGTGGTCTACGATGCAACATTCAACGCTTTCGTTATCGACTATAATACAATCTATCTGAACTACGGGTTGATCCTGAACGTCGAGTCCCCCGAAATGTTGCAGGCTGTCATCGCCCACGAGGCCGCACATATAGCAAACGGACACCTTGCCCGTAGGACCGAGAATTTTCGTTCAGCCAACCGCAACGCAGGTTATGGAACAGCACTGGCGCTTCTCGTAGCAATTGCTGGTGGCGGAGAAGCTGCAGCTGGAATCGCCGCAGGAACTCAAAGCGCTGCTCTGCGGAGCTTTCTGGGCCATACCCGCGCCGAGGAGTCGTCGGCCGACCGCAGTGCAGCTGGTTACCTTAGATGGGCAGGTATCTCGCCAGCTGGAATGGTCGCGTTGCACCGTAAATTCGCTGGTCAGGAATTGTTGAGCGAAGCCAATCAAGACCCTTACATGCGCTCGCACCCAACAAGCCGCGAGCGTCTGCGCGCTGCCGAAGCGTTTATGGAACAACATGGTGACTGGTCCAAATCTGACCCGAATGCTGAATACTGGTTCGCGCGGGTCAAAGGCAAATTATCTGCGTTCCTAAGGTCGCCTTCGTGGACCATGCGGCGCGCAAAAGAGGAAACTGCGCAGGATGTTCGGCTGATGCGCGAAGCGTCTGCCTATCATCAGAATCGTGATCTTGCCAACGCGCGCGCTGCGATAGACGGAGCGTTGGCTCTTCGCCCAGACGATCCGTTTTATTATGAGCTCAAAGGCCAGATCCTATTAGAAAACCGTAAAATTGAAGACGCCATAGCCGCCTACGGACATGCGGTTGAAATGGCACCCAACGATTCATTGATCCTCGCTGGTTACGGGCGGGCTCTGCTGGCGGGCGGCCAGACGAAGAACGCCCTGCAAGAACTTGAAAAGGCACGGCAAAGAGATTACCGAAACGCTCGTTTGATGCAGGATCTTGGAATGGCATATGCCAAGGTAGGTAATAACGGAATGGCCTCGGTCGTGACTGCCGAACGATATGCCTTGGAAGGTCGGCTGGAAGATGCTGGCATTCATGCAAAACGAGCCATGAGGCAACTGCCAGTCGGCTCACCGGGTTGGCAACGGGCGCAAGATGTGATGATTGCCTCAGAACGCGCAACGAAAGCGAAAAGGAAACGGAAATGATCCTCAGACATGCTGCACCTGCCCTTCTGGGGCTTTCCCTGATTACCAGTCCGGCACAGGCGCTGGACCTGAATGCACTCAGCGAGGCAGAAAAGGCGGAATTCGGTGCGCAAGTGCGTGAATACCTACTGGAAAACCCCGAAGTTATTATTGAGGCGATCAATATCCTTGAGCAGCGCAACGCCGTAGCCGAGGCCGCAGCGGATCAAGAACTGGTCGCCGCCAACGCTGAAGAGCTGTTCAACGATGGTTACAGCTGGGTTGGTGGAAATCCTGACGGCGACATCACCTTGGTTGAATTCATGGACTATCGCTGCGGCTATTGCCGGCGTGCGGTTCCAGAAGTAGACACCCTGCTGTCCGAGGACGGCAATATTCGCCTCATAATCAAGGAATTCCCGATTCTAGGGGACGCTTCAGTCATGTCGTCGCGCTTTGCGGTCGCAACCAAACATGTGGCCGGTGACGACGCTTACAAACAAGTCCATGACGCTTTGTTGGAATTCAGCGGTGAGCCGAACGAGATTTCCTTGCGACGAATCTCGGACGGCCTGGGACTGGATAGTGACGCCATCATCGCAGCGATGGAAAGCGATCAAGTGACCGATGAAATCACCCGCACACGTGCATTGGCACAGCGGATGAATATCTCTGGCACGCCGTCCTTCGTGCTGGGCACCGAAATGCTTCGCGGTTTCCTACCGGCCGATCAGATGTTGCAGATTGCGGATGCTGTGCGGGCTGAGCAGGGTTAAATATTCCGGGGCGGCAATGCCGCCCCTTTTGCAATCTAGTCGTAAGGATACGGCGCGTTACACTTCATGGAGACAACCCAGGTCGGAGTACCGTCCGTTCTGAAGTCGGTAGCTGGGACCGCTTCTCCTGTGACGCAGGCCGGAATGACCTCAGGCCCCTGTTTCTGACTCTCTAACAGAGTCGCCTGCAAGTCTTGAGGATCAGCAGTCCCTCGCAATTCGCGTTGAGTTCAATGTTTATTGCTCCTGAAATTCGTTCCTTTGCCGCTACTAATATCGGCAATTCAGGACAGGTCATGGCATAAGACGGTGAATTTCAGAAACCTACTCGGCCGCCTCTGCGGCAGCATCCAGTTCGGCTGCCTTCTTCTCGACCTCTTCAACGATATGGTCGATCATTTGGTCGTTGGACATCTTGTGGCTGGCCTTACCGGCCAGATAAACCATGCCTGATCCTGCCCCGCCGCCGGTAAAACCCACATCCGTCATCAGTGCTTCGCCCGGACCGTTCACTACGCAGCCGATAATCGACAGGCTCATCGGAGTTTTGATATGCTCCAGCCGTTGCTCCAGCGTCTCAACCGTCTTGATCACGTCAAACCCTTGCCGCGCGCAGGAGGGGCATGAGATGATGTTCACGCCGCGATGACGTAGGCCCAGAGATTTCAGAATCTCATAGCCGACTTTGACCTCTTCGACGGGGTCTGCGGATAGGCTGACCCGTATCGTGTCTCCAATGCCCATCCAAAGCAGGTTGCCCAGACCAATAGCCGATTTGATCGTACCGGACACCAAACCTCCTGCTTCTGTAATTCCCAGATGGATCGGCGCGTCAGTGGCCTCGGCAATGCCTTGATAAGCAGCAGCCGACAGGAATACGTCGCTGGCCTTCACGCTGATCTTGAATTCGTGAAAGTCATTGTCCTGCAAAATGCGGATATGCTCTAGCCCACTTTCGACCATCGCCTCAGGGCACGGCTCGCCGTATTTTTCAAGCAAGTGCTTTTCGAGGCTGCCCGCATTCACCCCAATCCGGATCGAGCAATTGTGGTCGCGCGCGGCCTTGATCACCTCTTTCACGCGCTTTTCATCACCGATATTTCCCGGATTGATCCGCAGGCAGGCCGCACCAGCCTCGGCAGCTTCAATCCCGCGACGATAGTGGAAATGGATGTCAGCTACGATGGGCACCGGGCTTTCCCGGACAATCTCTTTCAAAGCTTTTGAAGAAGCTTCATCCGGAACCGACACGCGGACGATATCCGCACCTGCTTCGGCCGCCGCCTGAACCTGAGCAACGGTTGCAGCCACATCGGTCGTCAGCGTGTTGGTCATCGTCTGCACGGCAATTGGGGCGTCGCCGCCAACTGCAACATCGCCGACCATGATCTGACGGGATTTTCGGCGGTAGATATTGCGCCACGGGCGTACGTGATTGAGCGACATGAAGACGGATCCAAGGCAACTTGAGTTGCGTCTTTAGATAGTCTGGCTAGGGGGCCATCGCAATGGCTAGATCAATCTGCCGGTTCTTCCGAAACCTGCGCCTGAAGTTCGGCCACCAGCTGTTTCAGCGCGCTGTTCTGCTCGGCCTCAAGATCAGCAACAGCATAGGCTTCTGCAACGGCATCCTTGGACAGAACGACGCCCTTAGCCACAGTTCCAGGAGCACCGACCGGCCCAAAATGTTCTCCGTTCATAGAGAAGAACACCGATCCCGCCGCGCCTGCGCGCAGCTGCGGCGGTTCTTCGGTCAGCGGCACTTCGAACACACTGCCCTGTTCCACAGTGCCAAGTGTACCTTCGAAAATCACGCTACCGTCTGCAGCCGTAACCCGCATCCAAGCGGGATCAACCGCTACAATCTTTAGTGTTGTGTCAATCTGTTCGACCACTTGCGGCAAAGTTGGGCGTTCGACGGTGTGAACTTCGGCCACTTCAATCTTGGGGGGCTCTTGCGGAAGGAAAGTGCCAACCTTGCGAGGATCAAGCGTTGAGATTGGCGCATCGCGGGCCACCAAGACTGGAACATCTAGCGCCTGCGGGCGATACAGACGATCCAGCGCCTCGGCGCTGGGTGTTTCAGCAACGGCAACTTCGGGTTCAACGCTTGGGCGCACCGAATCCAGCGGATCGAGATCAGACAATACCACTGGCGCTTGCTCAACTGGGCTGACCTGAACCTGCTGAATTTTGTTAAGAACGGACCAGCCGCCGTAGCCGATACCGCAGATCACCGCGACCAAAACCAGAGATGAGCCGATGGCGCGCGGTTCAATCTGGCTGACAATGGATTCCCGACCCGGAATGTAGGGCGTGTTGGGCGAGGTAAACGGATCGCGACCCATCGGCCCGCGCGTGGGCACAGCACCCGAAGGTTTACGCACCACCGAGGCCTCAGCCGACATACCATGTGCAACCTCGAACCCGCTTTCCTTACAGAAAGCTGCAAAGGTTTCGTCCGGGTTCATCCCAAGATAACGGGCGTAAGAACGCACATACCCGGCGATGAAGCCGGGCGTGTCGAATGCGTCAGGGTCGGCATCTTCGATGGCAGCGATGTAGTTGGCTTTGATCCGCAGTTCGCGCTGCACGTCCAAAAGCGACTTGCCCATGGTGGCCCGTTCACCGCGCATCATGTCTCCAAGCCGTACCTCGTAGTCGTCAAAACCCTTCGGTCCGACGTCGGTATCGCCCTTGGAATCGCGCTGAGATCTGCGCCCAATCATCCCTGCTGCCCCATTCTGCCTTCGCGTGTTTCACGCTAACGGCGAATCATCCCATTACGATTCGTCCGCTTTTTTGTTAGCTTAAGCCTAACACATAGCAAACACGATGCACACGTTGGCGTGAGGTTAACCCGCAAGTTCGGCGCGATTTAGCGCACAATGTGACCAAAGTTCGTCCATAGCCTGCACAAGACGGTTCATCTCGTTAGGTCCATGTACAGGCGAAGGTGTAAAGCGCAAACGCTCGGTACCGCGTGGCACAGTCGGGAAATTGATTGGTTGAACGTAAATTCCAAAGTCGTCCAGCAGCCTGTCGCTGAGGACTTTGGTGTGTACAGGATTGCCGACAATCACCGGCACGATGTGGCTTCCATGGTCGATCAGCGGCAAGCCCAAACCCTTCAGGCGCATTTTGAGGATCTTGGCCTGAGTTTGGTGCTGCTCGCGCAGTTCAGGCGCGGATTTGAGGTACGCAACCGATGCAGCCGCTCCTGCTGCAACAGCAGGCGGCAACGACGTCGTAAAGATAAAGCCCGGCGCATAAGAGCGCACGGCATCGCACATTTTCTCACTGGCTGCGATATAGCCACCCATCACGCCATATGCTTTGGCCAACGTTCCGTTGATGATGTCGATACGGTGGGCCAGACGATCACGTTCGGTAACACCCCCACCGCGCGGCCCGTAGATGCCCACGGCGTGCACTTCATCGATATAAGTCAACGCGCCAAATTCATCGGCCAGATCGCAGATAGCTTCGATTGGGCCAAAGTCGCCGTCCATCGAATAGACAGACTCAAAAGCGATCAGCTTTGGCGCATTGGGATCATCCGCTTCAAGCAATTCGCGTAGATGGGCGACGTCATTATGGCGGAAGATGCGCTTGGCACCGCCATTACGCCGTACACCTTCGATCATCGAGGCGTGGTTCAGCGCGTCGGAATAGATGATCAAACCGGGGAAGAGTTTGGGCAACGTACTCAGCGTCGCATCATTCGCGATATAGGCGCTGGTGAACAACAATGCCGCGTCTTTGCCGTGCAAATCTGCCAGCTCAGCTTCGAGGCGTTTGTGATAGACCGTGGTGCCCGAGATATTGCGGGTGCCCCCCGACCCTGCGCCGGCGGCATCGACGGCCTCGTGCATGGCGTTCAGAACGACTGGGTTTTGCCCCATGCCAAGGTAGTCGTTTCCGCACCACACAGTAATATTTTGCTGAGACCCGTCCGGACGCGTGCGAACCGCGTGCGGAAAATGTCCATTGCGGCGTTCGATATCAATGAAGGTCCGGTAGCGTCCTTCATCATGCAGCCTGGCAATCGCTGTATCGAGCTGAGCAGTATAGTCCAACGGTGTCTCCTTACGTGCCCGACCTTATGGTTCATTGGCCAGACGATCTTGCTGACGTCAAAAGTGGACGAATCCATTCGTGGCGCCAATGCTCTCCCTTGTACCACTACCTATAAACGACACAGAGATCACATATTTGATTTGCATCAAATATCTGGTCGCTCCCGCCTCGACAAGTAAAGTTACGGCCATCGGGCGCGAGGAAACGACGCAGGCACCCGTCGAGTTTCCGATATTATACCATATTCCCAGAAAAGCGCACTGGACGGCGCCGATTGCGCTGATAGGGTTCCGGCCAAATCTCAATAGCAGGAGAATCCAATGTCGCTGGACGCTGTTCTGAACCGTATCGACGCTGATCTGCAAACCTCGATTGATCGTCTGATGGAACTGCTGCGCATTCCTTCGATTTCAACCGACCCGGCCTATAACTCGCAAGTCGATCAGGCGGCGGACTGGTTAGTAAATGATTTGCAAAGCTTTGGTATTGAGGCAGAAAAGCGCGAAACCACTGGTCATCCAATGGTAGTTGGCCACATTGGTGACGGCAACGATGCGCCGCATGTTTTGTTCTATGGGCACTATGACGTACAGCCGGTTGACCCGCTTGACCTTTGGAACCGCGACCCATTTGATCCAGCCATCGAAGACACCGACAACAGCCCCGTCATCCGAGGCCGTGGCTCATCGGACGACAAGGGACAATTGATGACCTTTGTCGAGGCTTGCCGGGCGTGGAAAGCCGTTCATGGTTCCCTCCCCTGTCGCATTACTTTTTTCTTCGAAGGGGAAGAGGAATCAGGGTCCCCGTCCCTGGTTCCGTTCTTGCGTGAAAATGCAGCGGAGTTAAAAGCGGACCTAGCACTGGTTTGCGACACTTCGATGGTGTCACGAGGCGTGCCATCAATAGCGTCACAACTGCGTGGAATGCTCAAGGATGAATTCACTATCACAGGCCCCCGGATCGACCTGCACTCGGGCCATTATGGCGGCCCGGGCCTGAACCCGCTGCGGGAGCTGTCAAAGATCGTGGACTCTTTCTATGACGACGAAACTGGAAGGGTCGCAGTTGAAGGATTCTACGAAGGCGTCCACGAAGTGCCCTCTGACCAACTGCGTCAATGGGAAGGCTGCGGGTTCGACGAAGCCGAGTACCTAAACTCTGTCGGGTATACGCAACCCCATGGCGAAAAGGGCTATTCCACCCTAGAACAACAGTGGGCGCGCCCTACGCTTGAGGTTAATGGGCTTTGGGGTGGCTACAACGGCGCCGGATCGAAAACGGTTATCCCGTCGCAGGCGCATTGCAAGATCACCTGCCGTCTGGTTGGTGACATGGACCCTGACAAGTTGCGCGACAAAATCCGCAAACACGTGGAAGCCCGCCTTTCACCAGATGCGAAGGTCGAGTGGGACAATGATCTAGAGGGCTCTCCTGCCTCGGTTATGAACTTGGACCGCCCGGAATTCGAAGCCGCCCGAGGAGCGCTTTCAGATGAATGGGGACGCGAGGCCGTGTTCACAGGGATGGGCGGCTCTATTCCTGTCGTGGGATACTTCAACACCGAGCTCGGGCTGGACTCCATGCTGGTCGGCTTTGCCAATGACGACGACGCCATTCACTCACCGAACGAAAAATACGACGTGAAAAGCTTTCACAAGGGTATCCGATCCTGGGCCCGCATTCTGGATGCACTAAGCCGTTAAAGAAAAAGGCACCGCCAAATTGGCGGTGCCTTCAACGTTGGGACGCATTCCCAAACTTACATATGGATAACCTGACCATAGGCGTCCAAAACGCTTTCATGCATCATTTCCGACAGGGTTGGGTGCGGGAAAACTGTATTCATCAAATCTTCTTCCGTAGTTTCCAGCTCACGCCCAACGACGTAGCCCTGAATCAACTCGGTTACTTCCGCGCCGATCATATGCGCCCCCAGAAGCTCTCCGGTTTTGGCATCAAAAATAGTCTTCACCAGCCCTTCGGGTTCACCCAAGGCTATCGCCTTGCCGTTGCCGATAAAGGGAAAGCGGCCAACCTTGATATCATATCCCAGCTCTTTGGCCTTGGCTTCGGTATATCCAACCGAAGCGACCTGCGGCTGGCAATAGGTGCAGCCAGCGATACTCTCTGGCTTGACCGGGTGCGCGTGTTTGCCAGCGATCAATTCGGCGACCATGACCCCTTCGTGGCTGGCTTTGTGCGCCAACCATGGAGCGCCCGCAATGTCCCCAATAGCGTATAGCCCATCTACACCGGTCCGGCAGAACTCGTCAGTGATGACGTGCGTGCGGTCGATTTTTACTCCCAAAGCCTCAAGCCCCAGGTTTTCGACATTGCCGACGATGCCCACAGCTGAAATCACTGTATCAAAGTCGTGCTTTTCAACTTTGCCGTTGACTTCAATATGCGCAGTGACTTTGCCCTTGGCGCGATCCAACTGCTTGACCATCGCCTTTTCCATGATCTTCATGCCTTGTTTGGTAAAGGCCTTTTTGGCAAAAGCACTGATCTCGGCGTCTTCGACGGGCAGTACGCGATCCATCACCTCGACCACGGTCGTATCTGCGCCAAGCGTGTTGTAGAAGCTGGCGAATTCGATCCCGATCGCGCCCGAACCGATGACCAGCAATTTCTTGGGCATCCGCGGGGGTTGCAGCGCGTGCTTGTAAGTCCAAACCAGATCACCGTCGGCCTCAAGACCCGGCAGTTCCCGAGCCCTTGCTCCGGTGGCCAGAACGATATTTTTGGCGGTCAGCTCTTCAGTTCCCTTGTCTGTCTTGACCGAAACCTTGCCTTTGGCGGGGATAGTCGCCTCACCCATGATGACCGTAACTTTGTTTTTCTTCAGCAGATGGCCTACGCCACTGGTCAGCTGTTTCGCAACACCGCGTGAGCGTTTGACGACTGCGTCCAGATCATAGCCGATCTTGTCAGCACTGAGGCCGAAATCCTTGGCGCGCTCCATCAGGTGGAACACTTCCGAAGACCGCAGCAGCGCTTTGGTTGGGATGCAGCCCCAGTTCAGGCAAATACCGCCCAGATGTTCACGCTCAACCACGGCCGTTTTCAGACCCAGCTGAGCTGCGCGAATAGCAGCAACATATCCGCCCGGACCGGCGCCGATTACGATCAGATCAAAAGATTGTGCAGCCATGTTTTCCTCTCGGCACAGGTCGATTTGAAAATTAGTTTACCATTAAACTAATTTTAGTAGCGCATCAACACACCTTCCCCGCGACAAAACCGACGCTGGGTAATTGGCAGCAGTGTCTGCGGTTTTCAGCCTATACCGGACACCCAACAATGGCTAGAACATAGGTATTGGGCCCACCCGCCTTTTCATAAACACAAGTTATTCAAGGGGCTTACCATGGCCAAAACGTTCAAGGATCTGTTGCTTGCTCTGCTAAACGCCACTCTTGTGCTGATTGCGCTCTGTCTGTTTCTAGGGTGGAAGCTGGCCTCAACTGTAGAAGACGTTACCGAAGTCTTTGCTGAAAAAGTGCAAGTTATCGCGCCACTAAAAGATGAAATTCGCGGTGTGCGGGGTGAACTTGCAGCGCTGCGCAGCGACTTGGCATCCATACAGGCAACAGACCTTATCGCTGACAGCGCTAATAGCCAGCGACTGATTGTGGCGCTAAACACGCTGGATACTTTGGAAGAGAGAATGCAAGGCGCGCAGGCGCGAGTGGCAGAGATCACCGAATCCCCGGATGCGCTGATTGACACGGCCATAGAAAAGTCGGCCGACACGATCGCCAACCGACTTATCGCTATAAGAGGATGCGAACCGGCGTCTTAACCGCCAGCTTGCAATTCGCGAACCGTAGAACCGTAACCGCCCATATTCACATAGGCCATTTCATGCTCGGTCATGGGGCGCTCAAGCGCTTCGTTCCTATAAGGAAACCGGCCGAACTTGCGGATCACTTCGCGATGCGCCCTTGCGTGCAAAAGATTGCCTTGATCGCTGTCTGTTATGTTTTGACACATCAGACGGACACAGCGTTCTTGATCGCACAGATTTTCAGAATGCATCAGGGGTAGGTAAAAGAACTGTCGAGCGGGTTCGTCGATCCGCAAGTCCCAGCCCTTATCCACCGCGCATTTCGCTGCCGTTAGTGCCGCCCGATCAGACGCAAAAGCTTTTGCGCTGCCACGGAACATGTTGCGTGGAAATTGGTCCATAAGGATGATGTATGCAAGTGATCCGCTGGGATATGTCAACCAAAGCGAAAACCTACCCTCATTCGCGGCTTCCCAGGTGGTTAAAAACCGTTCGCGAATTTCGGCATCCAAAGCTTGGTCTTGTAGATACCAACCCTTGGGACCAACCTCATCTAACCAAAAACTCAATACTTCTTCAGGACCTGCCATTGCCCTAAACTCCGTCGTGTTGCCCTCCCCAGGGACGTAAGGTTATTTAAAGCCGTTTTACAGATTTGTTACAGTAAAAAATTGCAACACTTGCGACATAATTGTGTGTTCTAGGCAACATCTTGCGTCTCGGCCTCTGCTTCGGCTTCGGCGGCTTCGATTGCAACCTCCTGTGCCACTTCAAGCGCCACAGGTGAAGCTGTTGGATAAAACGGTGACATCGTTCCGGTTTCATCAACTGGGATCGCAGCACGCTGGGTCGTACGGTACAGGGCGTACACAGCCATAGTCGCCAGCAGCGCAGCGATGAACAAGAAAAACCCTTGCGGACCGAAGACAGCATCACCCATCAACCAACCGGTAATCAGCGGACCAGCGATAGCACCCAAGCCGTTAATAAATAGCAACCCGCCCGAGGCCGCGGCCATATCTTCATGTTCCAAAAAGTCGTTGGCGTGAGCGATCAGCAGAGAATAAAGCGGGTTCGACATTCCACCAATCACAAAGGCCGCTCCCAAAAGGATCGCAAACGCGAAACCGAACATCATGCCAACAACGGCCGCTGCAGCCCCTACTCCGGCAACAAGCATGATAAGTGTACGGCGGTCCATTCGATCTGACATCCAGCCCAACGGATATTGCAAAACCAATGCGCCAACGTAGAACGCGGCGATAAACGTAGAAATTTCAACAAGCGTCAGGCCAGCTCGGGCGCCGTACACTGACGCCATACCGAACTGCGCCGAAAACACGCCGCCCAGAAGAAACATGCCCACGCAGCCCAAGGGCGAATATCCGAACAACTCTCGCAATGTCATGGGCTTGGTGGTGTCAAATGCGGGCGTTGGAGAGATTGAAAGTAGAATCGGAGCGAAAGAGACCGAAACCAGAATGGATGCGACAACAAAAGTATCAAAACCAGCCGGATCACCCAGCACCACCAAACCCTGCGCAGCGATGACCCCTGTCATTTGGAAGATCATATAGAGCGACAGAGCCTGGCCACGGTTTTCGTTGCTAGCCGCGTTGTTCAGCCAGCTTTCTGCGGTCACATACACACCGGAAAAGCAAAATCCGATCACAACGCGCCCTAAAATCCAGACCACCGGGTTGGTCATCAACGGATAAAGAATCATGACGGCAGAAATGAACGAGGCCAGCGCCGCAAAAACCCTTACATGGCCGACTCGTCGGATCATCTCGGGCGCCAGGCGCGATCCCCCTAGAAAGCCGACAAAATAAGCCGACATCACAAAAGACATTTCCAGAGTCGAAAAACCCTCGATCTCGCCCCTGACACCAAGAATTGTGCCCTGCAAGCCGTTTCCGACCATCAACAGGCAAATACCAAGAAGTAGCGCCCATGCGCTGGAAAGGACCTGAAGCATTTAGGCCTCCGTAAAATGCCGACCGGAATTTGGATTCGTTTTGATATGAAAAACTGCTCTGGTCGTGCTTGTCTACGACATTGACAAATAACGATCCCGACAACACGCCCTTTATGGGATCAAAAGCGACGCGTCCCCATAGGAAAAGAACCGATATTTCTGTTTGATCGCATGGGCATAGACATCTCGCATGCGATCCCGCCCCATCAAAGCCGAAACCAACATCAGCAAAGTGGACTTAGGCAGGTGGAAATTGGTCATTAGAGCGTCAGTCACGTGGAATTTAAAACCGGGATAGATGAAGATATCCGTCTCCCCCTCCCACGGTTCGATCTGGCCCGAGCGCGCCGCACTTTCGATCAGACGCAGTGCGGTGGTGCCTACCGGTATGACCCGCCCGCCAGCGGCTTTGGTGGCTCGGATTTCCTCAGCGGCGGTAGCGCTGACCCTGCCCCACTCGGCATGCATCTTATGGGTCGTTACGTCCTCGACCTTGACCGGCAGGAAGGTGCCAGCCCCCACGTGCAGCGTCACATGGCTGAACGTAACGCCGCGCTCGGAAAGCGCGTGCATCAGCGCGTCGTCAAAGTGCAGCGAGGCCGTCGGAGCCGCGACGGCACCCGAATTGCGCGCCCAGATTGTCTGATAGTCTGTTTTGTCCCGCTCGTCTGCCGGGCGTTTGGCGGCAATGTATGGCGGCAGAGGCATCGCACCGGCTTGTTCCAACGCGGCGTCGAAATCATCGCCCGTCAAGTTGAACCGAAGGTAGGCTTGCCCATCATCGATCCGAACCAACAAGGCGCTGAGGTCATCGGAGAACCGGATTTCCTCACCCAGCTTGACCTTCTTCAACGGCTTGATCAGCGCAGCCCATGTTCCATCGGCTTGAGGATCCAACAAGGTGGCCTCGATTGCGGCCGATACCGGGCCTTGGGCGCTATCTCGGTGGCGACGACCATTCAAGCGCGCTGGGATAACGCGAGTGTCGTTCAATACCAGCCGATCACCGGGTTCCAGCCAGTCGGGCAAGTCGAAAGCGTGCGCATCAGACACCGCATTGCCGTGGACAACCAGCATACGCGCGGACGACCTCGGGCTGGCAGGCCGCGTGGCGATAAGGTCTTCAGGCAGGTGGAAATCAAAATCGCTGAGTTTCATGGCCGCGCCATACAGCGCCACTCACGCACATTCAACGGTCCTCTGGGTTCGACCCGAAAACTCGTTTGGGCACATCCGGCTTGACGGGTTGCGCATTTGGTCCGTCAGAGACCGTAGGTGCTGGAGGCCTCAGAAGGTTCCGCAGGAACAGTGGAGCTAGTCCGGAAAGCGGATTCACCGATACTTTCGGCTGACGCAGCGGGCCGGTCAGGGTGTAGTTGAAACCGATGACACCTTCACCCTTTTTGGTGAAAACGCTGCCAATCGCATTCACCAGATAGATCGGAGAGATCGCTCCACGCAGGTTCAGCATCCCCGAAACAGTGTTGATCGTACCATCAAAGGACAGACCCATCGACGGCCCGACCGCGCTACCGCTAAGAACTTTTACCTCGGTCGGCGTAATTCGCATCCGGCTTTCGATAGTCGCGAAAAATATGCCCTGACCTGCCATCTCGTCCAACAGGCCAACAAGGCTGATCGCATTGAGCAAAGCAGCCATTGCCGGAGCGTCCTTGATGCGAGTATTCGTGATTTTTGCGTTCACGTCATAGTTTCCAGGCCCCGCCACCGGTTCAAGTTGCACATTCAAGGACCCACCGCGCGCCTGGGTAATCATACCAGCCGACCGCAAAACCGCGCCCGCATCGCCAGACGTCAGCGTCACTGCACTGCGACCTGAGCGCGGGGTGACCTGCCCGTTAACTGGGGCGCCTCCGTTCACGCTGGCGGTAAACGAACCGTTCACACCGCCAGTGGTTTGAAACGCACCCTTGAAACCGGTCAATGCAATGGTCTCGGTGACTTGCAAGCGATCCAGCGCCACATCCAGTCGAGGCCCTGCGCCAGACCCGCCTCCACCACTGCCGCTACCAAAGGTTGCGCGCCCAAGGTTCATCACTCCGCCGAGAACGCGAATGTCGGGCACCGCACCCCCGCGATTTACCAGTTCAGCTGGAACCGCCAACCAGTTACCCAAATCGAACGAACTGAACTGAACGCGGTCGAAATCACCCTGATTGAAAGAAATTGACGCAGTGGTCTGCAACCCTGCTGCGTTCAGCTTGAGTTCGTCCACACGCAGGTTTTCCCCCAGCGTCGCCGCAACCGTCATCCTGCCTTTTGTACTTGCCCCTTTGCGCCACCCCAACTCAGGGATAGCCAAGGAAACCCCCGCCAGATCGGACGAAGCCGTAAGTTTCGGTGGCTCTCCTGCACCAATGCCAAGCTCAATATCTGCAGTGCCCTGTCCAGTCAGCATCCCCTGCGGCAGCCCCGCCTTTAACTCGGTCATAAGCCGCGGAGACAGTTCAATCTGCCCCGTCAATTCGCTGCGTTGCGGTTCACTGCCACCGATAGGCTGCCGCCAATTAGCTTGTATCGGAACATCACCAAATAGCCCGTTACCTCCGACTTCGACCTCCGTTTGGTCACCTTCAAGTGTCAGACGGTCGGCGCTTACTGAAAATCCGGGCACAAGCCGATCACTTTGAACATTGGCGACATCTCCAAGGAAATGGAATTGCGTCTCATCAAACTTAAGCCCCTTTTTCATAGGCAGTGCTAAGGTACCCGACAGCGACACCTGCCCGCTCGCCACGTCTACTGGCAGGTTCGCTTTGGACAGCAACTGCAGCGGTGGTCGGTCCAGCAGAGACATTGCCGCAGTCACGCTGCCTTTGGCTGTGATCCGCGTAATAGACGGGGACACTCCTTTGATGCTGGTATCTGGAATGATGAACGACGTACCCGAGGCATCAACCGCACCGCCCTGATCAGCCATGACAAAACCAGCTTCAGCCGTGGCGGTGAAACGGTCATTGATCAGGCTGGCTTGACCCTGAGCTTTCTGTATAGGGGGAAGGGTCTTGGCAAACCTGATCTTGGCTTCGTCAAAACCGAAGTCCAAATAGATTTCCGGTTTGGCTTGTGGTTTCAGGCGCAATGCGAAATCGACGTCTGAAAACCGGCCCTCGAATAGGTTTTCTGCAACCCAAATCCGAGGTTTCGGCGCCAATCTCTCTGGCCAGTAATTTAGCAAATGATCTGCATTCATACTATCCAAATGCGCATCCACTCGCGCCGCCCAACCTGTTGTTTCACCGTGTAAACTACCCGACGCGAGAAGCCGATAATTCGCGTCTTCAATCATGACCTGCCCCAGCTGAACTTCAAACGGGGCGAGTTTCATTTGAAAATCCAGGTCAGCGCGCGCCAGATCCAGTGGTTCAGGAAACAGGTTCGCCGGATTAATGTTAATACTACTGAGGCGCAGCTGCGATGTCAGGCTGTCCAGAACGCCGTTTTCGATTCCGTGCAAATACGCCTGCCCCTCAGCCTGAAATGATCCCCAGGCCGAGACCACTGCCATCTCATTGAAATCCAACACCTGTCGGCTTGGGTCGTAAGTGAAGTACGTACTGGCCGATTCAAACGGTATCGGACGCGTTTCCTGCGTTGGTTGGACTGCTCCTGAACCAAGATTTAGCGTCGCATACACTGACCCCAAGGCTGCGTTTGCATCAACGCTGCCACGTAACGCCCCGGAAATAGGAGCCTTAAGAACCTGCATCCACGACAACGCAAGGCTTTGGCCTGCAATATCTTCGGCAGGCAAGTCATTGATTGATATTCCAAACTGCGCTTGCGGCGTACCCAGAACACTCGTGTAATTGGCTTCGATTGAGCTGGCGTAGTCACGTCCAGTTAGAACCGAAAAACCGGTGGTCAAACGCATTTCATCGCCACTGCGGTCAATCGTGATGTGACCTCCGTCAAACACCCAAGCGCGACCAAGGCGCAGGTCCTGGTAGTCCACTGTCAGAGATTCCAGTTCCACTGACCGAAGGCCTGACAGGATGGGCGACAAAAACACGTCGTCGGATTGCTCAATCAATTGCGCCAGATCCGGAGCCTTTTGCACCGGTGCGCTTCCGGCTCCAACAGTTAGGGTCAGTGCGCCATCCAGACCGCGCGTCAGAGCAAATTGCGCGTCTTGCACGGAAATACGTCGTGGTCGAATCTGCCCCCGCAGCAAACCTCGCATCGAAAGCCGCGTCTGCAATTCCGACACTTTAGCAATCTGCTGACCTGCTGCGTCGCTGATTGTTACATCTGTCAACAGGAGCCGAGGGCGCCACTCTTCGTTCACAATAAAGCTGGCGTCGCCAAAGCGAAATTGTAGCCCACCGAGACTTTGCTCAAGACGATCCTCAACTTTTTTTTGCAGCCATTCAGGCGCGTGCAAGTTCTGACCGAACAAAAAAAACCAGCCCGCAAACACAAGAAGGCCCAGTGACAGAAGCGTCCAGCCGGAAAAATGCGCAGCTTTGCGACGGCGCGATCGACGGTTCCGGGGTTTCTCCGGCTGCGTCGCACTTTTTTCTTCGTGCTGAACCAATTTTCTTTCCACGCCTTCCAACCCGCCCGTGCCGCCCTATGATGTCGGGCAGCCCTTAAAAAACTTTAGCGGAGTTTCCAATGCCCGACGTTTCAGACATAGCCCCTGATTTCACTTTACCCCGCGACGGAGGCGGCGAGGTCGCGCTTTCCGACCTACGCGGTGGCACCGTCGTTCTATTCTTCTATCCTCGTGATGATACGCCGGGCTGCACGAAGGAATCCATCGGTTTCTCGGAACAACTTCAAGACTTTGCAGATGCGGGCGCCCAAGTGTTCGGCATTTCGCGGGACAGCGTGGCCAAGCACGACAAATTCGTTGCCAAACACAACCTGACGACACCGCTGTTGTCGGATGAAGGTTCGACCGTATGCGAGGACTACGGCGTGTGGGTCGAAAAGAATATGTACGGGCGAAAGTCGATGGGTATTGAGCGTTCGACCTTCATAATCGACGCCGAAGGCAAGATCGCCAAGGTTTGGCGCAAAGTCAAAGTTCCTGGCCACGTGGATGAAGTACTAGAGGCCGTCCGCGCCCTATGAACCCCTCGACCACGGTCGCCATCCGGTCTAAGACCCGCGCAATCACGTAAATGGAGAAGCGCGGTGTCTAAAACACTGACCCAGATGGCGACCGAAGTTTTGACCACGGCGGATGGCCGGGAAAAGACCGCCCTGTCCAAGCGTCATGCCGCGGCGTGGTTTGCATCGCGCAAGGGGGATGCCCCTACGATTGAAATCGGGACCGCGACGCCCCCGCTGCAACCTGCGCGACCAGACAAACCTGAACTGCTATCTCCGCGCGAAGTCCCCAAGCGCAAACCTGGAACTGAGGAAGGGCGGATCGCCCTGCTGCATGCGGTTGCGCATATCGAGTTGAACGCGGTCGATCTGCACTGGGACATCATCGCCCGCTTTGGTCATGTGCCGATGCCTATCGGGTTTTACGACGACTGGGTCAAATGCGCCGAAGAGGAATCGCGTCATTTTGAGATGGTCTGCGATTGTCTTGAGGCAATGGGCAGCCACTACGGCGCCCTGCCCGCACATGCGGGGATGTGGCGCGCCGCTGAGGATACCGCCGAAGACCTCATGGGGCGTCTGGCTGTTGTCCCTATGGTTCTGGAGGCACGCGGGCTGGACGTCACTCCCGGTATGATCAACATTTTCCGTAAGGCCAAGGCAGATCAGGCCATCGCGGCGCTTGAGGTTATCTACGCCGAAGAAGTCGGCCATGTAGCCTACGGTTCCAAGTGGTTCCATTTCCTTTGCGGGCGCGAAAATGCCGACCCCAAAGTCGTGTTTCATCTATTGGTCAGACGCTATTTCCACGGTGCCCTTAAACCACCTTTCAACGAAGAAAAACGCGCCGAGGCTGGGTTGCCACCCGATTTTTACTGGCCGCTGACCGAAGACCTGCCTCCGCCAGGCGCCGCTGAATAATCACGCTCAACTTGACGTTATCGGCAATTTCCCGCCGAGAATTGGCAGGAAAAAGATGGTTTCATATGTGAACTAGTCAACATTCTTGCCCAAAGCACGCGCGCCCTCTATGCAATGCGTCCAAGGGACGGCGATCACTCATGACCGGTCCCGATCTTGGGGATGAGAGGTATAGACGCGTGCGAACACGTCTGGCAATCAAATTACACTCACTGCTTGAGCGGCAGTTCCCGGAGCGCCGGGTCTTTCTTAAATCTGACAACGATACACGCTTTATCCGACTGAGTTCGGAAACGCAGATTGCTGCTGTCGCCGGGGTTGCCGTAATCGTGGGCTGGACAGCGGTCGCCACTGCGATCCTACTGATGGACAGCATCGGATCGGGTAACTTCCGCGAGCAGGCCAAGCGGGATCAGGCGACATATCAGGAACGTCTGAACATCTTGTCCGCCGAACGTGATGCTCGCGCGCAAGAGGCGCTGGCTGCCCAGGATCGCTTCAATACAGCGCTTGAACAGATTTCGGCGATGCAATCCGAGCTTCTGGCCTCGGAAAACCGCCGCCGCGAATTGGAGACTGGAATCGAGGTCATCCAGACCACCCTGCGCACGACGATGAAGCAGCGCGAGGAAGCCAGGACCGAATTGGCGGACATGCAGGTCGAGACCGATGACGGTGACATGTATGTGACCGCCGTTGCCCACCCCGAGCAGATGAATTTCATGACCGAGGCACTGGTACGAACAGCGGCCGAACGGGACCAAATCGCTTCGGACGCTCAGGACGCGTTTGATCAGCGCCAAGAACTTGAGCTGGAAATCCAGCTTATGCAGGAACGCAGTGACGAGATTTTCCGCCAACTCGAAGAGGCGATGGTCATCTCGGTTGAACCACTGGACAAGATGTTCCGCGAGGCCGGTATGCCGACCGACCGCATTATCGAAGAAGTTCGCCGTGGGTACAGCGGCATGGGTGGCCCCCTCACCCCTATCTCTTTCAGCACGCGCGGTGAGGACCTGACCCCCGACGAAATCCGCGCGAACGTACTGCTGCAACAGATGGACCAGCTGAACCTTTACCGCATCGCCGCAGAAAAAGCCCCATTTGCCAGTCCGGTACGCGACGTCGTTCGCTTTACCAGCGGCTTCGGCACACGACGTGACCCCAAGACCGGCGGTCGACGTATGCACAATGGCGCTGATTTTGCTGGCCCCCACGGCACCGACATTTTTGCCACCGCCGACGGTGTGGTTACCCATGCAGGCTGGCAATCCGGCTTTGGGCGGTTAGTTAAAATCAAGCACGCGTTCGGAATCGAGACACTTTACGCACACAACACCAAGATCCGGGTGAAGGTTGGTCAAAGGGTCTCGCGCGGGGATCATATTGCTGATATGGGTAGCACCGGACGGTCTACCGGCACGCATCTGCACTATGAAGTACGCGCAAACGGAAAACCTGTTAACCCAATGACTTACATCAAGGCTGCGAGAAATGTTTTCTAAGAACAAAATCAACGAGCCCGCACCGAGCACCGCTGAGACGGCAAAACCTGCCGCTCCGGCGACACCTGCGGCACCTGCCCCAACGGAAAGCAAGGCCAGCACCGCGCCCAAGCCCAAGCCTCCGGCGTCGGTACTGTCCTCGGATCTGCACATCACTGGGAACCTAAAGACCACCGGCGACATCCAAGTCGAAGGGACGGTCGAAGGCGACATCCGCGCGCATCTGCTGACCATCGGTGAAACCGCGACTATCAAAGGCGAAGTCACCGCCGATGACGTTGTCATTAACGGCCGCATCGTGGGCCGCGTGCGTGGTTTGAAAGTGCGCCTGACCTCGACTGCACGCGTCGAAGGCGACATCATCCACAAGACCATCGCTATCGAAAGCGGCGCGCATTTCGAAGGTTCGGTGCAGCGTCAGGACGACCCGCTGAACCCGGGTCGCAGCGCCAAGTCAGGCGCCAACCCGGCGGCAGAGGTCAAGCAGTAACACTGACCCATATGTCAATTAGCAAACGTCGCAGGTTACACTGCGACGTTTTCTTTTGCCCTTGCTGCCCGTCGTGGTCGGTATAGGGTTTCGGAATGTTGATCTTTTTTTCAATACTGCTGATCGTGGCTGGCTTTTTTCTGTACCGCCATTGGTCGAAAAGCCAGGCCCGTGAGCAATTGCTGGCAACGCCACTAACCGAGCATCAGCGCACTGTGATTGAACAGCAAGTGCCACTCATCCGACGTTTGCCCACCGATCTTCGGGCCAAGCTGGATGGCAAAGTGAACCTGTTTCTGAACCAGGTAAAGTTCCACGGTTGCGATGGGCTTGAAGTTACGGAAGAGATGCAGTTGGCCATTGCCGCGCAAGCCAGCCTGCTGCTGGTCAACAGCGACCAATGGTACGACCACCTGACGACTATTCTGATCTATCCCAATGCTTTCAAATCGCGGCAACGCAGGCAAGACGGCTATGTCGTTAGCGAGAAAGAAATTATCCGGACCGGTGAAAGCTGGGATCGGGGGCCCGTGATCTTGTCTTGGTCGCACAGCAAACGAGGGGCGGCGAACGATCACGATGGGCAGAACGTTGTGCTGCACGAGTTCGCCCACCAAGTCGACGACCTTTCTGGGGGCACCAACGGCGTCCCGATCCTGAGCGATGGGCAAAGTTTTGCTGAGTGGGAACGTGTCTTTCTGACTGCCTATGACGCGCATGTGCGCGCCGTCGAACACGGCCGACACACTGTGATTGACCCCTACGGTGCTGTGGGGCACGAAGAATTCTTTGCCGTCTCGGTCGAGGTCTTTTTCGAACAACCCCACGAATTGAAAACCTCGGTACCAGAGGTGTATGACCAATTGTCCAAACTGTTTCGGCTGGACCCAATCAGCTGGCATTAAGCTCCGGCGGTCTGTCCAACCTCACGCTAGTGCAACTGAGAAATGCCCTCTTCCTTCTCACTATTGCACAAATTTTGATTTTTGAATTAACCTTAAATCAGTGTTTTCTGGAGGATTTTTCATGTCATCAAAACTTATGGCCGAGTTCTTCGGCACGTTCTGGTTGGTGCTGGGCGGCTGCGGCAGTGCCGTTCTTGCAGCAGGCGTTGCCGATGTGGGCATAGGCTGGCTGGGTGTTTCCTTTGCTTTCGGCCTGACGGTTCTGACCATGGCATATGCGGTCGGTCACATCTCGGGCGGGCATTTCAACCCGGCGGTTAGCCTGGGCCTGATGATCGGCGGCAGGTTTCCGGCAAAGGACTTGGTCCCCTATTGGATCGCGCAGGTGATTGGCGCGATTGCCGCCGCGGCCGTCTTGTATTTGATCGTCAGTGGCGCACCGGGGTTCGAAGGCGTGGGCAGCTTTGCAACGAACGGATATGGTGAAGCATCGCCCGAAGGCTATTCGATGATGTCCGCGTTGGTGATCGAAATCGTGCTGACGGCGTTCTTCATCGTGGTCATTCTTGGCGCAACATCCAATTTTGCACCCGACGGGTTCGCACCTATCGCCATCGGTCTGTGCTTGACGCTCATTCACCTGATTTCAATCCCGGTGACGAACACGTCTGTAAACCCAGCGCGGTCAACCGGCGTAGCCCTTTTTGCAGATGGTCCCGCCTTGGCGCAGCTCTGGCTGTTCTGGGTTGCCCCACTAATCGGTGCTGCGATTGGGGCGCTCATCTGGCAAGCAATGGGCGACGACTAAGTTCCAAAAGCCCCGAAACTGAACGCATCGGGGCTTTTAAAATCACTCTGTGACAGTGACCGTTTTCATCACGTCCGGCTGACCGATCACAGCACCGTTGGGGCCGTCGCCCCGTTTGATCGCATCAACTACGTCCATGCCATCCGTGACCTGACCAACGACCGTATATTGGCCGTTCAGGAATGGGCCCGGCTCGAACATGATAAAGAATTGCGAGTTCGCACTGTCTGGATCCTGCGCCCGCGCCATTCCTACGACCCCACGGTCATAGTTGAAGTCCGAGAACTCTGCCGGCAAATCGGGGCGATCAGATCCACCTGTACCGGCGCGGCGCATATCGCCGCCGACGCGCCCAAATTCGACATCGCCAGTCTGCGCCATGAAGCCATCGATCACGCGGTGGAATACTACGCCATCGTATTTGCCTTCCGCAGCCAGAGCGCTGATCTGTTCGACATGTTTCGGGGCGAGATCTTCGAACAGGTCTACGGTAACGGTGCCGTTGGCACCCTCACCTTCGATCTCGATCTGAAGCCCTGTCGCCAGCGCAGGGCTGGCCAGCAGGGTAAAAGCAACCGCAAGCTTATGCATCAGCCGCGACCTTGACACTGATCATGCGGTCAGGGCTCGCAGGCGGCTCGCCACGAACGATGGCGTCAACATGCTCCATCCCGTCGATCACACGGCCATAAACGGTGTACTGACCGTTCAGGAAGTGGTTGTCCTTGAAGTTAATGAAGAACTGCGAGTTGGCCGAATCCGGGTTCTGTGAGCGCGCAGCACCAAGTGTGCCACGGTCATGCGGCAGCTTTGAGAATTCCGCCGGTACGTTCGGTAGCGATGAGCCCCCGGTGCCTGCCATACGCAGGTTGAAACCGTCTTCCATGTCCCCGTGCTGCACGTCGCCTGTCTGCGCCATGAAGCCGTCGATCACACGGTGGAAGGCCACGTTGTCATATTCACCACCGCGCGCCAGTTCCTTCATGCGGGCACTGTGTTGCGGGGCCACGTCCGGCAGCAGCTCGATGACGACATTGCCGTCCTTCAGTTCGATGATGATCGTGTTTTCGGGATCCTTGATCTCGGCCATGAGGCCCTCCTGTCGTTTGTCTTGCGCAAATACCTATGATGCGTGGCCGTGAAAGCCAAGTGACGCATTGACCTGAGGGCAAAATGCAGGAAAAGAACCGCCTAAATCTGTTTTGAAAATCCGAGGATCGCACGATGGGCTGGAAAACACTGGACGACATGGACCTGAACGGTAAACGCGTGCTGGTGCGCGTCGACATCAACGTGCCAGTTGTGGATGGCGTCGTGACGGACGCAACCCGTATTCAGCGCATCGTTCCGACGGTCAAGGATATCCTTGCTGCTGGCGGCAAACCCATCCTGCTTGCCCATTTCGGGCGTCCCGGTGGCGAACGGCGCGAGAACCTGTCGCTAAAGCAGCTTATACCTACCCTTGAGAACGCCTTTGGCGCATCTGTCCTATTCGCGGCAGATTGCGTTGGCACCGAAACTGAACTGGCCGCCGAAGCGCTGCAACCCGGTCAGGTTCTGTTGCTAGAGAATACCCGCTTTCACGCGGCTGAGACCAAGAACGACTTCGATCTGGCCGCTGGAATGGCCAAACTGGGCGACGTCTATTGCAACGACGCTTTTTCGGCCGCCCACCGCGCCCACAGCTCGACCGAGGCCATCGCACGCCTTCTGCCTGCTTGCGCCGGTCGCCTGATGCAGGCCGAGCTAGAGGCGCTGGAAGGCGCATTGGGCGCGCCCAAGCGCCCTGTTACAGCGGTTGTCGGTGGCGCGAAAGTATCGACCAAGCTGGAACTGTTGGGCAACTTGATCGACAAGGTGGATTATCTCGTAATCGGTGGTGGCATGGCGAACACCTTCTTGGTCGCCAAAGGCCTAAATGTGGGTAAGTCACTGGCGGAAACAACGATGAAAGACACTGCGGTTGAGATTCTTGCCAAGGCCGAAAGCACGGGCTGCACCATCGTCCTGCCGACGGACATTGTTGTCGCGGAAAAGTTCGAAGCAAACGCGCCGCATCAAGTGCTGCCTGTCGACCAATGCACGGATGAAGGCATGATCCTGGACGCAGGTCCAGAAAGTGTTGCCGCAATCACCGACATCTTCGGCAAAAGTAAGACGCTGATTTGGAATGGCCCCCTGGGCGCGTTTGAAATCGAACCTTTCGACACCGCTACCAATGCCGCTGCGCTAAAAGCCGCAGCCTTGACCAGATCCGGACAGTTGATTTCCGTCGCAGGCGGTGGAGACACGGTTGCCGCGTTGAATGCTTCGGGGGCTGCGAAGGACTTCTCGTATATTTCTACAGCGGGCGGGGCATTCTTGGAGTGGATGGAAGGTAAGACCTTGCCCGGGGTCGCTGCGCTGGAAGGTTAATCCTTACCCAATTTGGTTGTGTTCCTGAACACATGTTAAAATCCCCACTTTAGGCGGGGTTTTTGCATGAGGATGTTTGTTTGCCTGATCGTGGCTCTGTTTCCCGTACTTGCCGATGCGCAATCTAGTTGCGGTGGACAAACTCAAATGGATGCCAATTTCTGCGCCAAAGACAAATGGGAGATAGCCGACAGAGAATTGAATCGGCTTTGGAGCGAGGTAAAGCCCTTAGCAGATGCACGCGGCGATGGGCAGATTCTACTTGATGAACAGCGCGCATGGCTGAAAAAACGAGACGCGACATGCGAGCCGAACCTCTCAGCAGGCGGCAGTGCGGACGCAATGTTCTATTGGGCCTGTATGGAAGAGCAGACGTTAACCCGCAATCAGGCCTTGGAAACATGGCGATGAGTTTCAACCGTCAACAAATTAAAAAAAGTGCGGATCCAGGGATTCACAACCCGAATCACCTATGACATAGTGTTCGCAGATGCCCAAAAAGGGCACGTTATTGAGGCAATTCATACGGCGGTTAACAGAGTGTCCCGTTCCCATCGGCCCGGTTTGGGTGCAGTCGTTTTCTTCATGGTAGCGTTTATGTTGGGTGTTTATTTCACCTTCGCTGCTGTGCAAGGCGACTATGGCCTGTTCAGACGGGTCGAGATTGCAGCGGAACGGGACGCCCTGTCACAGGATCTGGCCAAGCTTGAATCCGAGATCATCGAGATGGAAAACCTGACCCGCCGTTTGTCCGATACTTATCTGGATCTTGATCTGCTGGATCAACAAGCACGCTCAGTTCTTGGCATGATACGCGCGGATGAAATCGTCATCCGCTGATCCAGAGCAAGATTTTTCCTGTGAAAATCTGCTTGATTCGATCATTTCGCCGTTAAGACTGGCCTGAACCCGCACGAAACGACGCCGCGTCACATTTACCCTCGCCAGAAAGCAGGAAATGCTTTATGAGATAGTTTAACGCTAAACTATCTGTCCGAAAGGGGGAGATCGCCACAATGGCTGCGCGAAAAACCACAAAGAAACCAAACGTTTCTGCAGAAGAGCTTAAAACCTATTACCGGGAAATGCTACTGATCCGTCGATTCGAAGAAAAAGCGGGTCAACTTTACGGCATGGGGCTGATTGGTGGTTTCTGCCACCTTTATATCGGACAGGAAGCCGTTGTTGTGGGCCTTGAGGCCGCAGCCAAGGAAGGTGACAAACGCATCACGTCGTACCGCGACCACGGTCACATGTTGGCCTGCGGGATGGAGCCGGGCGGCGTTATGGCCGAATTGACCGGACGCATTGGGGGCCTTTCCAAAGGCAAGGGCGGCTCGATGCACATGTTCTCGAAAGAAAAGCATTTCTATGGCGGCCACGGCATCGTCGGCGCACAGGTGCCTCTTGGTGCTGGCCTTGCGTTTGCCGACAAATATAAAGGAAACGACGGCGTAACGTTTACCTATTTCGGTGATGGTGCTGCAAACCAAGGTCAGGTTTATGAAACCTTCAACATGGCAGCGCTTTGGGAACTGCCGGTGGTTTTCGTGATTGAGAACAACCAATATGCCATGGGCACAGCGCAAGCACGCTCGACGTCTTCCCCTGACATTTACCATCGTGGTCAAGCCTTCGGGATACCTGGTGAAATGGTCGACGGCATGGATGTTCTTGCAGTTAAAGCTGCAGGCGAGAAAGCCGTCGCCCACTGTCGCGCGGGCAAAGGCCCTTACATTCTTGAGATCAAAACCTACCGCTATCGCGGCCACTCAATGTCTGATCCGGCCAAGTACCGCACGCGGGAAGAGGTTCAGAAAGTTCGCGAACAAAGCGACCCGATCGAACACGTGCGCGAGCTGCTTCTGACCGGCAAACACGCGACCGAAGACGATTTGAAGGCGATCGACAAAGAGATCAAAGAGATCGTCAACGAGGCCGCCGAATTCTCAAAAGAAAGCCCCGAGCCGTCGCTGGACGAGCTCTGGACCGACATTTACGCCTGAGAGGACGAATAAGACATGGCAACCGAAATTCTCATGCCCGCACTCTCGCCTACGATGGAAGAGGGCACATTGGCCAAATGGCTGGTCAAGGAAGGCGATACCGTTTCTTCCGGCGACATCATGGCCGAAATCGAAACCGATAAGGCTACGATGGAGTTTGAAGCCGTTGATGAAGGTATTGTCGGCAAAATCCTGATCGCTGAGGGCTCCGAAGGGGTCAAGGTGAACACACCTATCGCGATCCTAGTCGAAGAAGGCGAAGACGCATCTGCACTTCCCTCAGCTGCCCCTGCAGCTGTCGCCGAAGCTGCCGCGGTATTGGTTGAAGCCCCCGCGCCTGCCGCTGCTGCTGCACCTGCAGCCCCGGTGGTGGATCTGTCTCCGGACTGGCCGGCGGAGGCAGAGATGAAGTCTGAAACGGTCCGCGAAGCCTTGCGCGACGCCATGGCCGAGGAAATGCGTTCGGACGAAGATGTGTTTCTGATGGGTGAGGAAGTTGCCGAGTATCAGGGCGCTTACAAAATCTCCCAAGGTTTGCTGGACGAATTTGGCCCCAAACGCGTGATCGACACTCCGATCACCGAGCACGGCTTTACCGGCATCGCGGTCGGCTCGGCCTTCGGCGGTCTGAAACCGATTGTCGAGTTTATGACCTTCAACTTCGCCATGCAGGCGATTGACCAAATCATCAACTCTGCTGCCAAGACTCTCTATATGTCCGGTGGCCAAATGGGCTGCCCTATCGTCTTCCGCGGACCCAACGGTGCTGCAGCGCGTGTAGGTGCACAGCACTCGCAGGATTACGCTGCATGGTATATGCAGGTGCCGGGCCTCAAAGTGGTGATGCCCTATTCAGCTGCAGACGCCAAAGGTCTGTTGAAATCCGCGATCCGCGATCCCAACCCCGTGGTATTTCTGGAAAACGAAATCCTTTACGGCCGTACATTCGACGTTCCGCAAGTGGATGACTTGACCATCCCACTGGGCAAAGCGCGCATCTGGCGCGAAGGTTCTGACGTGACCATCGTCAGCTTTGGCATAGGTATGCAGTTTGCATTGGAAGCCGCCGACAAACTGGCCGAAGAAGGCATCAACGCCGAGGTGATCGACCTGCGCACCATTCGACCGATGGACACCGGTGCTATCATCAATTCGGTGATGAAGACGAACCGTCTGGTCACCGTCGAAGAAGGTTGGCCGCAAGGTTCAGTCGGCAGCTACATCTCGTCCGTAGTGATGCAAGAGGCGTTCGATTACCTCGACGCACCGGTCATCAATTGCACCGGTAAGGATGTTCCGATGCCCTATGCGGCAAACCTAGAAAAACTAGCGCTTGTGACCACCGACGAGGTGATCGCCGCCGTCAAACAAGTGACCTACCGGTAAGGAGCGACAGACAGATGCCCACAGAAATTCTGATGCCCGCCCTTTCACCGACCATGGAGGAAGGCACGCTTGCCAAATGGCTGGTCAAGGAAGGCGATACTGTTTCGTCCGGTGATCTGCTGGCCGAGATCGAAACCGACAAGGCCACGATGGAGTTCGAGGCCGTCGACGAAGGCACAATCGGTAAGATCCTTATCCCTGAAGGTACCGAAGGGGTCAAAGTAAACACCGCCATTGCAGTTCTTCTGGAAGATGGCGAAAGCTCGGATGACATTACATCCACGCCTGCCGCTGCACCTGCGGCTGCCCCGGCAGTTGCTGCGGACAAAGAGGCAGCCCCAGTGGCGTCCGAGGCGCCTGCCCCTGCCCCGGCGGCTCCGGCCAAAGCAGATGGCGGTCGTATTTTCGCCTCGCCTTTGGCTCGTCGGATAGCTGCGCAGAAGGGTCTGGACCTAGCCCAGATCGCTGGCTCTGGCCCGCATGGTCGTATCGTTAAGGCAGATGTCGAAGGCGCAACCGCAACTGCTCCGGTTGCTGCGCCTGCTCCTGCCGCAGCAGCCCCGGCTGCCGCCGCTCCGGCTGGTCCATCGGCGGATGCTGTGGCCAGAATGTATGAAGGTCGCGAATACGAGGAGATCAAACTCGACGGCATGCGCAAAACCATCGCCGCGCGTTTGTCCGAAGCAAAGCAGACCATTCCGCACTTCTACCTGCGCCGAGACATCAAACTGGACGCGCTGCTCAAGTTCCGCAGCCAGTTGAACAAGCAGCTAGAGGGACGGGGCGTTAAGTTGAGCGTCAACGACTTCGTTATAAAAGCTGTCGCCAATGCGTTGCAGCAGGTTCCGGCTTGTAACGCAGTTTGGGCCGAGGACCGTGTTCTGCAGCTGAAGCCTTCGGATGTGGCTGTTGCAGTTGCAATCGAAGGCGGTCTGTTCACACCGGTTTTGCAGGACGCCGACATGAAGTCGCTGTCTGCGCTTTCAGCAGAGATGAAGGACTTGGCTGCACGTGCGCGAGAACGCAAGCTGGCGCCGCATGAATACCAGGGGGGCACATTTGCCATCTCGAACCTGGGCATGTTTGGCATCGACAATTTCGACGCGATCGTGAACCCGCCGCATGCTGGAATTCTTGCCGTCGGCGCAGGCGTGAAAAAACCCGTTGTCGGCGATGACGGCGAACTAACAGTGGCCACTGTTATGTCAGTTACCATGTCGGTTGATCACCGAGTGATTGACGGTGCACTTGGTGCAGAACTCATGAACGCCATCGTAGACAATCTGGAAAATCCGATGGTCATGTTGGCCTGATTTCTAAGCCTTTCGTCACTAAAAAAAGCCCCGCCACATTGGCGGGGCTTTTGTTTTGCCCGAAGTAAAGTGGATTGAATTTGCAACCGATTATGGGAAGCCGCTGTGAAGCCGATTGATCGAACTAAGCGGCAGGACAAACGGGCAGTCTTGGAATTGCGTTTTTGATAAAACCAAAACAGGGAAGGTCGTGCGAAAACGCACCAGCGAATAAAGTTACGCTTAATGAAACTAGCCTGCTAGAAAACAGCCAATTTGTTTTTCAGGCTCGGGATGACAACTCCTTGGATCTGTCCAAGGACCGGTCTAATGCAGTTAGTTCTTTTAACGACCTGCACTGCGGCAACTATGCTATAAGCCTAAGAAAATTCGAAAACCGGATACGGAAAAACCCGCGTTGCTCTCGGGGCGCATGTTGTAGATATTCACCCCGGATCAGCAGCTTTGGAACAGTTCAAATTAAAGCATGTTACTTGCGAATTATCAGAGACATCTAGGAGCTGAAACACATATGGCGCGCCATTTCAGACGCGCCATAATTTCGAACATATGTGGTTGCTACTGGTTTTTGCCCAGCATGTGATCCATCGAGATTGCCGGCTGGTCACAGCCGGCCTCTCCGACGATCTTGGCTGGAATACCCGCTACGGTCTTGCAGGCGGGAACTTCCTGCAAAACGACCGATCCGGCGGCGATACGACTGCAATGACCAACTTCGATATTGCCAAGAACCTTGGCCCCGGCCCCGATCAGAACACCATCACCGATCTTGGGATGACGCTGCTCTTCTTCTTTGCCGGTGCCGCCCAGCGTAACCGAATGCAGCATCGACACGTTGTCTCCGACAACAGCCGTCTCACCAATTACGATGGAGTGGGCATGATCAATCATGATCCCTTTTCCGATCTTGGCGGCCGGGTGGATGTCTATCCCAAAAATCTCGGACGAGCGCATCTGGAAGAAATACGCAAGGTCATGACGACCTTTTGTCCACAGCCAATGCGCCACACGATAGGCCTGCATCGCCTGGTAACCTTTAAAATAAAGGATCGGCTGCAACAGACGATGGCACGCAGGGTCACGTTCATAAACGGCCATCAAATCGGCCCGCGCTGCCTCGATCAACGAAGGATCGTCGGCATAGGCTTCGTCCACGATTTCGCGCAGAACCATCATCGACATTTCGTTCGAGCTCAGCTTGGCGGAAATCCTGTACGACAGGGCACGCTCAAGACTACGGTGGTGCAGGATACAGGCATGAACCAGTCCTCCCATCAACGGTTCGTTTTCAACCGCCACCTGGGCTTCGGTCGTAATACGGTTCCAAACAGGATCGACAGGTGTAACCTGACTGCGCTTTTCCAACATGGGCTTTGTTCCTTTGCTGCGCCTAGAATGCCATTTAGTTGGAAAAACACCAAACGCAAACCCGTGATCAGCAGGGTAACGAAAATGAATGAACCTGATTTGGCCGGTTTTAAATCAAGAATCGAGGCACGGTTAGCCGCGCTGGCAGAACATTCTGCATCCGAGAAAGAGGCTCAATCCGTTGTCGAATTGGATCAGCAGGCAATCGGGCGCCTCAGCCGAATGGACGCATTGCAAAATCAAGCGATGGCAAAAGCCCAACAGGCAAATCGTGATGTTGAAACCCGCAGGTTGCAATCCGCTTTGATCCGCATTCAAGACGGCGAATTCGGTTTTTGCGAAGACTGTGGCGACGAAATTCCAGAAGGTCGATTGCTCCTTGATCTCGCCGCCACCAAATGCGTCAGTTGCGCATCCGGTTGATCTTAAAGTGGATCAAGCGCCTGATAACCATTTCAAAACATTTACAATATTGCAGGTCGTCAAAGCTGGGCTCATTCGCAAGTCTTCGATTTCGGGCGACGGCCATGAGAGATCCATTGCCAAATACAGGGTGCAGTTTACCCGTCTGGCTGACATGCCTATCGGCCAGTTCCGCTTCCTGCATCATACGAATGCACAGGCGGTCCCTTTCGTTTGGCGGCGCGGCCAGCAAGGCTCGCGCCGCTGCGCTTAAATCTCCGTGCAGGACTGGGCGCATCGGCCGTTTTATCCAAATGTGAGTTTGGCTGGCAATCCCGGTCCGTAACTGGCCGAGACTTGGGCCACCGACACTTCGTAAGGACCGCTTATGCTATCCGTCGTTTTCATAGAACCAGTATAGATCCAGTTCGGTTGATTCACGACGTGCTCTCGTACCAAAGAGCCATTCGCGCGAATCTGAACCAAATAAGATTCGCTTTCCTCTGCTAATGGTACATCCATACCAGTCCAATCGTCCCCATCCAGACGGGTGCGACGTATCCAAGAGAACTTATCACCAGCAGCCGATTCCATAGCCCTCAGATGCACCGGAGAGTATGGTCGCGATCCGTTACCTTCGAACGCCTCGACCAAGTGAACAAATGACGGGTCATCGTAACCACGAGTCGCTGGACCGATACGGTAGTGCTTGCTTACTCTACGCTCGGACCGTTGCAGGTTGGTCTGATAGACACGCTGATCCAGCAGCACAAACATCGAATCCTCGGGCCAGACGTCCGGAATAAGTGCGTCTGTCCCCAGTTGTCCCCGCAAGCGGCCTGACAAGCTATAGGCACCGGTACCTTGCAGGGCGGCATAGGCAAATTGGAAAACTTCCCAATTCCCGGGTGTTCCATCGCCGATTGCCGCCAGATTGGCGCCGTTTAGCAGCGACTCGCGCGGACGAGACTCAAGAACGCCGTCGATTAGGTTGACGCGCAACGGTGCACCTTCATCCCAAACTCCGGCACTCGCGCGCAGCATGGGGGTCTCGGTAAAGCCGATGACAGCCTGCCCCGAAATCACTTCTTGCAGGTTATAATCTTCGTCATTTGCGGCCGAATAGACCGCGACACTGCCGGGCCAAGGTTCCGCCGACGTGGCGAGATATGGGGCATGGGGCTTCTCTGAACCGGTGATAAGTGGCAGGTCCATGAACACGGGAAAAACAGGAACCGGCGCAACGAAGGGTGTGGCTGTCACAACGTCGTCCGGCAGGTCGGATGGCGTATAGACACTTGGCTCAATTCGAACCGCCTCAGCCAATTGTAGTTCAGCCTGCTCAAGTCGATCGATGCGATAAAGGTTACCTTCACCCGCTCTGCTTAATCTGACTACATCCCCTGCGCCCAGATGGAGCATCGATGGCGGCAAGGCAAACCTAGCCGTGTCGCGTGAGGTTCTCGCTTCGCTCAACCAACGTTCTGCGGTTTGGCGACCCTCGACGCGCGTCATCGACAAAGGCATCTCATTTTCAGATACCGCATGTGTCCGCGCGTCGGGCAATACGGCCTCTTCCGTAACCACATCGTGGTCAGCATCCGATTGAACGAACCTTAACCGCACGCGCCCTGTTAATTCGGCTTCGGCTTCTCTTCGAAACTCAAACTGACCTTCGATATCAGGACTTTCGGCCAACACATCAACGCCCAGTTCAACCGCCTGGCGCCCATCGCGCATCTGGAACATCAGCACTCCGTCCCGCTCGATGGCATCAAAGCCATAGCGCATCCATCGCGTCAATCGCCGCCTGCGCCCAGCCAGCCGGGCCAACGCCCTGCACCGTCCGGTCGGCCAGCACATAGGCCCGCCACTCCTCGGGCGGCCCCTGTAGCTGAGCCCCCACGACCACGATCCCACAGGCATCCGCATCCGCCCCTGCCGTCACCGCCGGGTCCAGCGCCACCACGATGCGATCCAACTCGGGCACCTGCACACAGCGCGCCGCCTCCAGCATCGAACCGGTCCACAGCGCTCCTTCGGCATCCGACAGCAGCACCCCGTCCAACTCCTGCCGTCCCAGCCGCGTACCTGCATACCGCGCGCGCACCTCGTCCAGAAAGGACGCCGCCAGATTGGCCCGGTTCGCCTCAGTTGGTGCATGGGTCTGCACGGTGGACGGAGACGCCAGCAAATCCTTCAACACCTTCACATTGCGCGGCGTGGTGGTCACACAGACCCGGGGCCGTTCCCCAACCGCAACGCAAATTGCAACATATCCCAAGTCTCACCGGCCTTCTTCCACTTGGCCAACTCATCCACCCAGGCCGCATCGAACTGCGGCCCGCGCAGCCCCTCAGGGTCATGGGCCGAAAACGCCTGCGCCTCGGCCCCGTTGGGCCAGACCAGTTTCCGTTCCGATGCCTTCCAAGCAGGTCGACGATCCGGCGGCGAACACTGCAGAATCCCGCTATCACCAAAAATCATCACATCGCGCACCTGATCGAAGTTTTCACCAACTAAAGCCACACGACTGGCCTCACCCCTGTCCAGCGGCTTTGAACCCTCAACCATCGACCGGACCCATTCGGCCCCGGCCCGAGTCTTGCCCGCGCCGCGTCCTCCCATGATCACCCAAGACCTCCAGTCACCCTCGGGCGGCAACTGATGCGGCAGCGCCCAGAACTCGAACAGGAAAGGGAGGGCACAAAGCCCCCCCTCCCCGATCTCACTCAGAAATCTCTCCCGAACCGCAGCATCTGCGGAGGCGAGCCAACCTGCACCCGATTTCAAATCGAGCGCGCTCAAGGTCGAGCGCATAGCCCCCTTGGGCAATTCCGGCTTGTCTGTGATGTTGTTCGACAAAGCTTGTCTCCACTTTCTGGCAACTGCGGATCAGCCCCTCTAGCTGCCCGAGTTGCTTGCCTGTTCCGGCAAGGTCTGCATCCTCCCCGGCACCGATCTGCCTGCGCAGTTCTTCCGCTGCTTGCCGCAAACCGCGAATGGATGTCTCCAGCGACTGCAAAAGTTCCGCCGTCTGGGACATCCGCTCTTCCGGGGTAATCAAAGTCATGTTTGCCTGTGACCTCATGCGTGAGTGTTTCCGCACGAGAGAAACGAAAAACGGCCGCCGGGTTTCCCCGCGACCGTTGCCCACTTCTTCTAGCATGGCACATTTTATACGAAGAAAAGCGCGCAAAGTCAATGATTTGCGCAACGGCGACGCAACGGGCGACTTACGGTCGAGATTAAGAAAACCTGAACACATCCAATTGGCATCAGTGGATTGCCGACCCATCGGCGCAGAACCAAAGCTTGACAATCTCAGACCAAACGCGCATTAGCGCCCGACGATAGCGCTGACGCGTGAGCTATTGGGCCTTCAGCCCCCACAGCGCACCACAACTCTCCTAGTTCCCCTTCACGCAGGGTTCTTGATGCGACGGCCGGACATACAGGACTCGCCTGTATGCCCCGAGACTTCGCAGAAACCCTGCCGGTCGCGCTGTTGGCGTGGCCTTACGCTCTTGTCTGGTGCGGAACGCTGTACCGGATCAAAAAGGAATGAATCTTGTTCGACTTTGACATGCTGGGACTTGCCCCAGCACTGAACGAAGCGCTTGAACGCGCCAACTTCACACAGCCCACTCCTATCCAGAACCAGGCGATCCCGCTGGCGCTGAAGGGTCACGACATACTCGGGCTGGCCCAGACGGGTACCGGCAAAACACTGGCCTTTGGCTTGCCGTTGATCGACCACCTGCTGGCCCAGCCAGGTAAACCTGCGCCGAAAACGGTCAAAGCTCTGATCCTGGCACCTACCCGAGAACTGGTGAACCAGATCGCGGACAGCCTTCGCAACCTAACGCAAAAAACCAAACTACGTGTTGCAACTGTTGTTGGCGGGCAATCCATCGGCAAGCAGATCTCGTTCTTGTCGCGCGGCACTGATATTCTGGTCGCTACACCGGGGCGTTTGATCGACTTGATGGAGCGTGGTGCAGTTGACCTCAGTTCGGTGCGTCATCTGGTGCTGGATGAGGCGGATCAGATGCTGGACATGGGCTTTATCCATGCCCTGCGTAAAATCGCACCCGCTCTGGGCACGCCGCGCCAGACCATGTTGTTTTCGGCGACGATGCCGAAACAGATGGAGGAACTCAGCAGAGCCTACCTCACCAACCCACAGCGCGTTCAAGTTTCACCGCCCGGCAAGGCAGCGGATAAGATCACACAATCCGTCCATTTCCTTAGCCGAGCGGGAAAGCCGGGGAAACTGCGTGAAATCCTATCGGCAGACAGGGAGGCGCTGACGCTGGTCTTTGCCCGCACCAAACATGGCGCTGAGAAGCTGATGAAGGGCTTGGTAGCCGATGGCTTTAACGCGGCTTCGATCCACGGGAACAAAAGCCAGGGGCAGCGTGACCGCGCAATCAAGGCGTTTCGTGCCGGAGAGATCAATGTGCTGGTTGCCACCGACGTGGCCGCACGCGGCATCGACATTCCGGGCGTGGCCTATGTAATCAATTACGATCTACCTGAAGTGCCCGACAATTATGTTCACCGAATTGGCCGCACCGCCCGTGCGGGTCGCGAGGGTGAAGGGATTGCGTTCTGCGCACCGGATGAGTTGGACCAACTGCTCCAGATTCAGAAACTGATGAAGATCGTAATCCCGGTCGCAAGCGGTACGATGCCCGAGTTTGCCGAGCCAAAGAAACCGCAAAAGCGAGGCGGATTTCGCGGTCGCAATCCCCATGGCGCCAATTCGACGGGAAAACCCTCGTCTGCAAAGCGTCGTCGCCCTCGTAGACGTCCCGCGGCATAATGTGAAAACAAAGGCCGCGTTATTTAACGCGGCCTTTTCTTAGTTGCTTGAGCCGTTTTGTTCAGCTTCTATCTCGCGCCACTTGGCAACGTTGCGATTGTGCTCATCCAGAGTTTCAGCAAAGGCATGACCCCCAGTTCCGTCAGCAACAAAGAAGACGTAATTGGTTTCTTCTGGTGCAACGGCCGCCTCGAGGCTCGCCAACCCAGGGTTGGCAATTGGTGTCGGCGGCAATCCATCAATGACGTATGTATTCCAAGGCGTTGCGCGGCGTAGCTCACTTCGACGCAAACCGCGACCCAGCACACCTTGACCTTTAGTGACGCCATAGATCACCGTCGGGTCTGTCTGTAGTTTCATGCCGCGCTCAAGCCGGTTCACAAAAACACTGGCCACCTGTCCGCGCTCATGCGGTACACCGGTTTCCTTTTCGATGATCGAAGCAAGGATCAACATCTCTTCAGGGCTGCCAATCGGCAAACCGTCCTGTCGGTTCTCCCAAACTGCATTAATGCGCAGCTGCTGTTTCGCCTGCATATCCTGCAGAACAGCCGTTCGATCATCACCCGGCGTTAGCTCATAGCTATCAGGTGCCAACATACCTTCTGCCGGTATCTCGGCCACTTCACCGGTCAGGGCATCGATCCCCTTCAACGCTTCTGCAACCTGCCACGAAGTCACACCTTCAGCGACCGAAACACGGTATCTCGTGTCAGCATCCTGACGCTTTTCGGTGTACTCCTCAGGCGCTTGCTCTTCCGCAGCTTCAAAACTGGCAATCTCTACAAATTCTAAAGTCGAGGGATCCAGCTCGCGCACACGGGTCTGAATGCGCGTCACGCCGATCCGGTACTCAATCTCAGATCCACAGGTGCTGGCACCGCTGCTCGTAATGTCATCGATGATCTGCTCCATCGAAGCGCCTTCGCGGACCAAAAAGCTGCCTGCTTTCAGTTGCTGTGCTTTGTCGGTGTAATCTGCAGCCAGACGGAAGATCAGGGCGTTGCTGATCGCGCCATCATCTTCAAGTTGTTGGCTAACTGTGGTCATGTTCGAACCACGTTTAACCTGTAAGCACATGGCGGTTTCAAGCGGGCCTTCAGAATTGTACTGCGATTGACCCCAAAGGATCAGACCGCCAATCAAGAACAAGCCGACCACAAGAATGGTCAACGCGTTTGATGCAAAGGCCCGCCACATTTAGCTGGCCTTCCCGAAGATCACGCTGGCGTTCGTGCCGCCAAAGCCGAACGAGTTCGACAATGCTACGTTGATTTCACGTTCACGCTTAGCGTTGGGTGCAAGGTCAAGCGGTGTCTCTACAGCTAGATTATCCAGGTTGATCGTCGGCGGTGCCACCTGGTCGCGGATTGCCAAGATCGAGAAGATCGCCTCAATCGCGCCAGCCGCACCAAGCAAGTGACCGGTGGCCGATTTGGTCGAGGTCATCGTAGCGTTGCTCGCATGTTCACCCAACAGGCGTTCCACGGCTCCCAACTCGATCGTGTCAGCCATGGTCGAAGTGCCGTGCGCGTTGATATAATCCACGTCCTTAGGCTCCAGCCCAGCGCTGCGTAGCGCAGCTTGCATCGCACGTTCAGCGCCGTCACCATCTGCGGACGGGGCGGTGATGTGATAAGCATCACCCGACATACCATAGCCAAGCACCTCGGCATAAATCTTCGCGCCACGCGCCTTGGCGTGCTCATAATCTTCCAGAACAACTATGCCCGCGCCCTCACCCATGACAAACCCATCACGGTCGACGTCATAGGGGCGGCTGGCTTTCTTTGGATCGTCAGCAAACTTGGTCGACAGCGCCTTGCACGCGTTGAAACCTGCAATACCGATCTCGCAGATGCAGCCTTCGCCGCCGCCAGCAATCATGACGTCTGCGTCACCTGCGCGGATAATACGGCTAGCGTCACCAATAGCATGCGCACCAGTCGAACAAGCCGTCACGACCGAATGGTTTGGACCTTTGAATCCATGACGGATTGAGACCTGACCTGAAGCCAAGTTGATCAGCGCACCGGGAATAAAGAACGGCGACACACGGCGCGGACCCTTGTCGCGAATAAGGTTTGCGGTGTCAGCAATAGACCCCAGACCACCGATACCAGAACCAATCAAGACACCGGTGCGCAAACGAGACTCCTCGTCTTCAGGCAGCCAATTCGCATCCTGACAAGCCATGTCGGCCGCCGCGATGGAATAAAGGATAAAGTCCTCAATCTTACGCTGTTCTTTCGGCGACATCCAATCGTCAGGATTGAATGTCCCATTTGTGCCGTCACCTCTCGGCACTTCGCAGGCATAGGTCGTAGTGACCCCGCTTGCCTCAGCGTCGAACAGAGTGATCGGGCCTGCACCGGATTCACCATCCAGCAGCCGCGACCACGTTTCCTCGACACCACTGGCCAACGGAGTGACCAATCCCATACCGGTTACAACGACTCTACGCATGAAATGCCTCTTGCCTGCTTGCTGTTTGAGAAACGCTCATACCCCGGCCCGGGGGCCCGGGGCAAGAGCAACGGTTTGTCGCCGTCTGACGTCATCCTGCCAAAGCCGAAACAATTGTCCCATATCCTTATACAGATGGGCCGAAAAGGAAAAACCGCCCGCTGCCCGTTCAGGCAGAAGGCGGTTTCGGGCATTTAGGTACTCTACTGGAACTGTGCAACCGGCTCGTGCGCAGTTTTTGCCACCTCCAGCGCATCAGCCAAGCTCAGCGACTTAAGAAACAATGCTCGTCCAACTATCGCGCCCGAGATATTGTGGATATATGCCAGTCTGGAAATGTCATCTGCGGTGCGCACAACACCACTGGCGATGATAGGAGTGCGGGACTTTTCCGCGAGACCGGAAATCAAACCCAACTGCGCCTCGACATCCTCCATGTCACTGTCGATATCGGTCACCACAATGGCTGCAAACGGAGTGTCCGCGAAGGCTTCAATAAAGGCTTCAGGAGTAAACGCGCTCTGACTGCGCCAGCCTTCGGTCATCACGAAACCCTGCCAGACGTCGACCGCCAGCACGATTTGATCAGGGTAAAACTTGGCCAGTTCTTTCACCAAAATGGGATCCCGAGCGGCAAGCGTACCGATAACGATCCGCCCAGCCCCCTTGTCAATCCAGTGTTCGACCTGCTCACGGCTACGCATACCGCCGGCCAATTGCACCGGCATCTCGGCCGAACGAATGATCTCCTCTACCAACTTTGCGTTGGTATCGCGGCCTTCGATCGCGTCGAAATCCGTCAATTGCATCCATTCGGCCCCTGCAGCCGACCAACCGCGTGCTGTTTCAACTGGGTCCACATGCCAAATCGTGGCGTTGTCCAGACGGCCCTTGTCCAATGTCACGCACCGGCCGTTCTGCAATTCCATAGTAGGATAAATCCTCATGAGCCCGCTCCTCCGCTCAATCGCATTGCAATCCAGTGTACCATACACATTGGAGGAACAGTCGATTTTACCAGTTTCGGCAAACTGAGGACATTTTGCGGCATCACCGCAAAGGGGGCTACAAGCGTTTTGGCGGTCCGTTGCGGCGCAATAGGACAACCGAAGACCCATTATACTCACACTCTCGCATCGGAGTATAACCCAGCTTCTCGGCCAGTTTTTGCGAGACTGAATTCGCTGAATTTACCATTGCAACCAATGGGCCAGGCATTACGCGGTCGAACCACTCATGGGCCGCTTGCGCAGCCTCCAAACCCAAACCCTGCCCTTGTGCCTCTGGCACCAGAATCCAACCTGCTTCAGGGAAACTGTCGAAATCTTCACCGAGCGCGCGATTTCCATAGAAAAATCCGGCTTGTCCAATCAGCAGCCGATTCGATTGCTGCAACACACCCCATTGGCCAAAACCAGCCATTTGCCAGTGTCCTGCATTTCGAAGGAAGGAATCCCATGCTTCACCGCGCGAACGCGGCTTGCCGCCGATATGGCGCACGATACACGGGTTGCGCCATATCTCAGCGAACCGGTTGAAATCCTCTGGCCGCATGGCGCAAAGCATCAAGCGTGCCGTGTTTATCGTCGGGGTGGATCGTATCATGCCCTGCCCGCTCGGAAAATTGCCTCACGATAAACTGTGCTAAGCAAAAAAGCGCCAAGCAAGGATGAATTTAAAGCGCGCACAAAAAACGGCGCCTCCGTTGCCCGGAAGCGCCGTTTTTAAGGGTTTGAAGCGATTAGGACGCTTCAGAGATGAATTTTACGGCGTCGCCGAAGGTCTGGATGGTTTCGGCTGCGTCATCAGGGATCTCGATGCCGAACTCTTCTTCGAAGGCCATAACCAGCTCAACGGTGTCCAGGCTGTCTGCGCCCAGATCGTCGATGAAGGAAGCGTTTTCAGCTACTTTGTCTTCTTCAACACCCAGGTGCTCAACAACGATCTTTTTAACGCGATCTGCGACGTCGCTCATGTCTATTCCTCATTCCATTTCAGGGCGTAGTGCCCGGTTCAGCCCTTGCCCGCTCAGGCTGGCTTTGATTTGCCCGGTCCGGGCGGTTGGGTCCCGGAAGACCGGGAAAGTAGAAGGCCGACCATTCGGTCGACCCCTGCATACATGTGCCGCCTATAGCACAGACGACGCCCAAGGCAAACGCTTTCGCGCCCACCTAGGCGTGCGCTCACAACATGGCCATACCACCATTCACATGCAAGGTCGTGCCTGTGATATAACCTGCTTCGGGGCTCGCAAGGTACAGAACCGCCGCGGCAATTTCTGATGGCTCGCCCATACGACCAGCGGGAACTTGCCCCAAAATGCCGGCTTTCTGGTCGTCGGTCAGCTTGTCCGTCATGGCCGTCGTGATAAAGCCCGGGGCAACCGCATTGGCCGTTATTCCGCGGCTTGCAACCTCATAGGCCAGCGATTTGGTCATGCCGACCATACCTGCCTTGGACGCGGCATAGTTTACCTGACCCGGATTTCCGGTTGCGCCGACCACCGACGAGATATTGATGATCCGCCCCCAGCGTGACTTCATCATGCCGCGCAGAACACCTTTGCACAGTTTGGCGGTAGCCGTCAGGTTCACGTCGATGACGCTCTGCCATTCTTCGTCCGACATGCGCATGAACAAGTTGTCCCGCGTGATACCTGCGTTGTTCACCAGAATGTCCACCGACCCCATTGCTTCGGCGGCCTGCTTCGGAAGCGCCGCAACGGCATCGGCATCACCCAGATTGCACGGCAGCACATGCGCGCGTTCACCCAACTCATCAGCCAAGGCTTGCAAGGGCTCAACCCGAGTTCCGGACAGCCCGACAGTTGCTCCAGCGCCGTGCAGCGCACGCGCAATATCACCCCCGATACCGCCCGAAGCGCCGGTTATCAGCGCGTTCTTACCTGTCAAATCAAACATTCGATTTCCCTCTTGGTGCGTCCGTTGGGACTATTTTCCTTACGATTCGGCCTCAATGGCCTTTTGCACATCTTCCGGCGTACTTACGGCTTTACCTGCGATGTCGCGGTTGATTTTGCGGATCATACCAGACAGCGCTTTTCCTGCGCCGATCTCCCATGTCTCGGTCACGCCTTGCGCGGCCATGTACTGCACGCTCTCGCGCCAACGCACTGAACCGGTAATCTGTTCGACAAGCAACTGACGGATCATGTCCGGATCCGTGACCGCTTCGGCGCGCACATTCGCCACTAGCGGCACGACGGGTGCCTTGATCTCAACGACCGCCAGTGCTTCTGCCATAACATCAGCAGCCGGCTGCATAAGCGCACAATGGAACGGTGCACTTACCGGAAGCATCACTGCACGCTTTGCACCTTTTTCTTTGGCGAACTCTGCCGCCCGCTCGACAGCCGCCTTAGCGCCCGACACCACAACCTGCGTCGGGTCATTGTCGTTCGCTGCCTGACAGACTTCACCCTGCGCGGCCTCTTCGGCCACAGCACTAACGGCGTCCAAGTCCAGCCCCAAGATAGCCGCCATGGCACCTTCGCCAACGGGTACGGCGCTTTGCATGGCCTGACCACGGGTGCGCAGCAAACGGGCTGTATCAGCTACGGAAATCGCACCAGCCGCAGCCAGCGCAGAATATTCGCCCAGCGAGTGGCCCGCGACAAAAGCCACATCTGCTACAGCGACACCTTCAGCCGCCAATGCGCGCGTGGCTGCAATAGAGGTCGCCATTAGCGCAGGCTGCGCGTTCTGGGTCAGCGTAAGGTCAGCGATATCGCCTTCCCAGATCAGCGCACTTAGCTTTTCACCCAATGCCTCGTCGACCTCGTCGAACACAGCCTTTGCAGCCGGGTAGGCCTCGGCCAGAGCCTTACCCATCCCAATGGTTTGGGCGCCCTGCCCCGGAAAAACGAATGCGCGTGTCATTGCGACCTCTTGGATGACTTTAGGTTGCGGCGGGGTGTAAACCGTGTGACCGCGCGGCACAAGCATTGCCTGACCTCTGCACATTGGCACCGTAAGTGTGCGCATCTCGCTATTGAGTCCTGATCCCATGGCTTTACGTTGATCGCAGCCACCCCATCTCGGAGCAACCGATGTCCTCGACTAATACGTTTTCCAGCTATGGCAGCGTGACCAAGACCTTTCATTGGCTCACTGCCTTGTTGATCTTCACTGCCCTGCCGCTGGGTTGGTTTGCCAATCAGTTGGCGCATGCGATTTACGACCCTTCCATCCCAACCACTGAAGACGACATTGTAAAAGCGGTCCGCCTGTTCTCACTGCATAAAACCGTTGGGATAACCGTTTTTTTCGTCGCTCTGGCCCGTATCCTTTGGGCCATCACACAAACCAAACCCGGTCTGTTGAACGCAGAAAACAAACCCGAGGCCTTTGCTGCCGAAACTGTTCACTGGATGCTGTATTCGTCACTGGTGCTTGTGCCTTTGACGGGTTGGCTTCATCACGCCGCAGCAGAAGGGTTTGCCCCGATCCTGTGGCCCTTTGGTCAAAACCTTCCATTTGTATCAAAGTCTCCCTTCTTTGCCGAAGTCACCGCCAGCCTTCACTGGTTATTCATTCTGGTTCTGGCGGGATCGCTTGCCCTGCACATCGCCGGTGCGTTGAAACACCACGTGGTAGACAAGGACAGCACCCTGCGTCGCATGTTGCCCGGTCGTTCCGATGCGCCAGAGCCGCCGATCCAGCACCATTCGGCCGTTCCTGCATTCGCCGCACTGGCGGTCTGGGTGGCAGTTTTGATCGGCGGATGGTCCATCGGGGTCTTTTCACATCACTCCGCCGCCGCGACCGACACTGCGGAACTGACCGAAGTGCAATCGGATTGGCAGGTTCAAGAAGGGAATCTTTCCATAACAATTTCCCAGCTAGGAAGCCCGGTGACCGGAACGTTCGCTGACTGGACTGCCGCAATTGTTTTCCAAGACCCGTCCGAACCAGGGCTGGCTGGATCGGTGGATGTTACCGTCGCGATTTCGTCGCTGAGCCTGGGAACAGTCACCGATCAAGCCATGGGAGCTGATTTCTTTGACAGCACTCAGTTTCCAACGGCACAATTCAAAGCCGAACTATTCAAAACCGATACCGGATATGAGGCACGCGGTCCGTTAACTATCAGAGACAAAACGATGGACGTTGTGTTGCCTTTTACGCTCGACCTGCAGGACGCAACCGCCGCAATGTCCGGCGAGCTTGAACTAAATCGAATGGATTTCAACGTCGGCTCATCGCAGCCGACAGAAGACTCACTGGGTTTTGCTGTTGTTGTTTCAATAGATCTGACCGCCACACAGGCGGAGTAAAAAAGAAAACCGCCGGGCTAACCCCCGGCGGCTCTGTTTCACAGGGTCAGGCTAAGCCTAGTCAGCTTTCTGTGCCTCAACCGAAATACGAACCTCGACCTCGTCACCAACGAAGGGCGCGAACTGACCCAGATCGAACTCGCTGCGGACCAGCGTGGTTGTTGCGTCGAAACCAGCCCAGGGCTTGTTCGCCATCGGGTGATCGCCAACCTGGTTCAGCTTAGCGTCCAGAACAACGGACTTGGTCACTCCGTTCATGGTCAGATCACCAGTGATGTTCGCGGTGTTCTCGCCGGTCACTTCGATAGAGGTCGACGTGAATGTGACCAGATCACCTTCAGTGACACCAAAGAAATCCTCGGTCATGAAATGGTCTGTCCGTGGCTTCCAGCCTGTAATCATTTCGACCACTGGCATCGACACGGTAACGCTGGACTCAGCCGGGTTCTCCTGATCGAACATGATCTCGCCCTCAAAACCTGAGAACATGCCGTAGGTGGTCGAGTAACCCAGATGGTTGTAGCTGAACAAAACCTGGCTGTGGCTGGGATCCAGAACGTATTTTTCGGCGCTGGCAAACGCCGAGGTTGCCGATACGGCCAATGCAGCAGCAAGAAGTGTGGTTTTCATAACAATACAATCTCCGCAAGGTTAGGGGCGCAAACCTGTCTGGTTGCTCGAAAAACAGAATGTGCCGCCCAAGGGCGGCACACAACCTCTAATCATTCACAGATTCTGTTCCTAGATGAACAGAATAAAAATCAGGCGAAGATTGTTACACTTCCGCTCAACTGCCCCTTTAGTGCTCGGCTAACATCCGCCGACTGCAGGGGAAGCTTCATAAGCAAGCTTCCATCAACATCAAAGAGTTCAACTTGATCGTCGCCAAAGCGGGCTCCACCCAGCGTGTCGTAGCTACGACGCAACACAGTCTGTGGGCGCCCGTTTTCATTTTTCTGAAGAACACGTACCTCTTGGCGGATCGGGTCAAAATAGGCGTCCGGACGGGCATCCAAAAGCTGAATGGTCAGCAGGCTTACGCCAACCAGTAAAAACAACAACGATGCTGCAAGTTTGATCGGCCACACTTCGGCTGCCATCGCAGAGCCAGGCACCAACCACATGGAAAACGCCATAACGACAAGAAACGCTCCGACGATGCGGGCCAGAACCATTCGAACTTTCCAGTTAGGCGCAAATGCGATCAGCACAGGTACAGATTTCTCATAGCTCGCTGTGCTCGCGGACTCTTGGAATGTATTTGTATTCATCGCACTCATATCTCTCACCCTGTTTTCAGGTTTCCGTTCTGGGATCCGTAGTCTCGGCTAGTCCCCGGTATGCAAAACAACTTTGAGCCGAAAAGCGTCAGGAATTAGGCAGCGCAATGTTTATTGAATGTTAATAGCACGACACCGCAGGGGCACCTTAGGCAGGACTTGCTCCCCACGATGAAACGTGTATATGAGGCCATCCTTCGCAAATCATGTGAATCGCGCAGCCTCTCGTGGCAGGGTCGCGAAGGACCAAATGGCCCCGCCTATGAAATGCGCCTTGATATAAACAGGAGTGCACATGCCACTGTATGAGCATGTAATGATCGCGCGTCAGGACCTGTCCAACGCGCAGGCAGAAAGCCTCGTCGAACACTTCGGCACCGTTCTGGCTGACAACGGCGGCAACGTCGTCGAAAGCGAGTACTGGGGCGTCAAGACGATGGCCTACAAGATCAACAAGAACCGCAAAGGCCACTATGCCTTCCTGAAGACCGACGCCTCCGCTGGCGCGGTTCAGGAAATGGAACGCCTGATGCGCCTGCATGACGACGTTATGCGCGTTCTGACCATCAAGGTCGACGAGCATGCCGAGGGCCCTTCGGTCCAGATGCAGAAGCGCGATGAGCGCGAAGGCCGCCGCGAGCGCCGCTGATCAACGCCTGACGAAAGGACATAAACCATGGCCGCAAAACCATTTTTCCGCCGCCGCAAGGTCTGCCCGTTCTCGGGTGAGAACGCGCCGAAGATCGACTATAAAGACACCCGTCTGCTGCAGCGCTACATCTCTGAGCGCGGCAAGATCGTGCCTTCGCGCATCACCGCCGTTTCGGCAAAAAAGCAGCGTGAACTGGCTCGTGCTATCAAGCGCGCCCGCTTCCTCGCCCTGCTGCCCTACGCCGTGAAGTAAGGAGATACTGACATGCAAGTTATCCTGCTGGAACGCGTTGCTAAACTGGGTCAGATGGGCGACGTCGTTGACGTTAAGCCTGGCTACGCCCGCAACTTCCTGCTGCCGCAAGGCAAGGCCCTAAGCGCATCGAACGCGAACATCGCATCGTTCGAAGCCCAGAAAGCTCAGCTTGAGGCACGCAACCTGGAAACCAAGAAAGAAGCTGAAGCGCTGGCCGAAAAGCTGGATGGTCAGCAGTTCGTTGTGATTCGTTCGGCATCAGATTCCGGTGCGCTGTACGGCTCGGTCACTCCGCGCGATGCCGCGGACGCTGCAACCGAAGCAGGTTTCACCGTCGACAAGAAACAGGTTGCCCTGATCGCTCCGATCAAAGAGCTGGGCCTGCATTCGCTGACGGTCAAGCTGCACCCCGAAGTCGAAGTCGAAATCAAGATGAACGTTGCGCGTTCGGAAGAAGAAGCTGAACTGCAGGCATCGGGCAAATCAATTCAAGAGCTGGCTGCTGAAGAAGAGGCCGCTGCTGAATTCGAAATCGCCGAACTGTTCGACGACATTGGCTCTGCTGCTTCCGACGATGACGAGCTGGTTGCTGAAGAAGCGCCGGTCGAAGAAGACGAAGCCAAAGCCTAATCCCGCTTACCAAAAAATTGGGAAGGTCGCACATCTTGTGCGGCCTTTTTTCGTGCCTGCACCCGGCGGCAAAATTCGGCCCAATTTTCATCCTAAGCTTGCAGCTGGCGCACTGCTTTCTATCATCGCGCCCTGAACTTCGGAGTACACAGATGACATCTATCTTGCGCCGCAGTGTGCTGGCCATGTTGCTAATAGTTCCTTTTGCTGCCTGCGGCGGACCGGAAACGCCGACACAAGATGCGTTCGATCCCCCTCTTTATCCAAATGAAACTCCTGAGCTAAGGGCCTCGATCAACAAATGGGCCGATCACTACGAACTCCCGCGAGAGCTTGTGCACAAACTGGCCATCCGGGAAAGTACGCACCGCCCGTGGGCTATGAACCGCCCCTACTATGGCCTTTTGCAAATTCTGCCCGCAACTGCTCGCTCCATGGGGTATCGCGGTAACGCAAAGGGACTGTTGGACGCAGACACCAACCTCGAATTTGCAGGCAAGTATCTACGCGGCGCTTGGTTGTTGTCGGATGGCGACCAGCAACGGGCAATATTCCTCTATGCCAAAGGATATTATCCCGAAGCCAAGGCCCGAGGAATGCTGGTCGAAACCGGATTGGAACCGCAATAAACCTTTGATGCATTAGACAACAACGTCATCGATCGACGCGAAATAGCGTCAGCATGAGTGGATTTTCGCTCAAATCAGGCGAAATAACATACTTCCGTTGCTTGAGGTGCGCATTAGGTCCGTGCGATATTAACAATTCCCTTGCGAACACCCCCAAGGTTGACGCAACGTAGACTTGAAATTGGACAGACTTGGCGCTTTTGGGGGTGAAGAGCGTCGCTATAAAGGTTGGACAGGTGAAACTCATAGACTTGGCCGCAATCGACAATGAGGAGAAGTCGGCTGCAGACATCATAAATTCTGTCTGTGAGGAATTGGGCTTTGACTACGCCTCATACGCGACCATGAACCCTGTAAAAGGGGATGTTCAAGGTTATGCAAACTACCCAGACGAGTGGAAGATTCACTACGGAAGTCACGGGTTCCATCACTTCGATCCAACGTTGTACAAATCGGCGCTTAGTATCGCCCCTGTGGATTGGGCGCGATTCGAGCAGGACGAAAAGTTCAACTCGGTGTTCCGGGACGCCCATGACTTTGGGATCACGTCACGAGGGCTCACCGTGCCAGTGCGTGGGCCATATGGCGAGTGCGGGTTGCTGAATGTTACGCGCGATTGCTCGGACGCCGAGTGGGAGAAGCTGAAGAAGAACGTTATGGCCGACCTTCAGTTGGCAGCAGTTCAAGCGCATGACACAGTTATGCAATCCGGCCTTCTTGCTAAGGCATTGTACCTTCCCGCCCTGTCCACGCGTGAAAAAGAGATCCTGCAATGGGTGGCTGAGGGCAAATCTCAGCAGGACATCGGCGATATCCTGTCCATTTCCCACCGAACCGTTGAGGTTCACATGCGGTCTGGGCGTGAAAAACTGGGCGCTTTGACCACCCCACAGGCCATCGGTCGTGCTATAGGCCTTGGCATAATCGCCCCCGGATAAACAAATCCGTAAAAATACGGGAAACCCCCAATAGTCACCGATCAGAACTTGGTTAACCTTGGGTTCACGGTAACCAGACTGTAGGGGGATGGAAATGATCATCGTAATCGATGGTATCAACCAACATTTGTTTAGTGACGTCCTGGACGAAATGTACAAACTCCGAGCACGCGTGTTCGGAGATCGCTTGGGCTGGGAAGTTCACATCAAGGACGGACGCGAACGCGACATGTTCGACGACCTTAGTCCTGCACACGTAGTCAGCATCGACGACGAGGGGGAAGTCGTTGGATGCATGCGTCTGTTGCAGACGACGGGTCCACACATGCTTTCGGACGTCTTCAATTCTATTCTTGACGGTGAACCACCATTGCGAAGTTCTCAGGTATGGGAAGCAACTCGGTTCTGTGTTGACACCAAAAGGCTGGGGCGTGGACGCGGCAAAAACTCTGTCTCTTATGTCACCAGCGAGGTCATGATCGGCTCATTCGAATACGCCAAGACTGCCGGTGTCCTGGACTCGATCGCTGTTATTGATCCTGTGATGAACCGCGTACTACAACGCTCGGGCAACGCGCCGTACGACTACCTTGGAACTGCCAAACCGATGGGTAAGGTTGTTGCAATGGCGGCCTTGATGGATTGCTCGGATGAACGGATTTCAGGCATACGTGACTATGCGGGTATCGAGCATGATGTCTTTCTAACCGAAGAGCAGGCATTGGCGCGTTTTGCTCGCAGCAAAACGGCAAAGCCTGCAAATACCGACCACAAGCCGCTGACCGATCTTGAAAAATATTTTGTCGAACAAATGCACTCGGCGAGAACGAAAGACGACGTCAGCGCTGTATTGAAACTGGTCGAAGCGCTTTCGGACCGATTTACCCCAGAGCAGAAGTCCGCTCTGCTAAGAACCCCCCGTGCTTTTGCTCATGAGGCCTGACCCCCTCACCTCATAAGTTCAAAAGCCACCCACCGGAGCCGTCTCATTTCAGACGGCTCCGATTTTTTTCGTACCCATCCGAGGATGGGCAGACGAGGATTATTCCTCGTCCAGTGCCTCAACGGCTTTTTGCAGATCGTCTTTGCTGACTTCTTTGTCTGCTACCTGAGCCAGCTCCACGATGTAGTCGATGACCTTGTCTTCGAAGATCGGGGCACGCAGCTGCTGCTGCATTTGAGCATTCTGCTGCACAAATTCAAAGAACTGACGTTCCTGACCTGGGTACTGACGCGCTTGGTTCATGATTGCCTGAGTCATTTCGGCGTCAGTCACCTCAACCTCGGCCTTCTGACCCAATTCAGCCAGTAACAGACCCAGACGCACACGACGTTCAGCCAGCTTGTTGTGCTCTTCGGTAGGCTCGACTTCACCGTGGTCATGGCCTTCCACATCCGGGTTTTCCTCGTGGAACAATTGGTGTGCGATTTGCTTGGCCTCGGCTTCAACCAGCGACGGCGGCAGATCAAACGAGACTTTCTCGTCCAGTACGTCGAGCAAGCCACGCTTCATGACGGCGCGTGACGCACCAGCGTATTCGGCTTCCAAGCGCTCAGCGATCTGGGCTTTCAAACCAGCCAGGTCTTCGGCACCGAATTTGGTTGCCAGTTCGTCGTTAATCTCGGCAGCAACGGGTTCTTTCACTTCTTTCACGGTGCATGTGAAAACAGCTTCTTTGCCGGCCAGGTGCTCAGCGCCGTATTCCTCGGGGAAGGTGACATTGACGTCTTTTTCTTCCTCTGCCTTAACGCCAACCAGCTGCTCTTCGAAACCAGGAATGAAGCTGTTCGAACCCAGAACCAGCGGATAGTCCTCGGCAGAACCACCTTCGAATTCTTCGCCATCAACTTTACCTACAAAGTCGATCACGACCTGATCGCCATCTTTCGCTTTTGAACCCTTGCGGCGCGCTTTAAAGTCCTGCGCGGTTTCGGCCAGACTGTTCAGCGCTTCCTCGACGGCCGCGTCATCTGCTTTGACGACAAGTTTTTCCAATTCGACCGATTTCAGGTCAACTTCAGGAATCTCAGGCAGCGCTTCATACGACATCTCGACGTGAACATCGTCGCCTTCTTTCCAGTCTTCATTGGTCATCTTGACTTCAGGCTGCAGAGCCGGACGCTCGCCGCTGTCTTCAAAGTGCTTGTTCATCGCACCGTCGATGCTCTCTTGCATCGCTTCACCCAGCAAGCGCTGGCCAAACTGCTTTTTCAGCAGCGCCATAGGCACCTTGCCTTTACGGAAACCCTTCATCTCGACTTCAGGCTGTGCTTCGACCAGCTTTTCATTTACTTTATCGTCCAGCTCAGCCGCGGATACGACAATGTTATAGCCGCGTTTCAGACCTTCGTTCAGCGTCTCGGTAACCTGCATTATGGTAGTCCCCATAGGATTCGGGGCGCGCAAAACGGCGCGCCGGGCAAATTTGAGGCCTTCTATTTGTACTGCCGCCCGCGTGCAAGGGGCAAAGCCCGGATCAGCCTTGTTTTGCCGCCGATTTGAACAAAAAAGCGCCCCAGAAATATCCGGGGCGCGTTCTATACGTGGTGAAATCGATTAGAACTTCCAGAGCGCGCCAAGCACCCACGCTTCGTTGTTATCAAAAGAGGTACCGTTATCGAAATCATGATTTCGGTATTTCAGGTAAGCTTCTGTGTTAATCGCGTCGATCTGTTGGGCGACGGCTATGCCCCAAGCTTTAGTATCCGAACCAGCAGTTACAAAATCCGTACCGCTGTAATAGTCAATGCCAAAGCCGGTTTTGCCCCAGGACAGCCAATCGCCCTCGTACGAGATTTTACCATACCAGTAATTGGGATCCGAAAGACTGTCTTCTTCCTCGTCACGCGTACCTGCCGCGAACGTAAAGCCTAGACCGCTAGGCAAAAGCGCTGAGACCGATCCGATGGTATCCTTTCGATCACCCGAGTTATCATCACGCGAACGGACTGCATAAGCAACGGCGGCGCTAAGCTCGACCCCATTGGTGAACGTAGTTGCGTAGCGTAGCCCAACGTCAAAATAGTCATCATCATCGCTACTGGACAGAATGTTCTTGCCGTACGCGATCCCCGCCGAAAAACCGTTAAAGCTGGGGCTATCATAGCGCAAACGTCCCCGCCGCGGGCCGTCAAAGTTGTCAGCACTGTCTCCAATTGTAATGGCACTCAGGTTGCCTCCGCCATCTCGATAAAAGAAGGCCGAGTTTTCATCGTTTGTGAACGAATAAAGGGCTGCAGCGACATAAGAAAGGTCGACCTCAGCCGCACCATCCGAAACCATGCTACCTTGGCCCGCCGAGAATTTGCCCCAATCACCTTTTAGAGCGAAGTCTGTATGACGAATATCTTCACGCGTCCAGCCGCTGAAATCCGTACCCAATTGGTTCCATTCACTGGAGTTGGGCAACCCCAGACCAGTTTCAAACCGGAAGGTAAAATCATTGGCACCATAGGGTTGCAGTAACTGCAAACCAACCCGGCTGTTGGAAATGTTGTGATCCAGAACCCGTGTTTCTGTTTCCTCTCCATCATCCACCGAAATCAGGGCGGGATGGAGTTGTCCGTACAACTGCACATAACCGCCGCTGTTGTTGTCATACTTCAACTGTGCCGCAGCAGGCACTGCCGTTGTCGCCGCCAAAACTGCGGCCATCGAAGTCAGTTTTAGGTTATGGGTCATTTCACGCACCTCGAAAAATTCGGCTCATCTTTGTCCTCGTTCGCCCGCACTTTGCTCAGGTTCCAAGGGCCTAAGCTTTTATTTTTGAAGCATTGCGGGATTGTCTTTCTGGTTGCCAACAATCAGTGATAATTCCTATGTTAATCAACATATTGCCTGCGGTCGAGCCGCAGTCGCCCCAACCTTGCAAAGAAGACTCTGGCGATCAGTCATGCATCTGGCAAACACTCGCTTTGACCTTGCGTCATTCCGGTCGGCTATTTGCCGCCGATGCGGATGCTGATCGGCCATATCCCGCCCATAAAATCAAATATTCAATTGTTTAAAAACTTTAGGCAATTGCTCAGGCAAATCCTCGGCGATCAAGCCCGGACCGAATGAGCGCGCGCATTCCACATGCAACCACGCCGCCGTTTCCGCAGCCTGCAACGGTTGAAGTCCTCGTGCCAACAGTCCGGTTATGAAGCCAGCCAAAACGTCTCCCGATCCAGCTGTCGCCAGCCAAGGTGCCGCACGATCATACTGAGCAGAGTTGATCGAGCATCGTCCGTCCGGCGTTGCGATCACCGTGTCTGGTCCTTTAAACAGGATTACGCATCCCGCTGTACGGGCGGCCTCTTGCGCGGCATCCACTTTGGAATAGGCCGGCCCCTTACTCGGGGTTTCCGATAGTTTCTCAGCGATTTCAGGGAATAATCTGGCAAACTCGCCGCCGTGCGGTGTCAGAACACAATTCTCATGCAGTCGCGCAAAAAGGTATGAAGGATCATCCGCGAACGCTGTCAGCGCATCTGCGTCCAAAACTAAAGCGCGTTGCATCTCCAAAGCGGCCGGGACCATCTCTCTCGCGCGTTCAACACCCATTCCAGGGCCAAGACACAATGCGTTTAGCCGCTCATCCAACAGCGCTGCTGTGAGATCGCTTGCCCCCTCAATCTGTTGCAACATTATTGCCGTTACCTGAGCCGCAACTTCCAGCTGAGCATCTTGAGGCACTCCCAGCGTCACCAACCCTGCCCCAACCCGCAGAGCCGCGCGCGCGGACAACCTGGCAGCGCCGGACTTAGCAGCGCCACCAGACAGGATCAGCGCATGACCATAGGAATATTTCTGGGTCCGGCTGTTTTTTGAGATACAGTTGGGCGCACCTTCTACCAGTTCCAGAACCGATCCTTCTGCCTTTTCGTCCCAAACTTCACTAAGTCCTATCGATTTGGTAACCAGACGGCCCGATTGGGCAGAGCCACAGTCAAGATAGTGGCCGCGCTTGGCTCGGTGAAAAGCCACCGTCAGGTCAGCGGCCGCGAATGCATCAAGCGACTTACCACTGTCCGAACAAAGGCCGGACGGTGCGTCGATTGCGACAACCTTAATTCCTTGTCGTTCGATAAAAGCGGTAAAAGACTGAAGGACCTGAGCGAGCTTCCCTTCAATTCGACGTGCCAACCCGGTACCAAAAACCGCATCTACGATCAGATCTGGCACCTGAACGTGTGAAAGCGCGTCCTGAGCGCGCAGGTCTCCGACAGTTCCCAATTCGCTCCATCGCAAATAGTTTGCCCGCGCATCCGGTGGCAGCTTCTCAGGATCACCGTATAGAAACACGGCAATCTCCCACCCCCATTCCTTCAGCAGTCGGGCTACTACAAACCCGTCGCCGCCATTATTCCCCGGACCACACAAAACCACGGTTCTACCAGAAGATTTCGCCAATTCCGGCCACTCTTCAAAAATCGCCTCAACAACACCCCGCCCGGCACGCTCCATCAGTTCCAGCCCGGTCACTTCACCGGACTCCATTGCGGCCCGTTCGATGGCCCCCATCTGTGCAGCTGTTAATAGTTCCGTCATCCCAAATCTCCCGGCGATTCAATTTCGATTATTTTTTGTGCACATCGATCAAAATTTCACCTGTCGCCTAATTTCTCCACACAACAGCGCAGCCAATTTCGCAATCAGATTGCCGACCGATCATAGACGTGGTCACTGCCATCCTGACAAGTGTTATAGGGAGCCCGGGATGAAGAAGATCGAAGCGATCATCAAACCGTTCAAACTGGACGAAGTTAAAGAGGCACTGCAGGACGTGGGCGTCCAAGGCCTCAGCGTGATCGAGGTGAAAGGGTTTGGCCGTCAGAAAGGCCACACGGAACTTTACCGCGGCGCGGAATACGTCGTCGACTTTCTGCCCAAGGTAAAGGTCGAGGTGGTTCTTGACGACGATCAGGTTGATGCCGCCATCGAAGCCATCGTTTCCGCTGCCAAGACCGACAAAATCGGCGACGGTAAGATCTTTGTCTCTCCCGTCGAACAAGCCATTCGCATCCGTACCGGTGAAACCGGTTCGGAAGCCCTGTAATCGAACACACTTTAATCAGAGGAAAACAGAGTATGAGCAAGGACGCAGTTCTTAAGCTGATCCAGGACGAAGGCGCTGATTACGTCGACATCCGCTTTACCGACCCGCGCGGCAAGCTTCAGCACGTTACCATCATGGCCGACCAGGTTGATGAAGACTTCTTGGAAGAAGGCTTCATGTTCGACGGTTCGTCCATCGCAGGCTGGAAGTCGATCGAAGCATCGGACATGAAACTGATGCCCGACACCGAAAGCGCCTATGTCGATCCCTTCTACGCGGAAAAGACAATCTGCGTTCACTGCTCGGTTGTTGAGCCTGACACTGGCGAAGCTTATGAGCGTGACCCACGTGGCACCGCCCAAAAAGCTGAAGCCTACCTGAAATCTTCTGGCATCGGCGACGCTGCCTTCTTCGGTCCAGAAGCTGAATTCTTCCTGTTTGACGATGTCCGTTTCTCAAACAGCATCAACAAGGTATCCTACGAAGTTGATGCAACAGACGCGTCGTGGAATACCGACACTGAATACGAGATGGGCAACATGGGCCACCGTCCGGGCGTCAAGGGCGGCTACTTCCCTGTAAACCCGGTTGACGAAGCGCAAGACCTGCGTTCCGAAATGCTCTCGACCATGAAGCGTCTGGGCATGAAGGTTGACAAGCACCACCACGAGGTTGCGTCCTGTCAGCACGAGCTGGGTCTGATCTTTGACAGCCTGACCAAGCAAGCCGACGAACTACAGAAGTACAAGTACGTCATCCACAACGTTGCACACGCCTACGGCAAATCAGCCACTTTCATGCCGAAGCCAATCGCGGGTGACAACGGCACCGGCATGCACGTGAACATGTCGATTTGGAAAGACGGCAAGCCGCTGTTCGCTGGCGACAAATACGCCGATCTATCGGACGAAGCGCTGTACTTCATCGGCGGCATCCTGAAGCACGCCAAGACATTGAACGCCTTCACCAACCCATCGACCAACAGCTACAAGCGTCTGATCCCGGGTTTCGAAGCCCCTGTTCTGCGCGCCTACTCGGCCCGTAACCGTTCGGGTTGTGTCCGTATTCCATGGACCGAAAGCCCGAAAGCCAAGCGCGTCGAAGCCCGCTTCCCCGATCCGGCCGCAAACCCATACTTGGCGTTTGCCGCGTTGCTGATGGCCGGTCTGGACGGCATCAAGAACAAGATCGATCCGGGCGAAGCCATGGACAAGAACCTGTACGATCTGCCTGCCGAAGAACTGGCCGACATCCCGACCGTTTGCGGATCGCTGCGCGAGGCTCTGGAAGCTCTGGCATCCGATCACGACTTCCTGCTGCAGGGCGATGTGTTCACCAAAGACCAGATCGACGGCTACATCGCACTGAAGATGGAAGAGGTGGAAACCTACGAGCACACCCCGCACCCGGTTGAGTACGGCATGTACTACAGCTGCTAAGTCAGGTTGCGTGGTAAGATTTGGGGCGCCCTCTGGGGCGCCCCTTTTCGTTTCAGGCTTCCTCTGCTCGGCCTGACCCCACCTGCTGCATCGCTAAGTAAGCGTAGACCAGGACCGCAGCGCTGACAGCTGCGGTGACCCAGAATACAGCGGGGAATGAACCCGAGACCGCATAAACTGTGCTGCAGATCGCCATCCCGAATGTCCCTCCCAAAAGCTGGCTGCTGAGCACGATCCCCCCGGCCTGCCCCTGCATACCCGGCGGCACCGACATCATGACGGCGTGTTGCGGTGGCACAAAAAGGAAGGAAATGGCAGTCCCTGAGATCAGCAGACCAACATAGAGAAACAGGTTTACGCCGATCCCCATCCCGGTCGCCATCGCAATCAAACCGATCAACGTTCCCAGAACACCGTAAAGGGAAGGAAGGCGCGCTCCATAGGTATCAGAGGCCTTTCCCGCCAAGGTCGCAGTCAGGACCGGCGGCACCACCGCAGGCAGCAAGGCCACACCCGACATCAGCGGGGACATCCCGGAGACTTTCTGGAAATACATGGCTCCGAACACGAAGGTCGCGATTTTGACAAACTGCGCCAGCAGAACGATCATATTCGAAGCTGCAAACGTACCATTCGAAAACAGGCGCACCGCAATCAATGGTGCCTGTACGCGTAGTTCCGTTTTAACAAGGGCGAACAGCATCAATATCCCAAGCAACAACGGCCCCAGAACGTCCAACCTGCTCCAACCACGCTCTGGACCCTCCATGATACCGAACACGGTCAGGACAAGACCTCCGACCAACAAGAATAGCCCCGCCCAATCAAAGCCTGGTTCAGGTCGACGTGGTGGATCGCGCCAAAAAATCCAGGTTATGGCGGCAACGATCAGAACGATGGGCGGGTTGATCCAGAAAATCCACCGCCACGATAGATAGTCTGTCAAAAGCCCACCCACCAAAGGCCCCAGCGCAAGAAAACTTGTCCCTATAGCCCCATAAATGCCCAGCGCCATACCGCGCTGACTATCGTCGAACGACATAGATACCAGAACAAGCGATAGTGGGAAAATGATCGCGGCACCAACCCCTTGCACGCCCCGGGCGACGACAATTGCCGTACCGTTATTCGCAAACCCAGCCGCAGCCGACGCGAGGCCAAAGATCAACAGGCCGACGATGACAAGGTTCCGAGTACCGATCGTGTCGCCCAATCGCCCAGCCGCTCCGGCCAGCGCGGCGAGAACCAACAAATAGATGTTCACGACCCAATGCGCCCCAAGGTCGCTTAACCCTATGTCTTTTTGAATTGTGGGCAGGGCTACTCCAACTACGGTTTCATCCAGCAAGATAACCCCAAGAATTGCCCCCATGGCCCCAAGAACCCACCAGCGCCTGTTCAAATCCTTGCCCATCGGAAATCCGCCTATGAAAAATGAACTTCAATCCATTGAACACGCGGCTGGAAAGTTGCGTCAAGTGGAGGTCACGCGATGGCTAAGGACGGTTTCCCGGGCTCGTCCCTCATTTTCCTTCTATGCACGTTCCGAGGCAGCTATCGTGGCACCATTGATTGCACAAAAGAAAGCGAGTGGTTCATGAAAGTCATTGTCATTTCATTTGCGGTTTTAGCCATCTCCTTTGCCACAATAGGACTCGCTGCGACGTGCGGCAATACAAGCGCGGGATTTGAGGCATGGAAGCAGGATTTCGCAAAACAAGCCAAGCGTTCCGGCGTCAAAAAGAAGGGTCTTCAAGCGCTGGCGCAAAGCCAATACGCGACCCGCACTATCGCGGCAGATCGCAATCAGAAAAGTTTTAAATACTCGCTGGACAAGTTCATGCGGGTGCGCGGCGCCGACACGATCGTTGCGCAAGGACGTAAGCGCAAAGCCCGCAATCCACAGTTTTACGCCGCGCTGGAACGCCAATACGGTGTTCCTAGTGGTGTGTTGATCGCCATCCACGGGATGGAAACGGGATTTGGAAATTTTATGGGCGATAGCCAAGTTGTTTCAGCAATCACGACACTTGCCTATGATTGTCGCCGGTCTGAGTTCTTTATTCCCCACGCTATCGGAGCCCTGAAACTGGTCGATCAAGGCAGCATTACGACAGCGACCCAAGGCGCGAAACATGGCGAATTGGGGCACACACAGTTCTTGCCGGGCAATGCATTGAACTACGGTGTGGACGCTACGGGGGATGGTCGCGTCGATTTTTACAACATGACTGATGCTCTGGCCTCAACCGCCAATTTTCTGAGGCAGAAGGGGTGGAAACCGGGTCGTGGCTATCAACCCGGACAGCCAAATTTTCAAGTGATCCAACAATGGAATGCCGCCTCGGTCTATCAGCAATCTATTGCGATTATGGCAGCCCGAATCGACGGCTGAACTTCGCCACAAACCTGCGTGCACACTCCCCAATCCAGCCACATTGTTGCCACACAAATTAATCGGCCCCTAAAATGCCTAGGTTTCCAAAGAGTAATCAATCCCGGCGTTTTCTCATTTTTCTCCATTTTCGCCAAAATCTGTCCCATATCCGTTGATAACATGAGCAACTAGACAGGTTGCGACAAAGGAATGCGCAGTGACTCCGAAGCACAGCTATCACGGTGGTCTTCAGTTCGACGGTGAGACCGAGGGCTCAATCGAACACTTCAGCACAATCGTCGCGGCGACGCTGGAAGACTATGGCCACCTGGTCGAGCGTAAGAATATCCTGAACCCGTCCGAAGCCACCGTCGTGTCCAGCCAATATTTGGTGCGCCTGACCTTGGATACCGAAGTCGCCTATTCCGAAGATCGGTTCGAGCGCTTGGATCGCGCTGCAGGGCTTAAAACCAGCCCCAGGCTTATTGTCACCGTTCCAAATAACCGGTTATCGATCAACATCTCTCCGGTTTCCGCCCTGCTGGACGACGCTGAGATTTCAGAGCTTATGTTAGTGGTCATCCTTTATCGGATGGTCGACATCTGCGCGACACAGCGCGTCGAATGGCTGTCACCGAAGACAGTTTTGACTATCGAACAATTCATGAGTGCGTTTGACACTTTAACACCCTCCAAATCACGCAACAGAAAACAAATCTTTGAGGCAGTTTCAGGCCCATTCGCAGGGCTGAAAACCAGTGATGAGGACTATCTGGGCGAGCCAAAAAAAGAGGCGCTGAAACCAGCAGCCCGGCCGATCCAGCTGTCTGATGAGCAATTGCTTAACATCGCTTTCCGGACAGAACCAATCGAGCAGCCTACTGATGGGGACGACGACACACACCCCCTCGACCACGACAAACCCAGCGATATCCTGCGACTTTCCACGTGGGGATTGACTGGAGCCGTGGCTAGCGTGTCGGTCCCCATTGCGGCCTCCCTCGCCGCAGTGAACCTGATTAGAGGCGAAGATTTTCGCCTTAACACTCAGGTACTTGCCTACACCGTCGCAATCTCTGCTCTCAGCACAAGCGGAGCGATCGCCGGTGTCGCCAACGCATTGGGCATGTAGCACTAAACCAGAAGACCCTCCTTGGAGGCCCCGCCATCAGGCGGGGTTTTCCATTTTGCGCAGGTGTTTTGCCTCGATTACATATGTATGGATTGAAAAAACCACGGCCTGCGTATTCGAAAGCCGCAGCAAGGTTTGCCGCTCGCTGCGGATGTAGGGTGCTGCTTCTGGATTTCTTTTTTCACGCGGTTTGTTCGCACTACGTGGCTGGAACAGTTCGGCGTCCTGGTACCAAAGAGTGTTAAATCGCCAAAGGGGTCGACCCGGCTGAATTCCGTCAAATAGACGCTGCACTCTACGAGCGATGTTCATGTCATAACTGGCGACAGGGGTGTGAATGTCGATCAACGGGCGCATGAACTTTTCCGACAAACGCCAACTGGCGGGAAAGCACAGGATCGCTCCGGTTAGAACATGTTGGTCTCCACGCTTTTGCAAAATACAAAAATCTTCTTGAACCAACTGGCATAGCGTCTCGAGTGGCTGGCTGCGGTCAACTTTAATCGCTTGCCCATCCGGGCGCGTGACATAATCCGAGCTCCCCGGGTATGCATGCAGCAGGACTAAATCCAAAAGTTCCTGCGCGGCTTGTTCAGCACTTGGGTCCAAAGCCAGAACATCTTCTTTTCGTTCAGCCAGAAGGTCAGTTCGCCGCAGCAACTGGGCAGCAAATGCCTCATCACAATGCAGCCAATCCGCCATGCTGGCTGGCTGGATACCCGGCAAGGGTCTTGGCGCAAGTGGGTTATAAGGGATTGAAGTTTGAAGGATCGTCATAGCTTGGACCTAGCACCTGTTCGTGCAGTTGTCGGTCAAAAAGCGACCGACGTGCAGTCGCAAACTAAAAAGACGTGAAACAAATGATTCTCCACGCTGCAGAACCAGGCAGGGAGGCCAATAATGAACCAACACTACCGCGATAGCCGCAAAATCGACCCGACAAAAGGCGCGACCTTGGGCGACGGTTCCCCCAATGAAAATGATCGGATCGAAATTGGCCCAACGCAGCTTGCCTTTGCCGAGTGGGAGGCGGCTGGTCTCGCCCTTCCCAATCTGGCACGGATGCGGGAGTATCGCTGGAAGCGATTGACCAAAGCCATCGCTGATCGTGGCTATGGCGGTCTGCTGATGTTTGATCCGTTGAACATTCGATATGCTACTGACAGCACCAATATGCAGCTTTGGAACACCCATAACCCATTCCGCGCTGTGCTTCTTTGTGCTGATGGCTACATGGTGATCTGGGACTATAAAAACTCACCTTTTCTCTCGACCTTCAATCCTTTGGTGCGAGAGCAGCGTTCGGGCGCAGACCTGTTCTATTTCGACCGGGGCGACAAGGTCGATGTTGCGGCTGACGTATTCTCGAACGAAGTGCGGGTGCTGATCGAGGAACACAGCGGCGGCAACAAACGTCTCGCCGTCGACAAGATCATGTTGCACGGGCTTCGTGCGCTCGAGGCTCAAGGTTTCGAGATCATGGAAGGCGAAGAGGTCACCGAAAAGACCCGTGCCATAAAGGGCCCGGACGAGATACTGGCGATGCGCTGCGCGCACCATTCCTGCGAAACCGCAGTGGCCGAGATGGAGAGATTTGCCCGCGCCAATGTTGGTGACGGCAAGACGTCCGAGGACGACATCTGGGCCGTTCTACATGCCGAAAACATCCGCCGCGGCGGAGAGTGGATCGAGACCCGCCTGCTGGCCTCGGGTAAGCGGACCAATCCTTGGTTTCAGGAGTGCGGGCCTAGGATCACGCAAAAAAACGAAATAATTGCCTTCGACACGGACCTGATCGGGTCCTACGGCATCTGCATCGACATTTCGCGTACCTGGTGGATTGGGGATGACAAACCCCGTCCCGATATGGTCTACGCCATGCAACACGCGCATGAGCACATTATGACCAATATGGAGATGCTCAAACCCGGCGTGATGATCCCTGAGTTGACCGCGAGCGCGCATAAACTGGATGATAAGTTTCAAGCACAAAAATATGGGTGTCTGATGCATGGCGTAGGCCTATGCGATGAATGGCCCTTGGTTGCCTATCCGGACAAGGCCGTACCGGGCTCTTACGACTATCCGCTCGAGCCCGGCATGGTTTTATGCGTAGAAGCCGCCGTTGGAGAGGTCGGCGGCGACTTCTCAATCAAGTTGGAGGATCAGGTTCTCATCACTGAGAATGGATATGAAAACCTGACAACTTATCCTTTTGATCCGCAGTTGATGGAACAGGCATAATCCCTCAATCCGGCCAAACGGACCGACGGACATTACCGTGCCAATCTTCGGATGGAATGGCGGCTTCAACCGAGGTTGATGTCGTCGGCTTCACGCTCTGACCGAGTGTGAAACCAAGCACTCCGGTAAGGGCGATAACGACCAACAGGTCGGGACGAAAAACTACGCCACGCGGGGCGGATGCGGTATGTGCCATGTTAGCCTCCTTTGGCTGGCTGTGTTTGATAACCGGAAGATGGGCTTTCCCATTAAATTAGTAAAACCAATATTTGTACGACATATCATCACCAAAATTGAACAATAAGAAACTCGCAATAAATCAGCATTTCCTCACCTTCCCGTGACGCTTCCTACAATGGGGTTGAGACGCTAGACGGAAGTACACAGTATTGGGCGCATCCCGATACGTAAGGAAGTGCCATGCCAACTGAACGCATTACTTTTGCCGGTCACGACGGCAACCAACTGGCTGCGCGTCTTGATCTTCCGGATGGGCCGGTGCTGGCGACCGCTCTGTTTGCGCACTGTTTTACTTGCTCAAAGGACATTCCTGCGGCCCGCCGTATCGCTGCGCGTTTGGCCGCGATGGGCATCGCGGTTCTAAGATTTGACTTCACTGGCCTTGGGCATTCTGGCGGAGAGTTCGCCAACACCACTTTCACCTCTAATGTCGAAGACCTGATCGCCGCCGCGCACTATCTTGCGGGGCGAAAAATGGCCCCTGCCCTGTTGATCGGTCATTCGTTAGGCGGTGCCGCAGTTTTGCGCGCCCGTGCGGGCATTCCCAGCGTCAAGGCCGTGGTCACGCTGGGTGCACCAGCTGATCCGGGGCACGTGTCCCATCACTTTACTGAGGCATTACCGCAAATCGAACAAGATGGCTCGGCCGAGGTCATGCTGGGGGGCCGCCCCTTCCGCATTGGCAAAGCCTTTGTCGATGACATTTCTGAAACCGCCTTGCTTCCAACTGTAGCCGATCTGAAGGCGGCCCTGCTGATCCTGCATGCACCTCTTGATGAAACTGTTAGCATAGACAACGCCAGCACCATCTTTCTGGCAGCCAAGCATCCCAAAAGCTTTGTCACGCTCGACGATGCCGATCACCTGATCTCGCGCGCCTCGGATGCTGACTACGCGGCGGACGTGATCGCAGCGTGGGTCACGCGCTATGTCACACTTTGCCCACCCGCACCGCCTCCGGGCGCGCCCGAGGGCGTGGTACGCGCGACCGAGGTCGACCCGTCAGGCTTCTTGCAGGACATTCAATCTGGCCCCAAACATCACGCCGTAGCGGACGAGCCCGAGTCCTACGGTGGCACCGATAAGGGCATGTCGCCCTATGGATTCGTTTCTTCGGGACTGGCGGCTTGCACGTCAATGACCATCCGAATGTACGCGCGCCGCAAACGGTGGCCTTTGACGGGTATCACGGTCGATGTCTGCCACAACAAGGTGCACGGGCAAGATGCGGGTCTGGCCGGAGACGGAAAAATCGACCAATTCCGACGTAAAATCCGTCTTGAAGGGCCATTGGATCAGGAACAACGGGCGCGCCTGCTTGAGATTGCGGATAAGTGCCCTGTGCATCGTACGCTCGAAGGGTCTTCGGTCGTAACCACAACACTGATCGATCCTTGAACTGAACACCCGTCACAGAATTGTTTCGCGTGGCTGGTAGCCACACGGACATGGACAAGCAAATCGTGTGCATAAACTGGGGCACGAAATATGGCGCGCCCTATATCAACCGCCTGTATCGAATGGTGTGCGCCAACACGACCCCGCCATTCCGCTTTGTGGCCTTCACTGACAATTTCGAAGGCATAGATCCCGGCGTTGAGTGTTTTGATCTGCCCGAGATGCCCGGCTTTATGCCCGCTCGTACGATTGGCCAATGGCCCAAGTCAAGATTATGGGCTGCGGAATTGGCCGATCTGAACGGGCCGTTCCTTTTTATGGACCTGGATGTCGCCATAACCGGATCTCTGGATCCTTTTTTCGAATACGGAAATCCTGACGATGTAATCTTGGCGCGTAACGTCGCCAAACCATTCAGCAGGCTGGGCCAAACATCAGTATATCGCATGCCGGTTGGGGCCCTAGCTTCGCTACAAAAGCTCTTTGCAGCGGACCCGCAGGGCGTCGCGGATACGTACCGGTTTGAACAGCATTTCGTCACCAAGAACGCGCCTGAAGGCGTAAAATTTTGGCCTTCCGGCTGGGTACGACACTTCCGAATCGAATGTATTCCCAATTTCCCATTGAACTACATTCTGAATACGCGACCGCCAAAGGACACGCGTATTGTAATCTTTGCCGGATCGCTGAATCCACCTGACGCGATCAAGGGGCAATACAGCGCAAGAGTTCCACACTTGCCGCCTGGCCAGCACATCAGACGTGCCCTGAAATCAAAAAGCAAACTCCGATCGATACGCCAATTCTTTTGGCCCGCACGCTGGGTCGCACAAATCTGGGATCAAGAAGCGTAGCTAAACCCAACATTTACTCCAAAGCACCGAAGACTGCGTGCCACTGCTAGCCACGGTCACCGCTGAAGTTACCTTCGTCGCGGCGATGGGCGATGTATAGGTGGTCTTGCCGCAGGAGGTCTGGCAGTTGGTGGGCGTGCCACCGGCGGACGCGGGCGCGCAGGCGGTTTAGCAACTGGCGGCTTGGGCCTTGCGGGCGGTTTGCCTTGGGGCGGTTTCGGACGCGGCGGTCGATCGACGTCAACATTCACATTCACGTCACGTCTGTAATAATCGTTCCAAAGCATTGAGTCATAAAATGGGTCGTACCCGTACCCATAACCGAGCCCGACCGATACACCATCACAGGCCGACAACGTAAAACTGGCAGCACCAAGCCCCAGCGCGAGGATGGCACGTTTGATACGTCTAGTAATCATCTGCCCGCCTCCTCACTGCAAAGCCCGGAACGACGCGAATACGTTATTCAAGTCATCCACATAGGCCGGATCGGCACCGTTGCGCAGAATGGCCACAATAACGGCCACACGCCCGTTCGGCAGATCGACGACAGTAGCCGTAAAGTTGATACCCCGCCCATCGCGCGTACCGGTGCCCCGTATCACCCGCGAAGGCATTCCGCCTATTCTTGTATCTGAAGTACTTGAGATTTCAGGGTCTTCGACGAGAAACTTGTCTATATCCTCAAGATACTGAAACCCACCGTCGATTGAGGCGACACCTGCTGGTGACACAAACCCCATCCATACATTGTCGTCGGTCACTGGCCGTATGGCCATGACACGCGCAACCGCGCGGAGATCACCCAGTTCGGTATCCTCGATCTCACGCTGTCCGCCGGTACGCACGGCCCAGAAATCCGGCACGGCAAAGCTAAACAAGGCACGCCCAGCGTCTGTGTAAGTGATCGGAGTATCCGCCGCGGCCGGAGCAGCACCGCCTAACCACAAAGCCGCGCAAGCCGCTATCGTCGAACCAAAAAAAATACGCATATCTCAATAACCTGATGACTTCCTTGGCATCAGATTGAACGCGACCGACCTATTTTGTCCAGCTTCTGTTTGTCTCGGCAACAAAAAACCCGCCTCCAAGTTGCTTTGGACGCGGGTCTGTTCTTTTCGAATTGGAAATCAGGTACGTGCGTCGCCGACCAGTTTCCAAAGGCCGGGGATCAGTAGCGCGGCCAGCGCCAACTTGATTACGTCACCCAGCAGGAACGGTGTCAGGCCCCATTCCAGAATTGGCTTGTCCCAACCATAGAGTTGCCCCAACCACAGAAGGCCTGGCACATAGATCAGAACGTTTGCCAAGACCAAGGCCAATGCCAGTTTCCCGACCGAGCGATCCCAGCCGCGAGCAGCCAGCGCACCCAGCAGAACAGTGGCCAGCAGGTAACCTACCAGATAACCGCCGGTGCCACCCATCATATAGGTCAAACCGAATTTTTCGGCTGAAGAACCCGCAAAGACGTCAAAGCCCAGCGCTCCAACCAGCAGATAGCCCAGCATGGTGATCAGACCCAGACGCGCACCATAAGCGGTGCCGATAGTCAGTACCGCAAACGTGCCCATGGTGATCGGAACCGGCCACATCGGCACTTTGATTTTTGCAGCAACTGCCAGCGCCAGAATGCCCAATGCGACCAGCACAACCTGTTTTACGCGCAGTGCGGTACCCTCGCGCGGTCCAATGGCTCCTGCCAGAACATTTGTATTCATTTTCGTTTCTCCACGTTCGGATGGGAATTCAGGCTCATGAATGCCCGTTTCACATCGGTACTTCAAGATGATTACGCTATCGCGGGCTGTATTCAGTCTTCATTTCATAGGCTTTCCTTGGCCCCGAGACAGTCCAATTTACGGTCCAAACGGGCCAGCCTGAAAAATCGTAGACTGCATCATAGCTGTCTGGCGAGCAATCATGGTGATCCCTAGACTGCGACAGCCCAAGCTTCAATGCGTGAAAATACCGCTCATCATCGAAATGCACAGCAATTCGATCCCCAACGTGACGCCAGATATATCGCCGTGTCCCTTTCATCTCGGCTTGCCCAGGTATGCGCAATACGACCTCTTCATCATAGAGCAAGCCATTCTCTGCCGCGCGTAGCACCGCATGGCCTACGGCCTGAACAACCTGCCCTGCCCGCGCATCGTAAATGGTGCGGCTCAGGCTCCATTCACCTTCAAAGTCGGAAAGACTATGCGGCAGGGTCATTCTACGAAGGTTCCGTCAGTGGTCTCACCCGAGTCATCCACAAACCGGATTACATCGCCACTTTGCTGCACACCGTAACATGCCCACAGATCTGATGGCGGCCAGAGCGAGCAGTACTGATCTTCTTGCACTGCCCAACGTCCTGCGCTGGGGCTGCCAGCGTAGTATTGAGTCAGCATTGCTGCGTCGAAAGTTTGCCAAACGCCGTCCCCGTAATCGAGTTTTTGGCCAGTCAGGACCGCCAAAATCTCATCCCCGTTCAATGTTCGAAACTCTTCAGCGGCCAAAAAGCCGGGCCAAAGGGCCAAAATCAGGGCAAACCGTCTCATACCTGCACTCGTGCCTTGTTCCTAGGGGATCGCGGGTTTAAACCGCGCGCGAACGCCCTATCCCAATCACAAAAAGGTCTCGCCGCCAATGATTCCACGTTACTCCCGCCCCGATATGGTTGCCATATGGTCGCCCGAGACCAAGTTCCGCATCTGGTACGAGATCGAAGCCCATGCCTGCGACGCTATGGCTGATCTGGGCGTGATCCCGCGTGAAAACGCCGAGGCGGTGTGGAAAGCCAAGGACGTGGAATTCGACGTAGCCCGCATTGATGAGATTGAGGCTGTCACCAAGCACGACGTCATCGCGTTCCTGACCCATCTGGCTGAGCATGTCGGCAGCGAAGAGGCGCGGTTCGTGCATCAGGGCATGACCAGCTCGGACGTTCTGGACACCTGCCTGAACGTGCAACTGACCCGAGCCGCTGACCTGCTGATTGCCGATCTCGAAGGTCTGCTGGCCGCCCTTAAGCGCCGCGCCATTGAGCACAAGAACACCATCCGCATCGGTCGCAGCCACGGCATCCATGCCGAGCCCACCACGATGGGGCTGACCTTCGCCCGTTTCTATGCCGAGATGGACCGCAACCTGTCCCGCATGCGCGACGCCCGTGCGGAAATCGCCACTGGCGCGATCAGCGGCGCGGTTGGCACATTTGCCAATATTGACCCGCGCGTTGAGGAGCACGTTTGTGACCAGTTGGGTCTGGTTCCCGAACCGATCAGCACGCAAGTCATCCCGCGTGACCGTCACGCCGCGTTTTTTGCGACACTGGGCGTCATCGCCAGCAGCATCGAAAACATCGCCATCGAAATCCGCCATATGCAGCGGACCGAAGTGCTGGAGGGGGCCGAGTTCTTTTCTATGGGCCAAAAAGGCTCGTCTGCCATGCCGCATAAGAAGAACCCGGTGCTGACCGAGAACCTGACCGGGCTGGCACGCATGGTCCGCGCCGCCGTGATCCCGGCAATGGAGAACGTGGCGCTGTGGCACGAGCGCGATATCTCGCATTCCTCGGTCGAACGGATGATTGGTCCAGATGCCACGATCACTCTGGACTTCGCGCTGGCCCGCCTGACTGGCGTGATCGACAAGATGCTGATCTTCCCTGAGAACATGATCGAGAACATGAATAAGTTCCCCGGCCTTGTCATGAGCCAGCGCGTTCTGCTGGCGCTGACGCAGGCGGGTGTCAGCCGCGAGGATGCCTATGCCATGGTACAGCGCAACGCACTGAAAGTTTGGGAACACCGCACTGATTTCAAGGAAGAACTGCTAGCAGACGCCGACGTCACCGCCGCGCTGAGCCCTGAAGAGATCGAAGAGAAGTTCGACCTTGGCTATCATACCAAGCATGTCGACACGATCTTTGAACGCGTATTTGGCGAATAAACGCAGACAGATCAAACGCTTCCCCGGGCCCGGTTCGCAGATCGCGATCCGGGCCTTGTTCTTTTGCCACGATGGGCAAAATCAGCTATGGTGTGGCAGCACGTCCTAACCGGAGAAACACCATGATCCGTACTTTGATTTGCGCGTTGGCCCTTAGCTGTTCTGCGTCCGTCGCACTGGCTTGCAGTGCTCATACCGAGCAAACGCAGTCTTGCGCAGAAGGAACCTACTGGGACCCTGAAACCCACACATGCGCAAAAATTACCAGCAGCTGAAATTTTTCTTTCCTACTTGTGAATAAAAGCGAGAGCGCGATTGTTAGCTTTTTATTAGATCGCGCTATGCTTGATCAGAGCAGCCCAGAGAATGGAGTAGGAAAATGCGTCTCTTATTGGTTTCAGCCATTGCACTTCAGGCATTTGCCTTTGCACCGGTCGTCTACGCAGCCGGTGGTGGCGGCAGCACCGCCCCCAAGCCAACGAATACAACCAAGAAATGCCTGTTTGGCCGCGTCTACGACAAAGATGCCGGGCGCTGTGTCAAACCGAACACGACTAACTTCACCCAAGATGAACTTTACGACGCTGTACGCGAATTGGCTTACGATGGTCAGTTGGAAAACGCACAGAACATTCTGCGCATAATGGATCAAGGCGATGACCGCGTTTTGACGTACTGGGGCTTTACCTACCGCAAAATGGGTGAGCTTGAATTGGCTAACACGTTCTACAACAACGCCATCGAAACTAATCCCGACAATATCCTCGCCCGCAGCTATATGGGTCAGGGGTTTGTCACCGAAGGCAGGACCGATCTGGCAATCGAGCAGTGGCGTGAAATCAAGGCGCGTGGTGGCGAGGGCACTTGGGCCGAGGCATCCCTGCGCGAAGCAATCCGCACCGGGTTGACCTATAGTTACTAAGCTTCAGCTTTTCTTTACCCGACTCTTCTTACTCTGCCTGTGGAACGCAACTTTGGCACCGCAGGCAGATGCAGGACACAAACACTTTAGTACAGGTGGCCCCGGGCTCGCCCCGCGTGGTCGATCAGAATGATGGGGCACCGCACATTGTACCTCGTGCGCTCAGCAACCGACAGAAGGCCGCAGTCGTTGTTCGACTTTTATTGAACGAAGGCGCCGATATTCCGCTAGAGGATCTTCCTGACGCGTTGCAGGAAAAACTGACCCATCAAATGGGACAGATGGGTTTAGTGGACCGGGTCACGCTAGACGCCGTAGCGCAGGAATTCGCAGAGGCGCTTGAGCGTCTTGGCCTGTCTTTTCCACATGGGTTAGCTGGTGCGTTGGATGCGGTAGATGGCAAGATCGCGCCGACAACAGCCGCTCGGCTCCGCAAGGTCGCCGGGGTGCGCCAAATAGGCGATCCGTGGCAACGTTTGCGCGAAACCCCAACCGAGGAACTGGCCAATATGGCGCAGGCCGAAAGTACGGAAATTGCAGCAGTAATACTCTCGAAGCTAGAGACCGCTAAAGCAGCACGGCTCCTTGGTCATCTGCCGGGCCCAATCGCACGTCGGATCACCTACGCGATCTCTAAAACCGGGAACGTCACGCCTCAGGCAGTTGAACGTATCGGTTGGTCGTTAGCGGCACAGTTAGACGAACGCCCAACCCAAGCTTTTGCGGACGATCCCGGGATGCGTGTCGGTGCAATCTTGAACCAATCTGCCGCGTCAACACGCGATGGGTTGCTAAGCGCTCTGGACGAAGAGGATGCGGATTTTGCCAGCGTTGTACGTCGATCGATCTTTACTTTTGCGCATATACCGGCTCGGGTTATACCCCGCGACGTTCCGACGATTTTACGAGGTGTGGATCAAATCGAACTGATCACAGCACTTGCCGGGGCTGCAACTGACGACGATCAAGCAACGGTCGAGTTTTTGCTCGCCAACCTGTCCTCGAGAATGGCTGATAATCTACGCGAAGAAATCGGTCAGCGTGGCAAAGTCAAGCAATCCGAAGTCGAAGACGCAATGGCACAGATTGTTGGAAACATACGAACCTTGGTCGCCGAAGGCACAATCTTACTTTTGGAAGATGACGCTGACGATTAAATGACTTCGACGTGACCTTTGCACCGGAACGCTTGTGGTCAGAGAAAGCCCCTTGTATGTCTGGCCCGGCAAATCGCAACAGCCGGTGAGACCAGAATATGCCCGTCGAAAAGTCGGAACTTAGCCGTGGAGCTCTTCGGAAATATTATGTCACCGGCCTGTTTCTAAAAGGCTTGATTGGCGCAATGCGCCTGTTGCCCTACGAACGGCGCATCGCAACGATGGGCGCAATTGTACGAGGCGTTGCCCCCTTAGTCGGTTTCACAAATCGCGTGCAACGCAATCTTAAGCTGACCTGCCCTGACCTACCTGCGGATGAGGTCAAACGCATCTGCCGAGCAGTTAGCGACAATGCAGGTCGCGCGATTATGGAGCATTTCTCACCAGAAGACTTTACCAAGCGCCAAGCCAACGCCAAGATATCCGGTTCCGGCGTAGCCGCGTTTGACGCGGCCGTGGCAGCGGGGCGGCCGGTTATGATGATAACGGCGCATTTCGGGCACTATCTTGCCGCCCGTGTCGCATTACAGCACCGCAGCGGCCTGCCAATTGGTTGCCTATATCGCCGCATGGCAAACCCCTATTTCAACGACATGTATGTGGATGCGTTCTATCAAACCGGCGCCCCGATGTTCGAACAGGGTCGCCGCGGGATGGTTGAGATGGTGCGCTCGCTAAAGAAGGGTGGCATTATAGCCATTGTTTCGGACCTGCATGCCCATGGTGGTGAAGAATTGACGTTTTTCGGTAAGCCTGCTGTCACGTCAGTTTTGAATGCGGAACTGGCGATGAAGTACAAGGCCGATCTCATCCCATGCTATGCCATTCGCCAACCCAACGGCATTGATTTTGAAATTGTTCTGCACGATCCGGTACCACATACCGACCCTTCAACCATGACCCAGTTCACCAATGATGACCTTGAGTCGGTCGTCCGGCAGCACATGGGGCAATGGTTCTGGATTCACCGGCGCTGGAAAGCTTGGAGGCGTTTGGGCGTGCAGCCCGAAGATATGCCCTGATCATTTGACCTTCGCGGCGGCCACGATCGGGCCATGGCCAGCTCTTTGAACCAGCACCACGGCTGGCAGGTCTGACGACAGGACCGCTGAATATTGCTGCGGCGCAACCCCGTCCCACTGTCCGGCCAACTGCCAGGACTCTACGACATTTGCGTAATCAAGCTCGTGCCCGGCAAGCTCTCCGCGGCGGATTGAAGCGTGACGCTTCGGTGAGTACTGGACTAAGCGCACGTCATACATTTCACCGTCCTCCAACTCTACCGGAGTTACTTCAACGGTCACATCGTTCCCTGATCTTGATACGCTGACTTCGGCTTCTGGGACGGCTTTGAGGTGCGCATTGATTAGACGGTCCAACTCGTCCGATTGCGCCCCCAATACATCTTGTTCCCCGTTTATGACCATCTGAGGTGTGTAAATCATCGATCTACCGCCCTGCCGAGCGTAGGCGCGTTGACGTTGGGTGTGATCGGGCTTAGCGTACTCGTCTTCCCACCCGATATAGTCCCAATAATCTACGTGTAAGGCCAAACCAATCACATCGTCGCGCTTCGCCAAATCATGCATCAGTTGGTCAGCGGGAGGACAGGACGAACACCCTTGCGAGGTGAACAGCTCTACGACAACCGGGTCGCTGTCTGCCAAGGCCGAAGACGCAAAGAACACCGAAAGGCAAACGGTCGCTGGAGCAATTCTGAACATGTGAAAACTCGGGCTTCTGAGGATGCTTTCCGGTTTAAACGGATCGGTGTTCAACCTCCAATCAAGGTTTCTTGAGATTTTTGCCGAAGCGCCCTTGTATTGTATACTTTTGTATACAAATTGGATTGTAAGGTAACTTTACCTAGAATAGACAGCAATCATGCTAAAGAAAACAAACAGCGAATCCCAAACTTAAAGATTATTGAGAGGGAGGCCAATACATGCCCATCAAAGTCGGTCAGGATACCGCCAAAACACGTCGCAGCCTAAGCGTGAATGGCAAATCCATTTCTTATTACTCCATCCCAGCCGCGCAAGAGGCAGGACTCGGCGATTTTTCCAAGCTCCCGGCTGCGCTGAAAGTCGTGCTCGAGAATATGCTGCGGTTCGAAGATGGCGGCTTCTCTGTCTCGGTTGACGACATCAAAGCATTCGGGGAATGGGCGACCAATGGCGGCAAGAACCCGCGAGAGATCGCTTATCGCCCTGCCCGCGTGCTGATGCAGGACTTTACCGGAGTTCCAGCGGTGGTCGATCTGGCCGCGATGCGGGACGGCATTAAGGGTCTCGGCGGCGACGCTCAAAAGATTAACCCGCTGAACCCGGTTGATTTGGTTATCGACCACTCGGTCATGATTGACGAATTCGGCAATCCCCGCGCATTCCAAATGAACGTGGATCGCGAATATGAACGCAACATGGAACGGTACCAGTTTCTGAAATGGGGCCAGTCGGCATTTAACAACTTCCGCGTGGTCCCCCCCGGAACCGGCATCTGCCACCAAGTTAACCTCGAGTACCTGTCCCAGACGGTCTGGACCGATACCGACCAAAACGGGGAAGAAGTCGCTTATCCCGATACTTTGGTTGGTACCGACAGTCACACCACAATGGTAAACGGCATGGCGGTTTTAGGCTGGGGCGTCGGCGGGATTGAGGCTGAGGCCGCTATGCTTGGGCAGCCGATCTCAATGCTGATCCCCGAGGTTGTGGGCTTTGAGTTGACCGGCGCGATGGTCGAAGGCACCACAGGTACCGACCTTGTTCTGAAGGTCGTCGAGATGCTGCGCGAAAAGGGCGTGGTTGGCAAATTCGTCGAATTCTATGGCGAGGGGCTGGATCGCCTGCCTCTGGCCGACCGAGCGACCATTGCCAACATGGCACCAGAATATGGCGCAACCTGCGGTTTCTTCCCAATCGACAACGAAACACTGCGCTATATGCGCAATACCGGGCGGGACGAAGATCGTCTGGCTTTGGTCGAAGCCTACGCCAAGGAAAACGGCTTCTGGCGGGATGAAAACTATGCGCCGATCTACACCGACACGCTGTCGCTGGACATGGGCACCATCGTTCCGGCGATATCGGGCCCGAAACGCCCGCAGGATTACGTCGCGCTGACTGACTCCAAAGCTGCGTTCCTGAACGAGATGGAAAAGACCTTCAAGCGCCCTATGCGCAAACAGGTCGAAGTCAAAGGTGAAGAATACGGCATGGAATCGGGTAAGGTTGTAATTGCCTCGATCACCTCCTGCACGAACACGTCTAACCCCTATGTCATGATCGGCGCCGGTCTGGTGGCGAAAAAGGCGCATGAACTCGGCCTGAACCGACAGCCATGGGTAAAGACCTCGCTGGCCCCCGGTTCGCAAGTTGTTTCGGAATATCTTGAGGCTGCAGGTCTGCAGGAGCATCTGGACGCAATCGGATTTAATCTGGTGGGCTATGGCTGCACCACCTGTATCGGCAACTCTGGCCCGCTGCAGAGAGAGATCAGCGAAGCCATCGCCGAGGGTGATCTGGTCGCCACTTCGGTGTTGTCAGGCAACCGCAATTTCGAAGGTCGAATTTCACCAGATGTACGCGCTAACTATCTGGCGTCACCACCGCTTGTTGTCGTTTATGCGTTGGCGGGAACCATGGATATCGACCTGACTTCAGAACCGATCGGTCAGGACAAGGACGGTAATGATGTCTACATGAAGGATATCTGGCCAACCCAGAGCGAAATCGCCGATCTGGTCCAGGCGACTGTGACCCGTGACGCGTTTCAGTCGAAATACGCCGACGTGTTCAAGGGCGACGAAAAGTGGCAATCCGTTGAGGTGCCGCAGCAGGAAACCTACAACTGGCCACCGACGTCAACCTACATTCAAAACCCACCCTACTTCCAAGGTATGGGACCTGAACCCGGCACGATCTCAAACATCGACGGTGCCAAGGTCCTACTGATCTTGGGCGATATGATCACCACCGACCATATCTCGCCCGCTGGATCGTTCGCGACCGCAACGCCGGCTGGTAAGTATTTGACAGAACGTCAGGTTCAACCGCGCGAGTTCAACTCGTACGGCTCACGCCGCGGCAACCACGAGGTCATGATGCGCGGCACCTTCGCCAACATCCGTGTCAAAAACGAGATGCTGGATGGCGTCGAGGGTGGCTATACCAAAGGCCCCGACGGACAGCAGACCTCGGTCTATGAGGCGTCGATGGCATATCAGGCGCAGGGCACCCCGCTTGTGGTGTTCGGTGGCGAACAATATGGGGCAGGTTCGTCCCGCGACTGGGCGGCTAAAGGCACAGCTTTGCTGGGTGTGAAAGCTGTGATCGCAGAAAGCTTTGAGCGTATTCACCGTTCAAACCTAGTGGGCATGGGAGTGATTCCATTCGAATTCACCAATGGCGATACCCGCAAGACACTGGGTCTGAAAGGTGATGAAACCGTCTCAATCCACGGTCTGGATTCTGTTGAGCCGCTGCAGGAAGTGCCCTGCGATATCATCTATGGCGACGGCACCAAAAAGACGATCACCCTAAAGTGCCGCATCGATACCGCGCCCGAAATTGAATACATCGAAAATGGCGGCGTACTGCAGTACGTGCTGCGCAATCTAGCGAAAGCTGGTTAAAACAACAAAGCCCCGGCCAACGCGTCGGGGCTTTCACATTCTAAGGGCTTTGATTGCAATCCCCAAAAAATAGAGCGCGTGCCGAAGGCACGCTCCGCTTGGCAGCGACGAGAACTACTGACCGGCTTCCTCCAAAGCAGGGCGGATCGTGCTCTCAATCACGCGCTGAGTGACAGGACCGGCAAACCGCAGGATGATCTTGCCGTTGCCATCAACCACATAGGTTTCCGGCACGCCGTACACACCCCAGTCCAGCGCCATGCGGCCCTGTTCATCCCGTCCGATGCCAGTGTATGGATCCCCCAGTTCATCCAGAAACGCCTCGGCATTGTCCAACTGGTCCTTGTAATTGATGCCGTAAACAGCAATGCCTTCCTTAGATAGCGCCTCAAGGTTCGGGTGCTCAACACGACAGGGGGCGCACCAGCTTGCCCAGTAATTGACTAACTTGACCTCACCGTCGCGCAGTGTCGTGTCGGTAAAAGGCGTCTTGCCCGGAAACTCGGTCAGAACAACTGGTGGTGCTGGTTGGCCTTCACGAGCCGAGGGCAACGCTTCAGGATCATCGCGAAACATCCCAATGCCGGCCAGTACAGCAAAGGCACCAAAGATAAGCGGAGGCGCAATCATCAGCGGCGAAATCTTAGCCATTGCGCGTCATCCTTTGTTCGATCTTTTCCATCTCGGTCCGCACCTTCCGCCCGCGCGCTATGCTGAACACGATCAGCACTAGCAGCAGAACAATCGAGGCCGCATAGGACCCCAGAACTGCATCGGCGTATTTTCCCAGATCAGGAATCATCCGCTAACCCTTTCCCGTGCCAGCAGCGCCTTGATCCGGCGTGCGCGAATTTCAGTGCCAGTCCGATATAAGACCAGTGCGATGAACAGCAACACGAACCCGATGATGCACATAAGCAGAGGGTAGAAATACACGTTGCTCACTTTCTCTTCCGTATCTGCCCCTGTCACTGCAGCGGCACGCATCACCGATGCACCTTGATGCAATCCCTGGTTCCAAAAATTCACCGCATAACGGCTGAGGATCGCAAAAACTGAACCCACCAAACATAGGACCGAGGTTAAATCGGCCGCAGTATCCGGGTCTTCGATCGCTTCCCACAGAGCCACGTAGCCCAGATAGAACAGGAACAGTATCAGGAACGAGGTCAGGCGCGGATCCCAGGCCCACCAGGTGCCCCACATCGGTTGACCCCAGATCGCTCCGGTCGCCAGTGCAATTAGCGTCATGACAATACCAACAGGGGCTGCGGCCCGGGCCGCCAGCGCGCTGACGTGGTGGCGGCGCACCAACCAGATCAAGGAAGTTACCAGCATCATCAGCCAGCAGTTGATCGCCATCAGAGCCGCAGGGACGTGCAAGTATATAATCTTGACGGTCGAACCCTGCTTGTAGTCGTCGGGCGTAAAGAAGAATCCCCACACAAGGCCAACGACAATACAAACAGCCGAAGTGATCCAAAAAAACGGCATTACCCGTTCGCTGGTCGCAAGAAACTTTCGCGGGTTGGCATATTCCCAGAGGGCGTTGGCTTTGGCTGCGATAGACATGGGTCTTATCTAGTCCGAGTCGGGGTTGTTCTCAATTGACATCCGTCAAAGTTTGACGGCGTCACCGAAGGTTGATGCGAAGCACAGCGGCGCTTGCGAATGGTAGCAGGGCAATCGTGGCCGCGGTAATCCCTGCCAGCATGAGCAACGGGGTTTGGATCTCCATTCCTGTAGCACCGCGACGCGCGACCTCGGCCCCATATATCAAGGTGGGTACGTATAGGGGCAGAACCAGAAGTGACAGCAGCAACCCACCGCGCTTGAGGCCGACGGTCAGGGCAGCACCAAAGGTTCCTATAACACTCATCGCCGGCGTACCTATCAGCAGCGAGATCACCAGCCATAAAAAACCCTGCGCTGGAAGGTTCAGCAGCACACCTAGGAACGGCGCGGCTAAAACCAGGGGCAGTCCCGTTGTAAGCCAATGGGCCAGCGCCTTGACAGAAACCACAGCTTCCAACGGCAGCGGCGCGGTGGCCAACAGGTCGAGCGAGCCGTCCTCCCAATCCAGAGCCAGCAGGCGGTCCAGCGACAACAGGCAGGCCAACAGAGCGCCAAGCCACAGAATGCCCGGCGCGATGGTGGACAGAAGCGACGACTGTGGCCCCACGGAAAATGGCACCAGAACCGTCACGATCAGAAAGAATGCCAGACCAAGGCCAAAACCTCCGCCTGCGCGGAAGGCCAATTTCAAGTCGCGCAGCAGCAGGGCGATCACAGGAAGCCTCCGTCGAAATCCTCAATGGGTTTTGGCTTGGCCTTGTTAACGGCAACGTCCAAAACTTCTCCATCCAGGCCGAGGTCGATATGGGTGGCGATCAGAGCAGACCCGCCCTGCCCTAGATGTGCACGGACGGCATCGGCGAACATCTGTACCGCATTGCGATCCAAGGAGACGGTGGGCTCGTCCAGCATCCAGATTGGCCGTCCAGTGACAAGCATTCGCGCCAACCCCAATCGACGTTTCTGGCCCGCTGACAAATTGCCTGCGTATCGATCCGACAATTCATTCAACGCGAAGGCATCCAGCGCAGATTGAATGTCACGGGTGCCAAAAACCGAAGCCCAGAAGGACAGGTTTTCAACCACTGTCAGTGTCGGTTTTAACCCGTCCGAATGCGAGGCGTACGCAATCTGATCCTCGGCCCCGTCGATCTGACCCGACAACTGAGGCTGTAGCCCAGCAATGGTACGCAACAACGAAGTCTTGCCGATCCCGTTCGGCCCGCGCAGAATTAGCGCTTTGCCCGGATGCAGCGCAAAGTTCAGCCCCTCAAGTACGGGGACACCGCCACGGGCGATGGCTAGATCTGTCACGGTTAGTGTCATAAGTCTCGCTTATCTGATTGCCGTCAGGGGCAAAAGGCGAGATTTGACGCAGGTCCTCAGACCGGCATCAATGCAAGCGCTATGCGCCGTCCTTCGGACAGCAGCACATTGTAGGTGCGGCAAGCAGCCGGAGAATTCATAATCTCGACACCCAATCCTGCGCCTTCCAAAGTCGTACGCAAATCTGATGGAATATGAGATAGCTCTGCGCCTGTACCGATAAACAGGACATCCACGGCGTCGGATAGGGCCAGCAACGGTGCATCGTCCTGATACCCACCCCATGCTGCGGTTCCCGTTGGGCTGGTCAGCACAGCGCCCTGATACACCTGCCCGCCGATCCGAAAAAAGCCGGGGCCATACCCGTCGACCGGAGCGGAATTGTTGTAGGTGATCTCATTCAGGCGCATGGCGTCTTCTAGCCCCAAAGCGGTAGGCCAGACAAGGCCGCCAACGCAATCGCCAGATAGGCTGCAGCACGGTAAATTTTCTCGCGATCAGGGCGGAACAGCCATCCTCCCAACCAATTACCGGCAAGGTTTGGAACCGCAAGGACAAAGCCCAGTGCTGCAGCAGACCAAGTTATTCGATCCATGCCGACCAAGTATCCCAGCAGCAGGAAGTCAAAGCCGAATAGAAATAGCAGTATCGTTGCGCGGATCACTTCTACTGGCACAGGGCGCGACATATAAAACAGGATGACTGCTGGGCCGGGCAAACCTGCGACGCCCCCAAGAAATCCTGCCGCTGCACCGATGCCAGCAACCATTGCCCGACCGACATGCCCATTGTAGCGCACGCCAAGAATTAGAACCGCCAGCATGAAAAACGCCAACAGGCTAACGGCATAGCGAAACACTTCGGGATCGACGCGTGTGAGAACCCACAACCCGACCGGCAACAAAAGTGCGCACGCTCCCAGCAATCGCACCAGATCCTTGCGATGCACGACATTCCACGCCCGGCGTAGGTTTGGCAGCGGTCCGAAGATGTCCATGATCGTCAGCCCAATCAAGGCTCCAAACGGGCCAAGATACGGAGCGGAAAGAGGTAGAAAAATCAGCGCAGTTCCAAAACCAGAAAACCCACGAACTATGCCACCGAGAAATGCTGCAAATAAAATAACGGCCAGCCCCATAGGGGACTGGCCGAATATCTCAGGCGTCGATGTTGGCAAACTGGTTTCCAGCAGTATTCGACGGTTTAGACCAGTCGCGCTTGACCCCAAGCCAAAGCAGGATGGTCGAGGCCACGAAGACCGAGGAATAGGTCCCCACGATCACACCCCAGATCATTGCAAAGACGAAACCACGGATCACGTCCCCGCCCAGTACATAGAGCGAGATCAGCGCCAGCAACGTGGTAACCGAGGTCATAACCGTTCGGCTGAGCGTTTCGTTGATCGAGATATTCAATACCTCTTTCAGGTCTTTCTTTTTGTACTTGCGAAGGTTCTCACGCACGCGGTCGAATACAACAACGGTGTCGTTCAGCGAATAACCTACGATGGTCAACAACGCTGCGATGATGGCCAGATCGAACCGGATTTGAAGTTCCGAGAAAATGCCAATCGTCAGGATCACGTCATGCACCAACGCGGCCACGGCCCCCAATGCAAACTGCCATTCGAAGCGTAACCAGATGTAGACGAGCACCGCCCCGATCGCGAGCACGACAGCAATCACTGCGGTCTGAATCAGCTCTCCTGACACTTTCGGGCCAACGGATTCGACCGAAACAAACTCGATATCCGGCGCAGCGACTTTAAGCGCCTCTTCCACCGCTGTGACTGTCGCAGCTGAGACCGCCTCAGCGTCTTCCTGCGCCTGAATGCGGATCATGGCGACGTTTTGATCTTCGCCAAAGGTCGGATCAAATATTTCGGTGATGGTCACATCGCCCAATTCCAGTGGCGAGATGGCATCGCGATAGGCGCCAACATCGATCTGTTGCGCGCTTTCAGTCCGGATCGTTGTACCGCCGCGGAAATCGATGCCAAAGTTTAGCCCTTGCAGCATGAAAGACGTGAACGCCACGACCATCATAAGGCCCGAAATACCCAGCCAGAGCTTCCAGCGGCTGAAGAAATCGAACGAGGTGTTTTGGGGTACGAGCTTCAGTCTCATGTTAAACCTCGATCATTTTCGGACGGCGGCGTTCGAACCACATGACGATCATCAGGCGCGTCACGAAGATTGCGGTAAAGACCGAGGTCAGAATACCAAGCCCCAGTGTAATTGCGAAGCCGCGCACTGGCCCGCTGCCCATGGCAAACAGGATCGTTGCGGTGATAAACGTGGTGACGTTGGCGTCCAAAATGGCCGACAGCGCCTTTTCATAGCCCAGTTCGATCGCACGCGCCGGACCTTTGGCGGACTTCAGTTCTTCGCGGATACGTTCAAAGATCAGCACATTGGCGTCCACAGCCATACCAACCGTCAGAACGATCCCTGCGATCCCTGGCAGAGTCAGCGTCGCCCCAATAAGTGACAGCAATCCGAACAGCAGTCCGACGTTTACGATCAGTGCGATATTGGCGAAGATACCGAACAGACCATAGCTTAGCGCCATAAAGGTCAGCACCGCGACAAAGGCCACGATGGTTGCAACTTTACCCGCGTCGATACTGTCCTGCCCCAGTTCGGGGCCGATGGTGCGTTCTTCCAGAAACTCCATCCCCGCGGGCAGCGCACCCGCGCGCAGAAGGACGGCCAAGTTGGTGCTTTCTTCAACGGTAAAGTTGCCGGTGATAATTCCCGACCCGCCTGGAATGTGGCTTTGGATTACTGGGGCCGAGATCACCTCGTCATCCAAAACGATAGCGAAGGGCGCGCCGATGTTTTCCAGCGTGTAGTCACCGAACTTGCGGGCACCGGACGTATTGAACCGGAAGCTAACCGCCGGACGGCCGTTCTGGTCGAACGAAGGCTGCGCATCGACAAGCTCTTCGCCGGTTACAACTGGCGCGGCGTCGAGAGTGTAGTACACCCCGTCTTCATCAATTGACGGCACGATCTTTTGACCGACACCTGGCACTGCATCAGGGTCAGAGCCGCGCCCGGCCACAGGGTTGAAGGTGAGCTGCGCGGTGGTGCCGATAATCTCTTTGAGCTCACCCGCGCTGCCGATGCCCGGAACCTGAATCAGGATGCGATCCGCACCCTGACGCTGAATTGTGGGTTCTCGCGTGCCGACCTCATCGATACGGCGGCGAATGATTTCCAGCGCTTGACGCACCGTGCGGTCGTCTGAGGCCAGTTTCTCGGCCTCGGAAAGTTGCACTACGATGGTATCACCGTCCGCGCGGGCCTCGATGTCCGTCGCGCCCACCCCAGTCAGGGTTTGCACCTGACGGGCTAGACCACGCACCACTTCTAGCGCGCGGGGCATGCCCTCGGGCTGGCTGATGCGAACGCGAATCTCGTCAGGGGCCGACTCTTGTTTGCGAATGGTGCCGACCGTGGCACGTTCGTCCCGCAGCGCATCACGAATTTCTGGCCACATCGCCTCCATTCGGGATTCGTACACATCTTCGACCTTCACTTCGGCCAGCAGATGCGCACCGCCTCGTAGATCAAGCCCAAGGTTTACCAACGACGACGGCAACCAGTTTGGCCACTGCGCCGCCTCGGCCTGCATCTCAGGTGTATCGATGCCAAGCTCAATAGCGGCCTTGGCATCATTAGATTGCTCGACGCGCGTGTAGAACGCATTTGGCAGGGCCATGAGCAAGCCGATCACACAGACCGACCAGATCAGAACCCGCTTCCAGGTATCAATTTGCAGCATTACCCTGCCTTTTCAAGGAATTATCGCGCGAAGTTATTTCGCTGGTTCGGTCTTGTTCAGAACCTGCGCGATGGTCGATTTGACCACACGAACCTTGACGTTTTCGGCCAGTTCGACCTCGATCTCGTTCTCGCCTTCTTTGACCTTCGACACCTTGCCGATCAGACCACCCTGAGTCACAACCTGATCACCCCGGCGCACGGCTTCGACCATAGCCTGATGCTGCTTCATCTTCTTTTGCTGCGGACGGATCAGCAGGAAATACATGATCGCAAAGATCAGGATCAGCGGGAGAAACTGGGCGATTGCGCCACCTTCCATGGGATATTCCTTTTGGTTTGGAGTTGCGAATGGGCTCCGCAAATTTGGCGAGAACCTATGCTTTGAGTTGCCCCTTTGCAAGCAAAGGCGGCTCTGTGTCCCACCTGAACCCATCACTATCGCAGCAAGAACAGTCAAAGCGTTGCAGATATGTCCTAGGAACACGGTTAAAACTAAGTATAGTTTGGGGTAAGGGGGACATATGGCGCGGCAATTCAAGCCCTTCCATTTATTGTTTTATTCTCTGATCCCACTGGCGTTGAGCCTTTGGATTTCCGGTGCGGTTTGGGCGCAGGAATCAGCCACCGACGACACCACGCCTGAGACCGAAGAATCGGATGCTTTCGTGGCCCCGGTTATCGTGGACGGGGACGTCTTGTTTCAGGTCCGAGGTTCCAGCGCCCTGCCCGCGCCCGAACGCGCGGAAGATGTGCAAGACACGATCATAGAAATTGCTGAAGCGTCGGACGCGTCTTCGGTTGAGATAACATTTGAAAAGACTCAGTTCGGCATCTGGATCATTGCAGATGGGGAAAGGGCATCGATCGTTACGGTTGCGGATGCTGAGCTGGAGCAGATTGAATTAGACGTTCTGAGCGTGCTGCACGGCGAAGCGATCAAAGAGGCAATCGAAGCCTACCGCGCCAACCGGACCGATCAAGCGCTTGTATCTGGCGCCATCGAAGCAGCCGCGTGGACGTTGGGTTTTGCAGGCTTCGTAGCGGCGATCCTGTGGCTACACCGCAGAATCAGGCGGCGAACCTTAAAACTGGTAAAACGCCACCTAAGAGACGTAGAGACCGCCACCGCCAAAAGCGTTCAAGCCGAAGCAATTGCTGCACTTTTGAGATATGGACTGAATTTCGTCCTGCTGGTCATCTTCTTTCTGGGTTTTTACTACTACCTGTCCTTCGTCCTGCTCGCCTTTGCCGAAACACGTTATTTAGCGCAGCTCCTTCTCACCTATCTGACTGAACCGGTCCTACTGATCTTTAAGGGCATTCTAAGTTACATTCCCAACATGATAATGCTGGGCCTTATTGCCTGGGTCACAATGTACATTATCAAAGGTATGCGTGTGTTCTTTGATGCTGTTGAAGCCGGCTCATTCGACATGGGCGATTTCGAGAAACACTGGGTCAGCCCAACCTTCAACATCGCCCGAGTCGTCGTCATCCTGATCGCCTTGGTCTTTGCAGTACCTTATATTCCCGGCTCGGATTCGGCGGCGTTTCAAGGGTTGACCATTCTAGTGGGCGCGATGCTGTCACTGGGCGCAAACTCGGTCGTATCAAACATGCTGGCCGGTTTGTTCGTGATCTATCGACGTTCGACCTCAATCGGGGATCGTATCCAGATCGGGGATCACATCGGTGACGTGGTGCAAATCAAACTGATGGAGACGCATCTGAAATCCATCAAGAACGAGCTGATTTCGATCCCCAATGCACAGTTGATGAATTCGGACGTTGTCAATTTCTCAAAGAAAACAGACGGCAGCGGCTTGTTGCTGCATACCACCGTCGGGATCGGCTATGAAGAACCACCTGAGAAGGTCGAGGCGATGCTTGTAGAAGCGGCAAATCGCACGACGGGCATCAAATCCAAGCCGGCACCCTTTGTGTTGTGGACAGCGCTGGCGGACTACGCGATCAACTATCAGATCAATGGCTACACCACTCGGGGCAGTATCATCCCCAAAATCCGTTCGGATCTGCACCGCAACATCGTCGCCGTTTTCAATGAGAACAACGTCCAGATTATGACGCCTTCATACATGGCCGATCCACCCGAGCCGAAGATACCGGCAGAAGAATGGGACGGCCATCTGGCGCATGAAACACATGTGGACGCCGATAAGTCTTAACCGATGCTACACCCTGCCTTTCAGATGGTGCATAAGCGGTCCTAGTGATTCACGCATTAAGGATCTGAACCATGCACGACATCCGCGCCATTCGCGAAAATCCCGACGCCTTCGACGCCGCTCTTGCGCGCCGCGGGGACGCGCCGATGTCGTCAGACTTGCTGAGATTGGACGAAAGCCGCCGCGCCAAAATTCTGGCCGCCGAGACAGCTCAGGCCGAACAGAACAAAGCCTCTAAAGAAGTTGGTGCGGCCAAGGGGCGTGGCGATGAGGCAGAGTTCCAACGTCTGCGCGCGCTAGTCGCCGAGAAGAAGGCCGAAATCGCTCGAATGCAGACTGAAGCCAAGGATCTGGACGCGCTGCTTTCTGACCAATTGATCCGCATCGCCAATTTGCCAGCCGAAGATGTCCCCGAAGGCGCAGACGAGAACGACAACGTCGAGATCAACCGCTGGGGCACCCCGCGCGAACTCAATTTTGCGCCGAAGGAACATTTCGAGATCGAAGCCGTGCAAAACGGCATGGATTTTGAGACAGCGGCCAAACTGTCAGGCTCTCGCTTTGTATTGCTATCCGGCGGTGTTGCACGCATTCACCGCGCTTTGGCGCAGTTCATGTTGGACACACATATAAACGAGAACGAACTGACCGAGGTGAACGGCCCGGTTTTGGTCCTATCCGAGATGATGCAGGGCACAGGCCAGTTGCCCAAGTTTGGCGAAGACAGCTATCAGACCCGCGAAGGCTGGTGGTTGATCCCGACTTCCGAAGTTTCGCTGACCAATATCGTCAACGATACGATGATCGAGGAAAGCTACCTGCCCCGCCGCTATACCGCGCATTCGCTTTGCTTCCGGTCCGAGGCCGGTTCCGCAGGCAAGGACACGCGTGGTATGCTGCGCCAACATCAGTTTGAAAAAGTCGAGATGGTGTCGGTCACGCATCCAGACAAATCGGACGACGAGCAAAAACGCATGTTGCGCTGTGCCGAAGGTATTCTGGAAAAACTGGGCATTCCCTATCGCACCGTGATCCTGTGTACAGGCGACATGGGCTTTGGCGCGCGGCGCACTTACGACATTGAGGCTTGGTTGCCCGGTCAGGATACCTACCGTGAGATCAGTTCAGTCTCGACATGTGGCGACTTTCAAGCGCGTCGGATGAATGCGCGTTTTCGCCCCGAAGGCGGTGGCAAGCCGGAATACGTGCACACCCTGAACGGTTCGGGCCTTGCCGTTGGGCGCTGCCTGATTGCGGTGCTTGAGAATGGCCAAAACGCAGATGGCACGGTGACCTTGCCTGAAGTGTTGGCTCCGTATCTGGGTGGCAAACTAACGCTGCAACTGGACGGTACGCTGGCATAAAATAACCGGCAGCCGCGTCATGCGGTGCCGGTTAAAAATCAGAAGGTGAAGATGGCTTACTTCTTCGCCTTTTTCTTCTCTTTCTTTTTGTCTTTTTTCTTATCTTTCTTTTTGTCCTTCTTGGACTCGTCTTTTTTCTTACTGTCTTTCTTGGACTTTTTGTCTTTCTTGGTTTTGGCCTTCACCTTGTCCTTAGCTTTCGAGAACGCGGCTTCCATCTCTTGCAGTTTTTTGGCGGCCTTTTCAGCCTTAGCCTTTGCTTTGGCTTTTTTGCGGGCCTTTGCCTCGGCAGCTTCGGCCGCAGCTTTCTCCTCGGCGGCTTTGCGCGCGGCCTCTTCGGCACGTTTTTCAGCAGCAGCTGCTGCGACTGTCTTACGAGGTGCCGGTCTGCGCGCGGCAGGCTTTCGAGCGGACGTACGGCGCGTGGCCGGTTTAGCAGCGGCAGGCTTTCTCGTCGCAGGCTTCGCCGAAGTCGCTTTCGGTGTGGGTTTGCTCGCAATTGCCTCTTTCGCTGCAGCGATCAATACCGCAGCACGTGCCGCACCTATGCGAGGCACTTTGACCAGGTCGGCCGGCTTGGCTTTGGCGATTGCCTCTGCGGTTTTGAAGCCGTTGGCAGACAACGCCTGTCCAAGCGCCTCACCAACACCTTTAACATTGGTCACTGCGGTCATTATGAATCCTTCCTTTCTCTCCCTGCTTTATATCGTATATACACTAGATATACAGTCCTGCAAGTCGCTGGACACTTGATATAACTCTTGAATTTCAATTGCTGTGGGCCAATGTGCCGGTACTGTCCTTTTTGGGGAATGGTACAAGGCGCTTGGCATCCTCGTCCCAGAGTTTCAAATTCAGCGCCGCCACCGCTTCGGGAAATTTGATCCTGCGCGGAGTGTATTCCGGCGGTAGGTTATAGTGGCAGGCCCGCAACCGATAAGACGGTATGCGCGCGTTGAAATGGTGGATGTCGTGCAAAGTGATACAGGCCACTGCATTGTCGAACCACCAGCCGAAATCCAATGCAGACGAACCCTGCAGTGCCGCCAGTTGCGGGTCTAGGTCCGGACGGCGATCCCAGTAGGTATCTTCGAAATTATGCTGAAGATATACGAGGAAAACACCCAGCATCCCCCCTAAAAGCGAAAACACGAGCCAAACCAGAATGCCCGTGGTGCCAGCCATCAGGTACAGAAGCCCAAGGAATATTACGATCGAAAGGTTGTGCAATAAAACGCCACCCACTCCAAAGCGTACCGTATTCTTTGGCCAGCGATAGCGGATGAAGTAGGTAAACAGTGCACCTACTGGAACCAAGATAAAAGGATTGCGGTAAAGTCTATAAAACAAACGGGTTTTCCAATCCGCTGCATTCCATTCACGCAGGGTCATGGTGTGAATTTCACCGGTTTCGCGATGTTCCAGGTTTCCGATCCCCGAGTGGTGCAGATTATGGTTCTGCTTCATCACCTCAAACGGCGCGAATGTGAAAGGTGAAAGCCCGTGCCCGGCCCATTCATTCTGCTCGCGGGTTTCAAACAGGGAATGGTGACCGCAATCATGTTGTAGCACATATAGGCGCACAGCGGAGAAAGCGAACACGATCCCGGAGGGGATCATGATGTACCAGCGGTCAACGTATACGATCGCCAACGCCAAAGATGCGAAATAAACGGCAAAGGTTCCAAAATAGCTCAGCGCTGCCAGACGATTGTCCTGTACCGCATATTGTCGTGTGTATTCCCGCAAATTCATTTAGCCTGTCCCCACGTTTGGCGCAGTTAATATCCAAGAGAAACTATTTGCGTTTTACTCATATACAATCTGCGCGCGCAAAAACAAATGCACGCAGGTGAATGCTAACCTGCGGCGCCGGGACTGTCACGCCCCTCAGCCGAAAATGCTGAAAATTGGCGCAGTTACGCGCGACCCTTGATATGTTTGGCCAACGCGCCAGCGTTTTTCTTGCGCCGCCCTTTGTAGGGGTTCTTGTCCCCCTGCCCGCGCAAGGTCAGGCGGATCGGCGTACCGGGCATATCGAAATCTTCTCGCAAGCCGTTGACCAAGTACCGCGTATAACTGGCGGGCATCTTGTCGGGGTGCGAACACATAACAACAAACCCCGGTGGCCGCGTCTTGGCCTGCGTCATGTAGCGCAGCTTGATCCGACGCCCCTGAGGTGCTGGCGGCGGGTGTTGTTCCAGCATAGCCGTCAGCCAACGGTTCAGGGCTGCAGTCGGGACCCGTCGGTTCCAGATATCATGGGCGCGCAGGATTGCAGCGCGCAGACGCTCTAGTCCTCGGCCCGTTTTCGCGGAAACAGTAATCAATGGCGCACCGCGTAGTTGCGGCAGCAAGCGTTCGAAAGACTCTTTCAGATCCCGAAGTTTTTCCTGCTTGTCTTCTTCGATGTCCCATTTGTTGACGGCGACAACAACTGCGCGACCCTCACGCTCGGCCAGGTCGGCAATGCGCAGGTCCTGTTGCTCGAACGGAATAGCTGCGTCCAATAGAACAACCACAACCTCGGCGAACTTTACCGCACGCAGACCATCTGAAACCGAAAGTTTTTCAAGTTTCTCCTGCACCTTGGCCTTTTTGCGCATTCCTGCCGTGTCAAAAATACGCATTGGGGTGCTGGTGCCATCGGAGTCAGCCCAGTCGACCCGCAAACTGATCGCGTCGCGGGTGATCCCGGCCTCAGGCCCAGTCAGCAACCTGTCTTCGCCCATGATCTTGTTGATGAGAGTAGACTTTCCGGCATTCGGACGTCCAACGACCGCCACTTGCAGAGGTTTGGCGTCGGTGATCAGCGGAGCTTCACCCTCGCCATCCTCGTCCAATTCAATATCTGTTTGCGGTGCGTCGTCCTCAGCCTGTTCTTCGGCTGCATCCGCCAAAGGCATAAGTTGCGCATAGAGGTCCGTCATCCCTTCGCCATGCTCACCTGAAAGGCGCACGGGCTCCCCCAAGCCAAGATTATAAGCCTCAAGCACACCTGCATCAGCCGCGCTGCCTTCGGCTTTGTTCGCAGCGAGAATGACGTGTTTGGAGCGTTTGCGAAGAATCTCGGCAAACATTTCATCAGTCGGTGTGATACCGGTGCGCGCGTCCACCATAAACAGACAAACGTCGGCCATATCCACGGCACGCTCGGTCAGGCGGCGCATCCGACCTTGGAGACTGTCGTCAGTCGCATCTTCAAGGCCCGCCGTGTCGATCACCGTAAAACGCAGATCACCCAGACGCCCTTCGCCTTCGCGTAGGTCGCGCGTCACGCCGGGCTGATCGTCGACCAAAGCCAAACGTTTACCCACAAGGCGGTTGAACAGGGTGGATTTGCCCACATTCGGGCGCCCCACAATGGCGAGGGTCAGCGACATGATACTCAACTTTCAAGACTCAGACGCGCCCTTTAGCGCATCTTGTGGTCAACGGAAAGCGTGCAGTTCACCTTTGGCCGACACCACGTACAGTGTTTGACCTGCGACAACAGGTGCTGTGGTGGCTCCGCCGGGCACTTCAACGCTGTTGACCAGTGTTCCATCTATCGGGCTATAAAACCGCAGGAAACCGTCATTTGAGGCGATCACAATGCGCCCTCCGGCAACAATCGGTCCATAATGAGCAACGACCGGCCCACGCTTTCCAGGCTTGTCTTTAATAAACCCAGGCAGGTCCTGGGCCCACACTATTGTTCCGTCCGAGATGTTCAATCGCACCAGTTGACTACGGTCGCTGATCAAGAAAAGGCTGTTCCCGGCAGGCCAAACAGTATCAACAGCGCCCTCGTCAGCAGTCCAAATCCGCTCGCCTGATCCAGCATCGAATGCAACGGTGCGCCCAGAATGGTTGCCGATGTAGATTGTGTTTCCAACGACCATCGGTCCGCCGGTTACATCCACGATTTGCGCAACTGCACGCCCTCGGCGTCCACCAGCAACAGAAGCGTTCCAGCGTGTAATACCGCCTCTACGGAAAGTTGCAGCGATATCGCCAGAGCCGAATGCAAAAATAGCTAAGTCCGATGCTATGACTGGCGCTGGAGCTCCGAGTACGTTGCCCACACTCGGCGTTCCCGGAATCTGCCAAGCAATACGGCCATCTTTGGTATCCACGGCCCAGCCAGTCTCATCTCCTGACACGAGATAGAGCAAACCATCGTTCACCAACGGCGCGCCGCTGCCGGTAGCATTCAGGCGCTTTTGCCATTTGATCGCACCCGACTTGCCATCCAGCGCCGTCAACCTGCCAAACCCGGAAGACACGTAAAGCACACCATTGGCGTACGCCATGCCGCCACCTGTCGCGTCCCTATCGCCGTCGCTGGCTGGGATTAGGTTCGTACTCCACGCCACTTGCCCCTGCGGTGTGATAGCCGAAACAGTCGCGCCCGCGTCCAATGTATAGACCAGACCACCGGCAACCACAGGTTCGGCCGTAATGCGGCGCTTGCGCGAATCCCCTTCTCCGATTGACGTGGACCAAACACGCTGCGGCGTCGCACGCAACGCCGCGTTCGTGGTACGATAAGCGGGCGTGCCAGCGCTTTGGGACCAATTGGCGTTTGCAGTTTGCGCCGGAAGGCTGATCGGTTGTGAACCACGTGTGACCACTGTCGCGTTGTCTGTGGTCGGTCGGACATCCTCACGCGCGCCCGGCAGAATAACTTCGGGTTCCTCACAGGCGGCAAGCACTGTTAATGACAGCGCCGCGACCGACACTCCAATGCGGGAGATAAAACTTGTTACCATGATGCTCCGAACTCGCCTGTCATTCTCTATATCGTCAGATCAACCCTGTCGGGCCACTAGCGGTTCCGGCTCGCCGCCAAGCGCAACAATCAATTGCGCGGCGCGTTGCTGTAGATCAACACTGATCTCTGCATCCTGACGCATTGTTTGCAACCGTTCGAGTGCAGCGTCGACATTGCCCTCAGAAATGTCGATCAAGGCCAATTGTTCCTCTGCCAGCAAACGCAAGGGTGCGCCGGGCGCGGCCAGCGCCTCAAATTGCTGACGGCGTTCGGTTACCGGCATTGTATCGGTCTGCAGCAGCAGCGCTTTAAACGTGGCAATGGCACGATAAATCTCTGGCAGTTCGCCCTGAACCGCAACAGCATTCAGATTTGCAACGGCTTCGTCTCGCGATCCGGCCTCGATTTGCGAAGATGCCAGCAACATATTCAAAACTGCATCCCCACCGGGCGTGGTCGCATCGATCTCGGCCAAACCGGAGACACGGTCTGCCGAGTCATTTTGGGACAGAGCCCCTAGAATCGAGTCACCCAGATCTTGAGCTTGACCCGTCGTACGGGCCTTTCGAAGCTCGTTGAATGCGGCTCCTCCGACGATCAGGACGACGGCCAGAACACCGACCCAACCCCAACGGCGCAGAAGCAGAAACAGGCGATCCCGGCGGACCTCTTCGGTCACCTCATCTATGAAACTGTCGACGTCGCTCATTCCTGCTCCCCAGGCTGTGTGCTGTTGTATGGCGCCATGTCATACCCCGGCGTCCCGGCCAAGCCAAGGGTCGGATTTCACGCAATTTCGCTGCGTCATGCCGCACTTGCGCAAAAAATTGAACCGAACTATTCAGTTTAGTGTGGAAAAGGTGCATGCTTGCCCCCATTTTCTAGCATGCACGCCGAAGGACATTCGGTTAGGAATTCTGGGAGAGCCCCTGTATGCGTGTGATTTCATTCGTCAATGCGATTTTGGTTGTTACCGCATTGTTCTTTATAGTCTTTGAAAGGGACGCTCTGTTTGCCTTCGCCGGTCGTGGAGACACCGAGGCAGAGTCAACTGCGGAAACAGATTCCGCGGCTGGCGCGGGATTGGAACAAAATGCAATCGGCGTCGTCGCGATGCGCTCAGTGGCACGAGAAATTGACAGTGCCGTCCTGGTACGAGGTCAAACCAGAGCCAACCGTCAAGTCGAAGTTTTGGCTGAAACGACCTCTACCGTGATTTCAGAACCTAAGCGTAAAGGCACCTTCGTCGAAGCGGGTGATCTGCTTTGTGAACTCGACCCAGGCACCCGCCCTGCCAGCCTGGCCGAGGCTATGGCGGCCAAGCTCGAAGCGGAAAGCCGTATCCCCGAAGCCGAAGCCCGTCTGGACGAGGCTCATGCCCTGGTAGCAGAAGCGCAAATCAACCTGACAGCTGCCCAGAAACTGTCAGAAACAGGATTTGGTTCTGAAACGCGCCGGATTTCCAGCGAAGCCGCAATGCGCTCGGCCGAAGCCGGTGTAAAAACCGCAGAAGCCGGTTTGGAGGCTACCCGCGCCGGAATCGAGGCTGCGACCGCTGCTGTAAAAGCCGCCGAACGTGAGATTGATCGTCAAACCATCGAAGCTCCGTTTAAGGGACTTCTGGAGAGCGATACCGCTGAATTGGGCAGCCTGATGCAGCCCGGGTCGTTATGCGCAACTGTCATTCAGTTGGACCCAATCAAACTGGTCGGGTTCGTACCCGAGGCCGACGTTAATAAAATTATTGTCGGATCGGAAGCATCCGCTGAACTGGTTACGGGTTTGCAAGTTGCAGGTCGCGTCACGTTTTTAAGCCGGTCAGCCGATGAAACCACACGCACTTTTGAGGTAGAGATCACGGTTCCGAACCCTGAACTAACGATCCGCGACGGTCAGACCGCCGATATCCGCATCTCTGCCGAAGGCGCAAAGGCGCACCTTCTGCCCCAATCCGCCCTGACACTGAACAATGATGGGCAAGTGGGTGTGCGCACTGTAGGTGCGGGTAATATTGTTGAGTTCATGCCAATCCAACTTCTACGAGATACAGCCGAAGGCGTTTGGGTAAACGGTCTACCGGAAAGGTCTGACGTCATTGTCGTCGGGCAGGAATTTGTGACACAAGGCGTTGCGGTCAAACCCACATATCGGGAAGCCACGCAATGACGGGTCTTGTCGCTTGGGCCGCCAACAGGGCCCGCATGGTTCTGGCCTTTATTGCGATCTCGCTGATTGTCGGTGGGTTCGCGTATGTCGGCCTGCCTAAGGAAGGCGAGCCGGACATCGAGATCCCCGCTCTTTTCGTTTCTGTCCAATACCCCGGCATTTCCGCCGAGGATTCCGAGAACCTTCTGATCAAGCCGATGGAAACCGAGCTTGCGGATTTGGATGGCCTCAAGGATATGACCGCTACCGCCGCCGAAGGCTATGCTGGTATCGCGCTTGAGTTCGAATTCGGATGGGACAAGACCGCTATTATGGCGGATGTACGCGACGCGATGAACAGCGCGCAGGCGGACTTTCCAGAAGGGGCTGAACAATATTCGCTCTATGAGATCAACTTTTCTGAATTCCCTATCGTCATCGTTAATCTGACCGGTGCAGTGCCTGAACGTACAATGGCACGCATCGCCAAAGACTTGCAGGACGACCTTGAAGCCCTGGACTCGGTGCTTGAAGCCGGCATCGCGGGAAATCGGGACGAAATGCTTGAGGTGATCATCGATCCGCTCCGGCTGGAATCCTATAATGTCTCGGCTGACGAGTTGATTAGCGTTGTGCAAAACAACAACCAGCTGATCGCTGCTGGTGAGGTGGACACTGCGCAGGGTACCTTCTCGGTCAAGATCCCGTCGTCCTTCAAAACCGCGGAAGACGTCTATAGCCTGCCTGTCAAAGTGAATGGCGACCGCGTCGTGACAATGGGTGAGTTGGCGCAAATCAACTACACCTTCGAAGACCGCGAAGGCACCGCCCGGTTCGACAACGCGTCCACCGTGGCTCTGCAGGTGGTTAAGCGCAAAGGTTACAACCTGATCGACACCGTCGACGACGTCAAAGCGACGTTAGCGGCCGCTCAGGAAAAGTGGCCTTCGGAATTGCGCGCTGCGGTGGACGTTGGAACATCGAACGATCAGAGCCGCATCGTCGCTTCGATGGTGCGCCAGCTTGAAGGCTCGGTCCTGACCGCCATCGCGCTGGTGATGATCGTGGTCTTGGCGTCGTTGGGCACACGCGCGGCTTTGCTTGTGGGGTTTGCGATCCCCACTTCGTTCCTGCTGAGCTTTGCTTTTCTGGCTGTCATGGGCGTCAGCATCTCGAATATGGTGATGTTCGGGCTGATCCTTGCCGTTGGGATGCTGGTCGACGGCGCCATCGTGGTTGTGGAATACGCAGACAAACGCATCAAAGAGGGCATCGGCCCGATGCACGCATATGTCCAGGCGGCGCAACGCATGTTCTGGCCGATCGTTTCATCAACCGCGACTACACTGTGCGCCTTCCTGCCGATGCTGTTCTGGCCGGGTGTTCCGGGCGAGTTTATGAAGATGCTGCCGATCACGCTGATTTTCGTGCTGTCCTCTTCGCTGATCGTCGCGTTGATCTACCTGCCAGTTGTGGGCGGTGTCTCGGGCCGTCTCAGCCGAACATTTGACCGCATCTCGAACTGGCTGCGCGGTGTGGCGCCATGGTGGGTGCGCGCGGTATTGGTGCCACCGTCGCTGTACATGATTTTCCTCGGTGCAATGCAAATGCTAAACCCGGACTACTTGTTGCCCGGGGGCGTGATCTCAGGCGCATTGCTGTTTGTTTTAGGCGGTTTTGCAGGCTCGGTGACACTGAGCGCAGCCAAGATCGAACGCCACCGCAAGGAACGCGTCCAGACGGCGCGTGAGCAATCGGTTTTCGGATCCGTCATCAAGTTTCTTGTTGGCAATCCGATTATGCCCTTGGTCTCGATTGTCGTTGTCGTCGTCAGCGTGATGGGCGTGATGACGTATTACATGGCCAACAATCGTGGCGTAGAATTCTTCGTCGAAACCGAGCCGGAACAGGCCACTGCTTACGTCCGCGCTCGGGGTAACCTGTCGCTGCAGGAAAAAGATGCGATGGTACTGGCCGCCGAAGAAGTTATCAGCGCGCACCCAGCTGTGACCAACGTGTTTGCCTTTGCTGGTGAGGGCGGGCTGAACCAAAACGATGGTGGTGCGCAAGCTCCGGCAGATACCGTGGGCCGCGTGCAGTTCGAAATCACACCGTGGGAAGACAGACCGAACATATCAGAACCCGTTTTGGGCGGCTTGTTCGATCGCCAAATCATCGACCCTGAGTATGATGGTGACTACGTCATTGACCAACTGAACGCGGAACTCGCAAAACTACCCGGTTTCATCGTTGAAATTCTACCGTTGGAACAAGGGCCGGCCTCGGCCAAGCCAGTGCATCTGCGTATCAAAGCCGATGGATGGGAGGAGTTGACCACTGCCACTCAATCCGCTCGTGCCGTGTTCGACGAAACACCAGGCCTGATCAAGATCGAAGATACTCTGCCCCTGCCCGGCATCGACTGGCAAATCGACGTGGATGTCGCCAAGGCCGGCCGCTTTGGTGCCGATGTCGCCACCGTCGGTGCAATGGTGCAACTTGTAACACGCGGCCTATTGCTAGGAGAGATGCGCCCCGACAACACCGACGACGAGGTTGAAATACGCGTCCGCCTACCCGAGCAAGACCGGGTTCTGTCGACGCTGGATTCACTGAAAGTACGAACTACCGACGGGCTAGTGCCGTTGTCCAACTTCGTCACGCGCCAACCAGTGGCCAAGGTGGCCGAAATCAACCGAATAAACCAACAGCGATATTACGACGTGAAGGCGGACGTCGAACCCGGCCTGTCCAAAGTATTTGTCGATGGTCCTGACGGGACGGAGCAACGTTTGGCTGTCGTTCGCGCGGTTGAAGAAGGCGCAGAACCAACTGGTGCGGCCTTTACCGGACCAAATGGCGCGGTTTACGAGTTGTTCCAACTGACTGGGGCCGAAACGGTCGATGACCTACGCGTCGCTATTGAGGACGAAAATGCTCAGTTTGCGCTGATCAACCCCAACGAGCGGATCGCGATGTTGACCGAATGGCTGAACACTGACCCGTTTTCGAACGCGATCAGCTGGGAATGGACCGGCGATCAGGAGGATCAAGAGGAATCCGGCGCCTTCCTGATGAGCGCATTCATGGGCGCGCTGGGTCTGATGTTTGTGATCCTGCTGGCGCAATTCAACTCGTTCTATAACTCGGTGCTGGTGCTGCTGGCAGTTGTTCTGTCCACCACTGGCGTACTGATTGGTATGATTGCGATGAACCAGCCATTCTCGATCATTATGACTGGCACTGGCATCGTGGCTTTGGCGGGCATCGTGGTGAACAACAACATTGTTCTGATCGATACCTATCAAGAATACAGCCGTTACATGCCCCGGATCGAAGCAATCGTCAGAACCGCCGAGGCGCGTATCCGCCCCGTTCTGTTGACAACGCTGACCACAATGGCAGGTCTGACACCGATGATGTTCGGTTTGTCGCTGGACTTTATCAACGGCGGTTATTCGATCAACAGCCCCACCGCGTTGTGGTGGAAACAGCTGGCCACGGCCGTTGTTTTCGGACTGGGAATAGCAACAGTGCTGACACTGATCGTAACGCCTTCGCTATTGGCATTGCGGGTTTGGGTCTCGACCTATCTGGTTTGGCTTGGTCGGGTTCTGGCACGTGCTACAGCAGGGCGATCCAGCCAGATCGCTCAGGACATGGCGATTGGCAAAGCCGCGCGTCAAGCACAGGCTACAGAAGTCATCTGGGGTGAAGAGACGTGCCGTAATGCGCCCGGCACGGAACCCGAACAAGATCCGACGCACCCGCCTACTTCACCTCTTAAAGCGGCAGAATAAATTGAATGGCGAGCTCTCAGGCTCGCCATTCGCCTTTTGGCTACATGAGTCCCAAGCCACGTGGCATTTCACTTGGACAAACGGGTCCAGGTCTGATGCCCACAGATCGCATGCTCACAGCCACGCACCGTCAGAGAATTTCCGCTTAACGTCATCTGCGGCGCGACATCGACATTGACCAGCGGTATCCACAAATCGCCGCCGCCATACTTGCCGCCCCCTTCGCTGGCCACGTCCCAGAATAGCTGTTTACCAATATTGGGGGTCTTCACCTCTTTTCCCGACTGATCATAGGCAGACTGTACCAGACCGCAAAACTTGTCCCCACACGCTGAAATCTTGATGTGCGAGATCAGGTTTTTACGATCCGGTTCAGTCTGCCAGACACCCACAATGGGGTCAGCAAACACAGCGACGGGTACCAAAACAGTCAGCACTGCAGGGAAAACGGCGTTTTTTAGCAATCTAATCATCAAACCAATTCCTTCGTCGAACCCGAAGCATTGTACCACACAATTGGGCGCGAACCGGTATCGGTTCAGGCCGCCTGCGCGTCTGCTTGCTGGCGGTTCCACAATTGAGCATATCGACCGTCGCGTTTCAGCAGTTCTTCGTGCGTGCCCTGTTCAAGGATTTCACCCTGTTCCAACACGACGATTCGATCTGCTTCAGCTATAGTACTAAGCCTGTGTGCGATGGTCAGAACCGTGCGCCCCTCACCTGCCCGCGCCAAGGCGTCCTTGATGTCTTGCTCGGTATCAGTGTCCAGCGCTGAGGTCGCCTCGTCCAACAACAGGATCGGCGGGTTTTTGAGCAGGGTGCGTGCGATTCCAACCCTTTGCTTCTCGCCACCCGAAAGCTTTAGTCCACGCTCACCAACCTTGGTGTCGTAGCCTTCGGGCAAGGTCGCAATGAAATCGTGTATCTGGGCGGCCTTAGCGGCTTCTTCAACCTCTTCCTGTGAGGCGCCGTCGCGGCCATAGGCGATGTTGTAGCGAATAGTATCGTTGAACAGCACCGTATCCTGCGGAACCACTCCGATTGCAGCATGCAAGCTATTCAATGTTACGTCGCGTACATCCTGCCCATCGATTTTCAGCGCGCCGCCCGTGACGTCGTAGAAACGAAAGAGCAGCCGCCCGATTGTGGACTTTCCGGAACCGGTTGCCCCTACAATCGCCACAGTTTGACCCGCCGGAACAGTCAGAGAAACACCCTTGAGGATTTCCCGATCCGCATCGTAACCGAAGTGCACGTTGTCCAACGACACTTCGCCACCATTAACAACAATATCTGGCGCGCCGGGCTTATCAGTAACTTCGGACGGTTGTTCCAAAAGGTCAAACATCTGGCCCATGTCCACCAACGACTGGCGGATTTCACGGTACACCGTGCCCAAAAAGTTCAACGGCACCGTAATTTGGATCATGTAGGCGTTGACCATGACGAAATCGCCGACGGTTAGCGTACCGTTCTGCACCCCGATGGCGGCCAGAACCATCACACCGATCAGGCCGCACGTTATCAGGAAGGACTGACCAAAATTCAGGAAAGCCAGTGAATAAGCCGTTTTCAAAGCCGCCCCAGCATAAGCTTTCATTGACACATCGTATCGTTCAGCTTCGCGCTGTTCCGCATTGAAATACTTGACAGTTTCAAAGTTCAGCAGGCTGTCAATTGCCCGCTGGTTGGCCTCGGTATCTTGATCGTTCATCTCGCGCCGCAGCTTCACGCGCCACTCAGTGACGGCAAAGGTAAACCAGATATAGAGCGCTATGGTCACCGCCACGACGACCAGATACCAGACGTCGAACAACCACATCAGGATGATCGAGATTAACAGAAGCTCAAGGATCAGCGGCCCAATCGAGAACAGAAGAAACCGCAATAGGAAATCCACACCCTTAACACCCCGCTCGATAATTCGGCTGAGGCCACCGGTGCGACGTGTCACGTGGTAGCGCATCGATAGTTGATGGATGTGTTGGAAGGTTTCCAGCGCCAATGCGCGCAAGGCTCTTTGACCCACCGGCGCAAAGGCGGCGTCGCGTAACTGTTGGAATCCGACAGTCATCATTCGCGCCACGCCATACGCAACAGTAAGCCCGATGGCGCCCAACACCAGTGGCGGCACGCCTTCGCCTGCCAATGAGTCGACAGCTCCTTTGTAAAGAATTGGCGTGTAGACAGCGATCAGCTTGGCGAGCACCAACATCCCCAGCGCGATCACGACACGGCGCTTTACCCAAGGTTCATCGTCGGGCCAAAGGTAAGGCGTAACCTTGCGGATCGTCCGCCAGCCAGAGCGGCGCTCATCAGTTTGGGGCATATCGTCCGAATGCTTCGGGGCCAGTCGTCTCATCACGTACCTGTTCTGCGGTCAGAGATAGCCCCTGCCCCAATAAGGGCCAGAGGCAAATGATTACTCTGGGATTGTAAAGATCTGACCGGGATAGATCAGGTCCGGATCGCGGATCGCTTCCCGATTGGCTTCGAACAGCTTCACATAAAGGACACCGTCGCCGAAACGTTCGCGAGATATAGCCCAAAGCGTGTCGCCCTCTTGCACCGTCACCGAGCGGATCGACACGTCATCTGGGTCCAACTCTGGCTCATTGCTTGCCTCAGCGGCGCGCAAAACCTCTAGCGGCTCGCGCTTGAACGGAGTTTCAAGACGACTTACCACGGTGCCGTCCGATGCAACCTCGTCCACGCGCAGTGTATAAACTCCGGGTTCGATCCCTTCGATTTCGCTGCGCCATTGGCCATCTTCAGTCGGGGAAAGATCGTCCACCAACTGGTTATCCAGATAAAGTCGCACGACGGAACCATCTGGCACACGGCCCGTCAGTTCAACATCGCCAGCATCCGAGTAGCCGATTGTGTCTAAAGCGATTTCTTCAGGTATTTGCGGTTGCGCGGTCCGGGATTGCACAAGCTCAACACCATCCTCGCCCGACCTCAGAACTGCAACCTGTTGGTTCTGGGTATCCTCGGCGGCATCTTGGGGTGTAGATTGATCAGGTGCATCGACTTGATCCTTGGTCTGATCTTGCTCAGCCGCAGCAACATCTGTTTCAGAGCTAGGATCGTCAGCTGTATCATCGTCGGTTATCGCGTTTTCCGCTGGCTCTGGCGTGGGCAGCGCCGCAATCACATAGTCATCCGAGCGCACTTGCTCATCGCCCTGCGTTTCCAAGGTTAGCCCTCGCGCGTCATCAGAAAACGGGATTGAAACGAATTCAGCGAATTGACCGCTTGGATCAACCGTAAAGCTATGAACAGGTTCCCCGTCCAGCAACACGTTCAGCTCTGTCCCCGGTTCAGCTGAGCCGGAAAGAACCGCATTACCATCCGGCTCTACAAATATTTGATCCAACGTAGGTGCCACCTGCGGTGCGGTCTCTACTGCCACCTTGTTGTTACTTTCAGATGCCTCGGATTGGGCTGCACTCTCGGCGGGTTGGTCAGCCGGTTCAGACGCCGACGCATCGTCCTCGGATTGAACTGCGACATCTGTCTGTGACACTGGGTCTTCCGGTGCACTTCCGAAAACGCCGGCAAAGTACAATCCGCCCGCTCCAACTAAAACAGCTATACCCGCTATCACACCCCAAAAGAGAGAACCAAAGCTTCCACTTCCAGACTCGGCGTTCATTCTTTTCCTTTCACTCCGCAGCGCAAGTGCTTTGCGTATAACACATTCTGCCTGACGGTTGAGCCAATCTATCAATCCCGCTATCAGGGGTCAAAACCCCTGGCACAACCCCGGAGAGCGGTTCCGATGATTCAGAAATCTGTTTGTGTGTATTGCGGGTCACGCAATGGCGCTAATTCCGGCTATTCCGAAGCTGCAAGCACATTCGGAACGTTGCTGGCCCAGCAAGGCTGGCGACTGGTCTACGGTGCCGGAGATGTGGGGCTTATGGGTGAAGTCGCGCGCGCTGCGCAGTCTGCCGGAGGCGATACTTTCGGTGTGATCCCTGTACATCTGTTGCAGCGTGAAGTCGGCAAAACCGACCTGACCCATTTCGTCATCACTGAAACGATGCATGAACGCAAAAAGGTCATGATCATGAATGCGGATGCGGTCGTTGTCCTTCCGGGTGGCCCTGGGTCGCTGGACGAGTTGTTCGAGGCCCTGACCTGGCGGCAGCTGGGCCTTCATGACAAACCAATTCTGGTGATGAATGTCGATGGATATTGGGATGCGCTGCATGAATTGCTGCAACAGGTCATAGGTCAGGGATTTGCTGATGACTCGTTAGCGGATTTCATCACTTGGGTAAAAGACCCTGCACAAGCTATGTCCACATTGCGCCAGTTTTTGGCCTAGAAGGTAGTAGGGCGACCCACGGGGCCGCCCTAAAGCGTTAAACTGCCTGAGCAGCGGGATTCAGACGATTAGTCAGTAGTTTTTCCACCTTGTGGATCGGATGATTGGTCAAGGTTTTATCAACCTCCGCTACGACCTTAGCCAAAACCTCGCTGTGAAGTCGCCGCCGCAACAGCCCCAGAACATGAGGACTGGCAACCAGAACAAGCCGGTTAAATGCCCCTTTCAATCCCTTGCGATTCAAAAGATTGGCAACGTCCTGCACAAACAAGGATTTCGCGTGGGTTTTCCAATTCGGTTCTTCAACAGCCGATTTCTGGTTCGGTCCAGTATCAAATCGTCGTCCAGCTCGGTCAGTAGGTCGGACAGACGCGTCCTGTTCCTCGACCGAGACAACAACTAGATTGGGGTCTTCGGCATCGGTGATGTTTTCAACAAACAACGCCTTTTCCCCATCAGCAATCACAACCCAAGTTCCCTGTTCAAGTGCAACCATCGTGCTCTCCTGTTATGGCTTCAGTGGCCATCCCTCTTCCATTAGACAAAGCTCAACCCGAGCGCGCCTGCTGGTGCATGACGCGTTGCCTAAATGGTTTCTTTTTGATTAGCGGTTCTCTCCCTCCGCCTCACCTAAGGTAAGCATTGTGGGGCAACGTACAATCCCGTCTCATGATGAAACTTTTTTCATCGGCGGGTTTTTTCCTGTCAGGCTGACAGTTCTATCATGGTGATCTCAGGGGTAACACCAAACCGCACGGGCAAAATTGAACATCCGATGCCACCCGATACCACCAGATCACGCCCGCCTTCGCGCACATGCCCATAAGCGTACCGGTTGCCAAACCGGGACGGCACGACCGGCGACCAGCCAAGCACGCGAATCTGACCGCCGTGTGTATGACCAGAAAGGGTTAGCGCCACTCGGTTCGGGATTTCGGGGAAAATATCTGGTTCGTGCGCCATCATCACCACCGGCGCGTCATCGGTGATCTGTGCCAGCGTACCTGGCAGGTCATCTAACCCCCGAAATCGCCCCCCACCCTGAGCAATCGCAAGCTGATCCTCTAGCCCGGCCAGCCAAATGCCGGGGCCGTCCAGCTTAACGGCTTGGTTCGAGAGCACAGTAATTCCGTTCTGCTGTAAGACATCAGCGTACAGATTTGGGCCGCCGCCTCGTTTCTGCGCCGACAGGTCATCCCACCAGTCATGATTGCCCAACACTGCAAAAACACCATGTTTAGCTTGCAATCCAGCCAACACTGGCGCCAGGTCAGCGATATTCACGGTCTGCGAGACGAATTTGTGTCCGGCCGCATAATCCCCCAACAGTAATACCAGATCAGGGCCCAGCGCATTCGTACGTCTTATGGCCTGCCTAATACGGTCCAGCCCAACATGCGGTTCCCCAACATGCAAGTCAGCCAAAACAGCGATACGCAATGGCGCGGCGGACCAGTCCGCGCGTTTCAGACGCCACTTGCGTACACGCAGCCGCAGCGCAGGTTCGATGAAAAAGCCGTATGCGGCAGCAAAAAGGCCTGCCAGCGTTATCGCCAGCAGGCCCTTTATGAACCCTCTTCGGGTCAATGATTACATCCGCGATGCAACGTTTTCCCAGTTCACCAGATTGTCGAGGAAGTTCGACAGGTAAGCCGGGCGCTTATTGCGGAAGTCAATGTAGTACGAGTGCTCCCATACGTCACAGCCCAGCAAAGCGGTCTGACCAAAGCACAGCGGGTTCACGCCGTTCTCGGTCTTGGTCACGGCCAGCGAACCATCAGCGTTCTTGACCAGCCACGCCCAGCCCGAGCCGAACTGACCAGCACCAGCGGCGCTGAACTGCGATTTGAACTCGTCAACCGAGCCGAAACTTTCAGTCAGAGCCTTCTCCAGCTCACCAGGCATGGCGTTGCCGCCGGGGCCCATCATTTCCCAGAATTGGTTGTGGTTCCACAGCTGGCTGATGTTGTTGAAGATACCGTTCTGCGCGACGGCATTTGCGTCGTAGGTGCCAACGATGATCTCTTCCAGCGACTTGCCGTCCCATTCGGTTCCCGCAATCAGCTTGTTGCCGTTGTCGACATAGGCTTTGTGGTGCAGGTCGTGGTGATATTCCAGCGTTTCCGCGGACATACCCTTGGCTGCCAGCGCATCATGTGCATAAGGAAGATCAGGAAGTTCAAAAGCCATCTCGGCCCCCTGTTAAATAAAAGTTGCGGTTCCCATGGGTTAAATGCTTTGGCAGCCGCCGCAGGTCAAGGGGCGAGACAAGAAAACCCGGAGGTCCGCGATGCTGACACAGGCGCGCAAGATGTTTTACCGCGCCCGCGGATACTATGCAGGCAACCTAAACGGAGAGCCGTTTCGCCTGGACCCCTATCACTCAAAGTTCTGGCGCAAAGCGTCGGCGGGCAATTGGGAGCCGGAGACCTTCGCCGTGCTGGACAGATATCTTTCTCCCGACAGCGACTACCTCGACATCGGAGCTTGGATCGGCCCCACCGTCCTCTATGGTGCCCGTAAGGCACGCCATGTTTGGTGCTTCGAGCCCGACCCAACCGCATTCCGCCATCTGGCGTGGAACCTGGAGTTGAACGACGTACGCAACGTCTCGGCCTTTGGAGTGGCGCTGTCCGATCAGTTTGGCGTGGCCCGCCTGGCATCGGTACGAGGCGAGCCGGGTGATTCCACCAGTTCTCTGCTGCATGACGGAGCACACGGCACCGACGCGTTGACTATAGCGTGGGACCAGTTTGAGGCCGCGAATGATCTGTCCCACGTGTCGCTCGTTAAGATGGATATCGAAGGGGCAGAGTTTTTTGTCCTGCCAACGCTTTTAAAGTGGTTGCGGGCTATCCAACCAACGCTGTTGCTGTCACTACACTCTCCGCTGCTTTCAATTCAGGAAAGACATCAACGACTGAGCGACCTCTTGAACCAAGTAGGATTCTATTCAAACATTTGCGACGACAATTTGCAGCCTATCAGGGCTGAGGCATTGCTAAACCCAGAGGCGCTAGCAAGCTTTCAAACAATTCTTCTTAAAAAATAGAAAACTTCTCAAAAAATTCCCGCAAAACGTGTATGGATTATTGAAACATTTAACGGGCTCAATGCACACTTCGCGTCGAACACAAAAAGAAACAGTATCAAATGAAACGTCTAATTTTGGCTTTAGCAACCATATTTGTTGCTCAAAGTGCAGTTGCCGATTTTATCCAATATGAGTGCATAATAGACAGGCGCACAAACTATGGCTGGATTACGAAACAGTATTATATCGCTGTCGATCCCACGAATGGGCTCGCTGGGGTTAAAAACTACTTGAACGGAGAAGTGCCAGCGGATGTAAAAATCGACAAGAAACAAAGATATCAACTGTCATGGGAAACAGATACCGATGCGGGCCGTTACGGTGAATTGCGAGTGTATTATTCAGCGCGTCTAGATCCGAAAACTCTGAATTTCAAAGTCAGAGGACGGTTCGCGACCGTAAGCTTTTCGGATCGTCCCAAAGGAACGGGTAAATGCCATCTCAGAAGCTAAAGAACGACCCCAGCGCTCTGGGGTCGCTTCAGTTTCATTTGCCTTCTGGCTTCAATACACCCCGACCTCACTGCCCGGCTGCGCCGCAACCTTCAGCAGATTGAAGACATAATCCGCCGCCGACCTGAAACAGACGACTCGGAAAGTTTCGGTGTCTTCCATCCAAAACGCACCAGCTACTTGCGCCAGGCGCGAGCGGCGGATTTGACCGGGCTTGAACGCCTCAGCCGAAAGCTCGACCGGAGCCAGTTTGCCCAACACTTCGCGTGCGCTGGCACCCGAAATGTTAAACACCGCTCGTGCGTCCGAGACATTTACGGCCAGGGCATGAGTGCCGCTAAGAGCGTTGGTCATTGCTGCTAGCTTCGCCTCGACCTCGGCATAAGGCACCAGCACCAGCAGTTCGTCGGTCGACATCCAACAAACGCCGGTATCGCCGTTGACCAAGGCTTCACGCTGACCGGGCACTTTTTGCCCGGTCGCATCCTTGACGGCCTTGGCCAGTACCTTGTCGGACAGGTCACCACGCAGGGTGATCATGCCTTGCAGGCCGCAATCTTCGACCTTGGCGATACCGTCATAGCTGGCGTGGTTCAGTGCACTGATGGGTTCAGACATTCTGCTTCTCCCCGTCTTTGTCATAGAAGATCGGGTCAACGATCTTGGCTTTGTAGGTTTTGCCGTCGGTGCCCGGGAACTCGACAATCTCACCCATGCGATCAGGGCCATGCTTGATCAGCCCCATGGCGATACCGCGGTCCAAATTGGCCGAGTAATAGGTCGAGGTTACCCGTCCGATCATGTTGCGCTGACCGTTGGCGTTGACGCCCTCGCCGACTGCGTAAGCCCCGTCGGGGATGACAGAACCATCCACAGTCTCAAGACCCACCAATTTCCAGCGGTCGGGATCGGCCATATGCGTGCGCGAATGAGCGCGTTTGCCGAGGTAGTCTTCCTTCTTTTTGGACAGCGCCCAGTGCAGCCCCAGATCCTGCGGGATCACGGTGCCGTCGGTTTCGTCCCCGATCATGATAAAGCCTTTTTCGGCCCGCAGGATGTGCAGACATTCGGTGCCGTAGGGCATTACACCGAACTCTTTGCCTGCCTCCATCAAGGCGTCCCAGAAAGCCTGACCTTGGCTGGCAGGAACGGCGATTTCATAGGACAGCTCACCCGAGAACGAGATGCGATAGGCACGGCAATCAAAGTCGCCGATCTTGCCATCACGCCATTCCATGAACGGTAGTGCCTCTTTACTGACATCCATGCCGCCGAGTTTCTCGAGTACCTTGCGGGCGTTAGGGCCAACCACAGCGACCTGAGCGTACTGTTCGGTCACGTTGGCGACGTAGACTTTCCAGTCCCACCACTCGGTTTGCAGCCATTCTTCCATGTGGCCATGGATGCGTTCCGCTCCGCCGGTGGTTGTGTGACAAAGCCATGTATCCTCGTCGATCCGGGCGACAACGCCGTCATCTATCAGGAAACCGTTTTCCGAGCACATCAGACCATAGCGACATTTACCAACCTTCAGCGTGGACATCATGTTAGTGTACAGCATGTCCAGGAACTTACCGGCATCCGGCCCTTTGACGATAAGCTTGCCAAGGGTCGAGGCATCCAGCAGGCCGAGGTTTTCACGAGTGTTCTTCACCTCGCGGTTCACCGCGTCATGCACGGATTCACCGGGGCGGACATAGGCGTAGGTTCGGCGCCAATGCCCGACCGGCTCCCAATCTGCACCGTTCTTGTCGTGCCAGTCGTGCATCGGGGTCCGACGGATCGGCTGGAACACTTCACCTCGCGCTTCACCTCCAATCGCACCCATCGAGATAGGTGTGTAAGGGGGACGGAACGTGGTGGTGCCCACCTTGGGTATTTCCGCATCCAGCGCATCAGCAAGAATTGCCAAGCCGTTGATGTTGCTCAACTTACCCTGATCGGTTGCCATACCCAGCGTAGTGTAACGTTTTGTGTGTTCAACGCTTTCGTAACCTTCTCGGGCGGCCAGTTGAACGTCAGAGACTTTAACGTCGTTCTGGAAATCCAACCAAGATTTCATGCGCAGCCCGACTTCGGCATTGGCAGGCATCAACCAAACCGGCTCCATCGCCGCCTCAACCGTAACCTCACCCTGCGGTGCCTTAGTGTTCTTAGGTTTAAAACCTGCTGCTTTTGCTGCGGCTTTACCTGCTGCATGGGCATCAGTCAGAACTTCACCCAAAGTTAGCGGGCCATTCGAAGACCCCGCCGCCAAGACAAACCCTTCGCCATCCGCACCCAGAGGCGGGCGTGACGGATCAGGACGGAAATGTGCGTTCGCCTCATCCCAGATCAGTTTGCCACCGCAATGCGACCACATGTGTACGACCGGAGACCAGCCGCCCGACATGGCGACCGCATCGGCTTCGACCTCTTCACGGGCGCCGCCGATACCTTCCTGGTTGCAGATCGCAACTTTCTTGACGCGCTTGCCGCCTTTAACTTTGGCGACGGCTTTTCCGGGATCGACCCGGATGCCCAATTCGCGCGCCTCGTCGGCCAGACGCCCCGCAGCTGGGCGCGCGTCGATGATACGCAGAACGTCCACACCGGCTTGTTTCAGAATGATCGCGGTGCGGTAGGCGTCATCATTGTTGGTGGCCACGATCACGCGTTCGCCCGGAGTAACGCCCCAGTTCACGACATAATCGCGCATGGCCGAGGCCAGCATCACACCCGGTACGTCATTGCCTGCGAAGGACAATGGTCGCTCAATCGCTCCAGTCGCGGTCACGACCTGTTTGGCGCGGATGCGCCACAGGCGATGGCGCGGGCCTTGCGTGCCCGGTTTGTGATCGGTCAGGCGTTCATAACCCAACACATAGCCGTGGTCGTAAACGCCCGCGCCCATGCAACGGTTGCGCATGGTGACGTTTTCCATAGCTTCAAGTTCGGAAACCAATTTCTCCACGAACTTATCCACAGAGTTACCATCAACCGTGCCACCATCTACCGGAGCACGTCCGCCCCAGTGCGCGGTTTGTTCGATAAGCAGAACCTTGGCGCCGGACTGCGCCGCCGCTTTCGCAGCTTGAAGTCCTGCAACACCGCCGCCAATCACGAGCACGTCCGTGAATGCGTAGAAGTGTTCATAGGTGTCAGCGTCGCGGCTTTCTTTGTCCGGCGCTTTACCAAGCCCCGCCGATTGCCGGATAAACGGCTCGTAGACGTGTTTCCAGAACGGTTTTGGATGAATAAACGTCTTGTAGTAGAAACCAGCCGGCAGAAACCGGGCCAGCGCCGTGTTCACTGCGCCAATGTCGAATTCCAGATTCGGCCAGTGGTTCTGTGAGATTGAGGTCATACCATTGAACAGTTCGGTTGTGGTCGCACGCTGGTTCGGCTCAAACCGGTTGCCCTGCCCTAGTCCGACCAGTGCGTTCGGCTCTTCCGCGCCACTGGCGACCACGCCACGAGGACGGTGATATTTGAACGACCGGCCCATCATCATCTGATCATTGGCCAACAGGGCCGAGGCGAGCGTATCGCCCTCGTACCCCTGCATAGAGGTGCCGTTGAAGCTGAAGTTAACCGGTTTCGACCGGTCAATCAGCCGACCTTGTTTTGCGAGACGGGTGCTCATGGTGCGGACCTTTCGCAGACGGAATTACAGATGGCGGCGCGGATCATTCGTATTCTCTCCACGACCAGCCAGGGCGCTTTGCAGTGATCGCGTCCTTGATTTCTTGCGGCGGCTCAGTGGTTTGGGCGGAATACGTTCCGAAAACCTCGAGCGTCTGAGTGCAGCGTGCGACATGGAACCACTTGCCACAGCCATTGCTGTGACGCCAACGTTCGAAGTGAACGCCTTTGGGGTTTTCACGCATGAACAGGTAGTCGTGGAATTCATCGTCCGACGATCCAGGACCGTAGCGCTTGAGGTGTGCTTCGCCACCAGCGGCCAGTTCGGTTTCTTCGGCATCAACGCCGCAATAGGGGCAGGTCAGGACTAGCATTTTTCATCCTTTTGGCGGTTGGTCGGCAACAAGGCCGACCTGAATTCTGTTAGCTGGAAGCCTCGAGCGGCGTTGTCAGTGTGCCACCCCAGCGGCGACGCTTTCGTCGATAAACCGGCCTTCTTTAAAGCGGTCCAGCGAGAAGGCTTCAGTCAGGGGCGAATGGCCCGTAGCCATCAGTTGCGCCATCCCCCAACCCGAGCCAGGAATAGCCTTGAAGCCACCGGTACCCCAGCCGCAGTTAATAAAGCAGTTGCCCAGAGGCGTTGTAGACAAGATGGGCGAGCGGTCGCCGGTCATGTCGACGATCCCACCCCACTGGCGTAGCATCTTCAGGCGCGAGATCATCGGGAAGGTTTCGACCAGTGCTCGCACAGTTTCCTCGATGTGGTGGAAGCTGCCGCGCTGGGTGTAGTTGTTGAATGCATCGGTGCCCCCACCGATCACCATCTCGCCCTTGTCGGACTGAGACATATAACCGTGCACAGTGTTGGCCATCACGACCACATCCATGCAGGGTTTGATCGGCTCGGACACCAAGGCTTGCAAGGCGATCGCCTCAAGCGGCAGACGGAAGCCCGCCATCTCGGCCAACTGGCCGGAATGGCCCGCGACCACGATACCCAGCTTCTCGCAGTCAATCGAACCTTTGGTGGTATCGACTCCGACGACACGGCCATTCTCGGACCGGACACCTTTGACTTCACACTGCTGGATGATGTCCATACCCATCGCGGAACAGGCGCGCGCATAGCCCCAAGCCACCGCATCGTGCCGTGCTGTTCCTCCGCGCTCTTGCCACAGGGCACCAAGTACCGGATAGCGCGGGCCATCCAGGTTAATGATCGGCACCAGCTGCTTCACCCGCTCGGGTGTAATCCATTCGGTTTTGACCCCTTGCAGAGCGTTGGCGTGCGCCGTCCGCTGGTAGCCACGGATTTCGTGCTGGGTCTGCGCCAGCATCATCACACCGCGGGGGCTGAACATGATATTGTAGTTCAGTTCCTGACTCAGATCTTCATACAGACTGCGTGCTTTTTCATACATCGCCGCCGACGGATCCTGCAGATAGTTCGACCGGATAATGGTCGTGTTCCGGCCGGTGTTACCACCGCCCAACCAGCCTTTTTCGATAACGGCAACGTTCTGGATGCCGTAGTTCTTACCTAGGTAATACGCCGTAGCCAAACCATGGCCGCCAGCACCCACGATGATGACGTCGTATTTCTTTTTTGGTTCGGGCGAACGCCACGCGCGCTCCCATCCGGTGTGATAGCGCAGGGCCTCCCGCGCCACAGCAAAGGCTGAATAGTGTTTCATAGGCGAATCCATCCGGTTCGGTGATTGGCGCAGGTATGCCGTGTAGGATCAGTTTAACCCTGCCGCACAGCGCCACAATATCGAACTATTGCGACATGGGGTCCATTATTGCGAGATGTTGAGCCCTAGCGGCCATTTGTCCCTTTTTTCGACCCGCTGAGGGGTCTAAGTCAGGACATCCACAACGGAGATACGATGTCGTTCCTGGTCGTGACACTTATTAGCGCTCTGCTGATCGCATTTATATTGGGCTTTTCCTTGCTGCGTGGTCGCAAAACTCGAGAGCCCGCAGCGGCCTATGACCTGCGCGTCTATCGCGAGCAGCTGGCGAGCGTGGATCGGGATTTGGCTCGCGGTGTCATTGGTGATGCTGACGCGGACCGCGTGCGAACAGAAATCTCGCGCCGCATACTGGCCGCTGACGCACAGATGCAAGCAGGTACCGAACAATCCGGGCCACCTCGCTGGGCTACAGTTGCGGCCTTTACCGCTATTGCTATGATAGTGGTGGGTGGCGCCGTTGGGATGTATCGCCAGATGGGCGCAGCCGGACTACCCGACCAACCACTGACGCAGCGCCTAGAACAGGCCGAGATTCTACGCGCCGAACGCCCCACCCAAGCCGAGGCGGAAGCGAATGCGCCACCTACGCAATTGCCACAACTGGATGAAAGTTACGCCAATCTTCTAAACCAGTTGCGCGACACAGTTGCAGCGCGCCCAGACGACCTTCAAGGTCATATACTTTTGGCGCAGCACGAGGCGAACGCGGGCAACTTTCCCGCCGCGTATCAAGCGCAACAGCGTGTGATAGAACTGTCTGGCGATGCCGCCCCAGCAGATGCCTATTCGCATCTTGCCGAGATGATGATCCTGTCCGTCGGTGGTTATGTCTCACCCGAAGCAGAAGAAGCACTGCGTCAGACATTGCAACGCGATCCGCGACACGGGCCAGCGCGATATTATCTGGGGCAGATGATGGTGCAAGTTGGGCGGCCGGACATTGGATATCGCATTTGGGTTGATACTCTCCGTGATGCCCCTGCCGGTGCGCCTTGGAGTGACGCGATCCGCGCGCAGCTGGATGAACTGGCCTTCCGCGCCGGTGTGTTCAACGCACCTAACATCCCAGCCGCGCCAGGACCTAGTCAGGATGACATTGACGCCGCCGCCGCACTGACCCCAGAAGAGCGCCAAGAGATGATCAAAGGCATGGTCAACCAGTTGTCCGATCGGTTGGCCACCGAAGGCGGCCCGCCCGAAGATTGGGCCCGCCTTATCAACGCTCTGGGTGTTCTGGGCGAAGGCCAGCGAGCAATCGACATAAAGAACGAGGCCATGGAAGTGTTTTCTGGAAACGCTGAGGCACTGGAAATCATCGACGCCGCCGCGTTGCAGGCCGGAATCGCGCAATGATTTACGAAGAATTAGAAGAATTCGCTGTTGCCCTACCGCCAATGACCGCCCTGATGGGTCTGGACTTAGGCGAAAAAACCATCGGTGTCGCCGTATCAGACCGGATGCGTGGCGTGGCCAGCCCTTTGGAAACCGTGCGCCGCAAAAAATTCACTCTGGATTCTGCTCGGTTGCTCGAAATCATTGCTGACCGCGAGATCGGCGGGATCATTCTGGGCCTACCCAAAAACATGGACGGCACCGAAGGTCCCCGCTGTCAGTCGACCCGTGCATTTGCGCGAAATCTGTCGCGTCTGACCGAAGTTTCCATTGGTTTCTGGGACGAACGCCTAAGCACAGTTGCGGCTGAAAAGGCACTGCTTGAGGCGGATACGACACGAAAACGTCGCGGACAGGTTATCGATCACGTTGCGGCTGGCTATATTCTGCAGGGAGCGCTGGATAGGCTGCGCTTTCTCTAGTTGCGACGGGATACGGCAATGACGAACATGGTTTGGCAGAGGAATGAGGTCGAAAGCCCTTGTGTCCAGATTTGTGTTGTTCACCCGACCGAACGCATCTGCACCGGATGCTATCGCACAATTGACGAGATTTCCCGGTGGTCAAAAATGGACAGCGCCGAGCGTGCAGAGATCATGGAAGACCTACCCTCGCGCGCGCCTCAGCTATCAAAACGACGGGGCGGTCGCGCTGCGCGTCTAAAATAACCTCAGCTCGTTTACTAGAATGTTATCCCTGTGAAGCCTGCGCCGCTGCAGGCCGGTTGGAACTTCGAGGGGGTTAAGTTCGAACTCTTGTGGTGAGTGAGTGGCAGGCCACAGCGGCGCTCTTCGGTATTTGCGCTCTCCAGAAGTGGTAAGCCTGGAGAGCATGCATTGGTTAACGCGTATTTTACCAATTGATCAAGAATTAGAACGCCACTGCGCTACGTTACCTTACGTCAACGTAAAGTCATTACGTAGAATACGGGAACGTTTGCACACTTACCCAGCAGACAACCAAGACTTGGCATTTTCGAACTCATCGGATGCAAAGAACTGAGTTCTCGCACCCAGGATATGGCTGGCCACACGCTGTGCCATATGCTGCCAGGCTTTATCCCCTACTATCGCTGCACGATCCAGCAATCCGACATGCTTTCGAACCAATTGAAAATGCGACGCAAGGGCCGTCAAACCCTGCCACCCGTCAAACTCCCGCAGGTCGATGAGTAAGCGGAAGCTGTCCTTTCCCTCCATCAGATTGTCCAGATCAAGTTCAGCACGCACATATTCTTTAGGGTCCAGCTTTCCCAACAAGCTGATCTGAACGCATGGACCGCCTAGATCAATTATATGAATAGCTCCCAATGACTCACGCATCCAGCGACGCGCGGGTTCCAACTCGGAGAGCTCAAAGACCTGAACAGGGCAAGGAAGAATCGGAGCCGCCAGTCGGACACTGGTCTGAACCCAACCTTGTTCCGCCACCACCGCAATGCGATCAAACCCACGCCAATGGCTTAGGCCCAGCTTCGTATCCGCCCATGCCGCACCTAGGTCGTAGCCCTTGAATTCGGGTTGCACCACGGCAAGCAGACGCACCGTGTCATGATCCGCCAAAGCAGCCTCAATCGCCGGGACTAAAACCTCTCTATAATCGGCGCTGGTCACCTCGCCAGACAACTCGACTTCTAGCAATGCGCCATCGGAATTGGTGTGGACCGTAATCATCTAAAACCCTCCCTATTGTGGAATTTCTCTACCAGAAGTTTTCATCGACCACCCGTCTTCGAATGGCCCCTCCTCAAAGTGCGAAGAGGTTTCACCCCAGTCTACGTTAATGCCAGAGAATCCAATTTTGGCGCCACACGAAGCAGTAAGCATGTTCGCCAGCAATTGTACATCTGGCTCCGGCAGTTGTTCAGTGCTGATAACCAGCGCTGTACTCACTCCAGACAGTTGTGTGCCAAAGACTGCACTTTCATCTACTTGCCTAACTGGAAGAGTTGGATCCTAAAGTGTTTGCGCAAGTGCTTGTGATCCGAATAGCGCCAGGATTAGCGCTGCCGCAAGTGTTCTAAAAGCCAAAAACTACCCCTTATTATTGATCCTTGAATGACGGCATTAAATCCGACGAAGGTTGGGGCCACGCCAACAGAAACGTTAATCGCCCTCGAATTCTTTTGTGAACTCATCGAGGGATAGAACAGGAACTACTGTGTTAACGTTCAGGTCGGTCCAATCATGCAGGAGTTTTCCTAGCGCTGCGGCACTGTCAGCTTCAACTATCGTCCAGCCTTCTAGCTGGCTAACTGCAAACCAGATACCTACAACCCGAGTACCGGGCACATCCACTGCCCCTTCCTTTTCTTTTAGGCGCTTATAGTTCGCGTCTCGGTTTTCCGGGCTTACATTTACATGAACCATAAAAAGCATTTGGGTCTCCAAAAATCTAAATTTGCACCTCTATACTGGTCATACGTTAGATTATGTGGATGATTTGACAAACTCGAAACCCAGTAAACACTCTAAAAGCAGTAGGCCGCTTTCGTTCGCATAACCGCCGTTTGCTCCAAATCATAATAATAGCAGGGGGTTAGGCAGATTCGATCCATTCGGCTACGCCCCCGGGGCATTCGGGGCGGAAATAGGCAATCATTCGACCATCTTCGCCCGCCGATGCACCCTCACTCCAAGGTGCAACTCCGTGCAAACAATGGCGATGCAGCAAGTAAGCCTCACCCGGTTTGGCAGGTAATTCTATTCGCGGGCAGCTTTCGAAGACCTCGCGACGGGCGGCCTGATAAATGTCCGTGATGTCGACTTGATGCAGGTTGTCGCGGTGATGTCCACGCAATGCTCGTTCGAAAGCCTCTCGAAGGATCTTGTGACTGCCCTCCCACAGCACCATCGGGGCAGCGTCGGCGCTCGCGTCGTTTAATGGAATGCCCAAAATCCAAGCATGGGGTTCATCCACGCGTCGTCGTCGATCCGGTCCTGTGGGCCGCAGCCCATCCACGTGGGCGGCATCCCGTTTCAATCGATAACGTCCAGCACTTTCGCTTTCGCCAAGCCGGGGGCGTGGGTAGCCGGGGTAGATCACCGAAACTTGTCCTTTGTGCAGCGGGATTTCTCCATACTGCTCAAAAATGAACTCCATGGCTTTTCCGGACAATGGACCCGAGTGTCCCACCCTTCCCTGCTGGTCGTTGTCCAAGGCATCAACACCGATGAACCACGTACCTTCGCAGTCCAACCATTCGGCATGGGCCGGATCGGTGACCGAAGCGCGTGCCGCAGGCAGGGCATACCCCACCCACTCCGCCAGCTTTGGATCATACGGAAACTTGATCCAACCCTTTTCGTGGAAACCGCTCACAGCCCCACCGCCTTTCGCAACATGTTCAGCGCCACCAGCGTCAGAAACACCGCAAAAACGCGTTTCAACGGCTTGGAATCCATAGCATGGGCGAGCTTTACCCCCCATGGCGCAGTGATCATCGTCATTGCGACGACGATTGCGAAAGCGATCAGATTCACCGCCCCAATTGTTAAAGGTGGGCGGTGTTGCGGAGCGATGCTGAAAAACAGAAAACCCAGCACCGAAGGCACCGCAATGATCACTCCAAACCCCGCCGCCGTTGCAATGGCCCGGTGAATGGGAGTGTTAAACAGGCTCATGAGCGGCACGCCGAAACTGCCCCCTCCAATCCCCATAAGCACGGAAAGAAAACCCACCGATGGAGACAAAACCGCGCGGCGAACACCCTTTGGCATCGCATCACCCAGCCTCCATTCGGATTTACCGAGGCCAATATATGCCCCGATGACCATACCCAGAACTCCGAAGAGCGCTTGCAAAACCTCGGTTCGCAGCGCTGACGCCACCATCACACCGACGATTGCGCCAATGGCGATACCTGGCCCCCAGCCGCGTAAAATATCCCAGTCCACAGCGCCCTTTTTGTTATGCGCCAACACGGACCGCATCGAAGTTACGATAATGGTGGCCAGAGATGTGGCAAGGCACAGCTGCATAAGCTGTGGCCCCCCGTATCCAAGCGTCTGAAAAGCGTGAAAAAAAGCAGGCACAAGAACGATGCCGCCGCCGACTCCCAGCATACCGGCCAGCACACCGGCAAACGCCCCGATCACAAGCAAAAGGCCCAGCATCTGGGCCAACAAAACTGCCTCGGGCATCTTACCCCCATCCCGGCCATGGGCCGTATTTTAGTTCACTCAGGCCTCGACCAGAGGCGCAACTCGTTCCAGTGCCTGCAGCATCACTTCGGGGCCGGCACCCTCATGCACTGCACCTTCGGACAGCGCACGTCTCCACGCCCGTGCGCCCGGACGTCCGGCAAACAGGCCCAGCATATGACGAGTGATCTGATGCAAGCGACCACCCGCAGCAAGGTGCGCCTCAACATAGGGCACCATGTTTTGAACGACTTCAATCGGATCAGCAGCCTCGCCGGTTCCAAAAATCAAAGGGTCAGCTTCGACCAGAATATCGGTTGGCTGGTGATAGGCCGCACGCCCGATCATGACACCGTCCAGGCCGGCCTCAAGATGAGTTTGCGCCTGCTCCAACGAGGTAATCCCCCCGTTAATCGAAATATGCAGATCGGGAGACGCTGCTTTCATCCGGTGAACCAAATCATAGTCCAATGGGGGAATATCCCGGTTTTCCTTAGGGCTGAGCCCTTGAAGCCACGCTTTGCGCGCGTGGATCGTTACCCGCTCGCACCCTGCCGCTTGGATTTGCTCCAAAAACTCGGGCAGGACCTGTTCTGGGTCTTGGTCATCGACGCCGATACGGCATTTCACGGTCACTTCGACATCGACCGCCTCACGCATTGCGGTTACACACTCGGCCACCCGAGCGGGATCTTTCATCATCACCGCGCCAAATGTCCCCGATTGCACCCGATCCGAAGGGCAGCCGCAGTTCAGGTTGATCTCATCGTAACCAGCGTCCGCGCCTAACTTTGCCGCCTGCGCCAATTCCTGCGGATCCGAACCGCCCAGTTGCAGCGCGATCGGATGCTCCTCTGGGCCGTAGCTCAGCAAATGCATTGCCCCACCACGCACCAACGCAGGTGCCGTGACCATCTCGGTATAGAGCAGAGTCTGTGCGCTCAGCATCCGGTGCACTTGCCGACAGTGCCGATCCGTCCAGTCCATCATAGGTGCCACGCTTAAACGCGCAGCTGCTCGTGCGTTAGTTTTCAAAGCGTTCGCTCCAGGTACCTGCAAATAGTTTACAGAACATCCTTCGGATTGTTGCCTCAATTTCGAGGGAACTTGATTCGAGTAAGCGGCGGTGTAGCACATCCAAAAGGCAAGAACAGCAGCCTGAATAAAGAGGTTTCTAACCGTCGATTTACGGTCGCTATCGAGAGTGCGGAATTTCGCGATCGTCGCAAACATTAATTGCAAGCAGATACAACGACTGCAAACGGTGGATATACGCTCAAGACCCTAGAGTTTTCTTTTTGCTGCCAAAGCAGGCAAACCACACTCAAAACGCTGATTTTAATACAAAAAATTAAATGATTAGGCTAATCCTAATATTTGATGAGGAAGTCAATTCTTAAGAGGACTGCACGACCCGTATATACCCGATTGTGACTTCGCGGTGTATATGGAGGCGAGCTTGTCCGACACAGAACAGATCGCGATTGACGTACGGGATGCAGTTAAACGCTATGGTGACTTCACCGCGCTAAAGAAAATCTCGCTGTCAATCATGGACAATGAGTTCTTCACGCTTCTGGGCCCATCCGGTTGCGGCAAGACAACGCTGTTACGCATGATCGCCGGTTTCGAAGACGTAACCGAAGGCGCAATCTTCCTATTTGGCGACGAAATCGAAGACTTGCCGCCGAACAAACGACCGGTGAATACGGTTTTTCAAAATTACGCCCTGTTTCCGCACATGACCATACTCGAGAACGTGGCGTTCGGGTTGGAAATGCGCGGGGCGTCGAAGTCCGACGCACTCAGGAAAGCAGACGAGATGCTGGAACTGGTGCAACTCAGCCAGTTTTCGGCGCGAAAACCAAGTCAGCTGTCGGGTGGACAACAACAGCGTGTCGCATTGGCCCGCGCGCTTGCGCCACAACCCAAAGTCTTGCTGCTGGATGAACCGCTGTCCGCGCTGGACCTAAAACTGCGCAAAGCGATGCAACTTGAGCTGAAGCACTTGCAACGTGAAACTGGGATCACCTTTATTTTCGTGACGCATGATCAGGAAGAAGCACTGACCATGTCCGACCGCATTGCCGTGATGTCGGCAGGTGAGATGCAGCAGCTTGGAACGCCAACCGACATTTACGAACGCCCACACAATATGTTTGTGGCCGATTTCATTGGTGAGACGAACTTGCTCGAAGTCTCGGTTGACGGCGTCGAAAACGGCCGCGCGACGTGCCACCTTGGCGGCGGTCACGAGTTGACATGCAATGCGGTCGACGGGATTGGCGCTGGGGCCAAAGTCCACATGTCGATCCGTCCTGAGCGCCTTTACATGTCATCCGAACCAGTTGAAGCTGAAGGGCTGCACGGACGGGTTAAAGAAAACATCTTTGTCGGCACCGACATCACCACCATTGTGCATCTGGATGAAGGTCCCGATTTTGTCGTCCGTACGTCAAACTCGGATCGCGGGAACAAGCGTATCTTCGAGCCTGGCACCGAGATGTTCGTCAACATGGAGCTGGGGGCTGCGCGCCTCTTGGCGGACTGATGGCGGCGGGTGCGGCAAGCGGCGGCAGCGCAACCACCGATACCTACAAAGAGGCGCGCACGTGGTTGCTGCTACCCGCCTGGGTCACGCTGGCCATTCTCGTGCTGGCACCTGTGATCATGATGCTGGTCTACTCTTTCTTGACGAAAGAGTTCCGAGGCGGCGTGATCTGGGAATTTTCTCTGGCCGCCTATGATCAATTCTTCTTCGATCGCGGGTTGTTTGGGGATGATCCTCCGAAGATCGAGTGGACTTACATTGCAATCTTCTGGCGTTCGATCTGGCAGGCTGGTGTGGCCACGATTCTGAGCCTCATCATCGGGTTCCCGACGGCCTACTTCATTGCCACGCGCCCAGCGCACATGCGCCCGATTTGGGTGTTCCTAATCACGATCCCCTATTGGGTGAATCTGCTGATCCGAACTGTTTCAATGAAGTTCCTGTTGCGCGATCAGGGACCTCTGAACGATTTCCTGATGAACATCGGCCTGATCGACAGCCCATTGCATATCGTGAACACCAACTTCGCAGTTCAATTGGGCTTGTTCTATTCCTACCTGCCTTTCATGGTCTTGCCGATCTATGCCGCAGTTGAACGCTACAACTTTGCCTTGTCTGAGGCAGCGGCGGATCTTTATGCAAGCAAGTGGACAACACTGCGCCGCATCCTGCTGCCCGCCGTCAAACCGGGCGTGTTTGCAGGATGCATTCTGGTCTTTGTCCCATCTATGGGTTCGTTCCTGGCACCTGACCTGCTGGGCGGTGCCAAGAACTTCATGATCGGCTCACTGATCGAAGAACAGTTCAAAGGCAATGCAGGTAACTGGCCCTTCGGGGCAGCGGCATCAATGATCCTACTGACAATGGTTCTGATCATCTTGATGTTCTCAGCCCGGCAACAAGCCAAAGCTGACAAGGCCGGAGGTTGACCGATGGCAGGTAAGCAATTCGACATCAAGTCTTACACCGGCTTCAAGGCAATGACGCTGTTTTGTCTCGTGGTGCTGTACGCGCCACTGGTGGTTGTTACGGTCTACAGCTTCAATGCATCACAGTCCCTGACCAACTGGGAAGGTGTGTCGTTACGCTGGTACGTTGACGTATTTACCGGGCCTGAAAGTGGCAAATTCAAAACGGCTGCCAAAAACAGTTTCATCATCGCGATTGTCGCAGCAACCGTCGCAACTACCATCGCCACGCTGGCCGCTACTGGCATGGTGCGCGGCGGCAAATTTCGCTTTCGTACCGTGTCCTTCGGATTGATCAGCCTGCCCCTCATGGTGCCCGAGATTGTTCTGGCCGTCGCAACCCTGATCTTTTTCAACTCAATCGGATTCGAACGTGGTCTACTGACCATCCTTCTCGCCCATATCGCCTTCTGCATCCCATTTGCATATCTGCCGATCTCTGCACGAATGCAGGGTATTGAAGACAGCTATGAGCAAGCCGCGCTCGACCTCTACGCCACCAAGCGGCAAGCGTTCATGAAGATCCTTCTGCCGTTGATGATGCCCGGCATCATCTCGGGCTTTCTTCTGGCCTTTATCGTCAGCCTTGATGACTTCATCATCACCAACTTCGTGAAAGGCGCAGGCGTCGAGACCCTGCCGACCGCGATCTTCGGGTCGGTCAAGCAAGGGATCAAACCAAATATCATGGCAATTTCGACCATGTTGCTGAGCGTGTCCGTCGTGATGGTTACGATCAGCTATTTTGTCAGCAAATCTGACAACACCAAGTAACCAACAGATGGAGAGACACATGAAACACTTGATGAAAAGCGGCACCGCAGCCCTTGCACTGACCTTAGGAGCCAATGCAGTTGCAGCCGAAGGTGAATTGGTCGTTTACCACTGGTTCGAATACATACCGCAGGAGTTGCTGGATAAATTCACCGAAGAGACCGGTATCAACGTAACAATGGATACTTACGACTCCAACGAAGCGATGCTGGCGTCACTGAAGGCGGGCGGCATTGGCACCTATGATGTTTCCGTACCCGGCGACTATATGGTGGCGATCATGGCTGGCGAAGGCATGCTGGATACGATCGCCGACGGTGAACTGAAGAACAAAGGTAACATTGCGCCGGAATGGGCAGATCCCAATTTTGACCCGGGTCGGCAGTCTTCGATTCCGTATCAGTGGGGCTCGACCAGTTTCGCCGTTAACCGTGATGCTTATGATGGTGACATCCAAACCACCGACATCCTGTTCAACCCACCAGCCGAACTGCAGGGCCGGATTAACATGCTGGACAGTCAGGGTGAGGTTATGGCGATGGCCGCGCTTCACATGGGTATCCCGCAATGTTCAAGCGACCGCGAACAGCTGAAAGCGCTGAACGACATGCTGCAAGAGGCGAAACAGCATTGGGCCTCATTCAACTCGGATACAGCAAAAGAGGTTCTGGTCTCTGGTGACGCAGCCGTCGGTCAAATCTACGACGGATTTTCGGCAAAGGCGCGCGAAGAAGGTGCCAACGTGGAATACGCCTACCCGACGCAAGGGTACATCGCGTGGATGGACAACGTTGTGCTGCTGAAAGATGCGCCCAACCGCGAAAACGCGTTGATCTTCATGGATTTCCTGCTGGAACCTGAGAACATTGCAGCTGTAACAAACTTCGCGCAATACAATGCAGGTATAACTGGGACGGAAAGCTTCGTGGACCCGGCGTTGGCAACTCAGCCGGAAAAGAACCCTCACGCAGATGCGGGTCCTGGGGTCTTTATCGAAGTATGTTCCGAGGAAGTTCAGGCCGTCTACGACCAGATCTGGACCAACCTAAAGAAGTAATCCTATTCTTCTGAACAGTGGCTCTCCGGCCCAGTTTCTTCTGATCGGAGGGCTATTTTCTTTCATGGCTACAGTGGCCGCATAGAGGGAACAATAAGATGAAAAAGCCACTTCACTTGCTACCAGACGGGAACCCTGAAACCGGCTTTGTTCCTTCATCCCTGGTGGCGGAAAGCGATTTCACTACGGAAGACAAGACGGAGACCATCAGCAGCTTTTTCGAAAGCGAGAACGAAGAAATCTCGGTTGGTGTATGGGAATGCGCGCCCTGCCGCGAAGTCATCGAGGCCTATCCCGTGGACGAGATGATGACGGTGATCTCGGGTTCAGTGACCCTGACCGACGCAGATGGTTCACCGCAGACATTTACGGCGGGCGACACGTTTTTCATTCCCAAAGGCACACCATGCACCTGGGAAATCACCCAAACCCTGCGCAAGTTTTATATGATTGCAGCGTAACAGAGGCGCGGTACCAATTACTTTGTGCGGCGCAGGTTTCTCGGTATCGCCAAGAAAAGCGATGCCAAGGAACATGACCTCAATTACGATGGCATCCGGATTGGGCCGATTGATTGGGGAAAGCATAACCAACGCCCCCCAAGATGTTCCAAGCGCTGAGCGCGATTTATTCTGCCGGAAGAATACTGCGCGTCGCCAGATAGTAGACGCAAATAATAATCCCCGACCCCAAAATACCGAGGGCGTCAACGGAAGTAAGGTCACGGAACAGGTTCATGACGGGTTTCAGTGGCTGATGTCGGCGAGGATACGGTCCATCATCGCGTCGCAGGCGCTGAGTTGTCCGATCTCTAGGTATTCGTCTGGCTTGTGGCCCTGTCCCTCCATTGACCCCGGCCCACAGACGACCGTGGGGATACCCAATTCGCTAAAGAACCCGGCCTCAGTCCCAAAGGCCACCTTGGTGGTTGCATTGCTCTGCGCCAGTTTTTGAGCGTAGGCAATCACTGCATCGGATTCGGAGACATCTAATCCTGGGTAAGCGTTGTACTGTTCAACTTCGACACGGACTTCTGCACATGTGTCTTTGTACTTCGCTCCGACCCTGCCCGCCGCATCCTGAATCTGGCGCAGGATGTCTCGACTGTGATCAGAGGCAAGATGGCGGTATTCAAAGTTTAACTCGGCTCGATCCGGGACAATGTTTAATGCTTTACCGCCCGACATCATCCCCACATGGAAGGTCGTATAAGGCACCGAATAAGCTGGGTCGCTGTTTCCGCTTTCTGCATAGGTCTTCTGCAAGTGCCGCAGTTCTCCAATGAAATCGGTTGCCAAATACAACGCGTTGACGAAATTCGGCGCCATCGCTGAGTGTCCGTTTTGCCCATGACACACTGCGCGAAGCGCGGCTTTACCTTTGTGCCCAGTGGCGACCTGCATTTCGGTAGGCTCGCCCACAAAGCAAGCGCGCGGCTGCCCCAACATCGGGGCCAATCTGTCCAGCATGTGCTGAATGCCGACGCACCCCACTTCTTCGTCATAGGAAAGCACGATCTTGAGAGGTTCACGCAGGCCCACGCCAGCAGCTCGATCAGCCATCGCCATGACAGAGGCCACATACCCCTTCATATCGGTCGTCCCGCGCCCATAAATACGGCTGCCTTCACGGGTTAGACGAAAGGGGTCTTTAGTCCAGCTTTGGCCTTCAACCGGAACAACATCTGTGTGAGCGGACAACAACACTCCGTCGCCATCTGGGCCTTTTTCTGCAAACAGCCCAGTCTTTTCCCCGCCGGGGTCCGTAATTCGATGAACCGCAAATCCGCGCGCTTCTAGATACCCTTCAACATATGCGGCAAGGCCCAGATTGGAGTTTTTGCTAACGGTATCGAAGCCAACCAGTTTTTCCAGAATATCAAGGGTTTCTGTCATTCGAGTAGAGCCTGCATAACCGATCAGTCGAGTGCGCATCCAATTTGGAGATCAGCCTACACAAACCACTTAAAACATAAATCCTAGAATGGCGAAGCACCGGTTAGGAGAAGCCGAAGTTGCCCTAAGTTGGCGCCCCACCGTAAAGGCCGGGAAGTGTGCCTGATTTCACCGCTTGTTCGCAGTGCTCCACAAAGGCTTTCTTCGTGTTTGTTTCATTTTCGCTCCGCGCGCTGAGCAAACCCAGATTCAAGGGCCTGAGGGCGCCCGTCAACGGCACGAAGATCAGCTTTTTGCCATCTGGTGACAGCGCATTGATGGGTCGAATGTTGGCAATTGAAAACCCGAACCCATTCGCGACCAGAGAACGCATAACCGACATATCCGCGGTACGTTCGGCTATATTTGGTTTGATATTTGCTTCTCGGAAGAAGGACAGGAAGTACTCGCCGCTGAACGGCAGATCCAGCAACACCATAGGGTTATCTTGAAGATCCGAAATTGCCAGCGCGGGCTTATCAGCCAGCGGATGGTCTTGGCCTAGAACCACATAAGGTGGCAGTGCATGCAGAGGTCGAAAATCAAGGTCTGCGGGTATATCCAGGTCATAGGTTAGCGCAATGTCCAGTTCAGCCCGACGCAGCTGACTGAAAATATCCGCCTGGTTAAGCTCCCTTTGCTCAATACGGACTTCTGGATAGATTTTCTCGAACTCCCGCCGCAGCCCCGGCAAGATGATTTGCGCGAAGGTCACCAAACATCCAACTGAAAGCACGCCTTGGACCTTGCCGGTGATTTCCCCGGCGAGTGTGGCCAACAGCTCAGCCTCACGCAGTACGAACTCGGTGCGTTCCATAAACTTGTGACCGGCTTTGGTCAAAGAAAGGCCGCGGGCGTGTTCGCGGACAAAGAGGCTGACACCGAACTCGACCTCAAGCTGCGTAATCGCCGCCGAGATCGACGGAGACGAAACATTCAGCTTATCGCTGGCCGCGGCAATACTACCTGCCTTTCCGACGGCCACAAAATATTCAAGCTGCCGCAACGTGTATCTGAAAGGCAAAGGCGCATCTCCGTTTGGTCGCAGATCAAGCCTTGTACTTGATCCACGTCGTCTTCAAAGCAGTATACTTTTCAAGCGAGTGCAATGACAAATCGCGACCAAAGCCCGACTGCTTCATACCGCCAAATGGTGTCTGCGCAGACAACGCATCAACGGTGTTCACTGATACTGTTCCGACCATCAGCTTGTCCGACACCCGACAGGCACGGGACAAGTTGTCGGTCCAAACCGACGCTGCCAGCCCATAGATCGAGTCGTTCGCCATGCGAACCGCCTCCTCTTCTGTATCGAAGGGAATGACGGAAAGGACAGGCCCGAATATCTCGTCCCGAGCCAATGGATTGTCGTGGGCCACGTCGTCAAAGATTGTTGGCTGAACAAAGCAGCCTTTACCCTCGACGCTGACACGTTCGCCGCCTGTCACCAGATTGGCTGTCTTCTTGCCCTCTTCCACAAAGCGCATAATGCCTTGCGTTTGCTTTTCATCAACAATCGCGCCCATCTTCGAGGCCGGATCGAGAGGATCACCTGGCTGCATGACCTGCGCCCGCGCTATCAATTTTTCGACAAATGTATCCTTTATCGAACGTTCCACATACAGCCGCGAATTAGCAGAACAGACTTCGCCTTGATTGAAGAAGATACCGAAGGCCGCCATGTCGGCGGCGGCGTCCAAGTCCTCGCAATCGGCAAAGACCAGATTGGGGCTTTTGCCACCGGTTTCCGGCCAGACTTGTTTCAAGTTCGACTGACCGGAATACTGCATGAACATCTTACCAATGGCCGTCGAACCCGTGAATGCCAGACAGTCCACGTCCATATGCAAACCCAACGCCCGACCAGCGGTGGTACCGAAACCCGGCACTACGTTGAAAACCCCATCCGGAATACCAGCCTCGGCCGCCAGTTCCGCCAATCGCAGCGCCGACAACGGAGATTGCTCGGCTGGCTTCAATACGACCGAGTTACCAGCAGCCAGTGCTGCCGCGGCTTTCCATGTCGCCATGTCCAGCGGGAAGTTCCAAGGGGTGACCGCACCAACGACCCCCAAGGGCACCCGACGGACAAGCGCTAAATCACCCGGACCGGTTGGGGCAACCTCGTCATAAACCTTGTCGATGGCCTCGGCATACCATTGAAAGAAATGCGCCGAACCGGGGGCGTCGATGGTGGCGGCATCCGTCACCAATTTGCCCATATCGAGGCTGTCCAACAGCGCCATCTCTTCGAGGTTTTCGCGGATCAGGTCAGCCAGTTTCAGCATCACCGCCTTGCGATCCCCCGGCGCCATACGCGACCAGCGACCATCCTCAAACGCGGCACGGCCAGCAGCAACAGCGCGATTGACGTCTTCCTCATCACATTCGGCAATTGGGGCCAGAACCGCGCCGGTGGCTGGGTTTATACTGTCGAAGGTTTTGCCTGATGCGGCATCGACAAACTTGCCATCGATGAAAGCCTGCCCGCGAAACGACAGGTCCGCAGCACGGCTTTTCCAATCTTCGTGTGTATAGTCGAACATGGTGTCCCTCCCTGCTTATTCGTCGCCAGGCACGCCGTAAGAAGGCGCTTCGCGCGGGTCGAGCGCACGCTGGACATAGGCGTCCAACTGCGGCTTGTAGATGTCCCAAGCGGTTGCGATGGCTTCAATTGGACAATCCTCGGTCCAGTCGCAACGCAGATCAGCAACCGGCCAACTGACTTTGTCGACAATCTTCATGCCGGCCGAATGAACGGGCCCCGCCTCGCCACCAGCAGCAAGCCCGGCGCGCATAGCTGCGATCAACCGATCCCCGATGTGCCCCGAGGTGGACAGGAACCCATCGACAATCGCTTGCGGGATACCTTCGTTGTCCAGAAGATTGCCACCCGAGGCGACATTCTCGGCCCGCGCCTGCGTCCAGATGCCCAAAGAGTTAGGGCCGGAATGGATTGCCGTGCGCCCCGCAGTGTCCACAGCCAAAACCTGACGGTATTCAATGAATTTCGCTCGGGCCTTCATCTCTTCGATTGCCTCAGACGCAGTCTTACCCTGTTCCATTAAATCCAGCGTAAGCGGTCCGAGGCTTGGATCGGTCACGTTCTGCGAAGCGACAGCGCCGACGCCCGCACGAGCAAATAAACAGCGCGCTGCCACTGCTGGCGAAGAAGACGAAATCGCCAGACCGAACATGCCTGTTTCAGCACAGCGAGCAACCAATGAAAATGTCATTCGGACCTCCTTGAAGACAAAGACCGGGTCGCGCGATTTGAGAGCGTTTCAGCGCGACCCGGTTTCCAGAAATGATCGGCAAGATCAGTCGGGAATGACAGCTGTGCCATCGATCTCAACCAGCCATTCAGGCCGTGCCAACGCCTGAACAACCAACCCGGTCGAGACCGGATGCACACCTTTGATATATTCGCCCATGGTGCGGTAGACGGCCTCGCGATGACGTACGTCGGTGATGTAAACGACAACTTTGACCAGATGCTCCATCGAGCCGCCGCATTCCTCAATCAGCTGCTTGATATTCTGCATCACCTTATGGGTCTGTTCGACCGGGTCGTGGCTGTCGATATTTACTGCATCGTCCAGGTTTTGCGGGCACTGCCCCCGAAGGTAAACCGTCTTTCCGCCTTGCGTCACAACCGCCTGACACAAATCATTGTCGAGGTTTTGTTCAGGATACGTCTCTTTCGTATTAAATTTTCGAATGCGTGTATGGGCCATTTCAGGGTCCTGTTTTATTCTGCTGCGGCGGAGGGAACGATAGCTGCATTGCCATCATAATCGGCATAGGCACGCTGAATCGCGATCTGGTCAGCGATATATTTTGCATCGTGCCAGACGCCCCACAAAAAGGTCGATCCGCGGCGCGACTGCCAAGGCAGGCCAAGGAAATACACGTCTGGCTCAACAGACACGCCACGTTGATGAATTGGTGCGCCTTTTTCGTCGAACGCATTCGCCTTGATCCAGCTAAAGTCCTGCCGGAAGCCGGTGGCCCAAATGATTGTGGAAATACCTTCCTTGGCAAAATCAATCGAATTCAACGGGTTGGCCAGGCTATCGGGGTCGGCGAATACTTCGCGTGCAATGGGCTCTTCCGGCAGCTCAATCCCAGTGCGTTCCACGTAAGCGTCGGCCAAATCCAGCATTTCATGATAGTTGGCGTCACCTGCTGCCACGTTGCGTTGCAGGTCATCGGCAAAGCTAAGGACACCATCCTCAAAACTCCTCGTCATGCCGACAAGAGTGACACCTTCGTTGCCCAGACGACGGAAATCCATTGTGTGGCCACCATAGGCCCCACTGACCGAGATGGTCACATGTTCAGTCCCCGGTTTCATCGCGGCCACGTCCCACAGGCCAAGCACCCCCAGCCACCAGACAAAATCACGGCCGCGATAGCGGCGAGGCGGGCGATCATGCGGGCCCACTGACAAAAAGACTTTGCGTCCGGCTCGGTTCAACTCGTCAGCGATCTGTGCGCCGGACGACCCTGCGCCAACAACCATTACGGCCCCTTCGGCCAGTTGATCCGGGTTCTTGTAATAGAAGGAATGGATCTGATCGACACCCATAGTATCCGGCACGATCGGAGGAATAACAGGGTGTTGGAATGCACCCGTCGCAGCGACAATGCGTTTAGCTTGGATTTCGCCTGCTGTCGTTTGAACGATAAACCCGCCCTCTCCCGGCAGACGTTCCGCTTTCAGCGCCTCAACACCTTCGCGGATCGGAGCGTTTACCATTTCGGCGTATTCAACCAGATACTCGGCCACGCGGTCTTTCGATACAAAAGCATCCGGGTCATCGCCTTTGAACAGCAGACTTGGGAACCGGTCATGCCAGGCTGGACCGTTAGCAACCAAGGCGTCCCAGCGACCAGTTCGCCACGCTTCAGCAGTCCGGTTTTTCTCAAGAATGACGTGGGGAATGTCGTTGTTTCCCAAATGTTCACTCAGCGCGATGCCGGCCTGTCCACCGCCAACAACCAGCGTGTCGGTTTTTTCAATGGGCATTTATCGGTTTCCTTTGTTGCGTCCTGATCCGACCTGAAAGGTCATGGAATGCTGCGTCGTACTGTACCGCTCCAGCACGCCCTGCGCGTTTCGCTAGCAAACTCCCACAAGTTGAAAACCGACGAAATTATTGTCTGACTTACCCCTAATTAGGCTTTGACTAATCCGTTTGACTTAACCTTGTGTCCGCTCGTGATCGGACAAATACGGTGCGATCAAATAATAAAGCTCACCCTGTGAAGATATGCGGCACTTCTTGTACAGCTGCTTGCGAATGACTTTCACTGTCTGCGGGCTGATCCCAAGCGTAAGACCAATGGAAATGGACGAGTGGCCCTGCAGAATCAATATTGCGATTTCAGCTTGTCGGGCGCTGAGCCCGATGTTCATTTCCGAAACCAAACGGTTCCGTAATTGATCGACAACACCTTCTGGCGCATCTTGGCTTTGAGGGCTGATGTCCGACCAGTTTTGCCTGACCAACGCGTTCACAATTGGGGCTAAGTGTTTTGCTTGATTGAGATCGCGCATTCCAAACTTTGATCCGGTTGTGGCATCCCGCCCGATGCATACCGTGATCGAAACTCCTTGGGATGGAGACGAGAAAAACGCGACTTCGTCCGCCAGCGTGGTGCGCTGGTAGTAGGATTTAAAGTACTCATTTCGCTGGAATTGATCCGGCGCGATGTCGGCCAAACGGTACATCCCATCCACGGATCGGCTTGTGTGAAGGGCATAAAACGGGTCCAGCAGATATGCTCCAGTCACATAGTGGCTGTTCATACGTTCGAACACGCGTTGTTCGGCGGAATGGGCCAGGAAAACCTCTGGCGGCTGTTGGTCAAAAAACGCAAGAATGGTCACATTGTCGAAGCGCAAGGTCGCATTGAGCCATAAATGAAGCCGTTGCGGAAACTCGGACGACCCAGTTGCCGTAATTGCATCTGCCAGAAGGCCGGGTTCAGGGATTTGGTTCATGGCCTCATACCTCTTTGGGGGTATATACCCCTCTTTTTACAATATCTACAAACAATAGGCAAAACCGAGGGGTATATTTAAGCTCAAAACTCCTCAGATCATCAGACGAGCGGCCAGAAAAGGTCGAAACCGCCAGAGTCCAATGGGAGGTCCAGCAATGCGCGACCCACGCTATGATATTCTGTTCGAACCGATGAAAATCGGTCCTCACACAGCCAAAAATCGGTTTTATCAGGTGCCCCATTGCAATGGCGGTGGATATAGGGACCCCTCGGCAGCGGCTGCCATGCGGGGCATCAAGGCAGAAGGTGGTTGGGGAGTAATTTTTACCGAGCAGTGCGAGATGCACCACACATCGGAAATTACGCCTTTTATCGAACTACGCCTTTGGGAGGACAAGGACATTCCGCAATTGCGGAAGATGTCCGAACGGATGAAAACACATGGCGCGTTGGCTGGAATCCAATTGGCCTATTCCGGGATTAACGGTCCAAATCTGTACACAAAGGAAGTGCCGCTGGCCCCTTCGGCGTTGCCCATTCGAACCTTTACCAACGATCCAGTTCAGGCCCGCGCGCTGGACAAGCAGGATATCAAAGACCTTCGCCGCTGGTTTGTGAACGCAGCGAAGCGATCGAAAGAGGCCGGCTTTGACCTGATATGCCTATACGGCGCGCATGGGTTCGGCATCTTCCAGCATTTTCTCAGCCGCGCGACCAACCAGCGAAGCGATGAATACGGCGGTTCTTTGGAAAATCGCGCTCGGTTCAGTCAGGAAGTCATCGCCGATATGCGCGATGCCGTTGGCGACAAAATCGCGATTACACTGCGGGTCAGTCTGGATGAAACCATTGGAGAGCTCGGATTCTCGAACGCCGAAGTGCGCGACTATATCGAGATGAACAAAGACCTGCCTGACCTATGGGACCTTGCACAAGGCACCTGGGAAGACTGCTCAGGTCCATCGCGTTTCAAGGAAGAAGCCGCGCAGGAACAGCTGGTGCGGGGTATTCACGAGTTGACCGACAAACCCATCGTCGGGGTTGGGCGATTTACCTCGCCCGACGTCATGGCTAAGATGGTCAAATCTGGAACGCTGGACTTCATCGGCTGCGCCCGGCCCTCGATCGCGGACCCCTTCTTGCCGAAAAAAATCGAGGAAGGCCGGATCGAAGATATTCGCGAGTGCATTGGCTGCAACATCTGCATCACCGGCGACCTGACCATGTCGATCAGCCGCTGCACGCAGAATCCAACCTTCATGGAAGAGTGGCGCAAGGGTTGGCACCCCGAGAAAATGAATCAAAAGGGCGACAGTTCGAATGTGCTGATCGTCGGGTCCGGACCGGCGGGGCTTGAAGCGGCATGGGCGTTGTGCCGCCGCGGCTATGACGTGGCAGTGGCCGAGGCGCGCGACGTCATCGGCGGGCGTGTTACCCGCGAAAGACAGTTGCCTGGTCTTTCGGCTTGGGGTCGTGTTGTGGACTACCGCGACTATCAACTCAGCCAGCGCCCGAATGTCGAAATCTATCGCGAGAGCGAACTGGACGCCGACAGTATCCTTGAGTTTGGATTTGAAAACGTCTGCATCGCGACAGGGTCAACCTGGCGCCGCGATGGTGTGGCCCGACAACATGTGGTTCCAATGCCTATTGCAGATGGCGCCAAAGTCTACACCGCAGACGACCTGATGGATGGAACCATTCCAACCGGGCGTGTCGTGGTCTACGACGACGATCATTACTACATGGGCGGCGTTCTGGCCGAGCTGCTGGCCAAGAATGGTGCGCAAGTAACGCTTGTCACGCCCTCGGCCTATGTAAGTGATTGGACCAACAACACACTGGAACAAATAGCCATTCACCCACGGCTGGTGGACGCTGGTGTCAATATCGTTCTCAATCAGGGTGTGACCGAAATCCACTCGGATCACGTGGTATCGAACTGCGTATATACCGACCGAGTCTGGAAGATCGAAACAGACGCGGTTGTGATGGTGGCATCGCGGTTGGAAAACAACGCCGTCTTCAACGCTTTGAAGATCAAGGAAGCGGATTGGGCCGATGCAGGAATCAAATCCGTCAAACTAATCGGGGACGCCGATGCACCCGGCCCAATCGCGTGGGCAACATACGCTGGGCACCGCTATGCGCGCGAGCTGGATGGACCGGACATCGGTGACGCATTGCCATTCCGCCGCGAAATCACGGAATTGGCAATGGATTGACGACCCAAAAACGGCCTTTGGCGAGCGGGCTTGTGACCCGCCGCCTAGCGCTTAGGACCGACCTTTGACGTCCTTTGCAGCCGATCTATAGGGCATCGTCAGGAAAACAGGCGTGATTTCATTGTAATGCTCTAAATCAAGTATGCTCTCCGGCCCGCTTCTCGAACGGTTGACTGAAATACGTTTGAGCAAACTCCTGAAAGCCGTTGATGAACTTGCCTGGACGATCTTCATGGTAAGCCAACACAATGTTCAACGGCCGAAGCTCCTCGACCAAGTTCAAGGCTTTAACGCTTCTGCCGTTATAAGTCGTTGACGCCTCTGGCACCATGATCAGAAAAGAGAACCCGAAACCTTCGGACACTGCGCTACGCACGGTTTCTAGCGAGTTTGAAGCATAGGCTATTTCTGGGTAAAGGGCTGCTTCAGCCAGCAAGTCTTCGAAATACACACGGCTGCCAGGCCCATCAAACATAACATATGGGAGTCCCTGAAGATCGGACAAACAAACGTGTTCCTTCAGCGCCAGAGGGTGGTTCGATGCAATAACCACCTTTGGCTGCAAAGCTGCCAACTTAACGACCTTCAAACCCTCTAAAGACCACCCCCTGTCGTATGTCAGAGCAAGGTCAACTTCACCGGCTCGAAGCGCATCACCTAGCGCGGCCAACCCGTATTCAGTTTGCAGAACACGGACGTCCGGAAACACGCGCTGGAAGTCTTGAATGAGGGTTGGCAGAAAGAATGGCGCAAGGGTCTGAAACGCGCCAAGACGTAGCTCGCCAGCCTTTTCCGCGACCAGAGCTTTTGCCTGAATATCAACCCGCTCTGCCTGCGCCTCTAATTCCAGGACATGTTCAAGAAAAAGGCGTCCCTGCAGCGTAAGCGTTAAACCGCGTGCATGGTGACGGTCGAACAGGATCAGACTCGTCACATCTTCTAGTTTTTGTATCGCTTGTGCCACAGATGGCTGCGAGATGTTCAGGACCCGCGCGGCCTGCGCAATTCCACCACATTCAGCGACGGTTCGAAAATAGGTGCATTGGCGCAAAGTGAAACGAACCATATTTTACCTTTCTCAATGCAACTTTTTTTAAGTTTTTATATTTTCCAAGAAACGCGCAACCTAAAAATATCCGAGCAAGACAGGACGAATCTGCCTGCTGATCGGTTCACCGCATGATCGAGGAGCCACCTATGTCGTTGGACCAGGCCGTTACCGAATTGTTGGATGCCGCGCATCGTTCGATGGAAAACGCGGTTGCCATGCCGCCTTCTGTCTACACAAGCCAGGATTTTCTGCGCAGCGAGTTGGACAACGTCTTTGGCAAGGACTGGGTTTGTGTTGGACGCGCCAGCCGGCTGGCGAATGCTGGCGACTACATCGCACTAGAAATTGCGGAACAACCCATTGTGGTTCTGAGGGACCGTTCCGGAGAGTTGCAAGCATTTTCAAATGTCTGCCTGCACCGCATGTCCACGATCGTTGAGGGCGAAGGAAACGCCCGCGTTCTGGTTTGTCCTTATCACGCATGGACTTACGATCTTGAGGGCAATCTGCGCGGTGCACCGTTCATGAAAGAAACAACGGGGTTCTGCAAGGAAAGCTACAAGCTTCCGAAAATCCGCTGTGAGGAATGGCTCGGTTGGGTCTACGTGTCGCTAAACCCAGACTCGCCCCCAGTGGCTCAGCAACTGGCCGAACTTGAGAGCATGGTATCCCAATATGGCATGGAGAACTATGTTGAGTGCTTCCGCGAGACCCATGTCTGGGACACGAACTGGAAAGTTCTGGCAGAGAACTTCATGGAAAGTTACCATCTGCCGGTCTGCCACGCAGATACGGTTGGCGGTCATTCCAAGCTGGAAGAAATGGATTGCCCGCCCGGACTTAGGCACTTCAACTATCACTGGATCACCAAAGAGGCGTCGCTGCCGATGGGTAACGCCCACCCGGACAATACTCGTTTGGAAGGCGATTGGCGCAAAACCACGGCTCTATTGACGCTTTATCCAAGTCACCTGATCACGCTGACCCCCGGCTATTTCTGGTACCTGTCGCTGCATCCCAAAGGGACTGGGCAGGTTTCGATCATCTATGGTGGCGGGCTTTCCCCTGAATTCATGGCCGACCCAAAGGCAGACGAATACATTGCTACCCTCAAAAAGCTGCTCGACGACGTGAACGTCGAAGATCGCGGTTGCACCGAGAAGGTTTTCAAAGGGTTGAACTCTGAAGCAGCACGGCCCGGACACCTGTCTTATCTTGAAAGACCGATTTACGACTTTACGCAGTATCTGGCCGAGAAAACAGCCGGTTTCAACCGCGTCTTCGAACAGGAGGCGGCGAGATGAAAATGCAACTGATCCAAAAGCAGCGGGTCGCCGAAATGGTCGAAACGCTCCATCAGGTCGCGGCCCTGCCCGAATCCGAGGCCCAATGCCTGCCTGGCTGGTTTTACACCGACCCCGAATTCTTTGATTTGGAAGTAAAAACTTTCCTCAGCAAGGAGTGGCATTGTCTGGGTCGGGCTGACGAAATCCCGCAAGCCGGGGACTATTTCACAGCACACCTTTTTGATGAGCCTTTACTGGTGGTCCGTGGCGATGACGAACAGATCAGAGTCCTGTCGAACCTGTGCCGCCATAGGGGCATGCCGATTGCCGAAGGATCGGGATCAACGCGCAAGTTCGTTTGCAGCTACCACGCCTGGAGTTATGCGAGGGACGGAGAATTGCTGAACGCCCCTCGTATGCGCGACAAAGGCGTTACGAAAGGCAGTTGTGCGTTGCCAGAGTTCCGCTGTGAACAGTGGAACGGGTTTATCTATGTCAATCTCGACGACGAAGCTGAACCACTTGCACCGCGACTTGAACAGCTCGAAGTTTTACTTGAAAACTATGAAACAGACAGGATGCGCCACGTCGCAACCTTTGAAGAAGACTGGCACACAAACTGGAAGTGTCTTGTCGAGAATTTCATGGAAGCATACCACCTGTCCGTCGTGCATCCGGAAACCCTACATCCCTACACGCCGACGGGCCTGAGCCGAAAGGCGCTGTCTGACGATACATTCACCGCCTATTGCGCGAACTACCCGTCAAGCGCCGAAACCAGAGGCATGGGGGCACCCGGTTTGTCCGAAGACGAACGGCGCCGGTCCACGTTGTTCAACGTATTCCCCGCTCAGGTGGCCAGCCAAGCCGCGACCTTGTTGGTTTCACTCTCAATCAGACCGTTATCCGTGGACTGCATTCGCGTGCGGTGGACATTGTCCACGTATGACAATGAGCTGACGCAGGACGAATTGGATGAACGCATCGCCCTATGGCACGAGGTAAATCGCGAAGACCGTGAAAAGCTGGAAAAAATGCAAACGGCGCTCAGCTCACGCCATGCGCCGTCCGGCCATCTTGCTCCCAGCGATTATGAAGGAACCATCTGGGATTTTTACCGCTATCTGTCGCGGCAATTTCCGGTCTGAAGCCGGCCTTTAGGCTGCAACCAGTACGCAATTGCCCTGGGTTGCAGCCCATTAAAGCGTTTAAAAGCACAGGCAAACGCGCTGACTGTAAAAGCCTTGTTCGAATTGCTTTCAAGCTCCATCAAAAGCCTTTCCTGTACAGCTTCAGTTGCTGGATCGGGGTTAGTCAGACGGGCTTAAAATCCGCGACGCAGGCTGCTTCGCTACTTTGCATGCCATCATTACGATGTGATCTCCGAGGGGCGCAGGTAGGTCATGCCCGTAAGAATTGCGGTTGGGGCGCAGATGTCTGACGTCGAACCGCTTCTATAAAATGCACCGTGATCAGTTGCCTGCGCTGGCCCGTTCTGCGGCTTGCCCGACCAGATCACGAGAACCCGTTTCCCAAAGCGCAGTCATGGTTAATTGGCCAACCTTCCAAACCCCATCAACATTTGTGAGCGAATAATCATACCGGCCACCCAACACCCATAACTCCTCACCAATTCTATGGGTTGCAGTGAAATCCGCCTGCGCAGTGGCCTGATCACCGTCGATGGATGTGATCGTTTCATTGGTAACCAAATGGTGCGTTACGTCGAACCCCGGTAGAAAACCGGACCATTGGGCGACGACGTCATCCGCTGTGGCCGTTGCAGGCTCGCCACCCCAAAGGCTCGTGTAGTCCAGCGTAACCTCATCCGCAAAGGCGTTTCGCACGCGGTCCCAATCATGGCGATCCGCTCCTGCAGCAATACTTGTTATCGCAGTTTGGATCTGAGCGGCATCTCCGGCAAAAGCCGGTGATGCGGCAGCAAAAGCAGCGACCGTCAAAGTCGGCAAAAGTTTCATTGATTTTCTCCCATGTATCACAAGCTGTTTTTTGCTCGACGCGCCACCGTTGGGCGGCGCGTTCCGCGTCATTCTCAGCCGCCCTGCTCCGAACTTGCCGCAAAATGAGCAGCAACTGTGTCGGCAGCGCGTGTTACGTCCTCGGGGTTGTCGTAGAAATCGAACTGGGTGACGTCTTCAAGCATCTGCAGCGTTGCGTCCCCTGCAAAGCCTTCCAGGAACTTGCGGACACCCTGCGGAATGGCAGCCGATTCTGAATGCACGACGGCCAAAGGTTGCGTCAGTCGGTCGGGATTTTCTGCCGGGTAATAGGTCAACCAGCCTTCCCAACCCGCATTGTTCCATTGGTTGTCGTATTCTGGGATCGCACCGCGCTCGGGCTCGTAGTAATAGCCACCAATTGGCATGAGCACCCCCTCGGCACCTTCGGGGCCTGCCGCAGGGATTATTTGGCCCCCGGCAGCCTCGGCAGCGCGGCTGACTTCGATCAAGCCGGACACACCTTCTTCTCCGCCACAAACCGTCTCAACGATCTCGGCGTTTTGCAGCCACGGAGCTACTAAGCCAATCCGCTGAACCAGATCGTTGCCCGAGACGGCGTCAACCATGTATCCAGCCGAAGCGCAGATCCCCAGGCCGTTAATATGCGCTGCGTCGACCTCTGGCAGTGTTGCCACAAATTCAAAGGCTGCACGGATGTCGGACGTCTTCGCTTCTGGGCTTTCTACAAATCGGACGTGCTGCGGCAGGTCACCGGATTTGCCCCAGCCGCGAAAATCAAAAGTAAACGCTGCAAAGCCACGCTCGACCATTTCTTCGGCATAAACACGAGGCATCTGTTCCTGCACGGACGTCCAAGCGCCAGTTACCACCACGGCAGGCAATTTCTCACCGCTGTATCCTTCGGGCAGGTAAAGGGTGCCGGACAGCGTTGCGCCTTCGTTTTCGAAGGTAACTGTGCGAGTTTCCACCTGCGCCATTGCGGCGGTCGAGGCCATAAGCAGTGCGGCGGTTCCAAGGGCTGTATTATTCATTGCCTTATCTCCTGATCTACTGCGGTGAGATATTCACCTGATGATCAGAAACTATTCAGCACCCAAGGGTTTTTATTGAACCCTACAACCAGAGTTTTGAAGGATCGCGCTTAGTTTGTTCAAAAGAAGTCAAACCACATTTGACACGCGAAATTCTTTCGGTGTCTGCCCGGTGACCTTTTTGAAACTACGTGAAAAATGGGCCTGATCGGCAAATCCGCACGCGGCTGAAATATCGGCGAAACTGCGACTGTGCTCTGCCAACATTTTGGTCGCCTGCTCTATCCTATAGGCCATGACATACTGCATGGGTGTCGTGCCCAAGGTCTCTTTGAAAACGCGGTTGAAATGCGACTTGCTCATTGCGGTTTCGGCAGCCAAGTCATCAACCGTTATTGTCTGGTCAAGGTGGGCGCGGACATAGGTCAGCACCTTGTGGTAATGGGTTGAAGTGAACCGCGCGCTCAATGCCACCGCTTCGGCTTTGCGGCGACCGTATTTCAGCAAGAGCTTAACCAAAAAGACGCGACTCATCGCCTCGAACATCACGGCCGAGGACATATCGTCGTTCTCAAGCGCATCGCGCAGGATCACTCCGGCAGCGCACAGGTCGGGGTCGGCAAACTGCGGCAGGTCCTCAAACTGCTTCTGCTCCAACAGCATCCCCAGTTCGGATTGCGCAAATTTCTCAACCTTTTGCGGATCGAGCGTGATGACGATGACGTTGGATTTCGCGAACCAACGCCAGCCCGAGCGCGTTCCGGCGGGAGTGACAATGATGTCATGAAGGTTGAAGGTGAAATCCCGCAACTCGCCGTTTCGCATGTTCTGAACTCGATGCGGATCAGATTGCAGGTTCAAAAGGACATGGTGTTCGTCAAACACATCTTCAGGCATGCTATCGGGTTCGGCCTGAAAATAACGCAACGACATCAATGCAGCCGCAGACACATACGGGGCGTCTTCGCTGTTCAGCAATGGCGCGGAGGGGTAAATCTCATTATATAGCCGGGGCACGTTTCAGTAACCTCAAACCCCGTACCGACTGATCATCATCTCGACACTGCCTTCGATGGTTTCAGCCATCTCCGCTTGGCTTAGCACCGAACCTGTGAACAACAATGGCCAAAAGGCACGTGCCTTGATCAAACCAATAAATTCACGGCCTGCTTGCTCTGGGTCGTCAATCCGCAATTGACCATCTTCAGCTGCATCCCGAAGCATGCTTATGAATACAGCCGTTTTGTCCAGCTTGCCTGTCGCCTCTGCCGCCAGTTCGGGGCTGCGCAAAGTTTCGCTGATCACCATCCGAGACATCGCCATTACATCGGGCATCATCAAAATACGCCCTTCGGCCCAGGCCAGCTCGGTCAGCTGCTCACGAATGTCGCTCCCTTGTTCGTACCGGAATTCGACGACCTCAGCGAAGCGATTGGATAGTTCCGTCACGATAGACCGAAACAGGTTTTCCTTACTTTCAAAATACTTATAAAGCGTTCTTTTGGAAACCTCAGCTTGCGCCGAAATTCGATCCATACTGGCCGCGGCAAAGCCCTTGTCTTGGAACTCGGCCACAGCGGCTTCGATGATCTGAGCGTACTTGGACGCATTCGGGGCGCTGCATTCAGTCATGTCAGAGCTATAGACCTATTGACGTGGGGCGGTCAAATCCTAGGTAAACGCAAGAGTTTACAGTGGCAAGTTTTTGTGCCACTAGTAAACGCGCCAGTTTACCGACTCAGGTAACCAGCCCAACACGGAGAGTCCCCTAATGGCCTTGACTTTAAAATTGAACGGCGAAACCCACACGGTCGAAGCCGAACCCGGCACGCCCCTGCTATGGGTGATCCGGGACGAGTTGAAACTCACCGGAACCAAATTCGGCTGCGGCGTTGCATCCTGCGGCGCCTGTACCGTGCATCTAAACGGCGAGCCCGTGCGCTCGTGTCAAACTTACATTGAAGACGTCGAAGACGCCGAAATCACCACAATCGAGGCAGTTGGCGAAGATAAGATCGGCGCGGCTGTTCAGCAGGCCTGGATCGAGCTGGACGTGGTCCAGTGCGGATATTGCCAATCAGGTCAGGTAATGTCGGCGGTCGGATTGCTGTCGGAAAACCCCAAGCCCAGCGCTGAAGAGATCGACAACTACATGCACGGTAACGCCTGCCGCTGCGCCACATATCAACGCATCCGCGCTGGAATTCAGCGCGCGTCAGAGATTTTAGAGGCCTGATCATGACCATCAACACCTCCCGTCGTGGGTTTCTGAAAGGCGCCGCCGCTGCCGGTGCCGTCCTGCTGGTCGGCGCGCGCCCCGATGGTGCGTTGGCAGTAGCTTCATCCGAGACTACTCAGTTCAACCCGTTCTTGAAGATCGACGCTGACGGCACCGTGACAGCCATCGTTAAGCATTTTGAAAAGGGTCAAGGACCTGCAACCGGTCTGCCGACGCTGATCGCGGAAGAGATCGGTCTGACCATGGACCAGATCGAGTACGAATTCGCGCCCTCTGATCCAAATGTCTACAACAACCTACTGTTTGGTCCGTTCCAGGGCACTGGCGGCTCAACCGCTATGGCAAATTCTTGGCTTCAATATCGTCAGGCCGGTGCTGCCGCGCGCGAGATGCTGATTAACGCGGCTGCGCAAAGCTGGGGCTTGGACGCCTCGGACATCACCATCGAGGAAGGTATCGTTAAAGCAGGCGACAAATCTGCGCCGATCGCGGAATTCGTTTCCGCAGCTTCGCAGCTGGAAGCCCCGACCGAGCCGCGCTTGAAAGACCCGTTCGAGTTCCGCTTGATCGGCAACGAAGCCGTTCGCCGTAAGGACTCAGCGATCAAGGGCAACGGTCAGGCGATGTACGCTATGGACCTCCACCTGCCGAACCAGATGGTGGCCATGATCAAGCGCCCGGAATCTAAGGGCGGTATCGCACTTAGCTTTGATGACAGTACCGCCAAAGAGGTTAAAGGCTATATCAACGCCGCAGTTCTGCCCAATCAGGCAGGTGTCGCGGTCTATGCCGAAAACACTTGGGCGGCAATTCAGGCGCGCGATGCGCTTGAGGTCGAGTGGGACATGTCGAGCGCCGAAACGCGTGACTCGGACCAGATCAAGGCCGAAATCATGGCCGCACTGGACGCCGAGCCCATGTTCAACGTTAACAAGGCGGATACCGCGGCGGTATCGGCGGCGATCGACGGGGCAGACAAGGTCATCGAAAAGACCTTCTATTTCCCTCTGCTGGCCCATGCGCCAATGGAACCCCTGAACTGTACCATCGAACAGACGGCAGACGGCACCATTGTCCTGCACGACGGGGCGCAAATGCCGACGGGTCCGCATATGGCTTATCAACAGATATTCCAACTGCCGCCAGAAAAGATTCAGGTAAACACGATGCTGGCCGGCGGTTCTTTTGGGCGTCGCGCAACCCCGGATGCTGATTATCAAGTCGAAGCAGCGCTATCCTTTGTAGTCACGGATCGCTCGCGCTCTGTGAAACTGGTTTGGACCCGCGAAGATGATATCCGTAGCGGCTACTATCGTCCGGCCTTTGGGCACAAGGTTCGTGTGGGGCTGGACGCCGATGGCAACATCGTTGGGTGGCAACATCAGGTCGCTGGGCAGTCCGTCATCAAAGGCACCCCATTCGAGGCGGTTCTCGTCCATGACGGAATTGATCACACCTCAGTCGAAGGAATTGCCGACAGTCCTTATCAAATCCCGGGCATGGCGGTGGGCCTGACCGATACGCCCAAGGCAACAACGGTTCTTTGGTGGCGGTCGGTGGGACATACCCATACGGCTTACACGATGGAGACGATGATGGATCTGGTAGCCGAAGCAGCTGGCCGCGACCCGTTGGAATTCCGTCTGGCTCATCTTTCTGACACCAACGACGCGGATCAGGCTCGGAAGGCCGCTGTTTTGAAGCTGGCGACCGAAAAGGCTGATTGGGGCAATGCTCCGGTTGGTCGGGCACAAGGCATCGCGGTGCATAAGTCCTTTGGCTCTTACGTGGCCGAGGTCGTCGAAGTGTCGGGCGATCCGGAAAGCGGTATCAAGATCGAAAAAGTCACTTGTGCCGTCGACTGCGGTATCGCGGTGAATCCCGATATCGTGCGTGCGCAGATGGAAGGCGGTATCGGCTATGGCATCGGCCACGTCATGCGTGACCAGATCACGCTTACGGGCGGTGCTGTCGATCAGTTCAACTTTCCGGATTACGAGCCGCTGCGGATCGGCGACATTGCTGCGATAGACGTCCACATCGTGCCGTCTGCCGAGGCACCCACCGGTGTCGGCGAACCCGGCACCCCCCCGTCCGCACCTGCCCTGGCTAACGCGATCAACGCCTTGTCCGGCACACTGGTGGCCGAACTGCCAATGGCTGAAAACGGCATCAGCTTCGTTTAAAGCCCACGCTCCGCGCCTCCCCCCTCGGGCGCGGAGCATTTAGCTCGCAAGACTGCGGTGACAAAAATTTGATCAAATTTGGTGACAATGCCTGCTGTCTCTATTACATCTCGGACAATCCGAGTGATGGAGACCCCGATGGACTTGAGCGCCCTGCACAGTTTTCGCGTAGCTGCATGTGATCTGAACGGCCAGATGCGCGGGAAACGCGTGCCGCCTTCTTACGCAGACAAGCTGACCAAAGGCACAGTTCGGATGCCCTTTTCCGCGCTGAATGTTGATCTGTGGGGCTCGGACATAGAAGGCAGTCCCTTGGTGTTCGAAACCGGTGACGCAGACGGGATGCTGTTGCCGACGGATCGAGGTCCGGTTCCAATGCCATGGATAGCGGCAGATACGGCCTTGGTTCCAATGAGCTTGCATGATGACGCCGGCACGCCGTTTGCCGGAGACCCTCGCCATGCACTGGCCGCGGTATTGGATCGCTATGCCAAGCGCGGCTGGTCCGTCATCGCTGCTACTGAACTGGAGTTCACGCTGCTGGACGCTTCCGGCCCGCAACCTCAACCTCCGATCAACCCGGTTACTGGCAGACGGCTCACCGATGAGGCGATACTTTCCATGACCGAGTTGGACGCCTTCGACACCTTCTTCACCGACCTATACGATGGGTGCGCCGCAATGGGTATCCCAGCCCAAACTGCCATTTCCGAAGGCGGCATTGGCCAGTTCGAAATCAACCTGAACCATCAGGACGCGATGCGCTGCGCTGATGATACATGGCTTTTCAAGACCTTGACGCGTGGCTTAGCGCGAAAACACGGTTTTACGGCCACTTTCATGGCGAAACCTTACGCTGAAGACGCCGGCAATGGGATGCACGTGCATTTCTCCGTCGTTGATCAACAAGGAAAGAACGTATTCGACGATGGTGGGCCAGAGGGTACCGATTTGCTGCGTTGGGCTGTTGCCGGGTGTCTGGCTGCGATGCCTGGCTGCACACCGATCTTTGCGCCACATGGCAACTCATACACTCGCCTTGTACCCAGCGCACATGCCCCTACCGGAGCGAGCTGGGCTTATGAGAACCGCACCGCGGCTCTGCGCATCCCTGGCGGTGCCCCGGCCGCACGCCGGATTGAACACCGCGTGGCTGGTGGTGACATCAACCCTTACCTGATGTTGGCAGCAGTATTGGGCGCCGCGTTAAATGGGATCAAGGACGAAACAGAACCGCCCGCCCCTATTACTGGCAACGCTTATGATAGCGACGGCCTGCCGCAATTGGCGAGCGACTGGGCCTCGGCCATATCGGCATTCGAGACTGACCCTTATGTGGCGCGTATCTTCTCTGCTGACCTTATCCGCTTTTTCGCCATGACCAAGCGGCAGGAAATTCAGCGTTTTGCCGACCGTCCGGCAGAAACCCACTGGCTCAGCTACCTCGAGGCAGTATGACCCTCTTGCCCGCCCGGATTCGGTGGGCTAGAATAAATTTGATCAAATTTTGGTGACCCATGAAAATCGGCATCCTAGTGACCGGCCACCGGCCTGACGTACTGCAGGACCAATTCGACGATTATGACGCGATGTTTCGCGATCTCTTGGACGGGAACGGCTTCACATATTCGACCTACGCCGTCGTTGACGGACAGTTCCCCGAAGATGAGTTTCAGGCCGATGGCTGGGTCATCACTGGCTCGCGCCATGGTGCTTACGAAGATCATCCTTGGATTCCACCACTGGAAGATCTGATCCGATCGATTCAGAAAAGCGGCCGCCCATTAATCGGTGTGTGCTTTGGCCACCAAATCATCGCGCAAGCATTGGGTGGAAAAGTTGAGAAGTTCAAAGGCGGTTGGGCAGTCGGACGTACAGACTATGACTATGAGGGGCAGACCGTGACTTTAAACGCGTGGCATCAGGATCAGGTGGTTGCCCTGCCCGAAAAGGCACGTGTGTTGGGATCGAACGCGTTTTGCCACAATGCAATGGTGGCGTATGGCGACACGATATGGACGGTACAGGCGCACCCTGAATACGGTGACGCCTTCATTCAGGGCCTGATGGAAACACGCGGCAAGGGCGTTGTACCTGACGAACTGATGGCAGCTGCCGCAAACCGCTTAAACGCACCAGACGACAATTCAAAGATCGGGCAACTTATGGCGGATTTTTTGAAGAAAGAGAGGGCCTAATGGCCGACTGGAAAGATCAACTGCCACAGGCAGCCCGCACTTATATCGAAGGCCAGAGACTAGATGAGGTCGAATGCGTTATCGCAGACCTGCCCGGAATTGCGCGCGGCAAAGCCGTTCCGGCATCGAAATTCGCCCGTCAGGACTATTTCCATCTGCCGGACAGCATTTTCTACCAAACCATCACTGGCGATTGGGGAGAAGCGGCAGGCGAGGATGGGTTTATCGAACGGGACATGATCCTGAAACCCGATTTCTCAACCGCTTCCGCCGCACCCTGGACTGGCGACTGGACGTTGCAGGTGATCCACGACGCCTATGATCGGGACGGAGAGCCGATCCCTTTTAGCCCCCGCAACGTGCTGAAGCGCGTAGTGCAGCTGTATCGTGACAAGGGTTGGAACCCAATCGTCGCGCCCGAGATGGAGTTTTTTCTGGTCGCCCCCAATGTCGATCCGGCTCAAGGCATCAAACCGATGATGGGCCGCTCGGGTCGCCCAGCGGCTGCTCGTCAGGCTTATTCCATGACAGCCGTGGACGAGTTTGGCCCCGTGATCGATGACATTTATGATTTCGCCGAACATCAAGGGTTTGAAATCGACGGCATCACTCAGGAAGGCGGGGCTGGTCAGCTGGAAATCAACCTGCGCCATGGTAACCCTGTGAAACTGGCTGATGAGGTCTTTTACTTTAAACGCCTGATCCGCGAGGCTGCCTTGCGTCATAACTGTTTTGCCACCTTCATGGCAAAACCGATCGCGGACGAGCCGGGCTCGGCGATGCACATCCACCACTCGATCACGGATATCGAGACCGGGCAGAACATCTTCTCTGGCCCGCAAGGGGGTGAGACCGACGCATTCTACAACTTCATCGCTGGGCTACAAAACCACCTGCCTGCCGGGCTGGCCGTAATGGCGCCATATGTGAATTCGTACCGCCGGTATGTGAAGGACCACGCTGCCCCGATTAACTTGGAATGGGCACGCGACAACCGCACCACGGGCATCCGCGTACCTCTGTCCGGGCCCGAGGCGCGTCGCGTTGAAAACCGTATCGCCGGGATGGACTGTAACCCTTACTTAGGCATCGCTTTGTCGCTTGCCTGTGGTTATTTGGGATTGATCCAGCAGGAACGCCCCCGCCGTCAGTTTCACGGTGACGCCTATGAAGGCGAAGGCGACATCCCGCAAGTCATGGGCAGTGCGTTGGACCTGTTCGATGAGGCCACCGCCCTGCACGAAGTTTTGGGCCCCGAATTCGCCCGCGTCTATAGCATCGTAAAACGGGCCGAATACGAAGAGTTCCTGCAGGTGATCTCTCCGTGGGAGCGCGAGCATCTCTTGCTGAACGTCTGAGGCGCGTGATGAACCTGCTCTATTCCAACGACCGCAAAGCCGAATACCCGGCCAGTTGGTACGCGGCGACGGCCAATTCGATAGACCGATTTCCTACCCTGTCAGGTGACACCAAAGCTGATGTCTGTGTCGTGGGCGCTGGCTATACCGGTCTTTCCGCCGCCCTGCATCTGGCTGAGGCCGGACTAGACGTGGTGCTGCTCGAGGCACATCGAGTGGGTTTTGGCGCCTCGGGCCGCAATGGTGGCCAGTTGGGTAGTGCACAGCGCATGGATCAAGAGGATCTGGAAAGTTTGGTTGGCGATGACGACGCCTCTAAGCTGTGGGATTTGGCCGAGGACGCAAAGAATCTAGTGAAGTCCCTGATCAGGAAGCATCAGATCGATTGCGCCTTAAAGCCGGGCGTTGCCGTCTTGGGCCTGAGTTCGAAGGAACAAGCAGAGCTGCATGACCATGCAGAGCATTTGTCCAGTCGATATGGGTACGACGAAATTGAATGTCTGGATGAGGCGGCAGGGCACGCCCTTTGCCCCTCGCCCGCCTATAAAGGTGGATACCTGGACATGGGCGCGGCCCATCTGCATCCTCTGAATTACGCGCTGGGTCTGGCAAAGGCCGCAGCCAAAGCCGGAGTTCGCATCTACGAAAGCACAGAAGTCACTGGCATCGAAGAAGGCCAACCCGCCAAAGTTCGCACAGCGGATGGAACAGTAAGCGCCGACCACGTCATTCTGGCCTGTAATGGTTATATGGGCGAGCTGAACCGCAAGGTGGCTGCCCGGGTTATGCCAATTAACAACTTCATCGCTGCAACCGAACCCTTGGGTGCTGATACTGCCCGCGTCCTCACCCGCGATGTAGCTGTGGCTGATACAAAGTTTGTGGTGAACTATTTTCGGCTCAGCGCAGATGGCCGCCTGCTTTTCGGTGGTGGCGAAAGCTATGGCTACCGTTTCCCAACCGACATTGCTGCCAAGGTGCGCAAACCCATGGCAGAAATCTTTCCGCACCTTCAGGATGTTAAGATTGACTATGCCTGGGGCGGCACTTTGGCCATCACTATGCGGCGGATGCCCTATTTGACCCGAGTTGCACCGAACATCCTGTCTGCTTCGGGATACTCTGGGCACGGGGTCGGCACTGCTACCCACGCCGGGCAACTGATGGCGCTGGCGATCCGAGGGCAGGTTGAAGGCTTCGACACCATGGCCCGTGTCCCTGCCCTACCCTTCCCCGGTGGCCCTGCCCTGCGCAGCCCGTTGCTGGTGCTGGCGATGACCTGGTTTGCGCTGCGGGACCGCCTCGGGGTCTGACGTTAAGAAAGTACGACAGATTGGTGAAATTTCGCCCATAGCGCGATTGAGGGGTTTTATTGCCAAAAGTTTGGCTTTATGTTTTCCAAAGTTAGAATTTGGGAAAATCAAATATGACGCTTCCTCCAAACGTTCATGACGCCGAACCCATCCCGCCAGCAGCAAAAGAAGCCATCGACGCCTTGATGCAGTCGGGCGATCTTTTCCGCTATACCGCACCGCAGGATGCGCCAGTGGCCTTGCTCGAGGCGGAATTCGCTGAATTGCTGGGCACGAAATACGCACTGGCGGTATCGTCCTGTTCGGCGGCTTTGTTTCTGTCACTTAAGGCTCTGGACCTTCCGAGGGACGCGCGTGTTCTGATCCCCGGCTTTACCTTTGCTGCCGTACCCTCTTCGGTCGTACATGCAGACTGCATTCCGGTCTTGTGTGAAGTCGGTGAGAACTATCGCATCAACCTAGACGATTTCGCCGCCAAGCTGGACAGTGTGCAAGCTGTAATCATCAGCCACATGCGCGGCCACACGTCAGACATGGACGCGATTATGGCCTTGTGCAATGAGCGCAACATTCCAGTGATCGAGGACGCTGCACACTCGCTGGGTACCACCTGGCATGGGCAGAACATCGGCACCATTGGCAAAGTCGGCTGCTTCTCGTTCCAGTCCTACAAAATGATTAATGCAGGCGAAGGCGGTATCCTGATAACCGACGACGCCGATCAGGTGGCCCGTGCCGTAATCATGTCCGGCGCTTACGAGCATAACTGGAAAAAACACAAAGGCCCTCACGGAGACAATTCGCCCGAATTAGAACAGGCCTTTGCGCGATGGCAGAACCAATTGCCACTGTACAACTTGCGGATGAGCAACCTAAGCGCTGCAGTGATACGCCCGCAAATCCCGGAACTGGCGCGCCGCGTTCAGGATGGTCTATCGAACCATGACTATGTGGCCGAGCGGTTGAATAGCTCCGCCAACATCTCGGTCCCGGCCCCGTTGGCTCCCGAGCGCCGTGCGCCCGATTCAATACAGTTCAATCTGGTAGGTATGGACGAGGCTGAAATTCGTGCCTTTGCCGCCGCCTCTGAAGCACGCGGCGTAAAGGTGCAGGTATTTGGTCTGAGTGAAGACAACGCTCGCGCCTTTTGGAACTGGCAATTCCTTCCCGAAAAGTTTGAGCTGCCGCAAACACGCGACATGCTTATGAAAGCCTGTGACGTCCGTTTGCCGGTGCGTTTGACGAAAGATGAACTGGACGTGATCGCCGATATTCTGCTGGCCTCGGTCGGCGAGGTGACTGGCCCGGTACCGGTTTACGGCACCTGATTAATCTTCGAGATCAAAAGCATCGACGGATAGAAACAAAGCTGTAACCCCTTCGGGGGTTGCGGCCACACGAGACAGGATCGCTGCTACCTGAACTCCGTCGGGCGTTTCGACCAAAAGCGGCGCACCTGAATCACCCATCATCACAGGGCAAACCGCCAATAGAACCCTATTCGCATGCCGTTGCGGCACGCAGGTCTCTGTCCGACTCAGCACATGAGGCCGAAAACCTGAGTAGCCCGCCACGAAGGCTGCTGAAGTTTCTTCGCGTGCAATGGGCAGATGGCCGATCTGCTGTCCAATCGGATCAGTCAACTCCAGAATAGCCCAATCAAGTTCAGCGCGATTTTCGAAGCCGTCGCCCAGAGCTTGTGCGGACGCGAACCGATAGCCGTTGACGCCCGAAACCGCTGCGGCTTCGCCTCGTTGGTATCCAGCAACAAATCTGATGCTGGATGGCGGTATCCAACGCAAACGTGCTGCGTTGTACAAGCAATGCGCGGCGGTCAGGACGAGCCTGTCAGACACAAGAACGCCTGTGCAATGAGACCTCTGATCCCGGCTGGCGAAGTTGATACGCCCAATTGCGCGCCACGGGGCTGTACTTGCCTCCAGAACCTCACGCTTGCGAATAGCGTCGCACCCGGCCTCAGATTGCGCGCCCATTGTGCAAACCTGAGACCAGTTTTCAGAAAACCGACCCTGCGACAGTGCAGGATACGTCCAAAACACCGCCAAGGTCAGAACCAGCCAGCGCATTTGGGTGTCTTCAGTTCAGCTTGGAGAGCTTTTGCTGCAACTCAGCCAGTTGCTTTTTGATATCGTCGAGATCTTCTTTTGACTCGGGCGTCGACTCGTCATCCTTGTCTGGCCCGGACCATCCACTGGACAAACCACCCGTCATCGCCTTGAGGAATGCCTTTTGCTGCGCCTGCATCGCTTCGAATCCCGGCATCTGCGACATCGGGTTCATCGCATTCATGTTTTCCATCATCTTGTTCTGGCTTTCGCGCAGCATCTCGAAGGAGCTTTGCAAAAATTGCGGCATCATCCCACCGCCAGGGATCATGTAGCTGCGCACTAGATCGTTCAGAACGTTGACCGGCAACACGTTTTCGCCGCGGCTTTCGTGTTCAGCAATGATTTGTAGCAGATATTGCCTTGTAAGATCGTCCCCGGTTTTCAGGTCGATGATCTGTACTTCACGCCCATCGCGGATAAATGCTGCGATGTCTTCGAGCGTGACATAGTCACTGGTCTCGGTGTTATACAGCCGACGGCTGGCGTAACGTTTGATCAACAGCGGTTTTTCTTGTTCTGCCACCGTTTACCCTCCCCAAGGATGATGCATTGCAGCAGAGGTTATGCGACTGCAGAACAAAAAGAAAGGGCAGGTCGATTGACCTGCCCAGCGCGATTGCACCAGATGGGAGGAACGGGTGCGTGTCGCGGTCTTTTCTTACTTTGCAGTTGCAGCTTTCTTGGCAGCAGCTGTCACGTCGTTGGTTGCTTTTTTGACGGCAGCAGTTGCGTCTTCAGCAGCTTCTTTACCAGCAGCCATCAGCAGCTCGACGGTTTCAGACTGAAGTTTTTTCGCGATTTCAGCGAAAGCAGCCATGTTTTCAGCAGCAACTTCAGCCGACGCGCTTGCGAAATCGGTAGCAGCTTTTGCGTAGTCAGCAGGCTCAGCCTTTGCTTTCGACATCTCGTTCAGTTTGGCCAGAGTGTCCTTGGTCCATTTGTTCGAGATTTCAGCCGACTTCTCAGCTGCTTCCAGAGCAACGCCCGACAGTTTTTCGTTCAGGGTTGCGGTCGATTTGAAGGCACCTTCCAAAGCAGAGGTGTCAACAGGGAATGCGCCCATCATGTCTTTCAGGGTCGCGGTAAAGTCTTGAGTCTTTGCCATTGTCCTAATCCTTTTGCCGAACCGGGCCCACCCCGGCTTTCATCAGCTTGAGGACAATATGTATGCTGCGCCGCAGCATTGCAAGTTTTTTCTTGCTGCGCCGCAGAAATTTTAAGTTTCAAAATGAAATCAGCCGTTTGGATTGGCCAATACATAGGTGCCTGGTGCAGGAGCCAGCGAAGGATGATCCGAATCGCCGGTATCGCGGGCCGGAACCTGCTTGCCGGATCGCTTCTTTAGCCATGCCTCCCACATCGGCCACCAAGACCCTTGATGAAAGTCGGCGTCTTTCATCCAGGTTTCGGCGTCAGACTTCATATCCGGATTAGTATAATGACCATATTTCTTCTTGCTGGGCGGGTTGACGATGCCTGCGATGTGTCCGGATTCCGAAACCACAAAGGTCTTGGAACGCGACCCCATCTTCTGCACCCCGCGATAGCAGTCTTTCCACGCAGCGATATGATCCGTCTCGCACGTGATCGCCATTAGCGGCACATCAACGTCGCTGACGCGCAGCTTGTGCCCGAGAAGCTCGAAGCCGTCAGTGGCAAACTCATTGCGCTGACACAAGCCACGCAAATACTGCACTGTCATCTTGGCAGGCAGGTTGGCCCCGTCACCATTCCAATAAAGCAGATCAAAAGCTGGCGGTAGCTCGCCCATCATGTAGCTGCGAATTGCTGGGCCGTAGACCAGATCGCGTGAGCGCAAGAAAGACATGGTACGCGCCATGATCCAAGAGCGAAGAATGCCCTCTTTATTCACCTCTTCTTCTACACCGTCGATGAAATCATTCTGCAAGAACGGTGTGAACTCCCCTTGATCAGAGAAGTCCGTCAAGGCCGTAAACAGCGTGGCTGACTTGATCGACTTGTCGCCACGCTGCTTCATAAGCGACAATGTCAAGCTAAGCGTTGTGCCCGCGATGCAGTAGCCGATCGCGTTGACCTGCTTGACGTTGCAGATCTTTTTGGCTTCTTCGATCGCGGTTAGGAAACCGTCCTGAATATAATCCTCAAGACCGGTATCGGCATAGCTTTCATCTGGGTTGACCCAGCTGACCACAAACAGCGTATAGCCCTGCTCGGTGATCCACTTGATCAAGCTGTTCTGTGCTTTGAGGTCGAGGATGTAGAACTTGTTGATCCAGGGCGGGAACAGCACGATTGGTGTCTCGTAAACTGTTTCGGTCGCGGGCTTGTATTGGATCAGCTCCATCATCCGGTTCCGAAAAACCACGTCACCCGGAGTGGTCGCCAGATTTCCACCAACCTCGAATGCGCTTTCGTCCGCCAGTTTGACCACTAACTCGCCATCGTTCGCCTCAAGGTCCGAGACCAGATTTTCAAGCCCTTGGATCAGGGATTGCCCTTCGGTTTCAACTGCCTTTTGTAGCGCATCCGGATTCGTGGCCAAGAAATTCGTCGGCGCCATCATGTCGATGATCTGCTGCGAGAAATACCGCAGGCGCCGTTTGTCCTTGTCATCCAGATCCTCGACCGAGGCAACTGCCTGAGAGATCGCTGAAGCATTCGTCTGGTATTGCTGCCGAATAAGACGGAAGTAGGGGTTGGTTTCCCACAAGGGGTTCGAAAACCGTTTATCTCCTGAGATTGCCTCGTCGTCTTCAACCTCGCCTGTTGCCATGGCCTGCTGCGCTTCGGCAAAGTTCAGAACCGATTTGCCCCAGTACTCAATCTGCTGTTCCAATAGCTTGGCAGGGTTTTGCAAGGCTTCGGCCCAATAGGCTGTTGCTGCTCGTGCGAAAAGCTCTTGATTCGGGCCGTCCAAGGCGGGCGTATGCGACTTTTTCGTCGCCATGACGTCGATCAGTCGTTTCGACAACTCTTCGACCCGCTCCATATTTTCTTTAAGTCGTTCAATGCTTTCGTCGTTCAATTCTGGCATCTGGTCTTCACTTGTTGTCATTTTAACAATTCCCCCCTAACCTCGCTGCTACGCAGAATAACGTCGTGGGTGTCGGGGGGCAAAGCGGCGAATGGTCCGAAATAATAGGCTGACATTTAGGAGGCCCCTTTCCCATGCGCTATATGATTACATACGATCTGATGGAGACGTTGCGCAACACCAACCAATGGATGGGCGCTACTGCCAGTGCCATGGCATCTTACCCAGTCCTGTCCATGGTCCCCAACCCCGCCTTCAGCATGATGGCTGCTTGGGGTGAGGTAACTGAACGAACATTCCAGCGCATGGTCGTCAAGCCAGACTGGGGTATTCGCACTTTCACGTGCGAAGATGGCAAAGATCATTTGGTTGACATAACCACCATTGTCGAACGCCCATTTGGAGATTTGTTGCATTTCCGCGTTAACGGCCGCGAAGAACAACCTCGCAAAGTATTGTTGATTGCGCCGATGTCCGGACATTATGCAACGCTGCTGCGATCGACCGTCAAAAGTCTGTTGGTCGATTGCGAAGTCTACATTACCGATTGGCATAACGCGCGCGACATCCCCGTCTCAGAAGGTAAGTTCGATGTTGAGGACTATACCCTCTACCTTGTCGATTTTATGAAAGAGCTTGGTCCGGACACCCATGTTGTGGCCGTCTGCCAACCTGCGCCTCTATCACTCGCTGCGACCGCCTATCTGGCCGAGGTCGAACCCAAGGCGCAGCCCAGCACCCTGACCCTGATCGGTGGCCCGGTTGACCCGGACGCTACTCCGACCGACGTGACCGACTTTGGCCGCCGCGTCACAATGGGTCAGCTGGAAGAAACGATGATTCAGCGCGTGGGCTTTAAATACAAAGGCGTTGGCCGCATGGTTTATCCCGGCCTGTTGCAGTTGGCGTCTTTCATGTCGATGAATGCCGAGCGCCACTCAAAGGCATTTTCTGATCAAATCCAGCGGGTTATGCGAGGTGAAGCCACGGATCATGATGCCCACAACCGGTTCTATGATGAGTATCTGGCCGTAATGGACATGACCGCCGAGTTCTACCTGTCGACCGTTGAGCGTGTCTTCAAGAACCGCGAAATCGCCCGAAACGAATTTGTTGTCGGTGGTCATAAGGTCGATATTGGCAAGATCACCGATGTCGCAGTCAAGACAGTCGAAGGCGCGAATGATGACATCTCGGCCCCTGGCCAGTGTATCGCAGCGCTTGATCTTTGCACCGGCCTGCCGGATTCGAAAAAGGCCAGTCATGTAGAACCAAGCGCTGGCCACTATGGGATATTCGCCGGGCGCAGCTGGCGCGACAACATCCGGCCATTGGTGATCGACTTTATGAATGCCAATTCGCGTAAACCGCGTCGGCGGGCGGCCAACAGCAACAAAGTGGCCTAATACGAATGGGCAGGAGAATGGCGCAGCCATTGGCTTTTTCCTGCACCTGCGGTTCGCTATACGGTCACATCACCTCTGCCGGCGTGCGCTCGGGCACCCATGTTGGCTGTTTCTGCAACGATTGTCGTGCGGCGCAACTGTACTGTGGGCAACCGGACCCGGCCCCCGGGCCGGTCAGCATTCTTCAGATGAGCTCGGAAGAAGTTCACATCGACGAAGGCGCGGAACTTCTTGCGCTGATGCAGCTCAGCCCCAAAGGGATGCTGCGATGGTACGCTAAGTGCTGCAATGCACCGCTTGCGACGACGGCGCGGACCGCGAAAGTTCCGTTCGCCGGGTTTATCGTCGAGCGTATCTCCGACCCCAGCGAGATTGGTCCGATCATGACGCTAGGATTTGTTCCCCAACCGGACGGCAAGCAATCACACGAAAAAATTCGTTACGCGGCGGTTGGGCTTCTCAAGCGTCTGGCGAAATCGTGGCTGTCAGGCAGCTGGAAAAACACACCTTTCTTTAATCCGGCAAGCGGTAAACCAGTGGTAACGCCGACAACCCTCAGCGAGGCCGATCGCGCGAAATACTACACATAGCCGGCCCCTACAGATGTGCTAAGCCATTCGGTTAGCATCTCATTTACCACCACGGGGGTTTCCAGAGTTGGGAAGTGCCCAGCTTCTTCTAAAACTTTTAGCTCGGCACCTGGGATGAGCTCGGCCATGAAGGTGTTTTTCCGCACGGATGTCAGCGTGTCGTGAACTCCACACAAAATCAGTGTGGGTACTTTGATGCGCCGCAACTCTCCTTGTTGGTCCGGGCGCCGTTGCAAGGCGCGGGTTTGGCGCTCAAATACCTCGGTTCCGTGATCCAACGCCATCTCGATGAAGTTGTTCATAATCGGAATGCGCTGAGGTCCCGGAGCCAGAGAATCCGACCCGAAAACCCTGCGCATCACATCGTCAAGTCGACCAGCCTTGGCCCCCACCAAATGCTCTTCCCGTGCGGCAGCCAAATGCGGTGTATCTGCATGCGCGTCCGTTGCCATCAGACACAGGCGTGAAACCCGGTCCGGTGCCCGGCGAATAACTTCAAGCGCAACCACCCCTCCCATACCCAACCCGCCCAACGCGAAGCGATGGGGCAATTGATCCAGAAGGGCCGATGCAATTTCTTCGATCCGCTCACCCAAAGAAACAGGTGCGACCGTGACCGCGCTCTGACGGGAAAGACAGTTGATCTGAGGCGCAAAAAGCCGTGCGTCGCACATCATCTCAGGCAGTAAAACCAGCGGCTCGATCACGCGGGGCCTCACCAATCTTTAACTATTCAAACGGACCTCTTGTTTTCAGGATGAGACGTTTTCCAGGGTCGGGCAAGTTAAAGTTCACGGATAGGCGATCCCCCGAAAGGTTGGAAAATCCTCATACCGGCTGCGTCGGGTTTTCAAGTCTTCGCCCGGCTCTGCCCCTGGCCGCAACAAACATCCACGCGGTTTGATATAGCTGTCGATCCGGCGATGCGGTTTGGGCCGCCACACCAAATTGAAGGCGCAGAGCTTTGGAAAGAACCAAATCTCGGAATAGTCCAGATGGTCATGCATCCACCAAGCCAAGTCACGCCAATCACGTCCGGTTTCGTACTGATCGGCGAACCAAGGAACAACGACCGAGGCCCCCGCGATCCGCGCGTCCCCATCGGCCCGGTCCCAGATGTGGCACTCCAATGGATTATCATTTCGAGCACAATTCAGGCGGTTTTCATTCCCGAACTGGTTCAGAGAAGGCGAGCGATATCCGCTCCGAACGGCAATCCGCCCAAAGGTCTCTTCCAACGGATCAAGCAATGTCTGGCAAAACGCGCGCCCGGTTTCGATGGCGAGATCAGGATTTTCGGGAAGGTTCTGTTTCTCGTGAAAATTAGCAATTTCGGAGTATAGAAAATCGCGCATGAAGAAATGCCGGGAAAGGCGAACGCGACCAAGCGTTTCAAGGCTCCACATGCTTCCCGGCTTGCGCATCGTCACTCCACACCTATCCCTTTTAGCCAGTCCAGAATGCCCGCCACAGCGGTATCGGTCTGACCCGGCGACATCAGACGTCCTGCAATCACATGCGACATGGGATCGTCACCTTGCCCCATCGTCACCAGTTCCACTGCCACGGGCCCTCCCCAAGCCTCGGCGACCTTGTGCGTCAAATCCGGGCGCACCACCTGATCATCATTAGAAAACCAGAACAATGCTGGTATCTGCGCGTCTGAGAAATCCAGCGCGTAAACGGTTTCAACCAACGCGGTCATCGGCACCACAGCCTCCCACGGATAGACCGCTGTCCAATATTTGTTCTTTTCTGGGTCTGGGCTGGAAACGTCACGTTCCTCTCCCATCACCAAAGGTAGCCAAGTTCGCGCCCAAGGCAGGCCGGGCATCCATGCACCTGGTGTGTTGACCCCAAAGTTCGGAGAAACAAAGACCATCCCCGCAACATCGCGACTAAGCTCTTGATCCAGCGTCGCCGCTGCTGCCAAGGTTCCGCCAGTCGAGGTTGAAATGACCACAACCTTTTCGCCAACAGCCCGCGCCGCTGCTAACCCTTCGGCCATGTCTTCCATCCAACCCGAGGCCGTCCCTTCGGCCATCGCGCTGCCTTCCCGCCCGTGCCCTTGCAGCCGCGTGTAGATCAGATTGGCCCCCAACGCATCGGCCACCATGTCGGGCACCGGTCGGATTTCCTCGGACGAGGCCGAGAACCCGTGGACATAAAGCACGGAAAACGGCGTGCGTTGTTCCTTGAAGCCATCCTGCCATATCACCCGTTTTTCAACGCCCGGAACGATATCATCGTAGGCGGACTCGGTGCTTTCAAAGTAAACCTGCACGCCCTCGCCGAATTTTCGCGGATCGAAACGCGGATGCAGGTTGACCTCTTCACGGGGGCCGAACCAATAGGTCAGCCCACCGACAACAATCAGCGCCAGAAGCAGGCGCCCGAGTACCCAGCCAAAGCGCTGCACTAGCTGTCCCCCATTACCTCAAGGACCGCGTTCTCGATAAGCCCCAGACAAGGACCGTCCGAAAAACGATGATCCGCTTCCTTGACCAACAACAGGTGAATATCTGGCCCAGTGGCATGCTCCAACAGACGCACAGCGGTTTCTGTTGATACCGCCGTGTCGGCTGTGCCTTGAAGACTGCGAACCGGGAATGGCAGGTTCAGCGGGTCCCGCAAAACCAAGCGCTGCCGTCCATCCTCGATCATTCGCTTGGTGATGATGTAAGGTTCCATGTAGTCCGAGGGCAATTCTACATGGCCAACATTTTCCAATGCGGCCTTCTGTTCGTCGCTAAACGACTCCCAATATCCATCCTCGGTAAAATCCGGCGCAGCGGCGATTGTAACCATGCCCGCAATCCGCTCTGGCATCGCCTTGGCCAGCAAGAGCGCCTGCCACCCACCCATGGACGAGCCGACAACGATCAAAGGTCCATCCGTCAACGCCGAAACAGCAGCAACCGTATCTTCATGCCAATCACCGATGCAGCCATCGGTAAAGGCTTCGGAACTCTCTCCATGCCCGGAATAGTCAAAGCGCAAAAACGCCTGCCCACGCGCCTGTGCCCAAGCCTCAAGGTGCACCGCCTTGGTGCCCTCCATATCCGATTTCAACCCGCCCAGAAAAACGATAGTTGGGCCCGCGCCCTCGCTCTTGTGATAAGCCAACCGCCGCCCCTGCGCCGTTTCAAGAAATTCCGTCGCCGCCATGAAACCCTCTTTCTGTTTGCGTAACATCATGCATGCCAGAACAGTGGTCGCAATTCCCGAATTCCATCGACATGCAGCGTCAGTGCCCCGCTCTTCCGCTCTTGACAGGCTATGCTGCACCTGCCAAATCAGCCGAACACCATAACCCGCAACCGGGCGTTCAGTGGGCGCCAAACCGACGAGGAGAGCCGATATGGCCTTGGATACTAAATCCGTCTCTCTCACCTTTCCCGATGGCAATGCACGTTCTTATGAAGCTGGCATAACGCCCGCGCAGGTGGCTGCCGATATTTCAACTTCGCTGGCGAAAAAGGCCATCTCGGCCACAGTAAACGGCCAGCACTGGGACCTTCAGTGGCCCATCTATGCAGATGCCGACATCGCCATCCACACCATGAAGGATGAAGCGCAGGCCAATGAGCTGATCCGCCACGATCTAGCCCACGTCATGGCCCGCGCGGTGCAAGAAATCTGGCCCGCGACCAAAGTCACCATTGGCCCCGTTATCGAAAACGGCTGGTACTACGACTTCGACCGCGAAGAGCCGTTTACCCCAGAGGATCTCGGCCTCATCGAGAAAAAGATGAAAGAGATCATCAACAAGCGTGATCCGGTCACCACCGAGGTCTGGGATCGTGAGCGCGCGATCGAATTTTATAAGGCAAACAACGAGCCTTATAAGGTCGAGCTGATCGAATCCATCCCGGGTGACGAACCACTGCGCATGTACTGGCACGGACACTGGCAGGATCTGTGCCGTGGTCCCCACCTTCAGCACACTGGGCAGCTTCCCGGCGATGCGTTCAAACTGATGAGCATTGCTGGAGCCTATTGGCGTGGCGACAGTGATCGCGCCATGCTGCAACGCATCTACGGTGTGGCCTTCACCGGCAAGGAAAAGCTGAAGGCGCATCTGCACATGCTGGAAGAGGCCGCTAAACGCGACCACCGCAAATTGGGGCGCGAAATGGACCTGTTCCACATGCAGGAAGAAGCTCCTGGTCAGGTCTTCTGGCATCCCAACGGTTGGAATATCTACACTCAGTTGCAGGATTACATGCGCCGACAGCAGCGCAAAGGCGGCTATGTCGAGGTCAACACACCTCAGGTCGTTGACCGTAAGCTGTGGGAAGCCTCAGGGCATTGGGACAAGTATCAGGAGCATATGTTTATCGTCGAAGTGGACGAGGAACATGCGCGCGAAAAGGCGGTTAACGCCCTGAAACCCATGAACTGCCCGTGCCATGTTCAGATCTTCAATCAGGGTCTGAAGTCTTACCGCGACCTACCTTTGCGGATGGCAGAATTCGGATCTTGTAACCGCTACGAACCTTCAGGAGCGTTGCACGGTATCATGCGTGTGCGCGGCTTTACACAGGATGATGGTCACATCTTTTGCACCGAGGATCAGATCGAGTCCGAGACCGCAGAATTCATTCGCTTCTTGTCCGAGATTTATAAAGACCTTGGGTTTGAAAACTTCTCGGTCAAGTTCTCGGATCGGCCGGAAAAACGCGCCGGATCGGATGAGGTGTGGGACAAAGCTGAAGGTGCCCTGCTCAGCGCGACCCGTGCTGCGGGTATTGAACCGGAACTCAACCCCGGTGAAGGTGCCTTTTACGGCCCGAAGCTTGAGTTTGTTCTGACGGACGCGATTGGCCGGGATTGGCAATGCGGAACGCATCAGGTGGACTTTGTTCTCCCCGAGCGTTTGGATGCGACCTATATCGGAACGGACGGCGGCAAACACCGCCCGGTTATGCTACACCGTGCAACGCTCGGTTCGTTCGAACGCTTCATCGGAATCCTGATCGAAGAACATGCAGGCAAGCTGCCTTTCTGGCTGGCCCCGCGTCAGGTCGTTGTCGCCTCGATCACTTCCGAGGCCGATGATTACGTGATGGAAGTGGTTGATGCCCTTAAGGCAGCTGGTGTCCGGGTCGAAGCGGACATCCGCAACGAGAAGATCAACTACAAAGTGCGCGAGCATTCGGTCGGAAAAGTGCCGGTCATTCTGGCAGTCGGTCACCGCGAGGTCGAGGAACGCACCGTCAGCGTCCGCCGTCTTGGTGAAAAACAAACGCAGGTTCAACCGCTTGACGTTGTAACAAATGAGCTGTCGAAAGCGGCAACTCCGCCAGACCTGCTGTAACATTAGGCGGTAATTCGCCCCGGATCCGGCCCCAAAAAAGGGGCCGGATTGAAACAATTTCCCTTTTTCTTTTCAAAAACAGTTTGTTAACCTGCAAGAGGACATGACTTGTCCTGACGGGGTTGTGAGACACGGGCTCGTGAATTCAACTGCAGTCCCGCAAGCACTACCTTTGTCATTGTCACAAGCAGACATACGCAGTCATCAAAAGGGATTACCGAGATGTCGAACACCGCTAAAACACTGGTTATCGCAAGCGCAGTCGCAGCCGCCGTTTCGGGCGCAGCAACCACAGCTACCGCACAAGCCAAAGAGAAATGCTATGGCGTATCGCTGGCCGGTCAAAACGACTGTGCCGCTGGTCCCGGCACCACCTGTGCGGGCACCTCAACCGTAGATTATCAAGGCAACGCCTGGACTCTGGTCGACGCGGGCACCTGCTCGGATATCGAACTGCCAGACAACCGCAAAGGCTCGCTCGAGCCGCTGGAACGCGATCTGCCAGCATAAGACTGAGCAATCCAAGAACCGAAGGGGCGGGCCATATCGCCCGCCTCTTTTTCGTTACCGGAGAGCGCGCTCATGTTGGACAACACGAACAGATCGAACAAACTGCCTGCCGCGCCGGGTGTTGGCTATAAACCCCAGCACTTTGCTCAGATATTGGACAATGCGCACCCGGTATCATGGCTGGAAATTCATGCTGAGAACTACATGGGTGATGGCGGGCGACCACTGGCGCAGCTGCGGCACTTGTCAGAACAGTTTCCAATCTCGGTCCATGGTGTTGGCCTTTCCATCGGTGGCGAAGGCCAGTTAGACTCAGATCATCTGGCAAGGCTAAAACATCTTGTCGGCTGGTTGGAACCAGCCAGTTTTTCCGAACATTTAGCTTGGTCGACCCATGAGAGCCACTTTTTGAACGACCTGCTGCCCCTGCCCTATACCGACATCACGCTCACCCGCATTTGTGAGCATATCGATCAGGTGCAAGACACTGTCGGGCGGCAAATGTTGCTTGAAAATCCCTCAAGCTATCTGGCGTTTGAAGAAAGCACATGGTCCGAGCCTGATTTCCTGCGTGAGATCGCAGTTCGCACAGGCTGTGGTCTGTTGCTGGATGTGAACAATGTTTTTGTGTCGGCAACCAATCTGGATTTCTCACCTCAAAGCTATATCGACGCTTATCCGCTGGACAAGGTAGGCGAGATTCACCTCGGCGGTCATGACGAAGATCAGGATGACCATGGGCACCCTCTGCTCATCGATAGCCACGGGCGCGAGGTGGTTGATCCGGTTTGGGCACTGCTAGATTACGTGCTGGATAAATCGGGACCGAAACCGTTGCTGGTTGAATGGGACACGGATGTGCCCGATTGGCCCGTTCTGCGCGCAGAAGCTGACCGCGCACAGGCGGCTCTGGACCGCGTCCCGGCATGAGCGTGTCACAAACCAAGTTCCACGCAGCGCTGCTTGACCCTTCGGCAGAAATCCCCGAGGGGCTGCTGGATGCAGATGCTCAGCCCGCCGGGCGCCGGTTCAGTGTGTATCGCAACAACGTTGCAGTGTCCCTGACTGAAGCGATGCATCAGGCCTTTCCGGTCATAACCAAGCTGCTGGGCGCGCAGAACATGGACGGTTTGGCCGGGATATTTCTGCGGAAACATCCTCCCTCATCTCCGTTGATGATGTTCTATGGTGAAGAATTCCCCAACTTTCTTGCCAGCATGGAACAGCTCTCGCATCTCGGCTACCTGCCGGATGTCGCGCGGCTGGAATTGGCCCTGCGCCGATCCTACCACGCCGGCGATAGCGAAGCCGTCCCGGCTGATGCGCTGGCAATCCCACCGGAAGACATTATGCGGGCGCGGCTGGGTTTTGTACCCTCAGTGCAGGTACTGAAATCGGACTGGCCGGTATTCTCAATCTGGCGGTTTAACACCGAAAACAGCGCTCCCAAGCCGGAATCCGGCGCTGAGGACACCTTAATCACCCGACCGGACTATGATCCGGCTCCGCATCTGCTGCCGCAAGGCGGCGCACATTGGATCGCGGGCCTGCGGGCCGGGCAAACAATTGGAGACGCATTTGAAGAAACGACGTCTCAATTCCCCGAATTTGACCTTGGGGCCACTCTGGCGTTGCTGTTGCAAGGCGGCGCAATCAACTCTGTGACTATCGAAAGGCTGGCAACATGACTGCCCTGATCTCATTGCACAACAACACCCTGGGACGGTTGGAAATGACCTCCGGCTGGCTGACACCGACCTTGGCCCGGCTGGTCTTTGCGGCGACGTTGCTGGTGTATTACTGGAACTCTGCCAAGACTAAACTGGGCAGCGGGTTCTTCGGCTTTCTGTCCCCGTCCGACGGTGCTTATGTGCAAATCTTCCCCAAGGCGATGGAGGCCGTAAGCTATGACAGCTCGCAACTGGGTTTCATGTACTGGCTCATCGCTACGGTTGGCACATGGGCCGAGTTTATTCTGCCCGCGTTGATCGTTGTTGGGTTGTTGTCGCGGATCTCGGCCATGGGTATGGCTATTTTTGTCTGGGTTCAGACAATCGTTGACGTCAATGGACACGGCACCGAGCTTGGCAGCTACTTTACCAATGCCGTCAGCTTGCTGGATGATCGGACGCTTTGGACCTTCTTGTTTTTGGTGATCGTCATCAATGGCGCAGGCCCATTGTCGCTGGATCGTGTCCTGCGCATCAAATGATCTAGAAATGCGCCTTGGGCTCGTCCGGTTTACCCGCGGCCAGCCCAAGGAGGCCCGCCACGGCCGCAAACGCCACCGGGAACATAGTGAACACGTTGAAACCAAAGGCGTAATACATCCCGGCTGCTGAGACTAGCAACAACACCCCACCGACCAACGCCCTTGCATGCGCCATCGCGCCCCCGGCAACTGCCAGCAACGGGGCGATGATCGAAGCAGCTTGAATGACCTGAGCGTTATCGACCTGTTCAGCCAGTCCTTCTATCTCTCCATACCGGTCGATTAGTTCGACATATCCATAACCGAAAAAACCTACGATCATCCCGATCAAACCGGCAATCACGCCCAGAATCATTGCTGCGTTGCGCATCTAAAACCCTCTAGCTTGCGTTCTTTGACATAAGCACCAGCTCACACCACGCCAAGCCCCGCCTTCGTTTCTGCCGTCCAGCCCAGAAAAAGCGTTCCGTTTTGCTCGATCAGAGGGCGTTTCATCAACGTTGGGTGATCGGCTAACAGCTCAAGCGCGGGTCGCAAACGCTGCTTTTCGTTTAGACCACGCCACGTTGTCGACCGGGTATTGAGCAAAGCATTGCCGAAGGTTTCAAACGCCCGCGTCAGCACCGAATTCGGAACACCATCGACCCGAACGTCGAAAAATTCGATATCCGGAAGTGATTTCAATGCCTTGCGGCAGGTATCACAGTTCTTCAGGCCATATAGGTGCATATGAGGCAGTATCCTGTATCTGGTTCAATTTTCGGCAAATTTGCCGGTCTGCTTCGGTAATTCTTGATTTTTTACTTCACCGTGCAATGTTGAAAAAGACGAAACACGCAAATCGGGCTGTATCGTGTGGGCGATACAGTGATGTTTTGCGGCGGCGTCAATCACTACCCCCACTAATTAAGTGGGACAACGTGTAAGTAGAAGGAGACACGGGAAATGCCAACTGGCACCGTGAAATGGTTTAATACCACGAAAGGCTACGGGTTTATTGCCCCTGATGAAGGTGGCAAGGACGTATTTGTTCATATCTCGGCCGTTGAACGGTCCGGTCTGACCGGACTCGCTGACAATCAGAAAGTCTCGTACGAGCTGCAAGACGGACGTGACGGCCGCCAAATGGCAGCCGATTTGAAACCGTTATGATACTGCCCCGCGTTGCGCGGGATACCAAAACAGGCCAACGGCCAATTTCCGGCCGTTGACCGATTTCCAAAGGTTTTAAAGCCTTACCCTCGCGCCGGGTCGTCCTTGGCATGAGTGAACCAGTCTTGTCCCATCGCTACAATGCATGACGTACCAGTGGCGTAGGTCACCACCATGGTCCAATCGCCCGATTTGCTGGTCCAAACCTCCATCACCTGCTCTGGCCCGCGCATGCCAGTCGCTGCCCTTTCCGAGCCGAATTGTCTTTCGAGCTTGTCGTGCATGCGCTGCGTTGGTTCACAGATCACTTCAGCAATCGGAGACTTGGCGACGGCGGGTTGGGCCAGAGCCACAAGCACGCAAGTCGTTCGGGTTAAGACGGAAAAGGTCATGAAGCAAATGTAACAGCTTCACGACGACCTGTATAGACAAGTGATGTGCGTTTTCAGCTTTCGCGAATGACCGCTTCAAATTCGCGCCATTCCCGTTTGGTCATGCCTGAGTTTTCCTGAGTGACCGTCTCGCCCGCCAGCATCCTACGCAGACTGTCGACCATCTGTGCCGACAGATTGACCGCGCCCAGTCGGTAATCCTCGAACGCCTTGTAGGCGAAGGGCACCCAGTCGGCCACAATCTTGCACATGGTATCGGCATACACGCGGATTTCGTACTGAGCGTGTGGATCAGCCCGCAAGCGCAGGAAGTGGAACAGATTGTGCAGGTCCACCTTCCAGTACCATTGCGTGTAGACGTTCGCAGGCAGGTTCATCCGTGCCAGTTCGCGTGCCAAGCCTTGTTGGCCGTCTTGGCTGATCATTGCCTCGTAATTGTCATAGCATCTTGCGCTATCTGCCTTGAGCATTTCCAGAACGCGGGCGGCCTCTTCCCCTTGCAACGCATCACCCCGACCTTGGTTGTTCACCTCGGACTGTGCGGCGACGTGATCGGGCGCTGGAATATAAAACTCACGATCCAAGATAGAATAGCGCGCCGAGTATTCGTTCACATTCGCCGTGCGGTGGCGAATCCATTGACGGGCCACGAAAACGGGCAGTTTTACATGCAGTTTGATCTCGCACATCTCAAATGGGGTTGAGTGCCAATGACGCATCAAATAACGGATCAGGCCTTCGTCATTCTGAACCGACTTGGTCCCCTTGCCATAAGACACTCTCGCAGCTTGGCAGATCGCTGCGTCATCGCCCATATAGTCAATGACGCGAACAAATCCGTGGTCCAAAACCTGATGCGCAGTGTACAGGTGTTCTTCCATTCCCGCAGCCACAACGCGGCGTGTTGGATGCGATTGCGCCCTTTGCGCTTCGATCTCGGCCAGTTGGTCAGAGGACAGCGGCATGAAATTTCCTTTCCAGCAATGAGTCGCCTACTACTATATCTCGACATCTTACTGATCGGAACCGCGATATGTGCGCGCAATCGCGCAAATTCCAAATTGTGTCCGCCCGGCCCCTCGACACGCCGGAACCGCGCGCTAAGCTGCTGACAATCACCAGAACAGAAAGGAAGCCACAATGGGTCTGAGATATCTTCACACCATGGTCCGCGTGAAGGATCTGGAGAAATCCAAAGCATTTTATGAGCTGCTGGGCCTGAAGGAAACGCGCCGCTATGACAGCGAGAACGGGCGGTTTTCACTGATCTTTATGGCACCTCCAGGCCAAGAGGACCGACCGATCGAGTTGACCCATAATTGGGATGGCGATGATGCCCTACCAAGCGACAGCCGCCACTTCGGACATTTGGCTTATGGTGTCGATAACATCTATGAAATTTGCCAGCACCTTCAGGACAACGGCGTTGTGATCAATCGCCCGCCCCGCGACGGCCGCATGGCATTCATCCGCTCACCGGACAATATCTCAGTCGAATTACTGCAAAACGGCGAAGCGCTGGAGCCGGCCGAGCCATGGGCCAGTATGGAAAGTACCGGCCACTGGTGATCCGCTGGCTGGCAGTATTGGGGCTGATCGGGATGGTCAGCCCGCTTAAGGCCGAGACATGCCGCCTGGCCCTAGCACTGGCTATCGATGTATCGACTTCGGTAGACAGCACTGAAGACGCGCTTCAGCGACAAGGGCTGGCAACTGCGCTGACAGCGCCCGAGGTGAGCGAGGCGTTCTTTTCTTCGCCGATGCCTGTGGCCGTGGCCGTCTATGAATGGAGCGGTCGCACATCACAGCGCGTTATCTTGGACTGGACGATGATCCGTACGCAGTCCGATTTACTGGCAGCGGCGTTGACCGTAAAAAAGTCGGTCCGGTCCGACAGTGGGTCTGCAACGGCCATGGGGCACGCGCTCGCCTTTGGATCGATGCTAATGCAGCGATCACCGTCTTGTCTTTTCCAAACTATCGACCTGTCCGGAGATGGGACAAATAATGACGGATACGGACCTGACTCGGCTTACCGGCATTTTCCGTTTCAAAACGTCGTGGTCAACGGATTGGTCATAAATGCTGCAGATTTTGAGGGCGAGCTGTACCTAATCCCCTTTTTCGAAAACAACGTTCTCCATGGTCCCGGCGCTTTTCTTGAGGTTGCGCAAGGATTTAAAGATTTCGAGCGCGCGATGCGGCGCAAGTTGGAACGAGAATTGACGGGTTTGCAAATTGGTGCGCTTCAGGAAACCGTTCAGTGATGATGCGGCTTCTGGCAATTGCCCTCTCAATAGTTACCGGACCCGTCGCGGCTGAGTGTCGTCAAGCGCTGGCGCTCGGGTTGGACGTGTCAGGCTCAGTGGACAGCAACGAATACCGTCTGCAATTGGAGGGCTTGGCAGCGGCATTACAACAGCCCGAAGTCACCCAATTGATCTTGGCCGAAATCTCTGCACCGATACGCTTGGCTGTTTTCGAATGGAGCGAACCCGGCCACCAACGCATGCTGTTGAACTGGATGGAGATTCAATCTGTTAGTGACATCGAAAAAATTGCAAACCTGTTGAAAAGCACTAAGCGCGGCTCTGCCCCACAAGGCACTGCAGTCGGTTCGGCCATGCTGTTCGGGGCTGAGTTGCTATCACAGCAGACTGAGTGCTGGACACGGACCCTTGATCTTTCCGGTGATGGAAAACACAATCTTGGCCCCCACCCACGAAAAGCCAAGAATGCGCTGCAAGACGTGAGTATCACCATTAACGGGCTGGTGATTGGAACTGACGACTCAAGCCATAGTGACAAACGTTATATTCAGATTGGCGAATTGTCCGCTTACTACAATGCTTGGGTTATCTTGGGTGCTGACGCATTTGTCGAGGTTGCTTTGGGCTTTGACGCCTATGAAGAGGCCATGACAAGAAAACTGATACGCGAGCTCGAAGGGCTGGTTTTGTCTGACAGTCGCCCCCAATCAATAGATGTAACGAATCTGATCGGTCCAATAGCGTTCAACCCGCCGCAATGAGGTGGTGATGTCGTCGATCCCTTCCAAACCCAACACACCACGGGTCTGCAAACCTTCTGCGTGGCGAGAAAACAATTCAGCCACTATATCGCGTATCTCTCGACCACGTGGCGTCAACCTGACCCGTACCGACCGTCGGTCGATCTCGCACCGCTGGTGATGCATATAGCCCATGTCCACCAACCTTTTCAGATTATAGCTGACATTACTGCCTTGATAATAACCACGGCTTTTCAACTCGCCCGCCGTTACTTCATGATCGCCAATATTGAACAGCAACAATGCCTGAACCGCGTTGATTTCAAGCACGCCCACACGCTCAAACTCGTCCTTAATCACGTCCAGCAATAGACGGTGCAACCGCTCAACCAGGGCAAGCGCCTCAAGATAGCTGGTCATAAACCCCTTGGTGTCCGGCGCGGAGACCTGCATTTCCATACTCATCCGATCCTCCGATTCAGTCGCGCTGCTTCAAGCAGCATGAATCGAAATTCCGAATAATCGGTTAAGCGGGCTTTATCTTTAATTTTGAAATGTTTGCGCGATATTTTCGATTAGTTTCGCAAAAACTTCGGGCGGTTGAACCTGCCCGGTGACCCACTGATATAGGTCCTGATCGTTTTCGTGCAGCAGCGCGTCGAACAGATCAAGACCGGTCGCATCCATGCTCGACAGATTGCGCTCGGCGTAGGCGGAAAGGATCAAATCCATTTCTTTTATCCCACGGCGCATCGAACGCATCTGCATGCGTTTGATCCTGACCTCGCGTGTTTCGGTCAATTTCCCTGCTCCAACATCAATCGCAGTTTTTTCTCAAGTCGCGCGGCCCGTTCAGCGCTGGCGCGCATCTCACCGCGGATGGCACGCAGTTCTGCCACCGCATCCGCCAATTCAATATTGACCTCGCCTTCGTCGACGGGGGCCTCCATACCTTCGCCCTCACCTGTCAGCAACCACATGATTGAGACATTGATCATTCCAGCCATCATCGACAAACGGTTGGCACGCGGTTCCGAGAGATCATTTTCCCAAGCTACGACGGTTGCCTTTTTGATGCCGAGCCGCCGTGCCAGTTGGGCCTGTGTCATCCCCGCCGCTTCACGCGCGCCAGCCAATCGATCCCCGAATGTCGCTGCCTCTGGCCCAAACCAGTCTTTTTCGTCATCCATCGGGGTCTCCAATTCGTCTATTCATACTGCTTGATCGTCTTTCGGGCGCACCCTATGACAGACGAGTTGAACATACAAACCGAGGTCGACCATGAGTTTCCTGTCTGCGACACTGTCACGCGTAAAACCATCGCCTACGATCGCGATGACGGCCAAGGCAGCCGAACTCAAAGCCGCCGGGCGCGACGTGATCGGCCTAAGCGCGGGCGAGCCAGATTTTGATACGCCTCAAAACATCAAAGACGCAGCGGTTGCGGCCATCGCAGCGGGCAAGACCAAATACACCGCGCCCGACGGTATACCTGAGCTGAAACAGGCGGCGTGCGCCAAGATGAAGCGCGACCATGGGTTGGACTATACTCCCGCACAGATTTCGGTCGGAACCGGTGGAAAACAGACATTGTACAACGCCCTGATGGCGACAATGAATGACGGTGATGAGGTTATCATCCCGGCGCCGTATTGGGTCAGCTATCCGGACATGGTGCTATTGGCCGGGGGTACTCCGGTCGTGGTTGAGACGACACTAGAGAACAGCTTCAAGTTGACCGCCGACCAGCTTGAGGCCGCGATTACGCCCAAAACAAAGTGGTTCATCTTCAACTCGCCGTCGAATCCGACCGGTGCCGGGTACAGCCGCGCCGAACTAAAGGCGTTGACCGATGTATTGATGCGCCATCCGCATGTTTGGATCATGTCCGATGATATGTATGAACACCTCGCCTATGATGGGTTCGAGTTTTGCACCCCGGCCGAGGTCGAACCGGACCTGTATGACCGAACATTGACCTGCAACGGCGTCTCAAAAGCCTATGCCATGACTGGCTGGCGCATTGGGTATGCCGCCGGTCCGGTTGAGCTCATCGCGGCGATGCGCAAGATACAATCTCAGTCCACGTCGAACCCCTGCTCGGTCAGCCAATGGGCGGCAGTTGAGGCTTTGAACGGGACCCAGGCGTTTTTGGCCCCGAATGCCGAAACGTTTAAGCGCCGCCGCGATCTGGTCGTTAGAATGTTGAACGAGATCGAAGGTATCTCGTGCCCAACCCCAGAAGGCGCGTTTTACGTCTATCCCTCTATTGCCGGTCTGATCGGCAAAACCACCCCAGCAGGCACGTTGATCGACTCGGATGAGGCGTTCGCCACAGCCCTATTGGAAGAGGCGGACGTGGCTGTCGTTTTCGGTGCAGCCTTTGGCCTGTCACCGAACTTCCGCGTCAGCTACGCGACTTCAGACGAAGCTCTGACTGAAGCTTGCACTCGTATCCAGCGCTTCTGCGCGTCCTTGACCTGACCCGGAGGCCCCGATGACCGCCGAGCTGCCCAAGTATTACTTCCGTATTCGCGAAAACGGCGCGGCGGTTTTTCGGATCGACACCGAGAACCGCCAGCGGCGGATCGAGATGGATCAGATCGCCGTCATCAATATCCGCAATGGCGAGGTGAAGCCGCAAGGCCAGCGCACGCTGACCGAAGCCGATCAGGCCGAAATCGCCCGTTGGATGGCAGAACGTAAAGCCTTGCTGGCCCAGCGCGATATCGACGATATACACCGTGCGGTCGACTACATGAACCTGACAACCCAATGGGCGCAATCCAAGGCGTCCGACGAACAGCTTGAGGATGTCACCGACCGATTGCTGCTGGCGATGCACGATCTGCGCACCGTGCTGGTTCGCAAAAAGGCAGATCGTCTGACCAAGGACTGACTGCCACTTATTCCGCTGGCACTCCGATCAATCTTACCGAGCGCAGCCAGAACCGCGCCATCAGCAGGACAGCAGCGCAGGCAAGGCCCAGAACAAGGCCAAGCCAGATGCCTATTCCGTCCATGCCTTGCACGAAGCCAAAATAATACGACGCCGGTATCCCGATGACCCAATAGCTGAGACCGGCTATCACCATCGGAATCTTGGCGTCTTGCAAGCCGCGCAAAAGGCCCAGCGCGATCACCTGCGCCCCATCTACCAGCTGGAATAGCGCAGCCATGGCAAGCAAACCGGTACCGATAGCGATAATCTGCGGACGCTGCGGATCGTCTGACTCCATGAATAGGGAAATCAGCGGTTCGGCGCATGTCAGGAACAGGATGACCGTCAGCAACGACATCACTAATGACATAACAGTCACGGCAATCGCGCCTTTTTCCAAATGCGGGCGGTCCTTCCGGCCCAGTGCATTCCCTGCGCGGATCGTTGCCGCATTGGACAAACCCAGATGCACCATAAACGTGGCCGAAGCCAAGTTCAGCGCAATCCCGTGCGCCGCCAGCGGCACCTGCCCCAGCCAACCCATCATAATGGCCGACATTGCAAACAGGCTGACCTCGGCCAGTGTCGTAAGTCCGATCGGCACGCCCAAACGCAATACGCTGAAAAAGAACTCCCAATCCGGGCGCCAGAAGCGTTGGAACAAGCTATGTTCGGGCAGCACGCGCACCGCGTAGATCACCACGAAGACCAGAGACACGATTTGTGTCACGACTGACGCTATGGCAGCGCCCATCACACCCAATTCGGGCGCGCCCCAATTGCCGAAGATCAGCGCATAATTCGTAACCGCATTAACCACTGCGGCGGTGACTGTGATCCAAAGTACGATTTGAGTTCGTTCAAGCGCTGCCAGATAGGACTTCAACACCATCACGATCAGGGCCGGAAACAGCCCCCACCCTGCGACACGCAAGTATTCCGACGCAGTTTCGGCAACTTGCGGGTCTTGTTTCAACCCAATCAAAATAGGTTGCGACCACCAAAGCAGCGGCATCATCAACGCGGCATAGATCAACGACAACCACAACCCCATGCGGGTCGAACGGCGGATGCTGGTCTCATCCTCTTCTGCCGCGGCGGTAGCCACCATGGGCATCACGGCCCATCCAAACCCTGCCCCAAACAGGAACAGCACGAAGTAGTAGCTACTAGCCAAAGTTACAGCGGCCAGCGCCTCAACTCCGTACCAGCCCAGCATTATTGTATCGGTCAGGCCGATAGCAAACTGTGCCAAGTGCCCACCAATCAATGGCAGACCCAGAATAGCGATGGCCTGAAAGTGGCCGCGATATGTCATCACCTTGTTCATTGCACCAGCCATATGCCCGGCCAAAGGCCGGGACAAGAGGCGATCAATGATTTTTCAAGATGAGACCGATCACCCGGTGAAATGGCACCCTCGGCTACCGCCCATCTGGGTGCAGCGAGTTACCAATTATGTGCTCGGATCGGTGGATAACATGATGCGCCTGACCAACGATCAAAGGATCAGGTTCGCCGATGATTTCGTGGTTCTTATCTGGGTAATCCAGTGTTGAAAGGAAATGGCGCATTGTGTTCAGGCGCGCGCGCTTTTTGTCATTAGACTTTACAATAGTCCAAGGCGCATCGGCAGTGTCAGTGTAGAAGAACATTGCCTCTTTGGCCTCGGTATAATCATCCCATTTATCAAGACTTGCTTTATCGATGGGCGACAGTTTCCACTGTTTCAGCGGGTCGGTTTCGCGGCTTTTGAACCGACGCTGTTGTTCGGACTGTGTGACCGAGAACCAATACTTATAAAGCTGAATGCCCGAACGCACCAACATTCGTTCCAGCTCGGGCGTCTGCCGCATGAACTCCAGATATTCGTTGGGGGAACAAAAGCCCATGACCCGTTCAACGCCAGCTCGGTTGTACCAAGAGCGATCGTAGAAAACCATTTCGCCGACCGTTGGAAGCTCTTGAATATAGCGTTGATAATACCACTGCCCCTTCTCTTCCCAAGTAGGCTTGTTCAGTGCCACAACGCGCGCTTGGCGGGGATTCAGATGCTCCATGAACCGTTTGATCGTGCCGCCTTTACCCGCCGCATCGCGTCCTTCGAATAGCAGCACAAACCGCTGACCCGTCTCTTGCGCCCAAAGCTGTACTTTCAACAACTCAGCCTGCAACTGGGCTTTTTGCGCCTCATACGTATTGCGTGCCATTTTGCGACCGTAGGGGTATTTGCCGCTTTCAAAGGCCTGCCGAATACGCTCAGAGCTGGGCTGCGACGGCTCCGGACTTGGTGTTGGGACAATTTTGACAGAGGGTTGTTTTTGATCGATTTGCGCCAAGGCTTCCATTCACAGTTTCCTTTTTCACTATCCGCATGAACGCCTAGCAGAAGACACGTTTCCGCGCTTTGACGCGGGTCAAATTGACGGCTGTCGAAACGCGAAAAATGTTTGGGACCTGAGGTCAGACCATAAAGACGGAATTCATTGATCTGAATGGCCAATCCTTTTTCCGGCAAAGCTGGGGCGACTAAGCATCGCATGTCTTCAACTTTTTTCTTTTTTAAACGCGCAATACGCGCCGCGCCATCAACGCCCGGAGATCATCGCCAAGGTCATTCTGGACTTGATCGCGGTCGCTTAGCGGTGCCCCCAATCTGCAGGATCGTCCGAGTTATTTGGCGAAAGGCCCAGAATATCGCCTTCGGTCGAACACCCCAGTCCAAGAACCGTTCGGTTCGCATAGGCGAAGTACGCGCAGACCTGATTAATCTCAAGAATCTCCCCGTCCTCCCAGCCTGAATCTCGCAGGGCTTGGATATCTGCTTGAACCATTTCAGCAGGCGCTTCGGTCAGCTTCCTTGCGTATTGCATCGCCGCGATCTGCGCCTCATCCAACGGAGCCGCGCTAAGTGTTCCGGACTCAATAGCACTGCGGATCGTATTGCCCCGATCCGTATCGTCCAACAAGCGTTGCAGCCCACAGAAATGGTGCTCAACACAATAACCACATTGATTCAGCGAACTCACCCAGACACCCAATACCTCAAGAAACCACTTTGGGATTTTGTTGGCCGAATGATGCAGGACGTTCTTGTATAGCGCCATATGGCCTTCCATCGAATGCGGACGCAGGGAATGCGCCATCATTATGTTGTCCACATTGCCGCCCGGTCCTGTGACGCGCTCGTACAGCTTTTTCAGCTTTCCAGTGGCTTCGTTGAAGGGAACAGTCTTAATCCAGCTCATTTGGGTACCGTCCTATTTCCTTATCAGCCCCAGTTTCGCGTGCTTTTTGGTTTGGGGGAAACTGGATCAATACACCATGTCAGGCTAAGTTGGCCAAACGCAAGAGGGGGAGATGCTTATGGAAATGGCGGAAAAAACTGTCGCCGACTGGTATGCCAGCCACCCGATCTCGGCACCGCATATTTTAACAAAGTTGAAAAACATTCGGGGCTCGATTGAGGATATGAAGCCGCAGGAACTCTACCCCTACGATCAGGATCATTACGACGGCCTGAACGCGAATGCCCGGCTGGCGGACATGACTCAAATGAAGTCCGGCAACCACGTTCTGGACGTCTGCGCCGGGCTGTGTGGACCTGCGCGCTGGTTCGCAACTGAACGCGGCGTCGACGTAAGCGGCATCGATATCAGCCCAAACCGTGTCGATGGCGCTAAGGAGCTGAACACGCTGGTCGGCATGCAAGATCAAATCCACCCGGTTCTAGGCAGCGCAATGGATATGCCGTTTGACGATAACAGTTTCGATGCTGCGGTTAGTCAGGAGTCTTTCTTGCACATCCCTGACAAAGCCAAGGCCCTGTCCGAGGTGTTTCGCGTTCTGCGCCCTGGCGGCCGTTTTGCCTTTACCGACTGGGTGATGCACGCACCTTTGCCCATGGACGAGATAGAGCAATACAGGCAACGCTTCGCCTGCCAATCCCTTCTCAGCATACCTGAATACCAACACCAGCTTGAGCAGTCAGGGTTCCAAGTCGTCTTGGTTGATGATGTAACTGAATCTTGGGGCGAAATTCTGGCGCGGCGGCTGAGTATGTATCAGACCTTAGATGCCGAGGCTGAACGCGCGGGCAACCCGTCTAAAGGCGATGACTTCCTTAAGATGTACGCAAAATTTGTAAGTGACGTAAAACAACATCGGGTTGGCGGTGTGCGCTTAGCGGCTGAAAAACCTAAATAACCCGACAAAACACCGTCTGGGTCTCATTCTTCGCGAATTGGAAAACAACCAAAGGCCCACAACACCTCGGGCCCCTCTTCCCCCGGACCACATCACCTGCCATAATGGGCCAAACCCAAGAATAAGAGCAGCCCATATGCCCGACGATCTGTTGACGCCCAGCGCAACCGCCACTTACGACGCCTCTTCGATTGAGGTGCTTGAAGGTCTGGAACCCGTTCGCAAACGCCCCGGCATGTATATTGGCGGGACTGATGAACGTGCGCTGCACCATATGGTCGCTGAAATCCTCGATAACTCGATGGACGAGGCTGTCGCAGGTTATGCCAACCGGATCGAGGTTGAACTGCACGCGGATTACGCCTTGACCGTGCGCGACAACGGGCGCGGCATTCCGATCGACCCGCACCCGAAATTCCCGGACAAATCTGCGTTGGAGGTGATCCTGTGTACCCTGCACGCGGGTGGTAAGTTCTCGGGCAAGGCTTACCAGACATCGGGTGGTCTGCACGGCGTGGGTGCCTCTGTCGTCAACGCACTGTCGGATTCGATGGTCGTACAGGTGGCGCGCGACAAACAACTGTTCGAACAACGGTTCTCACGCGGCATTCCTCTGGGTCCCGTGGAAAAGGTCGGTGCGGCCCCCAACCGTCGCGGCACTACCGTCACCTTCCATGCGGATGCCGAGATTTTCGGCCACCACAAATTCAAACCTGCACGGCTGTTCAAATCGATCCGCTCCAAGGCTTACCTGTTCTCGGGCGTCGAGATTCGCTGGAAATCCGCCATCGACGACGGTGAGACTCCGACCGAGGCAACCTTTCACTTCCCCGGCGGGCTTTCGGATTACCTAAAGGAAACGATGAACGGTTCCTCCACCTATGCCGAGCAGCCCTTTGCCGGCACCGTGGACTTTAACGAGAAATTCGGCACCCCCGGCAAGGTGGAATGGGCGATCAATTGGACGCCCTCGCGCGACGGTTTCATCCAGTCCTACTGTAACACCGTCCCCACCCCCGAAGGTGGCACCCATGTGGCGGGCTTCTGGGCCGCGGTCCTCAAGGGGATCAAGGCCTATGGGGAACTGATCAACAACAAAAAGGCCGGTCAGATCACCCGTGACGACCTGATCACCGGCGGCTGCGCGCTTGTATCGTGCTTCATCTCGGAACCGGAATTCGTGGGCCAGACCAAAGACCGCCTTGCGACGGTCGAGGCGCAACGGCTGGTCGAAAACTCTGTCCGCGACCATTTCGACAACTGGCTGGCGGCGGATACGAAATCTGCTGGCGCCATCCTGGACTTCCTCATTCTGCGGGCCGAGGAACGTCTGCGCCGCCGTCAGGAAAAGGAAACCGCACGTAAGTCGGCGACCAAGAAACTGCGCCTGCCCGGTAAGCTGGTGGATTGTTCCGCCACCAACCGCGACGGTACCGAGTTATTCATCGTCGAGGGTGACTCGGCGGGCGGTTCCGCCAAGATGGGCCGTGACCGCAAGACCCAAGCCCTGCTGCCCCTGCGCGGTAAGATTCTGAACGTGCTGGGTGCGGCCAGTTCGAAACTGGGCACCAATGCCGAAATCAACGACCTGACCCAAGCTTTGGGTGTCGGTCTTGGCACCAAATTCAACGTTGATGACCTGCGCTATGACAAGATCATCATCATGACCGACGCGGATGTGGACGGGGCGCATATCGCCTCGCTGCTGATGACGTTCTTCTTTACCCAGATGCGCCCGATGATTGACGCAGGCCACCTCTACCTCGCCTGCCCGCCCCTCTACCGCCTGACCCAAGGCGCCAAGCGCGTCTATTGTCTGGACGAGGCCGAGCGCGACGAGTGGCTTGAGAAAGGTCTGGGCGGCAAGGGCAAGATCGACGTCTCGCGCTTCAAAGGTCTGGGCGAAATGGACGCCAAGGACCTGAAAGAGACCACAATGGACCCCAAATCCCGGAAATTGATCCGGGTCACCATCGACGAGGACGAACCCGGCGAGACCGGCGACTTGGTCGAGCGCCTGATGGGCAAAAAACCCGAACTGCGGTTCCAATACATTCAGGAGAACGCGCGGTTTGTGGAGGAGTTGGATGTTTGAAGGTAGGAGCGTGTTGGCTTTGTGGACAGGAGGCGAACCTTCATAGCAGCCACGTTATCCCCAAGTTTGTTTTTCGCTGGTTAATCAAGACCGGTGGAACTCCATTTTTGCGAGCCGGAGCTAACCCAAATAAAAGGGTTCAGGATGGCGATAAGCACTACCTGTATTGCTCAGCATGCGAAGTAACACTTTCAACATGGGAGCAAAAAGCGAAAGAACGCCTGTTTGACGTCGCTACTGAAAATAGAGAAATAGCGAAAATCTATGGCTCTTGGCTTTCACGCTTTGCCTGCTCTCTTGCGCTTCGAACCGTACAGTCTCAGCTATATCGAGGTATCGAAAACAAGTACGATCCATATTCTCTGAGTCTCCTAGCTAAAGCAGAGAGAAGCTGGAAACAATTTCTCATCGGCTCGTCCAAGCATCCTGGAGAATTTAGTCAGTACTTTCTTCACCTTGGCTATTTTGATGGTTTTGATGACCCAACTCTGCCTTCAAACTGGAACACTTGGGTAAAACGATCCGTTGAAAGGGATACAATTTACACACCAAGTGGTAGTTTCCTTGCCTCCTACGTTAAACTAGGACCCATCATCTTCTTTGGAAAAGTACGCGATGATAAGCAGATTTTGGGGAAAAGCTTTATTCGTTGCTCAGATGGTGAGTTTCCGCGCCCAGATTCTTTGTTAAACGCCGCGACATGGAACCTGTTCAAAGATAGAGCAACATCGGCTCAAAAGATCATGAACGCTATGTCGAAAAAACAAAAACAAGTTGTTGACGCACAAATCTTGAAAGACCCAGAAAAATTCTTGAATTCAGGCTTGGCGGAGACAATGCTTCAAGACTTTGAGCAATTCGGAGGAAATTGACAATCACCGAATTGGTGCCTGCACCATCAAACTTGTTGCAGCGAAGTGAGCTAACGCCCAACAACCTGATAGTCAAGACTCGCGCCCGCCCTGAGGGGCGGGTCGAGCGCGTGTTCGATGCCTTGCATCAAGCAGTGCCTGGACAGCGCGGAATGACCCTACAAGTTTCCTACAAACACGCCCCTTGCCTAACCCGTTGATCTCGTTCACACTTACCCTCAAACCGTCATTTAAGAACGACATTTGAGGTTCCGAGCGTCCACGACCCAATTTTAAAAACGGATATCCGAACGGGAGGACGACATGAAAACACTAACCCTTGGGCTGGCTTTTGCCCTGCTGGCCAGCCAAGCCAGCGCGCAACAAACGCTTAGCCTTGCATCCCCTATTCCGGACGGGGCTGAAACCAAGTTTTGCTACTATAACGGCATGGCCTATTCCGAAGACGCATTTGTCCTGCTGGTCGGTGACAACACCGTCACAGATACAGTCCGCACGATTCAGGAACGCCTGCTGCGGTGCCATCGCGAAGGCGACGGCTCGCTCAAATGGAAACCGCAGAGCACCTTCTCGACCAATAACTGATCCGGGCGGTGGGCGACACTAGCCCACCTTCCTTTCCAACCAGTTCGCGATCTGTCCGGCGGGTTTTTCCCAGCCGGGCTCCATGAACAGGAAATGCGCGTGGTCTTTCACGGGCATAAAGGTCGCGCGATCTCCGTACAGGTCAGCCAGCGCGCGGCAGGTGTTAGGGTTCACAGCCCGATCCTCGGTGCCCGATACGACCAGAACCGGGCAGTCGACCTTGTCGATATCCACTTTCATCGCGTGGTGATCGTCAAACATCCAAAAGAACATCTCAAACATCGCCCGGCCGCTTTCAGCACCCAAGCGGTCAAACACTTCATGCTGCTGCGCCTCGGGCATCTTGTTCAGCGCAAAGGGGGCCATCAGGTCGAACTCAACCCGCATGGGCTGCTTCCAGAACGCCCCACCCTCCATCAACGCGCGCGGAATGGCGCGTTCGTCGTCGGTTTCGGGCAAGGTGCCCCATGGTGCGTTCGGGTTGATCAGAACAATGGCGCTGGCCAAACCACGCGACGCCACCTGCTGCGCCACAACACCCGCGATGGCGTGGCCGAGCAGCACGGGCTTGCCATCCAGCCCCTGCACGAAATCGGCAATGTCATCGGCATAGTCCATCACGCTAGTATCGGTCAGCCGTGGATCGGGGTCAGCTTTTGGGTCACCACCATGATAGCGCAGCGCGGGGGTATGTACCGTCCAGCCCCGATCACGAAAGAAGCCGGCGTAATCTTCCATACACCACGGACCCGCAAACGCCCCGTGGATCAAAACAATCTCTTTGGTCATGAAAACGCTCCCTATCTCTTGCCACTATGAAAGATCGGGGGCGTTTTCAGCAAGGCTGTCTTGGCTTAGACAGCCAATCCAATCAGCGCCACGCCAAAGGCCATCAGGATCGCAGCACCCAGCCGCCGCATCCAGTTGCCCTCATGCAGAAACACAAAGCCGATCAGAGCCGCAAAGATCACCGACGTTTCCCGCAAGGCCGATACCGCGCCCAACGGGGCAAAGTTCTTGGCGTATAGCACCAAACCATAAGCTGTCATCGATACCAGACCGCCAAGAATGCCGATCATCCACACCTTCGCGGGCAGCGCCGCCAACGTGTTTCGCTTTCGCACCCCAACGAATCCGGCAATGAACAGATGCAGAAAAGCACCCCACGCCCAATAGCTGAGCGTATTGCCGGACAACCGCACGCCAATCCCATCAACCACCGAATAGACCGAGATGCAAAAGCCCGTACCAACCGCAAACCCTAACGCAGCCCGCCCCACACCTGAACGGAGTGCGCTCCAACTGCTGAGCTGAATGCCCAGCGCGATCAGTGCAATCCCTGCCCAGGCTTGCAAGGGCAGCACCTCGCCTACCAAAAGCATCGCCCAGAGCGACACCAGCGCGGGAACAATACCGCGTGCAATCGGGTAAACGACGCTGAGATCGCCGTGCTGATACGCTTTGCCCAGCATGAAGTAATAGCCAAAATGCACTACGGTCGACAGCAGGATGTAAATAAAGCTCTCAGCACTGGGCAACGGCAAGACCATCACCATAACTGACGCGGGAATGACATGCCCAAGCGCTACCAATCCAAGGGTGGTCGTCCGGTCAGCGGCGGTTTTGACAATAGCGTTCCAAACCGCGTGCAGCAAAGCCGCCGTCAGAATAATGACGATGACGAACACAGTCACTGCTGACCCTCCTGCCCGATAAAGAACCGGCCCGCCGAACGGGCCGGTATCGCTGTTGACACAGCTTATCGCTGATCACAACGCGGTTTTGAACAGCGTAGTCAGGTTGTCTTCGGTGAGTTCGATCGGGTTGCCGCCACAAGATGGATCGATAATCGCACCCTGAACCAGTTCAGGAATCGCAGCCTCGGTCACACCCAGATCCGACAACTTGCGCGGGATACCTAGCGCATCATTGAATTCTTGCACGAAGGAACGGAAGCCATCAAAGCCGCCATCAATGCTTAGATAGTCGGCTACCATCTGAAAACGATCAGCAATGGCCGGCGCATTGAACTCTAACACAGCTGGCATGCAGACGGCGTTGGTGGTTCCATGATGGGTGTTGAACACAGCGCCGATTGGGTGGCTCATGGCGTGAATGGCACCCAGACCTTTTTGAAATGAGGTCGCGCCCATCGACGCCGCGCTCATCATATGCGCGCGGGCTTCGATGTCTGTTCCGTCAGCATATGCACGAGGTAGGTATTCTTTGACCAACCGCATGCCTTCCAAGGCGATGCCCTGGCTCATTGGGTGATAGTGAGGGCTCGAGAACGCCTCGACACAATGGGCAAAAGCGTCCAGACCGGTACCGGCCGTGATGAACTTGGGCATCCCCACGGTGAGTTCCGGGTCACAGATCACAACAGTCGGCAGGACCTTGGGATGGAAGATGATCTTCTTTGCATGCGTCTCAGAGTTGGTGATGACACTGGCGCGCCCCACTTCCGAGCCCGTCCCGGCAGTCGTAGGAACCGCAATGATCGGGGCGATGGCGTCAGCATCTGCGCGGGTCCACCAGTCACCGATGTCTTCAAAATCCCAAACCGGGCGCGCTTGACCGCACATGAAGGCAACCATCTTGCCCAGATCAAGCCCCGAGCCGCCGCCAAACGCGATCACCCCGTCATGGCCGCCCGCGTTATAGGCGGCAACACCGGCTTCAAGGTTTTTCTCATTCGGGTTTGGGTCCACATCGCTGAACAAGCCGCGGCCAAGACCAGCCGCCTCCATGATGTCCAGCGTCGCCGTTGTGATTGGCAGATCGGCCAGCCCCTTATCCGTGACCAGCAGGGGCTTTTTCATCCCAGCCGCCGCGCAGGCTTCGGGCAGTTCCTTGATGCGGCCAGCGCCGAACTTGATTGCGGTCGGGTAGGACCAGTTTCCAACAAGGCTCATGATGTTACCTTCTTCAGATGGTAGGATTTTGGGCGGGTCAGATTGTGGAAGCCAATGACCGAAAGGCCACCGCCGCGCCCAGTATTCTTGCAGCCGGTCCAACACAGACCGGGGTCCAGATAATCGGCCCGGTTCATGAACACGGTGCCGGTTTCGATCTGGTCCCCAACACGCGCGGCCCGGTCTACGTCACGGGTCCAAAGGCTGGCGGTCAGGCCAAATTCGCTGTCGTTCATCAATGCGATGGCTTCTTTATCCGAAGACACCTTCATGATGCCCACCACCGGGCCAAAGCTTTCGTCCCGCATCACCCGCATGTCATGGGTGACATCCGTTAGGATCTGCGGAGTTAGATACGCACCGCCGTCATCTTCGGCGAAAGTCTCGATATGGGCCACAGCACCATCGGCCAAAGCTTCGGCGATCTGGGCGCGCACTTCGTCAGCAAAGCGAACATTGGCCATCGGGCCGATCGTCGTCTCGGCATCCAGCGGATTGCCCAGCTTATAGCCCTTCACAATCTCGACCGCCTTCGCGACGAAATCGTCGTAGAGGTTTTCGTGGACATAAATCCGCTCGATCCCACAACAGCACTGACCCGAGTTGAACATGGCGCCGTCGATCAGCGTGTCGACCGCAGCGCCCAGATCAGCATCTTCCATGACATAGCCCGGGTCCTTGCCACCCAGTTCGGTACCGACACCGGTAAAGGTGCCCGCCGCCGCGCGTTCCATCGCCTGACCAACGCCAACCGAGCCGGTGAAGTTGACAAAATCAAACGCATTGCCTGCGATCAGATCGTTTGTCACGTCGTGGCTCAGGAAAACGTTCTGGAACACATCCTCGGGCACACCCGCTGCATGGAAAGCCTGCGCCATACGTTCGCCAACCAACAGGGTTTGCGTTGCATGTTTCAAGACGACTGTATTGCCAGCGATCAACGCCGGCGCCACTGTGTTAATCGCAGTCATATAGGGGTAGTTCCAGGGCGCTACGACGAACACCACCCCGTGCGGAATGCGTTTGATGTAACGCTTAAAGGTCTCGTCTTCACCAACAGCAATATCGGCCAGAGACGTCTCTGCGATTTCCGCCATATAGCTGGCACGCTCGGTAAAGCCACCAAACTCTCCGCCATAGCGCACCGGGCGACCCATCATATGCGCCAGTTCCGGCACGATCTCGTCATTCATAGCGCCGATGGCCGCAACACCTGCCATCACAAGATCAATGCGCTCCTGCAACGGGCGGGCCGCCCATGCTACTTGCGCTGCTCGCGCACGGCTTGCAACGTCAAACGCCGCGTCCCGAGACAGAACTTCTCGCTCCGCATAAACCGATCCGTCGATCGGCGAGACACATTTCAACATCTGTCCCATAGTCACTCCATTTCCGAAAGAAACAGGATCCCTGCTTCATCTGGCCAAAATTATCCCGGGGTGCGCGAGGGGTTGGCCCCTCGCTCCTGCCCTCTATGCCCGCTCGAACCCACGAGCGACTTCCCAGTCGGTCACCACACGCTCGAACTCTTCGATCTCCACCTCAGCGGCACGCGCGTAATGGTCGATCACGTCATCCCCCATGGCTGCCCGCAACATGGCCGAGCCATGCAGCGCATCCCGCGCCGCGCGCAAGTTGCCTGGGATCATGCCCGTATCGCCTTGATAAACGTCGCCCGTTGCGGCGGGCTGTAGCTCCAGCCCTTCCTCAATACCGGCAATGCCAGCAGCCAACATCCCGGCCATCGCCAGGTACGGGTTCATGTCGGAACCCGGAATGCGGCACTCGACCCGTACCGCCTTGGTGCCATCGCCGCACAGGCGATACCCTGCGGTCCGGTTATCTACCGACCAGATAATCCGCGTCGGCGCAAAGGTGCCCTTCATGAACCGCTTGTAGCTGTTGATGTAAGGCGCCATGAAATAGGTATAATCGGCCGCATACTTCAACAAACCAGCCATGTAGCTTTTCATCAGCGCTGACATTCCCAGCTCATCCGACTTGTCAAAAAACGCAGGTTTCCCGTCGGCCCAAAGCGACTGATGCACGTGCGAGGAACTGCCCACCTTGTCGTGGTGCCACTTTGGCAGAAACGTGGCCGCGTGCCCGTGTTGCCAAGCGATCTCCTTGACCGCGTTCTTCGCGATCGAGTGATACTCGGCCGTCTCCATCGCGGGCGCATACTTGATGTTTAGCTCTTCCTGCCCAGTCTCGGCCTCACCCTTCGAATTCTCAATCGGTATACCCGCATTCCAAAGATGGTTGCGGATCGGACGCATCACATGCTCTTCCTTGGTGGTCTGGAGAATATGATAGTCTTCGTTATAGCCTGAAATGGGCTCCAGATCGCGGAAGCCTTCTTTGCGGATCTGATCAAAGCTCTTTTCGAACAGAAAGAACTCCAGCTCTGTGGCTGTCATCGCCTCATAACCCATAGCCTTCAGTCGGTTGACCTGCTTCTTCAGGATCGACCGCGGCGCATGCGACACCTCTTCATGGGTGTGATGGTCCAGCACGTCGCACATCACCATCACAGTACCCTCAAGCCACGGCACGTGGCGCAGAGTGTTCAGGTCCGGCTTCATAACATAATCGCCATAACCTCGCTCCCAACTGGTCGAGGCATAACCATCAGGAGTCGCCATCTCGAGGTCCGTAGCCAGCAGGTAGTTGCAGCAATGTGTCTCTTCCCACGCGCCAGCTACGAAATGGCCAGCGTGGAACCTCTTGCCCATCAGCCTCCCCTGCATATCAACCATACAGACCAGCACGGTATCGACCTCGCCGGTACCGACCTTGGCTTTCAGGTCGTCCAAACGTGCTTCATTGCCCATCCTGTTTTCCTTTGTCTCTCCAAGAGCCCTTGGTCTCTCGCTTGCGTTCCTAGCCGTTAATCGTCGGCTGTGCCCTTTTCCAATTCCATAACCAACCGCGTCTCAAGAACCTGTCCGCTTTTGTAGAGGATCGGATAGGCGATGGCCGCGATGTGACCATGCAGGTCCCGCATGGCCCGCAACGTCTCAAGATGCAGATCGCTGGAACGGAAACTTTCCGTTTGCCCACGTTCCAGGCGTTTAAGGTGCGCCTTTCGGCTTTGGCGGGACAATCGTTTAACCTCGGCCTTGTCCAATACCAGTCGCCGGGCACAATCTACGTCATCGACAAGCAGCACGTGGCGCGCCAACGAAAAGCTTTCCAAAATAGTCGCGTGTAGATCTATCAGCTCTTTCCAGCCCTGCGTTGAAAATTCGGTTCGTTCTGTGTGTTTGATCTGCGCCGTACGGGTCATGCGGTTCGAGACTACATCGCCTGCTGCCTCTAAACGGATGGCGTATTCCACCAGTTCCCGCGCGGCTTTTACATGCGCTTTGCTCATATTCTGGCGCGGCATCCGAGCGACAAAGCGGCGGATTTCAGTGAGTTGCGCGTTCACCCTTTCATCCTGCTGCCACAGAGCCGAGATAGCGTCGCTATCGTCCTGCTCGTATATATCCAGCACCGGGCGGAACATACGTTCGACCTGAGTGACCATCTGCAACAGTTCATGCCGGACTGAAGACATCGCCACCTTCGCCCCAGACGCACTAGGATCGCCAAGCGGGCTCAGCGCGTCCGAGAACTGGTCCATCACGCTTGTCTGGGCCTTGGGTTCGGGCAACAGAACGCTCATTGGTCGTTCCAAAGCGTTCACAAAACCGGTCGCCAGAACAAAGACGACCAGGTTGAACCCAATATGTGCCAAAATCAGCGACTGCCCTGCTCCGGCCACCATCAGCGCCTCGTGCACACCGGTAACATTGACCGCAATCAGCATCACTAACGCAGCGCTGCCCCTCAGCAGAAGATTGGCCAGCGGTATACGTCGTGCCGTGACAGTCAAATCGCGTGTCAGCCAAATCGGAATGAACGCTGACCCCAAGTTGGCACCTAACACCAGCGACAGGCCAGCAGCAAAAGGGATCGCGCCGATCTGCACCAACGTCACGCACATCAGGATTGTCGCGACCGAGCTGTGCATGACAAAGGCCAGCACCGCACCGATAATAAAGGCACTGAAATAGTCGCTTTCTAGATACCCAGCAATGGCCGGTAAAAACGCGCTTTCTCGGATCGGATCTACGGCTTCGCGCAGAAATTGAAGTGAAATCAGAATGAAAGCGATACCAAGTACAATCCGGCCGACCAGCCGCACGTTGGCCCGCTCTGACTTTAGGTAGAGCCATCCGCCAAGCGCCAACAGCACCGGCTGCAACCAGCCCAAGTCATAGGACAGTACCTGAATGACCAAAGCCGCGCCAAGGTCAGCACCCAGAACTCCGGCCAACGCGAGGCCAAAGCCCACCATCCCCGCCGCCGCAAAGCCAGTGAGTAGAACCGTCACAGCTGCTGAGCTTTGCAAAATCGTTGCCAGTACCATACCGGCACAACCCGCCACGAAAGTGTTAGAGTGGCGTGTCAGGATCGATTGAAACAGTGCGCCAAAGCGCCGTTCAATGCCGGTTCGAACAAGTCTTACGGCAAAAAGCAGCAACATGGTTGCCGCGAATATCTCAATCAAAAAGCCTGCGATTGCCATCTGATCACACCTCGCAAATCCGGATCGCGCAATCGCGCGTCCAGAGCTTCAATTTCTGTTTCAGAGGTGAGGCTAGCATTCGCAGTGTGTTTCCGTTGGTCCAATACCGGCACGCGACAAAGGCCGCGCGCCGGAATCGCGTGCAGTTAGCCGTAGCGATAAGGCCGTCCGGCCTTCAGCATCTCAGCGTTGTAGCGTTTGAAGATGTCGACAACTTTTGCCTTTGTTTCCGACTCCGCTGCGATCTCATCCCAGAATTTGACGGCAGCTTCTTCAACCGTTGCCCATTCCTCGTCTGGGATTGTGGTCAACTGCAACTTAGTGCCGTTCACACGCAGGTTGGCTTCACCACCCCAATACCACCACTGACGATAGTAATGAGATTGATCACAACAGACTTTGAACAGGGTCTGCAGGTCCTCAGGCAGTTCGTTCCAGCGATCCATATTCGCAAAGAAGTGGCCAGCCCACGCACCGGAGATGTTGTTGGTCAGGAAATAGTTGGTCACATCTGCCCAGCCGACTGTGTAGTCCTCGGTGATACCGGACCACGCGATGCCGTCCAACTCGCCGGTTTGTACCGCGACCTCGATGTCTTCCCACGGCAGAGTGACGGGCACCACGCCGAACTGGCTTAGGAAGCGGCCCGCCGTTGGGAAGGTGAAGATGCGCTTGCCCTTCATATCCTCTAGCGAATTGATCGGGTCCTTGGTCGCAAAATGGCACGGATCCCATGCCCCGGCGCTAATGTGTTTGACACCAACCTTGGAATATTCTTCGTCCCAGATTTCGTTAAGGCCCCACTGATTGAACAGCACAGGCACGTCCAACGAATAGCGCGACGCAAATGGGAAATAGCCGCCAAACACGGTGACTTCGGTCGGAGACGCCATCGAGTCATCGTCCGACTGCACAGCGTCAATGGTACCCTTCTGCATAGCGCGGAACAGCTCACCCGTCGGAACAAGCTGATCAGCGTAGAACAGCTCGATCTGCATCCGATCGCCGGCAATTTGGTTGAACATTTTGATGGCCGGATCGATCACATGCTCAGCCAGTGCAGGACCAGCATAGGTCTGCATGCGCCACGTGATCGTGCTCTGCGCCAATGCGGGCGCGGCGAGTGGTGCGGCGGCAAAGCCAACCCCGGCGGTTTGTAAGAACTTACGTCTTGTCGTCATGTTAATTTCCTCTCCGTTGAAGTTACCCGTGCCCATTGGTCGGGCATTCTTGTTAATTCCCATATACATAGCCGGGCAGCCAAAGTGCTATTTCCGGAAATGCCATTATTATGATCAAGGCCAGAACCATCACGCCAACAAAGGGAACGATCGAACGGTAAATGTCCTTCAAACCAATCTCAGGCGGTGCCATCGCCCGCATTAGGAACAAGTTATAACCGAATGGCGGGGTCATATAAGCGATCTGCGTCGTGATCGTGTACAACACCCCATACCAGATCAGATCGAACCCCAAGGCACCGACCAACGGCACGTAAAGTGGCGCTACGATGACCAGCATCGCTGTGTCGTCCAGAAAAGTACCCATGACGATAAAGCTGAGTTGCATCAGGATCAGGATCATCCAGGGCGACAGGCCCAACTGCTGGGTGAACAGGTTCTCGATCGCTTTCACAGCGCCCAAGCCATCGAACACCGCGCCGAAGCCCAGCGCCGCAAGAATAATCCACATGAACATGCACGAAATCGCCAGCGTCTGTTTGGTGCAATCCTCAAAGATTTTCCATGTCATCCGCCGTTTAACGACCGAGACAACCAAAGCAGTCAAAGCCCCAATCGCTGAGCTTTCCACCAACGAGGTCCAACCATTCACAAATGGCACCATCATCGCGGCGAAGATAATCAACGGCAGCACCCCTGCCCCAAGCAGCCGGATTTTCTCGGACCACGGAACCTCGTGCGCGTCTTCCATTGCCGGGCCGAGATGCGGCTGAATACGACAGCGAATCCAGATATAAAGGATGAAAAGTCCGGCCATCAGCAGCCCAGGAACGATGCCAGCCAGCCACAACTGCCCGACAGGTTGCCGCGCGATCATTGCGTAAAGCACCAGCACCACCGAAGGCGGCACGAGGATACCCAGACTGGACCCCGCTTGAATGACCCCGGTGACCATGGTCTTGTCATAACCACGCCGCAGAAGTTCAGGCAACGCAATCGTCGCGCCAATCGCCATTCCTGCCACGCTGAGGCCATTCATGGCTGACACCAGCACCATCAGGCCAATCGTCCCTATCGCCAGCCCGCCATTCACCGGCCCCATCCACACATGGAACATCCTGTAGAGGTCATCGGCCAGCCGACTTTCAGACAGCACATAACCCATGAAGATGAACATCGGCAGCGTCAGCAGCGGGTACCATTTCATTAACTTCATTGCGGCCGAGAACGTAATGTCTTGCCCGCCAGTGCCCCATAGCGCCAAGGCGGCAATGGTTGCCACTGCGCCGATCGCACCAAAGACGCGCTGCCCGGTGAACAGCATCAGCATCATCAATGCAAACATGAAGATGGCGATAAATTCCTGGCTCATGCCCGTGCCACCCCGATCTCCTGCCCCTTGATCCGGGCTATGTCTTTGAAAAATTCCGATATCGCCTGCAGCAGCATCAGGAAGAAGCCAAACACCATGATGGCTTTGACCGGCCAAATATAAGGGCGCCAAGCCGTGGATGAGCGCTCTAGTCGCCCGATCTCTTCACTGCCGGTGATCAGGCCAATGAAATAGGACAACGGCTCATCGCCCCAATAGCCAAGGCTGTAGGCGGTCGAGCCAAGGCCTCCGTAAAACAAGACACCCAAATAGAGGATCAGCAACATGACGGTGAACGCGTCGAACCAGGCTTTCTTGTGCGGGCTCCAATTGTGGTAGAACAGATCCATCCGAACATTTGACCCCAATTGGATCGAATACGGCCCACCCACAATGTAATAGGTCACCATTGCGAACTGCGCCATTTCCAACGTCCATAACGACGGTAGGAAGAACGTCTTTGAGATCGAAGACCAAAGCAGGATCCCCATCATCACAAACAGACCCCACATCATTACCCGGCCGATCCGGTAATTTACCGCATCGACAATCCTTACATATGCCGCCATGGCTCGGATCACGTTGCACCTCTGTCTGGAAAGTCGATCAGAGACCGGTTGATCCAGGGCACCAGATGTTCGGCCATCGCACGTTGCTGTTCGGGCGTTAGGATCAAGTCATTGCGCACTTCAATCATTACGTTCGGCAACTGGTTCGCATATCCCTGCGCGTCCAGAGTATGGGTCACCCCATCGGCAGATGAATAGGGCTCGTTCAGACGCGTCACAAACGGCAAATCCTCGGGTGCCGCTTCCAACATCGCCTTGGCAAACCGATCATCGCGCCCATGCAGAATACCCAATTCAACTTCCCTCTGATCGCCATGAAAAATCGGAGTGAAACTGTGCATTGTCACCATAAGCTTCAGCGACGGACGATGCCGGGCAATTTGTCCCGACAGAGCGTTTGCGAACGGGATATAGATATTATCTACCCGTGCTTGCCGCTCTTCCTGTGTCATCAAAGCGTTTGCGGGAATTTCATACTCCTCGCTTTTTACGGGCATGGCCCCTTTAGCTTCGGGCGGACGGTTGCAGTCATAAACCAGCCGCGACACTCCGCCATGGACCAGTGGCGCGGACATAAGAGATGCCATCTGTTGCGCCACGCCCAGCGCGCCGGGATCCCAGGCGATGTGGCTTTTCCGCGCCTCGGCTGTCAGCCCCATATCGCCGAGAAAATCAGGGATACGTTTCGAGGCGTGCTCACACACCATCAACACCGAAGGCGCGCCATCCGCATTTTCCGTATGAACAACAGTTCCGAAGTCCAATGTGCCGCCCTGCGATTCCGTGAAAATTGTCTGCGAAAAAAATCCCACACGAAGCATTCACCTGTCAATAATTTTCCTGTATAAATTTCACCAGACCGGATCGCGCTGAAAAATTTTTAACACCAGCGCCTAGATTCTATGCAGGAGGACCCATCGGTGCGGGTAACGGACAGGCTGATGGCCCATCGGGACGAAATGACCCCATCTGAAAGGCAGCTGATCAGTGTGTTGCTGGACGACTACCCAATGGCGGGCCTAGGAACTATTACCGAACTCGCCAGCGCCGCTTCGGTTTCGACGACCACTGTGGCGCGGATGTTGCAAAAGACGGGCTTCGAAGGCTACCCGCAGTTCCAAGCGGCCCTACGCGGTGAAGTGAAAGAAATGATCTCGGGGCCCATCGCCAAGCGCGATGTCTGGCAGAACGATTTGCCCGAAGAACACATCCTGAACCGCTATTCCCAGCAGGCGCTGGCAAATCAAAAACGCACGATTGATGAAGTCGATCCCGCAGAGTTCGACAGTTTCTGTGGCCTGCTCAGTAACCCTGACCGGCGTATCTTCATCACCGGGGGACGCATCACCGGCACGTTGGCGCAATACCTTTACTTGCATCTGCAGATGATCCGCCCAGATGTCCGGCTTCTCCCATTTGCGGCCTCATGGACACATGATCTGCTGGATGTGCGCAAAGGAGACGTGCTGATCGCGCTGGATGTACGGCGCTACGAGAACTCAACCATGTTGATTGGCCAATTGTGTCAGGAGCGCGAGGCCGAGGTCGTGCTGCTTACCGACCAATGGCGTTCGCCCATTCACCGGCTAGCAAAACATACGTTTGCTGCACGCATCGCTGTACCATCCGCGTGGGACTCAATGGCCGCAATTTTGATGCTCATGGAATGCGTGATCGCCGAGGTTCAAGAACGCCTGTGGGATTCGGTTAAAGAGCGCACAGACGAGCTGGAACAGGCTTTCGACCGTACCAAGCTGTTCCGGAAATTTGGACAAAGCTCAGGCTCTTAAAAGCAACACGGTACAACTGACCGTGAGGAGTGTTGCCAGCACGACGGCGCACAGTCACTTTGGGGTCATGAGTTTTGTGACCGAGAACCAACTGCCGCTACTGATCCTGTTCTTTGTGGCAGGATCAATTGGAACTGCTTTTCTGTTCCGTAAACCTGCAGGACACAGGGCTTGGAAACTTGCCGATCTGGTCTGGGTCGTTCTCGGCGGCATCGGCGCGCTGGTCGCAGTTCTGGCCGGGCTATACACGTCAGACAGTTCGCGTTTGGATCGTCAAATTGACGTAGCCTATGCCGCGACACTGGCTTTTGACCGGGACGCGGCACGGTTCAGGCTGCGTTTCTGTGACCCCGCATATGATCCGGACACAAAAGTGCTGTGCGACAAGGTGGAATTTCTGTCTGCATCAACCGCCAGCAATGCCGATTTGCCGCTGTTCATTGCCGTAACGAACGAGGTCGCCCCATTGCAAGGGTTGCACTTCCTGTTCGGACGACAGGCAAAAGAAGAACAAGACGAGTTACGCGCAATGGCCGCCAAAGCTGATGCATTCAGCATTGATCAGTTTCTGGTGTTCACCACTCTGGACGACGAAACTCAGGCTGCAATCGACAACATGCGTCGCAAGGTTCCAGCAATCGCCGGAGATTACCTGATCCTGGCCCAAAGCTATGATGATCTGGTCGAACAGGTCGGTAAGCTGAAAAACGAATGGGAATACCTGCAAGAGAACGCGCATATTCTGGTGCTGCAAATCGTTGCGCTATGTCTGGTGAGTTTTGCCGCACCGTTCCGTTTGGGTAAATCCGTTGTCGAGCTGCGCACGACCCTTAACGCCGATAAGCCTGCGCAAGCCTCTCCGGATCAGCCCCTAGAAAATACCGAGTTAGAATCCACAGGTTCCGTGCACCCCGACGCAGCCACCCCGCCTGCGCATAGCGGTCCGCACTCGTAACAGCGCGGGTGCCCAACAAGGTAATACTGGGTAAGCGACGCACCAGAGCCACGTCCTCCATCAATGATTGGTCCGGATAGCCCCCGGCTTTTTGATACACGCGGCGCGGCATCAAAAGCCCCTGATCACCATAGGGCAATCCAAATATCCGGCTACGAAGGTTGGCCCAAGCTGCGACCCAAGCTGGTCCGAAACCTTTTGAATTGAAGGCCAAATGAAAGGCGGCCGGTCGCCCTGTGGCAAGATGCTTTGCAACCTCTTTGCTCCACCCATCCTGCAAAACGGAATCTGCATGCAAGACCAACAGCCAATCTCCCTTTGCGGCTGCACATCCACGTCGCAGCTGACCACCGCGTGACGGCGCACCACAGACGATCTCAGCCCCGGCCTCATCCGCGATTTCAAGTGTCGGATCAGTAGACCCACCATCGGTGACGATAAGCTCGCGGATCATCCCCGTGTGGAGACCTTCCATAAGAGATGGCAGACACTTTGACAAAGCTTCGCCCGCGTTCAGTGTCGGTATGACGATGCTGATCGGTGCTGACAATGCGGATACCCTCTGGTCTTGGCGGCGCGAACTCCTATATCACGGAGCCAAGGGAAAAGACGAGGACCGCCCCATGCCCAATCGCCGTATTCTGCGCCTGAGTGGCTCGGACACTGACAGCTTTCTTCAAGGGCTGGTGACAAATGATATTGCCGGTCTGGATGATGGGTTGGTTTACGCGGCCTTGCTTACCCCTCAGGGAAAGTACCTGGCAGATTTCTTTCTAAAACGTGACGGCGACGCAATCTTGCTGGATGTCGCCGAGGAGATCGCTGACGGCTTCGTCAAACGGTTGAGCATGTATAAACTGCGCGCCGATGTTGCGATTGAAGACAGCGGCCTGAACCTGCAACGTGGTACTGGTCCGGCACCTGATGGCGCCCTGCCCGACCCGCGCCACCCGTATATGGGTTGGCGGGCTTATTCCACTGAGGCCGAAGCGGATGACGGCACCGACTGGGACGCCATCCGTGTGCAGCACTGCATTCCGGAAACCGGTGTCGAGTTGACACCCGACAGCTATCTCCTTGAATCCGGTTTCGAGGCCCTGAACGGCGTTGATTTCAAAAAGGGTTGCTACGTCGGGCAGGAAGTCACTGCCCGCATGAAACACAAAACCGAGCTGCGAAAAGGGCTGCGCACAGTCCTAGTCGATGGCTCCGCCCCAGTTGGAACAGAAATCACATCTGGCGGAAAACCAGCGGGTACTTTGTTCACTCAGTCGAATGGCCGAGGGATCGCATATCTGCGTTTTGACCGCGCGCGCGGAGACATGCAGGCTGCGGAAGCCAATGTGACACTGGAACCATAATATGTTGCCAATCCAGCACGGCTGCTCTTTGATTAACCACCGCACTGTTTGAACCGAACTTGCTGCGCTGCCACAGTGCGACGAGTTCAATTAACGGATGCGCCAATGCTTCAGTTATACCGCGCGATCTGGCGGGCCAGCGCCGGACGGCAGATTATCCTTATTGTTTTATCCATCGCTATCGCAGCCCTCGCCGCGGTGCCTTTGGAGTTCCAACGCGATATCATCAACCATTTGACCTCGGACGACGTAACGACCGAGCGACTGGTTTACCTTGGTACAGGCATGATGTCTGTCATTCTTCTGAGCCTCGCCCTGAAATGGCTGTTAGGCTTTCGCGCCAGTACGTTAGGAGAGGACATGATCCGCCTGATCCGCCAACGCCTGTTGGTGCGGGCGTCTGATGTAGGCGACACAGGCGAGTCGGTAAAGAAAGGGACTATGACAACCGCTGTTTCGGCCGAGGCAGAGGAATTAGGAAAATTCGCGGGCGGAGCCTTTTCAGATCCGGTCGTACAGATCGGAACGCTGATCAGCGTGATCGGCTATATCTCGTCAACTCAGCCGGGGTTGGGCATGATCGCCCTTTCGATGATTTTGCCGCAAATTATCATCGTGCTGGTATCCCAGCGCAAAGTGAACGTTTTCGTAGCTGAGCGTGTGCGCATACTGCGGAATGCGACCGATAAGCTCACGATCGAGGATATCGATGCAGTCGCGCGTGATGTCGAAGCCCAGTTTGACGACATCTACAACACGCGCCGCCGGATGTTTCTGTGGAAACTGTCTACGAAGTTCCTGTTGAGCGCAATCAACGGCGCGGGAACGGTTGGAGTGCTGATGCTTGGCGGTTACTTGGTTCTCAACGGGAAAACGGATGTCGGGACAGTCGTGGCCGCCACCAGCGGATTGGGGCGCATTCAAGGCCCCACTGCCTTTTTGATCGCGTTTTACCGGCAAGTCAGCGCCAACCGCATCAAATACGAACTGATGCTTGAATTGTTCGGCCCTAACCCGGAACGCTATCGGCACGTGAAACGTCGGCACTAAAAAAAGACCGCGCGGCCTTCACCGCCGCGGTCCCAAAACGTTGTCGGCGAACCTAGGCTTATGCGCGCTCGGAATACTCCATGGTTTCTGTGTTCACCACTATCATCTCATCCTGACCGATGAAGGGTGGCACCATGACCTTGACGCCATTATCAAGAAGGGCGGGTTTGAACGAGTTCGCTGCTGTTTGGCCTTTGACCACCGGCTCTGTCTCGACAATCTTGCATGTCACCTTCTGCGGCAGAGTCGCGTTCAACGCTTCGCTTTCGTAAAACTCGACCACGATGGTCATGCCGTCCTGCAAAAACGGCCGGCGTTCGCCCAGCAGATCTGAAGGCAGTTCAATCTGTTCGTAGGTCTCAGAATCCATGAACACCAGCATTCCGTCGGATTCGTATAAGAATTGCTGATCCTTCTGTTCCAAACGTACACGCTCAACCTTGTCCGCCGAACGGAAGCGTTCATTTAGCTTAGAGCCGTTGCGCAGGTTGCGCAGCTCGACCTGCGCAAAAGCGCCGCCTTTACCGGGCTTTACGTGGTCAACTTTAACAGCGGCCCACAGCCCGTCGTTATGCTCAAGCACATTGCCGGGGCGAATTTCGTTCCCATTTATCTTGGGCATGACATAAATCCTTCACAAACGGTTGATGCGTCAGTTCCCGTCCCTATATCTGGCGTGACCACACCTGACAAGACAACCAAACTTAGTGCTGCACTTGCAGCAAGCCATGCAAATGACGCAACGCAACTATGCATTTTAGCTGTATCCGAATCGCAACTAATAGGTCATAAGGACCGTCACGCCGAAAATGCAAGAGCAAGAACAACAAGGAAAACGAGATGAGAGATTTCGTTGACGGCACTGCCTTTAACAATGAGCAAGGCAATCGTGCACGCAAACTTTTCGCAGCCGTTGTGTTGGCTGCACTGGATGACGCTATCGCCGATGACAAAAAATACGGCAATGGCCCGGAACAAATCGCCCGTTGGGCACGCTCGCGCGATGGCCGCGAAGTGCTTTCCTGCGCGGGTATCGACCCTAATGAGCGGGTCGTTGGCGGATTGATGGAATTCGTCGGTCGCGGTGTGCGGACTTCGGTCGCATTGTCGCGCGAAGAAAGCGAACGTCGCAACGCCGCTCAGCAAGCTGAAGCCGCCTAAAGCAAGGCGACCTCTGAATGAAAAAGCGCGCTCCCGTTCACCGGGGCGCGCTTTTCTTTTGAGGCGTTAAAAGAACAGCAGCCATTGGCGGACGACCCAAAGCTCAGCCGCCAGCAACAGGGCAAAGAACAGTTTGGCAGGCACAGTCAGGCCCCTGTTCCACAGCACCACGAAAGCCCCTGCGCAAACTGCGACCGAGACAGGTGCCACCCACAGGGCATGGTGCGAACTGTCCCAATAGCTGACCGGGCTGTGAAAGACCCAATCGCTTAATGGCCAGAACTGCGGCCGCCCGTCACCCGCATGCAGTATGAAATCCATCGCCAGATGCAGCACACCTGCTGACGCCATCACTGTCAGAAACCGCCATCCGCGCCATAGCCCAATCAGCAGCGCAAGCCCCCAAAGGAAAAACGAATTGTCGATGGCAAACACTGTTTGCCAGGCGTTCGAGTAATAGAGCTCGTCGAACACTACCTGTGGCGGAATCCCTAGAAGGTAAAGCGACGCCCCGGCCAAGACGTAGAGCGAGACATCGGGCAACAGAGACCCCAGCAACGCAGCCCACAGGATCGGCCCCTGTGCAGGCCGCGCAAAAACGGCGGCACCGATTAAAAGATGCGCGGGTGTGTTCATCGGGGGCTTTTCCTTTGGCCGCAAATCAGGTCATCTGCGCGACAACGTATAGGAGACGGCCATGGTTCGCGCCATCATGATTCAAGGCACCGGCAGTAATGTTGGAAAATCGGTTTTAGTGGCTGGTTTGGCGCGCGCTTATACGCGGCGTGGGCTAAAGGTTGCGCCGTTCAAGCCGCAGAACATGTCAAACAACGCCGCCGTCACCGAAAACGGCGGTGAGATCGGCCGCGCTCAGGCCTTGCAAGCGCGCGGGGCAATGCGCCCTACTCATACAGATATGAATCCGATTCTGCTGAAGCCGGAAACTGACACCGGCGCCCAGATTATTGTCCAAGGGCAGCGCGCAGGCACTATGAAGGCGGGCGACTATCGCAAGGACAAGTCCAAGCTACTTGGCGCCGCTCTCGATAGCTTTGATCGGCTTTGCGGTGACGCAGATCTGGTATTGATCGAAGGCGCCGGAAGCCCGGCTGAAACCAACTTACGAAAAGGCGATATCGCCAATATGGGCTTTGCCTGCGCCGCAGGGGTGCCCGTTGTTTTGGTCGGTGACATCCATCGAGGCGGCGTGATCGCCCAAATCGTGGGCACGCAGGCGGTGCTGGACGCTGGTGATCTCGAGATGATCAAGGGCTTTGCCGTCAACAGATTTAAGGGCGATGTTGCCCTATTCGACGAAGGGCGCGATGATATTTCCGCGCACACCGGCTGGCCCTGCTTGGGCGTAGTGCCTTGGTTTCAGGACGCGTGGAAACTGCCTGCCGAGGATATGATGGATATCCGGTCTCACCGGGGCGGGGCGTGTAAGGTGGTCGTACCGCAACTTGAACGGATGGCCAATTTCGACGACCTCGACCCGCTGTCCGCCGAACCCGGTGTCACGGTCGAGATCATCCCCGCCGGGCGCGCCCTGCCCGGTGATGCCGATCTGGTCCTACTGCCTGGCAGCAAGTCCACTATCGGTGATTTGAAGTACTTCCGGGCGCAGGGTTGGGATATCGACTTATACGCCCATGTCCGGCGCGGTGGTCACGTACTGGGCCTGTGCGGTGGCTATCAAATGCTGGGTAAAACCATCAGCGACCCCGAAGGCGTCGATGGCACCCCAGGCACGGTCGAAGGGCTTGGGCTGCTGGATGTGACCACCGTCATGGCCGGCGACAAAAAGGTTACTCTCCGATCGGCTCGTACCGTTCCAGGCGACGATCCGGTAACAGGGTACGAAATTCATATGGGTCGGACAGAAGGCCGCGATTGCAGCCGTGCTTGGCTTGAGATTGAAGACCGCCCGGAAGGGGCCGCTGACCAAACAGGGCGAATCCTCGGAAGCTATCTTCATGGAATCTTTTCATCAGACGAGTTCCGCGCCCGCTATCTGGAAAAACTGGGTGCGGTATCGGAACTGTCATACGAGGACGGTGTCGAGGATACTCTTAACGCTCTGGCCGATCATTTAGAACAGCACCTGGATCTGGATCAGATCCTGGAACTGGCCCAAGTTCCAAAGCCAATGAAAGTTTAATCCACTTTCTGGTCAGCCAGCGCCCTGTGAATCTCGCGTCTCACCATTTTGCGGACGTTGCGGGTTATGCGCTGGCCCAGCACACCTTGCAACTCTTCCCGCACAACCTGTGCGATCAAGCTGCGCAACATGTCCTCGTCTAAAGTCAACGACGCCGTCTTCACTTGGCTCTCTTCAGCTTTAGGTTCCTCGGCAGAGGATTGCCGAGGGCTTCTGACAAATGTCGCGACAGGGGCAGATTCGAGTTCTTCCTGCACCGGTGCTTTTCTTTCAATTGCCGAATCTGTCGCTGCCGAAGATTTGGATTCGATTAGCGCAAATTCTTCCTCTGCGCCCCAGACCAGCGTCGCGTTTGGGGTTCCTGCGTATTCGTCGTCGCTGTCGCCGTCAGGCTCCCACTGGTCTTCTGTCTTGGCGATTGCAGTTTCCAACGCCTCAATTTTTGCGCTCAGGCTTTCGACCGGATCCTTTTTCGGTGCAGTGTTGGACTGCTGTTCACTGGCGGGGTCTGCGTGCTTAACAATGTCACAAGCCCTTAAAATCATCGGCTTCACCGAGTCCTCTACCCGGTACAACACCTCACCTTCGGGGGAATCTGATGTGGTCTCGACATGCCCGACATCACCAACCCGCAATGCATCGGTCAAAACCAATCTGCTAGGTTTTCGCGCCGTGGTTGTCGAATGCACGCCCTTGGACTTTCGGTCTTCTTCGTTAACCAAGCGCTTGATCGAGGACAGGACGTCCTCGATTCCGGTTCGTACGACTTTATCCGTCATTTTTCTCTACCGCTCTATCCTCAAGAGCAAGTGTAGCCAAACAAGCCGAACCTCACAACAGGTAGTGTTGAACCTTAATCTCGGCGCAACGCTTTGAGGACGCGATCCAGATCCTTGCTTTGCTTGCTGACCTGAGCCGGAGCCTTTTTGACCAAATTGTAGTATAGGGTCGGATCATAAATCTGAACGGCCAATCCCAAACGTTCTGCGGTCAACAAACCCTGCGATTGAAGCAGTTGATACGCGGACCGTGAGCGTTCGACGCGTGACCTTACCTCAGCCAGTTGAGCGTCAAGCAAGTCTTGCTGAGCGTTCAAAACATCCAACGTTGTCCGTGCGCCAAGGGTTGCTTCCTCTCGGATACCGTCAAACGCAACCTGCGAAGCACGAACACGTTCTGTCGAGGCTCTCAGGCTGGCTGAAGCGGCCTGAAACGAGGAGTAGGCGTCTACCACACCCTGAGTGATATCTTTTTGGACATTTAGCAAGTTTGCGCGTGACGCATCCCGTGTGGCCATGGCGCGACGCACACTGGCAGCCAGGCGGCCGCCGGCGTAAATCGGCTGATTGAAGCGCAACGCTATGGTTGCGTCTTCAAGGCTGTCATCATCATCGTATCTTTCACGGATACCTGCATCCGCATTCAGACTAACATTTGGACCCAGATTCGCACGCTGCTGCTGAACCTGCAGATCGAGTGCGCGCACTTCGTGCTGTGCCGACTGAATGGCTGGGTGGTTTCGCTGAGCCAACGCAACAGCCTCAGCTTCGGATCCAGGCAAGTTGGGCAAGCCGGGCAAACCCGCAGTGTTTCCGGGTGCCTTTCCCACGGCGTTCACATATTCCGCCTGAGCTTGGGCCAAAAACCCACGTTCAACCGCCAAATCCGCTTGCGAACTGGCAAGCTGAGCTTCGGAAAGTGCCACATCCGTACGGGTAACTTCACCAACGTCAAATCGATCTTGGGATGCCCGGAGTTCTTCTGCGGAGACTTCGACGTTGTTCCTTCTAATCTGAACTGCTTCTTCTTGCTCCAAAACAAGAAGATATGCGTTGGCAGCACGGAACAGTACCGATTGCTCAACATCCAGCAGAGCTTGCCGCGTCGACAAAACGATTTCCTGCGCCGACTGCTTGCCCAAAACCGAGAAGCCGCCGTCGTAAATCAGTTGGCTCAGCGTTAGGCCAGTGAAAAAATTACTAGGCTCATCTCTAACGACGCCTGCCGCTGTCGACCGACGTGTGTAGTCTTGGCTGACTTCCACTGCCCAGTTGATAATCGGGCGAAGCGCTGACACCGCAATCGCGACATCTTCATCAGCCGCACGTAGCAGTGCCCGGTTCTGTTCTAACAAACCACTTGTATTATAAGCGCCAATAAACGCGTCGGTCAGGTTGTCCGCCCATGCGGTACGACCTGGCAAAGCACTCAGCGCTATACCCGCCGTTAGTGCCATCGCCTTAACAAACTTCGCACTCGTCTTTACACGCATTACGAAATCCTTCTCAAATCAATATTACGCTGCCCTGACCGCAGTTTGCGCGTATGTTTTCAACTAATCAAGGCAGCATTGGAATATGCACAAGAACTATAGCGAAAATGCACACTCTTTGCGAAACGCCTGCAAAATCGGTGCGTTGGCGTTGAACGCGTGGCGCCATGTTACTTTGCCGCCGGATTTGTGTCCAATCCGAACTGTGCCGAGTTCCCCCTCGACGAACAGACAGGCGATGCGCCCGTGATCCTTTAATTGCGCAGTCAATACTTCAGGTACGTGCTCAACCCCACCCTGAACCATGATAACGTCATACGGGCCATGCTCTGTCGCGCCTTGCTGAAGCGGCCCAACATGCACAATCGCATTGTCGGCGTCCGCCTCCATCAGAATTGTCTGCGCCTCGGAAGCCAAATCTTCATCTTCCTCAACTGCGACCACAAGTTGCGCCATACGTGCAGTGACAGCAGTGGAGTAACCCAGCGCTGGGGCAATATCCAAAACGACCTCGTCATTCGAGACATTCAAAACATCCAGCATCTTTGCCAGCGTCCGCGGCTCGAGCAGGTAGCGGCCATTTCCTAGATCAACCACGCCCTCGGCATAGGCCGCCTCGCGCTGACTGTCCGGCACGAAGTTCTCTCTCTGAACGGTTAGCATAGCGTCAATGATAGGAAATTTCGTGACATCCGAAGGTCGAACTTGTGTGTCAACCATAGTGCGGCGTCGGGTTGCGAAATCTGTCATTGGATCGCTCACTGTAAGTCCCAAGTATGCTTGGCTTGTGCCATATCCAGACCAAACCAGCAACGGCTCTCAAGCGGAAAGTTCTACTGTATCGTAAGAACTTGGAATGTCATTGCACCGCACACTAAATACGGAGGATGGTTTTTTACGCCCTACCCACTGGACGCCCCAAAAGAAAGGTGTTAAAACGCCTGCCACACCACGGCAAGTATTTGATATTACTTGAAAAGGCGAGTTGGCGGAGTGGTGACGCAGCGGATTGCAAATCCGTGTACACCGGTTCGATTCCGGTACTCGCCTCCACTTGTTTTCAGTTGGTTAACTGATAATAGCGAGCAGTAATTTGTCCAACCATGGGGCCGCCATGGGGCCGCAAGCGGGATTTCTTATCCAAAACCAGAAGATATGTAACGCGATTGACCTGTTTGGTTTCTTGAGAGTGAGCGCAAATCGAGTTCGCCCGAGGACCACTTCAGCGCACCGAAAGCACACCAACAACGGCATGCTGTCGCCCGTTGAATCCAAAATAGGACAGCAGAAACTGACCACGGCAGGTGTCTAGGAAACTAGGGGCACTTCATCCGGCTACTACGACACTAAGCTCCATGTTGCCGAGAAAAGCAGAGGCGTAAGGCAAAGGCATGTCCGAAGAAGAAGCTAAAAAAGAGGAGCGACAACCCACACCAGGCATCGACTACGTTGTCACGCGAGAGCAGCTTGACCTTTTGGACGTAAACCAGTCACTCGCAGAGGTCGGCAGTGTGGAGTGTTTTGAAGTCAACCGTTGCGTAACTGACCTTGATGGTGAGCGCCCAGAAGAACAGTTGCCTGCGATCCGACTGCTGTCTGGTTTGACCAGCTATCATTTCGTCCCTGGACATCCGACCGAGCCGTTCAAGCCAATGTGGACAATGGGTGATCGTCGCTCGCCTGTGCCAACAGACCTCCTTCAAGAGCAGATAGACGTAATCGCGGATTTCGCACCAACTGTTACCCACTTGGGACTGCGTGCACGACTATGCGACGTTTCGTGGTTCATGCAGCGAAGGCGTCGCGAGATGGCAGAACTCGCAATTGCCGCTTACTGCGATCTGGTCGAGGCGGTGCGTGCAGATAGAGCGACATTCTCTTTTGAGAACGGTTCGGCTTGGGGCATCGGATCAAAGAATGCCTTGGTACGAGCGGCTCGCATTTCGCAAGCTACACGCTGGGAGTTACCTGTTTCGCAACGCCTCCGTGACCTAGTAGCTGAGTTGGTAGCTACTGCATATGATGACCGATGTGATGATGATTTCTGGCGCATCGCCGAAGTAGACCTAGACCATGAGATCACGCCGCCCACGGAAGTGGCCGCTATGGCAGAAGCCCTCGTTGACGATGAGCGATTGAAAAACAGCCCCGATGCCCGACTCAGTTTGTGGCAACTCGCTGCGCGTGGATACCGACGTGCCCGAGACGAGGAGAATGCCAACCGATGCATGGTAGCCTCAGCGGAATGTCACGTTCAGAAGGCTGACCTTGCAGGCTCACCGATGCTCGAAGCGGCATTTCTTCAAGATGCGATACAAGCTCTTCGCAATTACCCCAACACACGAGAACGTCGTGAGGAACTAAGTACACGACTGCGCGATGTCCAACCCGGCATCCGAGACGAGATGGGGCAGTTTTCGACTGAGATCGACTTAACCAAAATCGTCGAACACTCGGTCGCAGTCGTTCGTGGTCATTCCTGGCCTGTGGCATTGTTGTCGCTAGTGCTTTGCGACCAGCCTCCAACCCCGGAGGAAATCAGGCAAACTGCGAACGAACATGCGCAGGAGTTTCCATTGCAAGGTATTATGCCAATGCAAGTGCACGACTTTCAGGGTCGAGTCGTATTCCGCGCTCCGGGCATGGGCGGCGATGACGCGGCACAAAAAGATCAACTGCGGTACCTGATGGCTTTCCATCGCGGACATTCTCGACAAGTGACTGTGGCCGGCGCGATCAATCCGATCAGACGAACGATAGCATCTGAGCACTTGGTATCCAGCGACACAGTCTTGGAACTGCTGCGTGACAGCCCTTTCATTCCGGCGGGGCACGAATACATTTTTGCTCGCGCAATCTGCCACTTTCTCGCTGGCGAGGACGTCGAAGCGGTTTCCCTTCTTACGCCACAACTCGAAAACTCACTACGCCACCTCCTTGCACTCAATGGGTACGACACTACGACCGCCGACGCGGATGGGATTCAAACAGAAGCTTCGTTGTCTATTCTGCTGAACGCTGGCCGGCCTTGGCGTAGGCTACTGGAAGAAATTATTCCACCGCGCTACGTTAATGAAATTGACTTGCTGTTCTGTTTTTCGGGTGGGCCGTCCGTCCGAAATCAAGTAGCTCACGGCAAAGTCCCAACAGGCGGTTTTTGGAATCACGATTTTGTCTATGCCACCTGGCTCATTATCCATCTGGCAATACTTCCAATGGCGGGGCGATGGGGCAACGTTGAGGAGATCTTCGCCCGTGTTACCGGCCTCTACAGAGATTCGGATGTTCAGCATGAGGCTGAGCAGTAGCTACCGCTTTTTTGGGGCCGCTGGTCGGTACAACAAATGCCTAAGGGCGTTTTGTCGATTCTCCGACCGTTGCGCGGGTACTGGGTTTGCGGAAGAAAATCGTCTACTCGTTTGAAGAATCAGTGTTTCCGACCAAGAGTATCCAATATGACAGGTAACGCCTCGCAGTTGAAATCCGCCCTATGGGAGGCCGCCAATACGCTGCGCGGCTCGGCCGTTGATAGAACGGACTGGAAGGGCTACATCCTGCCACTTCTGTTCTTCAAACGCATCTCCGATGTTTGGGATGAAGAAACCGCCGAGGCTCAGGAGATCTATGGCGAAACCGATCCCTCGCTGTTCCCCGAGATTCACCGCTTCGTCGTTCCCGAAGGTTGTCACTGGAATGAAGTTCGAGAGACTGCAACGAATGTCGGGGCCGCGCTTCATCGCGCGATGCAGGAGATCGAGCGGGCCAACCCCGACACGCTATTCCGCGTCTTCGGCACCGCCGACTGGGGCAACAAGGAGAAATTCTCGGATGAATTGCTCAAGGATCTGATCGAGGGGTTTTCTGACATTGGGCTCGGCAACAAGACGGTCAGCACTGATGTTCTCGGCGACGCCTACGAATACTTGATTGGAAAATTCGCCGACGTGACCCGTCGCAACAAGGCCGGCGAGTTCTATACCCCGCGCAGCGTCGTGCGTATGATGGTCGAGGTACTCGATCCCCTGGAAGGCGAGAGCATTTATGACCCCGCCTGTGGAACGGGCGGCATGCTGCTCGGCGCGATCGAGCACGTCATGCGCAACGGCGGTGATCCGCGGACATTCTATGGCAAAATCTATGGTCAGGAGAAGAACCTCACCACCTCCGCCATCGCGCGCATGAACTTGGTGCTGCACGGGATCGAGGACTTCCAGATCGCCCGCGAAGACACGCTTCGCAGCCCCGCTTTCACGGATTCGAGTACCTGCGGCATCGCAACATTCGATTGCGTCATCGCGAACCCGCCATTCTCGCTGAAGGAATGGGGGCGCGAGCTATGGGAGACCGACCCGTGGGGCCGGGCACAGTACGGCATCCCTCCCGAGAGCTACGGCGACTATGCCTTTGTCCAGCACATGATCTCGTCGATGGCGCCGACCGGAAACAGTCGCATGGCCGTCGTCCTGCCTCAGGGCGCCCTGTTCCGAAAGTCGGCCGAGGGGACCATCCGTCAGGCGCTGCTCGAGAACGACATGATCGAGGCCATCATCGGCCTAGCCCCGAACCTGTTCTATGGCACACAACTCGCCGGCTGTGTGGTCGTGCTCCGGCGGAAGAAGCCGGTAGAGCGCAAGAACAAGGTCCTGATCATCGACGCGTCGAGCCTGTTCCGCAAAGGCCGCGCACAGAACTTCCTCGACCAGGAACACAGCGACCAGATTGTCGCCTGGTATCGCGCCTTCGAGGATGTCGAGGATCGCGCAAAGGTCGCCACGATCGACGAGATCAAGAAGGAAGGCTGGACGCTCAACATCTCCCGGTACGTGCTGCCGCCCATCGGCGAGGACATCCCTCCGTTGCCTGAGGCCGTCGATGCCTTCAAAACCGCTCTTGCAGATGCGCGTGCGGCCGAAGATCACCTGCGCAAGGTGCTGACAGAGGGAGGTTGGCTGTAAATGTTTCATGTTGGCTTCGGATCAGCAAATCGAGAGGCACAGATCCGCAAGATCGCTGCCACGGATCGAACCACGGCCCTCATTTTAGCCGCGGTTCACTTCGAATGGATGCTGAAACGCGCAATACTGAAGTTGGGCCAGAGTCCCACCAAGGATTTGCGAGAACAGCTCGAAGGCGTGTTTAGAATGCAAAAGACGAACGGCCGCGACGGCTACAAGGAAGTCTGGGAACGTGAGGTTGCAAGCCGTTTCAAGAACTCGGCACTCGGCACTGTCCTCGGAAAGCTCAATCAAATTCAACGCAAAGCGCTTGATATGCGCGGCAAGGTAATCCACGGCAATGGCACGGTCAGCAACGCGAGTGCTGACGAAGCGATTGAACTGTTCCTTGGCGCCGGCATCAAGCTCCGGGACTTTGCGAGTAAGCATGGTGTGGATCTCGATGCGCGTCTAAAGTCTCGGCATAAGCGTAAGGTCAGTCAGACATGACCGCACAACTCTCCCAACGCGAACTCGAAGGCTATCTCTGGGGCGCGGCGACGCTTCTCCGTGGCCTCGTCGATGCCAGCGACTACAAGCAGTACATATTTCCGCTCATGTTCTTCAAACGCCTATCCGACGTCTGGGACGAGGACTACCAAGAGGCGCTGGACGAGACCGGCGACGAGGGCTACGCGACAGCCACCGCCAACGACCGCTTCGTCATCCCCGAAAGCGCACACTGGAATGACGTACGCAGTGCGCCGAAGGATGTCGGGCGGGCACTGCTCTCAGCCTTCCTAGCCATCGAGGCCGCGAACTCCGAGCGGCTGCAAGGCGTCTTCGGCAACGCCCCCTGGACCGACAAGGGCCAGATGCCCGACGCCACGCTCAAGAACCTGACCGAGCACTTCTCGAAGCATGATCTGACGCTTGCCGCCGTGCCCGAGGACGAACTTGGCAACGGCTACGAATACCTAATCAAGAAGTTCGCCGATGACAGCGGCCACACCGCGCAGGAGTTCTACACCAACCGCACGCTGGTCCACCTCATGGCGAAGATTCTGGAGCCAAAATCGGGCGAGAGCATCTATGACCCGACTTGCGGCACCGGTGGCATGCTGATCTCGTGCCTGGCCGAGGTGAAGCGGCGCGGCGGCGATACGCGCACCATGGGCCTTTATGGGCAGGAGCTAATCACCATCACCGCCGCCATCGCTCGGATGAACCTCGTCATCCACGGCGTGTCGGACTTCCAGATCTCCAGCGGAAACACGCTGGCCACCCCCGCCTTTGCGGAAGGCGACGCGCTGCGCACCTTCGACGTGGTCCTCGCCAATCCGCCGTACTCCATCAAGAAATGGAACCGCGGCGCGTGGGAGAAGGATGTCTGGGGGCGCAACTTCCTCGGCACCCCGCCACAGGGACGTGCGGACTACGCCTTCTTCCAGCACATCCTGCAAAGCATGGACCCCGAGACCGGGCGCTGCGCGATCCTGTTCCCGCATGGCGTGCTCTTCCGCAACGAAGAGGCCGAGATGCGGCGCAAGCTGATCGAGGCCGATCTGGTGGAATGCGTGCTCGGGCTCGGGCCGGGGCTGTTCTACAACTCGCCGATGGAGGCCTGCGTCATCATCTGCCGGAGCCGCAAACCGGCCGAGAGGCAGGGACGCATTCTGTTCATCGACGCGGTGGCCGAGATCGCTCGCGAGCGGGCGCAAAGCTTTCTGCGCGATGCGCATCAGGAACGCATCCTGGCGGCCTACCAGGCGTTTGAGGACGAACCCGGTTTCGCCGCCGTGGTCAGCACGGGCGACGTGCAGGCGGCGGAGGGAAACCTGTCCATCGCTCGCTATGTGAAGAAGCAGAAGCCCGCCGTGGCCAAGAAGGACGTCGTTTCGCTGGCTCTGGCCTGGGGCAACTTCGATGCCGAGGGACGGGAGTTCTGGATTGGCATGGATGGGCTGGTCGACATGCTCGACGGGCTTGCACCGGCGGAGGATACCGATGCTTGAACAGGTGATCTCTAAAAAGGCCGATTGGACGCGTGTGGCGTTTGGCGACGTGGTGCGGCTGTCCAAGCAGCGCGCGAAAGACCCGGAAGCCGAGGGCTATGAGCGCGTTGTCGGGCTGGAGCATATTGACCCCGGTTACCCGAGTGTTCGCCGCTGGGCTGACATCGCCGATGGAACGTCCTTCACTACTGTCTTTCAACCTGGGCAGGTTCTTTTCGGCAAACGTCGCGCTTACCTGCGGAAGGTTGCCGTGGCAGATTTCTCTGGCGTCTGTTCCAGCGACATCTACGTACTTGAGGTATCTGGCGACGCGCTTTTGCCAGAACTTCTACCCTTCATCTGCCAGACAGAGGCTTTCTTTGACCATGCGGTCCGAACGTCGGACGGGTCACTTTCCCCGCGCACAAACTGGAAGAGCCTTGCAAGCTTTGAGTTTCTGCTGCCACCTCTTCAAGAACAGGCGCGATTGGTTGAAATACTGCGAGCTGTTGAAAACAGCTACTCGAGTCTTGTGCGCCTCTCCATTGAAACTGAGAAAACAGTACTCGCCTACGGAGCAGAATTCCTGGGAAAAACCATTCATTCCGATGGCCTAGAGATCGGAGACTTCTCGTTCGAGGATATCAACAAGATCGAAGTAAGGAAGGATGAAGAATACCGCGTCGCAGGTGTCTTCAACAAAGGCGCTGGTCTTTATGAAAGTGAGATCATGCCTGGCTCAAAGACACGCTACAAACAGCTTCACATTCTTCAACATAATCAGATCGTGATGCGAAAGCTAACGGCTTGGGAAGGCTCGATTGCGATCGTTCCGAATGATTTCGAAGGCTCGGTTGTAAGTCCAGAGTTCCCGACCCTGTCACTGGATACAACCCGGGTTAATCCTGAATATTTGACTTGGCTTTTCCGGCAACCTCCGTTCTGGAGGGAGATGAAAGCGCATTGTCGCGGCACAGCTGTTCGGCGCTCGCGATTGCATCAACGCGACCTAATGAAAATCCGGATTATTTTGCCGGACATGAGCACACAGAGACGAGTAGTTTCAGAACTGGGCCGGTTAAATGAGGCGGCAAAAGAATCCAATCGGCGTGCGTCAGAGGTTAGGTCGATTCTAAACACAGTTCTTTCCAGTTCCCTGTCTGGAGAGGTTGCTTCCGACAATGACCTTTAACGAAGCCAACACCGTCGAAGCCTTCATCCGGGATCGCCTCGCAGGCAATATCGTTCCGGCCACCGTCGCGCCCGGCCTCACCCGGCAGGGTGGAGCGATCTCCGGCCTCGGCTGGCATTTCGTCGGCCCCGCCGACCTGCCACGCCAGGCGCAGGAAGCGCTGGTCGAGCCCTATCTGCGCGACGCCCTGATCCGCCTGAACCCCGACATCGCCGCCAATCCGTCCCGCGTGGACGACGTGCTCTACCGCCTGCGCGCCATCGTCATGAGCGCGCGCTCGGACGGGCTGGTGAAGGCCAACGAGGAATTCGCCGCCTGGATGCACGGCGAACGCTCAATGCCCTTCGGCGCGGACGGCCAGCATGTCACCATCCGCCTGATCGACTTCGACGACATCCAGCAGAACAGCTTCGTCGTCACCCAGCAGTTCACCTTCCGAGCCGGAAAGACCGAGAAGCGCGCCGATCTGGTACTGCTAGTCAACGGTCTGCCGCTTGTCCTGATCGAGGCCAAGACACCGGTCCGCTCCAGCCAGAGCTGGCTCGATGGCGCGCTCCAGGTCCACGACGACTACGAACAGAACGTTCCGGAGCTGTTCGTGTCGAACGTCTTTTCGGTCGCCACCGAGGGGAAGGAATTCCGCTACGGCTCTGTCCGAATGCCCGTCGATCTCTGGGGCCCGTGGCGGACGGATGATGACGTTCTGCAATCGATGGGTGAGGTCGAGAAGGCCGTCACCGACATGCTGCGTCCGGCAATGGTGCTGGACCTGCTCGCCAACTTTACAGCTTTCGCCACGCAGAAGGGCAAGCAGCGCATCAAGATCATTGCCCGCTACCAGCAGGTCGAAGGCGTCAACAGGATCGTCGAGCGAGTCGTCGCCGGACAGGTGCGCAAGGGCCTGATCTGGCACTTCCAGGGCTCCGGCAAGTCGCTGTTGATGCTGTTCGCCTCAAAGAAGCTGCGCCTGCATCCGGCGCTGAAGAACCCAACGGTGCTGGTGGTTGTTGACCGCATTGACCTAGACAGCCAAATAGCCGGTACGTTTTACGCCGCTGACATGGCCAACTTGGTTCGCACCGACAGCCGCAAGGAACTGTCCGACCTGCTGGCCAAGGATGTTCGCAAGGTCGTTATAACCACGATCCATAAGTTTGCCGAAGCGGACGGTGTTCTGAACGACCGCGACAACATCATCGTCATGGTAGATGAGGCGCACCGTACACAGGAAGGAGACCTTGGTCGCAAGATGCGCGAGGCGCTGCCAAACGCGTTTCTGTTCGGTCTAACCGGGACACCGATCAACCGTGCCAACCGCAACACATTCTACGCCTTCGGGGCTGAGATCGACCAGAACGGCTATATGAGCCGCTACGGGCTAGACGACTCTATCCGTGACGGAGCCACCAAGGAGCTGCACTTCGAGCCGCGACTGGTAGACCTGCATATCGGCCAACAGGCAATCGAGGAAGCCTATGCCGAGTTGACCCAAGGTCTTACCGACGAAGACAAGGACAAGCTCGGCCGCGCCGCCGCGAAGATGTCTATCCTAGTGAAGGCGCCTGAGCGCATTAGTGCGATCTGCGCCGACATCGCACAGCACTTTCAGGCAAAGGTCCACCCGAACAGCTTTGGCGCTCAGGTGGTAACCTTCGACCGCGAGAGCTGCCTTCTTTACAAGACGGAACTCGACAAGCACCTGCCGCCGGAAACCTCTGACATCGTCATCTCAGTTAACAGCGGCGAGCCGGAATACGCGGCCTACAAGCGGGACCGGGATGCTGAAGAAAAGCTACTCGACCGCTTCCGCGACCCAAAGGACCCACTCAAGATCATCGTCGTCACGTCAAAGTTGCTGACCGGGTTCGATGCTCCGATCCTACAGACGATGTACCTGGACAAACCGCTGCGCGACCACACGCTGCTGCAGGCGATCTGCCGCACAAACCGCCCCTATAGCGAGCAGAAGACCCACGGCCTGATCGTCGACTACCTTGGGATCTTCGACGACGTCGCGCAGGCGCTGAAGTTCGATGAGAAAGGTGTCCAGAAGGCTGTTTCGAACATCGCCGAGCTGGCTGCGATGCTGCCATCGGCAATTCAGAAGTGCCTGGAGTACTTCGCCGGTGTCGACCGCACACTCACCGGCTACGAGGGCCTGATCGCTGCACAGGATTGCCTACCGAACGACGAACGCCGTGACGCCTTCGCATCGGATTTCAGCGTGCTGAACCGCATCTGGGAGGCGTTGTCGCCGGACCCGATCCTGACGCCCCACGAGAAGGATTATCGCTGGCTAGCGCAGGTCTACGAGTCGCTGAAGCCATCAACGGGGACCGGGCGGCTGCTCTGGCACCGGCTGGGCGCCAAGACGATCGAGCTGATCCACGAAAACGTCCACGTCGATGCAGTGCGTGACGATCTCGACACGCTAGTGATGGATGCAGACTTGCTCGAGGCCGTCCTTGGCAACCCTGACCCCGAGAGGAAAGCCAAAGAAATTTCAGTCAAGTTGACAGGCAGGCTACGCAAGCATGCTGGGAACCCGACATACAAAGCGCTAGCCGAACGCCTAGAAGACCTTAAAAACCGCCACCAGCAAGGGTTATTGCTCAGCATCGACTTCCTGAAAGAGCTGCTCGCGCTCGCCAAGGACGTCGTGATGATGGAGCGCGAGACCCCGGTCAAAGAAGAGATGGACCGCGGCAAGGCAGCGCTCACCGAACTCTTCGAGGAGGCGAAGACCGGAGAAACGCCGATCATGGTAAAGCGAGTCGTGGACGACATCGACGAGATCGTCCGGGCCGTGCGCTTTGATGGTTGGCAGGCCACCCATGCAGGCGAGCGTGAGGTGAAGAAGGCGCTCAGGCAGACCCTCTTCAAGTACAAGCTCCACCAGGACGCAGAGATGTTTGAGCGTGCTTACGGCTACATCCGAGAGCATTATTGAGCAGTATCAATCTATGAAATCAAACTGGGTTGCGCGACAGCAGCAACTGTATGGCTGTTGAGTGTCGCGATGCTCGCCTTACCACAGCAACGCAGGAACCGAAGGTCCGCAGCCTCCTACTAAGGTTATGGTGCCAGAGTGTCGAGCTCTTTCGGCCTAGATGATATCCGGAAAAGGCCCTGAGATATCAGAAGAAGATGTGATGGAATCATATGACGACCTGCTTTCCGGCATAGGGATGAATACAATACAGGCAAATGAGCAACGACCGATAACCCAATGTTTTCTAGCACGAAAAAGAACACCAATTCGCCCATAAATAAAGTGATTGCGCTCTCTTTTCTTGTTAGAGATGTTTTCTGAATAGTTAAAACTCAGAGCAAAGAATGCAGTTGACATCCAAGAAGGTCGGTATCATATGATACCAGAGAACATCTCAGCGAACGAGCATTTTGGAATGGCAGTGCCTGACGAAATACGCAAGCAACTCGCCAGACTATGCCGCTCGACCCGGACACGGACGGAAACTTGGACGAGAAAGAGGCCAAACCGATGGTCGCCGGAAACCATTTGCGTACCGGGCACAATTGACGCGTTTACCAACGCGGGAGCTTGGGAGTTCATTGCTCAATGCCTAGATGACGGCGTCGATGTCGAAGTTATGACGCTGGACAAGCCGCCTGGAAAAACGGGGTATGTGATGCTTGTTCCGGGAAACCACAAAGAAAGCATCTACATCAAGCTGGAGATCGCAGAAAACAAGGTGTTTGGGCGTAGCTTTCACGTAAGTGAGAAAAGGAACTACTGATATGGATAATGCACTTAATGGACCTGCAACACCCACTCAGGTTTGTGAGATTTGCGGCGCAGAAGGCGCTGCGATTTCCATGGTAGATCATGAATTTGACTATAGAGTCGGGGATAGACTGGTAACCTTGAATGTACGCGTACCAGTGGTCGAATGCGATTCTTGTGATGACGGATACTTTGCAGAAGGTGCCGAAACAATAAAGCACGAGGCTGTCTGTAATTATCTGGGAAGGCTCACACCCAAGGAGATATTAGGACTGCGCGAACAACTGGGTATGTCGCAAGCTCAATTTGCGAGGCACACAGGAATTGGCGTCGCGTCAATCAAACGCTGGGAAACTGGCATAGTGATTCAGGGGCAAGCCTTTGACAACCAACTTCGGGCCTTAATGGAAGACTTGGTTGTCAGAAATGCTCAGTCTTGGACCTCGGTCTTCCGCACAGAGATTTCTGAAGCAACACGCCAGAGAGCACGCAGCTTTTCCCTGAGACCAAGCCACAGTAGACAACTCGAGGCCGCATAATGTACATCGTAACATTCTACTCCTACAAAGGGGGAGTCGGTAGAACATTGGCTCTGGTCAACATTGCCGCGATGCTTGCTGAATCTGGTAGAAAAGTGCTCGCGGTTGACTTTGATCTAGAAGCCCCCAGCCTGCCTAGTTTTGATATCTTTCAGAATGCCCAGAACTCGCAAGGGTTGGTGGACTACGTTTCGTCGTATCGCAACACTGGTATCGCTCCGAACTGTGAAGAGTTCATCGTTGAATGTGATGTCAAAAATAACCCGATTTGGGTGATGCCAGCAGGACGCCATTCTGATGACAGCTATACAGAAGACTTAAATTCCATTGACTGGAGCACCCTGTACGAAAAGCAAGACGGCTATCTCTTCTTTGAAGACATGAAGCAGCAGTGGGCACAATACAAAGGACATGGATTTGACTACGTCCTCATTGATAGCAGGACCGGACACACTGATGTTGGAGGAATTTGCACGCGCCATCTACCTGATGCCGTGAGCATTATGTTTTTGCCAAATGATTCCAATATCACAGGCCTAACTCCAATTGTGAAAAGCATTCGCGATGAAAACCATCATAGGCACTCAAAAATTGACCTGCACATTACTCCCACGAACGTTCCAGACTTGGACGACGAGAAAGGAATACTGGCGGAACTACTTCATGATGCCTCGGAAAAACTGAACAAAAGCCAAGAATTCTCAACCACAATTCACCACTATCAAAGTCTTGATATTCTCTCAAAGAGCCCTTTTTCGATTGCTCGACCAAATTCCAAACTATCGCGGGAGCTGGATGAACTGCGACTTAAAATAGTTGGCAGAAATTTAGCAGATCGAGAAGGAGCTCTATACACTCTTAGCTTAGTTCCTTCCGAACTAGATACTGCAAGGCAACAAGGAAATGTAGAGAAACGCGAACGACTGCACGAACAAACACGCAATATTTTGTTCCTTCACCCTAATGACGGGGAAGTAGGATTTTTGGCAGCTCAAGCATTCGACGCTCTTGGCGATCAGTCCGAAGAGATCGAAGCGCTCAGCATTGCTATTGATTGTGGCCACGAGGTTGATAGGGCGCTCCTGATCCGAGGAGTAAAATCCCTATCATCCTCCGATAGCACTAGGGACTCATTAGCTGACTTGGTAGCGGTATTGCGGTCAAGGACGGCAACTGTCTTCGAACTCATTCCTGCAATTCAAGTTTTGAAAGAGCTTTCTGACGAATGGTTGGCAGCTGTAGCGGTCGCCCTAGATCGTCCAAACGAGCAATTCGCCATATTGCTGTCAGTCGTTTCGAATCTAATGTCGTGGCGCGAAGCGACACCACTTTGTGCCCAGCGACTTTTGGCGCTGTCCGACTTCAGCGGAATGCCGACCGATCAGAGAACACAAGCTCGCAACTACGCTGTTTTGTGCTTAGTCGCCTCTGGGCAATTCCACCAAGCACTTGAGTATATTGATAAGTTCTCCACCTCTGACCCATCCGAATACGTGGTTGAGAACCTGTTTAATCGCGCTATGGCAACGTGGGCTATTGACGGAGAACCGCCCATTGAACTCTTGCAAAACATTATCGAGCGAGCAGAATCTCACAACTCAAACCTGTCTGTTAATGCAAGGCAATGTCTAGGCTTGGCTCAAATGGCACTGGGCGCACATGACGAAGCCATAGAGCAAATTTCAATTGCAGAACAACTGCTTAAACCTGGAGAAACGGCTTTTAGCTGCTGGACTTACTTAAATACGCCAAGTGAGGAGCTCACCCAGCAGCTACAAGAAATGAGGACGCTTGCGAACGAAGGAAGCAAGGTCACCCCCCCCTTCATGCAGGTCGAAGAAAACCACCTAGAATAAATCAACTTTCTAGCTCCGCCACTTCCGGTGATTGTTACTAGACAATTAACCCAATCGTAACTAGGTTCCGTTAGAACGACGAAACACTTCTTGGAGTACTGAGATGATCTTTCATCCTGGTTCAGACGAGTAATATTGTCGAACTTTTTTGAAGCTTAAGTAAGAGGCGCTGCAAATTGTAGCGCCTCTTTGTTTATCGAATAGAGAAAGTTGGAGCTCCCGCAGCGCACGCCCTGCCTTACTTGGTGGAAGGGGAACTCTAAGGCGGCGGTAGCTTGCGGGTTTCGCTTAAGCTAGGACTACTCGGCCAGAATGCGATGGCGGATTTCCATTACCTTTGGTCGAAACGCGCGCCAAAAGATCTCGTGCCACCGCTTGCCATCGGGGCTCTGGCACCATGAACTGAGAAGCTCTTCATGCGTATGTCCGCGCGCGTTGGGTCGGCGCTGCTCGTCAGGCGTATCAGAGAGATAGGCCTCGATGACGTCGTCGTCGCGCCTGATTTCTTCCTCGGAATCAAACACCGCCGGGTCAGGTGCTTCTGCCGTCTCCGGGTCCGGCAACGGCTCGGGTTCTTTGCCGTCAGCGATTAGGTAATTGTTCTTGATTTCCTTAATGCGCGTAAGCAGTTCAAATGATCTTCGCGGGTCCGTTAGTTTTGCCCATGCCCGACGTTCTTGTCGGTCGACCGCAGCAAGATAGTGTTCTCGCGGGATTGCTAGCCGCTTCCTCAGTCTTGCCAAGCGCGTGTTTGGATTTTCACGCATCGATCAACTCAAATCGTTTTTGCAATTCATCAAGTTCCTGATGTAATCCTTCTGTCTCTATGGCTTTCCTAGCCGCCTCGACAGTGCGCAGAAGGGTTTCTGCCTCGTCTGTCGTGATCTTGCCGGATGCTACAGCGGAAAGGACCGTATTCACCGCCTTCAGAATGTCTTCCGGTTGCTCAATCTTCGGCATTGTCACTTGAAGGGGACGGCACTTCCGCGGTGGGAGAATGCGGTCGAGACAAAGTCGTATAGCGGTCATGTCACCCGCCATTGCCAACTCGATGGCTTTCTTTGTGATCGCGCTAGCCTCACCATCCATCAACGCTTCCGCCGCCAGCGTGGCCTTGTTGCGCGCACCTTTGGGCCGGCCTTTGGGATTGCCGCTTTTGCCCTTCGAAAACTCTCCGCTATTTGGGGGCTTCGCCTGTTTCTGATCTGTATTTTCAGTCGCTTTGTTCATATCAGTGTCGAGTAAGATAAGGGTCAGTCAAGCTTACCCAAAATTGAACTTGAGTTCAAATTTTAGAACCCTGGGTTAACAATATCTGTCTATATGCCTTTCCTCTCTTGTCGGGCGGCCAACTTTTCTCCCTGAAAAATTCAGGCGGAAAACCCGCCGCCTCACCCGAGGCGGACGGGGTATTTCTGTTTCCTTTATTTTTTCAGAGATAGCCTTTCCCCTATTACGGGGCGAGTTGTCCAATTTCCGGGACCAAAATGGGTGCAGACTACGGGCAAGTCGTCTTTTTACTGGGTGCAAAGTGACCCCAGGGCTAGGAACATTTCATGACCTCGATACTCGCCAGAATGTTTTTTTCATCCGGTGTAGGTACAGCCTCCATATCCTCATGAAAGACCCGAATAGCCTTCTTGTGTCGACCACCGCGCCGGTAATGCGCAGATTGGAGGATGCCTGCCTTCTCCAGCCGCTGTATATGCCTTTCGATCGTTTTTCGGTCCACACCGAACTCGTCTGCCATTCTAGCGATATTGATTACAGACCAGCGGTAACCATCGATATACAGTCGGGAATTGCGCCACCATCTGTCGAGGTTCATTAACACCATACCTCCGCCAAGGCTCCCGGCTGCTTGGCAGTAGGTATATGAGTGGTGAGAAATCCCTTCCGGATCCTTGGACTTGCTCTGCAGGAGGTATTTGGATACCATTTCTGAACCTCGGTATCTTGCTCGATGCTGGGACCAATCAAAAGATGAACCCCCGAGAATGACCTCTCGGGGGTTCCGCGTATCAGCCTGTTAGTCAGACTTTAGCTTCTTGACCTTCTCGACATGCGCGTTGATGAAATGCCAGGCTTCGAGACTATCGATCAGGCGGTAGTATGCTTGACCCGGACCGATGTATTCGACCCTGCAACCTTCAACTAGCCCGTGTTTCCGGAGCCATAGAAGGTTGCTCTCGACAGCGCCGGTGGACATGCCCAGCGCAAGCGCCATCGCCTTGATACCTGGGGTCTTCCAGTCGTGGTTCCCAATCTCCGCCATAACCGCCTCTGGTACGTCGGCGGAGGGGTATTGGAAAAGATACTCCACTATCATGGCTCGGCGGCCAAAAGGGTTAGGGAGAGATGACAACTTCTTTGTCGATGGATCAAATGCTGCATGATCGATATGGATCACCGGAAGCGCCACGCTGGGCTTTTTCCCGTTTTCAGGTTCCTTGTTTCCCATCAACGTTGGCCGCTTTCTTCGGCACTGCCCGCCATTTCGCAAGTCTCAAGGTCTTTGACGCATGCGGTCTCGATCCTGAGCAACCGCGGACCTACCCGACGCCCGCGCAAGGTTCCATCGTGAAGCCAGCGCCGTACAGTAGCAACCGAGACCCTCAACCGAGTGGCCGCTTCTTGAACCGTAAGTGTCTTTGTTTCTTTCATTTCAGGCTCCTTCCGGCAATGATTTGAGACATCTTTTAACTAAACAAAACCATTACATGAGCACTTTTTGTATTGCAAGTATTGTGCTCATACCTATGATCGCTATGAGTGATCTGAAGCAATGTAGGTGTGAAGATGGGCCCCATGGGCGATCGCAAACTGGTTTTGCAACGTATAGCACGGTCAGTTGGTGAGGATGCGCGAGAACGCGCGGCCTTCTGGCACTTCGCGCAACTATGTCTCGGCGATGACGAACCGGCGAACGATACGGTTGCTAAACTGGCACTCGCAGAGCTAGTTGGTGATGACGTTGATCGTCAAAAGGACCTGCAAGTTCGGAAGTTGACAAAAGCTAGCAGAATTATTTGGTCTGTCTTCTTCAAAACATCTCTCAAATCACCGAACCCATCGGAGTGGTGGCCTGAGCGCACTGATCTACCAACTATTTCCGAAATTCCGGACCTCATTCCTAGTAAAGTACGTATGGAACTCGACTCAACGGGCGCATGGAGCTTGGTTGCAAAAGATCGGATTGGGCACATTATCACCGATGGGGTTGACCAAGCGATCGCCGGGTTGCCGATACGGCGCTGTGCTTTCTGCAGTGAGATCTTCGCTCCAGCACGTCGAGACTCAAAATATTGCCGATCCGCCTGTCGCTCATCTCACGCAACTGCCCGCCATCGTGCTGCAAAAAACAAGGGGACCGAGAGGTGAGCGGACACGTCGAACGCTATATCACGCCCAAAGGCAAAAAACGCTTCCGAGCGTCCATCAAGTCGACAACTCGAACTGGGGAACGCCAACGTGCATCAAAATCCTTCGACAACTTATCTGACGCTAAGACTTGGCTAGCAGAGCAGATCCATTTTGGCTCGCATGGCGGCACTCTCGGCAAAGGCACTCTCGGTAAATTCCTTAGAGAGTGGCTCTCGGCTAGGGAACAATCCGGTAATATCCGACCCAACACAATCTCAGGCTACCGAAGTAAAATTGCGACGGCGATCCGTTCAATCGGACACGTTAGGCTCTCTGCATTGGCTGCGGAAGACATAGAGGCTTGGTTGGCCGATTTGCGTCAAAGAAGGCTTTCCGGATCAACAATTTCCCAGAGCCGCGCAGTAATGCACAAGGCAATCGGTGATGCTGTACGGCGTAGGTACCTTCCGTTCAACGTGGTTGACGCCGTCGAAACACCAAGTGCTCCTGCACGTCCGCGCCCCAAAGTGGACTCCATCGAAGATGCGAAGCGGTTCCTTGAGGCAATGGACGCAACGAATGATGGCCCCCTCTTCCGCCTTATGGCGCAAACGGGCATGCGCCGCAGCGAAGTGGGAGGACTGACATGGGGTGCTGTGGATCTTACTCTCGGTCGCCTTGATGTCCGTCAAACGCTCATTCGGCAATCGGCGAGCGGAAGGTCCTTTTGGATCTTCTGTGAACCGAAATCGCGTTCCTCACGGCGAACCATTCCACTACCGCCGCAGGCGGTCGCACTTCTCCGGACTTGTCAACATCAGGTGAATGAAAGCCGGCTCGCCGCCGGCTCAGCTTGGACAGACAACGACCTGGTTTTCTGCACACCCTACGGAGAACCGCTTAATCTCGATGCTTTGTCCGCGCGCGCTCGCAGAATGCGCCAGAAGCTTGGCTTGCCTAAAGGTGTTCAAGGAGTGCACGGGCTGAGGCACCTTTTTGGGACAACGCAACATCATGTTGCGGGGACGGACATTAAGACTCTGCAAACGCTGATGGGCCATTCCCGTTCAACTACAACTCTCGATCTCTACGTAGCGGAAGACCAAGAAGCAGCAGCAGAGGCCGCTCGCAAGGCCGGTGAACTCTTTGGCTAAACTATGTCGACCGATGGGGCCGCCGCGGGGCCAAAAAAAAGATTAGTGAGTTCACTTGTGAGCTTTCTGAGCGGCGAAAAAGGGGGCAAACCACTGAAAATAATCGATAATTACGCCTCCGATTGACATGATCTTGCGCAATGATTGCTATCATTTGGATTGCAAATCCGTGTACACCGGTTCGATTCCGGTACTCGCCTCCAAATCCCTTTAAGACCCAATGATTTATGTTATTCACTACTGCGCCCCTGCGGAATGACTTCATATCCAGGCTCCTCAGGCTCGTCATCCATCATCTCTGGCGGGAAACCTGGCGCGGTGATGTCCATCCCGGTCGCCTCTTCCAAGCGTTTGATAATGTTGGGTGACAACTCACGATCACCGTACCGGGCGATGCCATCGTCAAAGATTTTGATCATCACAGGATTGATTTCCAGCGGGACTCCGGCGCGGTCAGCCACCTCCTGAAAAAGACCAATGTCTTTTTTCACCAGGTCCATCGTAAAGGAAATATCACGCGACCCGTTTAAGATAACCTGACTTTCAGTCTCGTGCACAAATGAGGTGCCCGAGGATATCTTAATCGCTTCATATGTGGTGTTTAGATCCATACCGGCGGCCTTGGCCGTTACCAACGCCTCGGCGCACGTGATCAGGTTTGCCGTCGCCAGATAGTTCGTGAGCACCTTCAAGACCGAAGCCGACCCCAGTTCCCCAGTGTGCAGAACGCGGCGCCCCATCGTGGTAAGGAACGGCAGGATTCGCTCGAACGTTTCGCGGTCACATCCGGCAAAGATTGAGATATTGCCGGTCGCCGCCCTGTGGCACCCGCCAGATACAGGACAATCAACGGCAGCCCCTCCGCGTTCAATCACCAGCGCACCGAGGCGTTTGGCCTCAGCCTCGTCCGTCGTGGACATCTCCATCCAGATTTTGCCCGGCGCAACTTCGGGCAGCATTTGTTGCATAACCGCGTCTGAAGCAGCAGGTGATGGAAGACATGTGATCACCGCGTCACAATCTCTCATCATCTGAGCTGGGTTTTCCGCCGCTGTGGCACCTTTGGCGACGAACTCAGCAACCAGGTCGGGGTTTAAGTCATGAACTGTCAGATCTATTCCGTTGCGCAGAAGTGAGCCTGACAATTTGCCGCCGACGTTTCCCAATCCGATAAAACCGACTTTCATCTTTTCCTCCTGACGGTCGCATTCATGTTGAGTATCCGCGTTGTCTAGTGTGAAATAAAATGAATAATATGGTTCGTTATGGTCAAAATAATTTGGTGATTAATGGACCGTCTTCCCAACCCCGCATGGCTCCGCAGCTTTGAATCTGCTGCACGGCATCTGAACTTTACAACGGCGGCGCGGGAAATTGGCCTGACGCAAACAGCAGTTTCTTTGCATATACGCTCGCTTGAAGCCGAACTGGGACAAAAACTGTTCACCCGGAACGCCCGACGTTTGGAGTTGACCGAGTTGGGGCAGTCCTATTCGTTAACGGTTCGGCGTGCGCTAAGTGACATTGCGCTTTCGACAAACAGCCTGTTTGGCCCCGCGTCACGTCAAACCCTGACAATCCGCGCGGCGATTTCTACTGCAACTTACTGGTTGGCCGCAGAACTGCCGGACTTTACCCAAAAACACCCGGATATACCGGTGCGTTTGGTCTCACACATCTGGAATGACAACGTAGCGCCCAGCGACGTAGACGTGGAAATCCGGCTTGGCTACGGCGACTGGCCAGAAGTGCGCTCTGAGAAGCTGACCGAGGAAAAGCTGGTTCCAGTGCACCGAGTTGGACGCAGTACTTCGACTCTGAGCAACCTGCAGAAAGGGCCTTTGATTCATATACTTGGATACGAAGATAATTGGGCGCAGTATTTTGAGGCCAACAACTTCACGCCACCAGATCAACCGCCCCAGCATTCGGTGGATACGACGGTCGCCGCGCTACAGCTTGTCATGGCCGGAGCAGGCTACGCGACGATACTGGAACGTTTTGCGCGAAATGCAATCAGGCAAGGTGCACCGATTGATATAGCAGGCCCAGCGATTCCATTTGCCCAGTCGCATTATTTGATCAGCGCACAAGGGACTGCCCAGCCGACAGCAGCGGCGGGACTGTTTTGCGCATGGCTGCGGGATCGGCTGACCATGGATGCCGCAGTTTGACACAAGCGGGTCGCTTTCTGACCTGAGCGAATTCAACCCGCGCCTCGCGCTTGACAACCCCCCTGCCCGTGCCGCATGTCCATTTCGTTGGTGTCCACTTAAGGTGGATGAAAAGGGAATGCGTCAACGGGTTTTCCGCCAAACGCAGCCGCCCCCGCGACCGTGACCGGAGAGGGTGCCCAATGCCACTGGCCGATTAGGCCGGGAAGGCGGGACATCTGCCAGGGCTAACGCCCCGACATCCGCAAGCCGGGAGACCTGCCAGCGCCCGAAGTTGAAACCGGACGGGGTGTTCCGGTGTCGGGTCCATGTGCAGACGTGGCCCGCATGAAACCCCGTCCCCCGAAAAGAGGATTTGGGGGGATGAGAGACATGACCGAGACCGCACCCGTCGAGTTGCTGGTCTGCACCACTTGCCGCCGTGGCTTGCCAATCGAAAATGACGAACAACGGCCCGGCACGTTGTTACACAAAGCGCTGGAAGATGCAGGGTTGCCGGATGGTATCCAGCTTAAACCTGTCGAGTGCCTGTCAAACTGCGATCAGGGCTGTTCCATCGTACTGCGCGGCGGCCCCGAACGCTGGACTTTCGTTTATGAGAACCTGAACGAGGTTGATCATGTCGAGGTCATCGTCGACGGCGCGACCAAATATTTGGCCACCGAAGATGGGCTGGTGAAGTGGCGCGAACGCCCTGAACATTTCCGCAAAAACTGCGCCTCGCGCATCCCCCCGATTGGAGCCTGAGATCATGTCGAACCTTGAAAAACTCCCCGTCACTGTGATCACCGGCTTTTTGGGCTCGGGCAAGACAACGCTGGTCAAGCACCTGATGCAGAACCCGCAGGGCAAGCGTTTGGCCGTTGTCGTCAACGAATTTGGCGACGTAGGTGTGGATGGCGATATCCTGAAATCCTGTGCCATCCCGGATTGTCCGGCGGAAAACATCATGGAGCTGGCAAATGGCTGCATCTGCTGCACCGTCGCCGATGATTTCATCCCGACAATCGAGGCGCTGATGGCGCTTGAGCCGCGTCCGGATCATATCCTGATCGAAACTTCGGGCCTCGCCCTGCCCAAGCCCCTGCTGAAAGCATTCGACTGGCCGGATATCCGGTCCAAGATCACCGTGGATGGTGTGATCGCTCTGGCCGATGCCGAGGCTGTGGCCGCCGGTCGCTTCGCTCCGAATGTCGAAGCCGTGGATGCCCAGCGACTAGCCGATGACTCGATCGACCACGAGACGCCCTTGTCCGAAGTGTTCGAGGATCAGATCTCCTGCGCCGACATCATCCTGCTGACCAAGCCCGATCTGGCTGGTCCGGAAGGGGTTGCAAAGGCCAAAGAGATCATTGCAGCCGAGGCCCCGCGCCCCCTGCCCGTCGTCGAAGTCGCCGAAGGTGCCGTGGACGTACGCGTTGTTCTGGGTCTGGAAGCAGCAGCCGAAGATGACATGGACGCCCGCCCGTCGCATCACGACGGGCACCATGATCACGAGCATGACGATTTCGAAAGCATCATCGTCGAGCTGCCGGAACAGACCGATCCGGCCCTACTGGTCGCCAATATCGAACGTCTGGCCAACGAATTGAACATCCTGCGCGTCAAAGGTTATGCCGCCGTTCAGGGCAAGCCGATGCGTCTGTTGGTGCAGGCCGTAGGCGCGCGCGTGCGTCACCAGTACGACCGTCCGTGGGAACCCGGCGAAGAACGCCGTTCGCGTCTGGTTGTTATCGCCGAGCATGACGATATCAAAGAGGCCGCGATCCGCGATATCCTCGTCGGTGTCGCCGAGGCCGCCGAGTAAACCATGCACGTCGTCTTCCGCGAAAGCCACGGGTTAGAGGAAACCGAGACGCCGACCGATCTGGGCCAGAGCCCGGCGGATTTGGTGGTGCTGTCCTTTTCGGACAGCGACCTCGGCGCTTTCGCGGCAGGCTGGCATCGCGGCGGTGGGCCCGAAGGGCGCATGCCCTCAATGCGGCTGGCAAACCTGACGGCACTCAAGCACCCACTGTCCGTCGATACTTATGTCGAGCAAACGCTGGAAGGCGCCAAGGGCATTCTAATCCGTCTCATCGGTGGGGTGCCATATTGGACTTACGGGCTTCAACAGGTTCTGGCATTGGCCCAAGCCAAAGGCATCGCGCTGGCTGTTTTGCCTGCGGATGGGCGCGAAGACACCCGACTTGACGAGTATTCTACTCTGCCCATTTCTTCCCTACGCCGCCTTGCGCATCTGTGTGACACCGGCGGAGAAGTCGCAGCGCAAGCGGCACTGGCGCAGATGGCGCTCGCCGCAGGGTTATATGCCGGTCCGGTGATGGGGGCCAAAACGATCCCTGAATGTGGCGCGTGGTGCCCGGATCGTGGTGTGATCCCGGTCGACAAGGCTTTTACTGGGGACACAAACCGCGTCCTTGTGACTTTCTACCGTGCATACCTGACCTCAGCAGACACAGCTCCGGTTGCCGCGCTTATACAACGTTTTCGCGCACGTGGATTCGACGCAGTGGGTTTGTTTGCCCCGTCTCTTAAGGCACCAGCAGCCGCCGAATGGCTGCGCGAACATGTCGTGGCGCTGGCCCCATCAGCAATAATCAACGCCACTTCGTTTTCAGGCAAAGGCGCATCGGGTACGTCACCTTTGGACGCTGCCAATGTGCCGGTTTTTCAAGTCGCCCTTGCCACTTCGCGCCGCAAGGCGTGGGCCGACGCGGAACGTGGCCTCTCGCCTGCCGACCTGGCGATGCATGTGGTTTTGCCCGAAGTGGATGGGCGCATATCAGCGGGCATTGCTTCATTCAAGGAACCCGGCAAACGCGACCCGCATCTGGAATATTCCCGCTTCGCCCACCGGGCAGAACCCGAACGGATTGAGGCGATCATTGACCGCGTGACCGGCTGGCTGAACCTGCACGACAAACCCAAAGCGGATCAAATCCCAGCGCTCGTGCTGTCGACCTATCCGGGCAAAGATTGGCAGATGGCCCATGCCGTTGGTCTGGATGCTCTGGCCTCGACCGAGGCGATGCTCTCTGATCTGCAAGGCGAAGGTTACGACACCGCACCCGCAGAGCCGATTGCAGATACTCTTTTGGACGCCCGGGTTTCGTGGTCACTCCAAGACTATCTAACCGCGCTAAAAGGACTGCCCGAACAGTTGCGTTTGGACTTGCAAACAGTTTGGGGCCGGCCAGAGGATGACCCAGCTTTCGCAGATGGAGCCTTCCACTTTAATGCCCTCATGCGTGGAAAGGCTTTGATTGCCTTGCAACCCGAACGCGGCACACCAGAGTTACGCGATGACGACTACCACGACTTATCCCGCACTCCGCGCCACAGCTACATCGCGTTTTATCTCTGGCTGCGTGAAGGCTTAGGCGCAGATGCGCTGATCCATATCGGAGCGCACGGTACTCTGGAGTGGTTACCCGGAAAATCCGTTGCCCTGTCCGCCGATTGCTGGCCCGAAGCACTTATCCGAGACCTTCCAGTAATCTATCCCTTCATCGTAAACGACCCAGGTGAAGCGGCTCAGGCCAAGCGCCGGATCGGGGCTGTGACGCTGGGGCATATTCCACCCCCTTTGAAAGAAAGCGGTACGCCGGATCGCATGGTGCGGTTGGAAACGCTGTTGGATGAGTTCTCAAACGCCGACGGGCTGGACCCCAAGCGAAGGGATCGCTTGCAAATCGATATTCGGGATGAGGCGCAGGCCATAGGACTCGAAGGCGACCTTGGTCTTGATCAGGCCACCTGCACTGCCGAGGCAATCACCCGCATTGATCGCTTCGTTTGTGACATCAAGGAAAGTCAATTCGGAGACGGGCTGCACATTTTTGGTCGTGTGCCGGAAGTCACGAGCAATTTCGATCCTGCGCCGTCTGCAAACGCCGAAAGGTCGGCGCTGTTGGACGCGCTGGCGGGCAAACGGATTGAGGCTGGACCTTCGGGCTCTCCCTACCGCGGTCGGTCGGATGTTTTGCCGACGGGGCGGAACCTATATACCACCGACCCGCGCTCGGTTCCGACCCGCGCCGCTTATACGCAAGGTGTCAAGCTGGCCGAAGAACTGGTGCGGCGTCATCTGCAAGAAGAAGGCGATTATCCCAAAGGGCTGATCGTGGACTTGTGGGGGTCCGCCACCATGCGCACTGCCGGTGAAGAATTCGCCATGGCACTGCACCTGTTGGGGGTCAAACCTGTTTGGGACAATGGATCAGAGCGGGTTTCGGGCATCGAGGTTTTGCCAATTACTGACCTCAGCCGCCCGCGACTAGATGTTACCCTGCGCGTGTCAGGCCTGTTCCGAGATGTTTTCCCGACGCTTTCGGCGCTGTTTGGTCAGGCCATCCGTGCCTTATCAGACCGTGATGAGGCAGCGGACTGGAATCCCTACGCAGGACAAGACCCCGCCGCGCGGGTCTTTGGTCCCGCTCCCGGCAGCTATGGCCTGAACATGACACATCTGTCCGAAACATATACTGATGAGGCGCGTGCACAGGCCGGGGAAGCATGGCTACAAGCCAGTTCATTTGCGTTGGAAGGCGAGCATATCGCGCAAGATGTCGACGGAATCACCGAGCGCGTCGCCAATGCGGACAGTTTTGTTCACCTACAGGACTTGACCGAGACCGATCTGCTGCTGGCCAACGACTACGCCACACATGAAGCCGGGTTTGCCGCTGCGAAAAAGCTTACCGGCGGCAACGCGCAGCTTTATCATTTGGACAACACCAACCCTGAAAATCCGCGCGCCCGCACCCTGCCCGAAGAAATCAGCCGCGTCGTGCATGCCCGCGCCGCCAATCCCGGCTGGATCGCGGGAATGCAGCGGCACGGTTTCCGTGGCGCCGCCGAGATCGCGGCGACGTTGGATCACATGGCGTCATTTGCCCATCTGTCGGGTACGGTTGCGCCGCATTTATTCGACCTCTATCACGATGCGACCCTAGGCGACGCCGAGGTGGATGCCTTCTTGCAAGAGGCGAACCCACAGGCGCATCAGGCCATGCAGGACAGGTTTCGCGCGTTGCTGGAAGCCGGGTTGTGGAACACACGCAGAAACTCGATCCTTGCCGATTTGGAGGGCTTGGGATGAGCGCCCCATTCGTTCAGGGTTGGTGTCCGGGTGCTCATCGACCCATGATGTCAGGAGACGGCTTAGTTGTGCGCGTTCGCCCCAGACTGGCCCGGCTGAATGCTTCTCAGGTGATGGGGCTGTGTGAATTAGCCGAGCGCTTCGGCAATGGCACTATTGATCTGACCAACCGTGCCAATTTGCAGCTGCGTGGCGTAAAAGAAGCAGACCATCATTCACTGCTTTCTGAGCTTGCGGAGCTAGACCTATTGGATGCCGAGCCCGGCATTGAGGTGCGGCGCAACATCCTTGTCACACCGCTTTACCAAACGGGCGACCTAACAGCGCGTTTGACGCAAGCGTTGATCAATCGGCTGTCGGAACTCCCGACCCTGCCTGCAAAATTCGGATTTGCCATCGACACCGGCCCTGCCCGTCTTTTAGCAGAGGATTCTGCAGACATACGGCTGGAAACCGGCGCGGATGGCCTGATACTGCGGGCCGATGGGTGCGAAAACGGTCGGCGAGTGACCGAAGCAGATGCTATTGACCGACTAATCGAATTGTCAGATTGGTTCGCTGAGCATCAGACACCCGAAAACCGCCGTATGGCCCGCGTTGTAAGCACGCAAGGTCTGCCGAAGCAGTGGCAAGACAGCCAACCTGGGGATTTAGGTGCCCCACTGACTCCTGGTCTTTGCGACTTGGGAGCTTTCTATGGCGCGGTTTTCGGACAACTACCTGCCCGTCGCCTATTTGGTTTGATGGAAGACACTGGTGCATCCGCCCTGCGTGTCACGCCTTGGAGGCTGTTTCTGTTGGAAGGCGGAGCGTCGATACCTGCAGCAGCCTTTGTTACTGCGGCCGCCGATCCCCTGATGACCACTGACGCCTGCCCCGGCGCGCCATATTGCCCTCAGGCACATGTGGAAACCCGTGAAATAGCACGCGTGTTGGCACCACGGGTTTCTGGCAACCTGCATGTCTCGGGCTGCGCCAAAGGCTGTGCGCGAATGGGGGCTGCGGACGTTACTCTGGTCGGTCGCGAAGGGCGATTTGACCTTGTCAAAAATGGTCGCGCAGGGGATGAACCCTGCCAGCGCGGCCTGACACTCGAAACACTCAAGACCATGGACCTGACCTGATGCCCTATGAATACGAAACCGATGGCGCCGCGATCTACAAGGAGAGCTTTGCCACGATCCGGTCCGAGGCCGATCTGGCTCGGTTCGACGCCGACGAGGAACAGGTCGCTGTACGTATGATTCATGCCGCCGGGATGGTCGGATTGGAAGAATTCGTGCATTTCTCGCCGGGCTTCGTGACAGCGGCCCGGACCGCGCTGGAAGGCGGTGCCCCGATCCTGTGCGATGCACGCATGGTCAGCGAGGGCGTCACTCGTTTTCGTCTGCCAGCCGATAACGAGGTGATTTGCACCCTGCATGACGAGCGCGTGCGCCCCTTGGCCGCCGAGATGCGCAATACCCGGTCGGCCGCCGCGTTGGAGCTGTGGCGTCCGCATCTGGAGGGTGCGCTGGTTGCAATCGGCAATGCCCCGACAGCCCTGTTCCACCTTCTGAATATGTTGGAAGACCCCGACTGCCCACGCCCTGCTGCAATCATTGGCTGTCCAGTGGGTTTCGTCGGCGCAGTCGAATCCAAGGACGCACTGTGGGAGGCACAGCCTGTACCCTCGTGCATCGTCAAGGGCCGGCTGGGCGGCAGTGCCATCACTGTCGCCGCCATCAACGCAATCGCGAGCCGCGCGGAATGAGTACTGGCAAAATATACGGCGTGGGCCTTGGACCCGGCGACCCCGACCTGATGAGCGTTCGGGCAGACCATCTGCTGCGTAATGCGCGCCATGTTGCGTTTTTTCGCAAACCAGGTCGCGACGGTCAGGCGCGCAAGATCGTAAACGGGATGATCCCTGAAGGTGCGGTTGAATTCCCGATGGAATACCCGGTTACCACTGAAATCCCGCTGGATGATCCGCGGTATAACGAGATGCTGTCAGCCTTTTACAAAGATTGCGCAGCACACCTAAAGGCTCTGTCCGACCAGGGTGAGGACGTGGTTGTTCTGTGCGAGGGGGACCCATTTTTCTACGGATCTTTCATGCATCTTTATAGCCGCTTAAGAGACGAAGCTAATGTAGAAGTTGTCCCTGCAATTACCGGCATGTCTGGCGCGTGGACCGCGACAGGCAACCCGATCACATGGGGCGACGACGTGCTGACCGTGCTGGTCGGTACCCTGCCCGAAGACGTTTTGGCGCGCCGCATGGCTGAGACCGACGCTTTGGTCGTGATGAAGATCGGGCGCAATATCGACAAGGTGAAACGAGCGCTTAAGACGGCGGGGCTCTATGACCGTGCGTGGATCGTGGAATTCGCGCAGATGCCCAACCAAACGGTGACAAAACTGTCCGAGGCTTCTGAAAAAACGACCCCGTATTTTTCGATCATCATCGTTCATGGTCAAGGTCGGCGGCCATGAGCGGCTGGGTTAAAATCGCGGGCCTTGGGCCGGGTAACGAAGACCTTGTGACGCCCGAAGTGACCGCCGCGCTGGCCGAGGCCACGGATGTGGTCGGCTATATTCCCTATGTCGCGCGAATTGCGGAACGCCCCGGTCTAACACTGCACGCCAGTGACAACCGAGTAGAGATCGACCGATCCCAACACGCGTTGCAGATGGCGGCTGAAGGTAAGCGTGTGGTTGTTGTATCCTCGGGCGATCCGGGCGTGTTTGCCATGGCGGCAGCAGTGTTCGAAGCGCTGGAAAACGGCCCCGCCGAATGGCGCGACACTCCCATCGACGTGCTGCCAGGGATCACGGCGATGCTGGCCGCGTCGGCACGTGCGGGGGCTCCGCTGGGGCATGATTTTTGCACAATTAACCTAAGCGATAACATGAAACCATGGTCCCTGATCGAAAAGCGCCTGCGTTTGGCCGCGCAGGCGGATTTCGCGATGGCGTTTTACAACCCTCGATCAAAATCCCGCCCCGAAGGCTTTGTGAAAACGCTGGAAATCCTGCGCGGAGAATGCGAGCCCGAGCGTCTGATCCTCTTCGCGCGCGCCGTCTCACGCCCAGACGAGGCGATCCGGGTTTCGACACTGGCCGAGGCGACACCCGACATGGCCGACATGCAGACTGTTGTGATCGTCGGTTCCTCGTTGACTCGTGTAATCAAGCGGGACGGCGCTCCGATCGTCTATACTCCGAGGTTCACGCCGGAATGATCCAGCCAGTCCAGAACCTCTGTCACGTTCGACAATTCGGTCCGCTGCGGCAGGGTCGGTCGGTCGATCATAAGCACCGGCACGCCCAGCGCCCGCGCCGCGTCCAGCTTGGCCCGCGCTCCGGTACCGCCAGCGTTCTTGGAAACCACCAGCTCAGTCCCGTGGCGCTGCATAAGTGCCCGGTCACCAGCCTCAGTAAAAGGCCCAAGCGAGACTACCACCTCGGAATTCGGCAAGGGGATCGCATCGGGTTCATCCACAAGCCGCAACAGGTAATGATGCTGGGGCTGGGCGGCAAAGTCCTTAAGGTGCAAACGACCAACGGCCAGAAAGACGCGCTGCGGCGGGCCGGACAACGCGGCCACCGCGCCCTCAAAATCCGGGACATGATGCCAGCGGTCACCGTTTTGCTCCTGCCATTTCGGACGGGTCAGCGCGGCCATTGGCACGGCGGTTTCTTGGCTCGCTTCGACGGCGTTTCTGCTCATCTGCGCAGCAAAGGGATGGGTGGCATCGACCACATGTGTAATCGCGTTTTCACGCAGATAACGCACAAGCCCGTCTGTCCCACCAAACCCACCGACACGCACCGGCAAGGGCTGTGGGCGCGGGTTGTCGACCCGTCCTGCGTAAGAATAGATCGCAGGAATGCCTTCTTGTGCGACAGCTTTAGCCAGCGCGTTGGCCTCAGTCGTGCCGCCAAGTATCAGGAGGTGCGTCATGTCTGAATCTCCGTGGCTGACTGTTCTGGGCTTGGGCGAAGATGGACTGGATGGACTGCCCCCTGCAAGCCGTCAAGTGCTTGAACGCGCGGAAATCATCATGGGGCCGCCACGGCACCTGTCGCTGATCCTCCAAACCGATGCCCAGATGGTAGAGTGGCCAGTGCCTTTCGCCGACGGATTGCCGATCCTGACGGGTTTTCGTGGACGACCGACCATCGTTCTGGCCTCGGGCGATCCGTTCTGGTTCGGCGCCGGCTCGGTCATAGCGCGTAGTTTCGAAGCCGGGGAATGGACAGCTCTACCAGGGCAGTCGACCTTTTCTCTGGCCGCCGCGCGGCTGGGTTGGCCGCTGGAAAGCACGCTGACATTTGGCTTACACGCGGCACCCCTAACCAGGCTGAGGCCACATCTCGCCCCTGGTTTGCATGCCATCCTGTTACTGCGCAATGGCGCTGCAGTCGCGGAACTGGCAACCTACTTGACCGAAACCGGTTTCGAGGGCACACGCCTGCACGTAATGGAGGCCTTGGGCGGCCCCCGCGAACGCGCGCGCAGCGTCTCATTGACCGAGGCGCTTCTGGGTGGATTTGACCACCCGGTTTGTGTGGGGCTTGAGGTCGCTGGTGATGGACAGGCTTTCCCCAAATCCTCTGGCAAGCCTGATGAGATTTTTGAAACCGACGGTCAGATCACCAAACGACCGGTTCGAGCATTGACGCTGTCCGCCCTCGCCCCACAGCGGGGGGAGCACCTTTGGGATATTGGTGGCGGTACCGGATCGGTCAGTATCGAATGGCTGATGTGTGACCAATCGCTGACGGCGACTACAATCGAACCCCGTGAGGATCGCGCTGATCGTATACGTCGCAACGCTGACACTTTGGGGCAAGATCGCCTGAAAGTAATTCACGGCACCGCACCGGACGCTTTGTCTGGCCTACGCTTGCCCGATGCCGTGTTCATTGGGGGCGGGTTGAGCGCCAACTTGTTGGCATGGCTGCGCGACGCGCTGCCAGCAGGGACGCGAATTGTCGCCAATGCCGTGACACTAGAAAGCGAAGCGTTGCTGGCACAGTGGCAAGACAAACTGGGGGGCGAACTTCTGCGCATCGAACTAGCCCAGGCGTCGGCGCTAGGCCCTAGGCGCGGCTGGAAATCAGCCTACCCTGTGGTGCAGTGGAGTGTCACCCTATGATCGTGGCGGGTTTGGGATTTTCGTCAACGGCTACTCTGGAAAGCCTGCGCACGGCTTTTGACCGGGCCAGCGCGGGTCAAACCGTGGATGCCTTGGCCACAGTGGCAGACAAAGAGGGTCATGCTGCGCTTGCCGAATTCGCTGCAACCGCCGCCCTGCCCCTGCATTTCATCGCGCCCACCGACTTGGCCGGGCAACGCACCCTTACATGCTCGACTCGTAGTCGCGCCACCTATGGAACCGGCAGCGTGGCCGAAGCTTCCGCCTTAGCCGCCGCCGGACAGGGCGCGCGGCTGACATCCCCTAGACAAATTTCGGACGACCGGCTTGCCACCTGCGCCGTCGCCATCGGAGGAAAGACATGACCGTTCACTTCATCGGCGCCGGACCGGGTGCCGCAGACCTGCTGACACTGCGTGGGCGCGATATCATCGCGTCCTGCCCGGTTTGTCTTTATGCCGGGTCTTTGGTGCCCGAGGAAATCCTCAGCCACTGCCCCGAAGGTGCAAAGATCATCAATACCGCACCAATGGATCTGGATCGGATCATGGCCGAGATCGAGGCGGCACATGAGGCTGGACACGACGTGGCACGGCTGCATTCGGGCGATCTGTCCATTTGGTCGGCTATGGGAGAGCAAATCCGCCGCCTGAAAGAGATGGGTATCCCAGTGAGCGTAACACCCGGCGTGCCTTCTTTTGCCGCCGCAGCCGCGGCGCTGGGAACCGAGTTAACACTACCCGGTCTTGCGCAATCGGTTGTGCTGACCCGCACTCCGGGCCGAGCGTCGTCGATGCCCGAAGGTGAAACACTGGAGAACTTCGCGCGCACCGGTGCAACGCTGGCTATTCACCTTTCGATTGGCAATCTGGACAAAGTGATCGCCGACCTGACCCCGGCCTATGGCGCAGACTGCCCGGTCGCAGTTGTCTATCGCGCCAGTTGGCCAGATGAGCGGATCATCCGAGCGACATTGGCGACATTGAAAGACGCACTGGACGAGAGCATCTCACGCACCGCCCTTATCATGGTGGGTCCGGCGCTGGCGGGCGAAGGGTTCAACAAAAGCTGCTTGTATTCTAAGGATTACGACCGCCGCTATCGCCCGCAAAGCGCCGATAGCCCGTGGTCCAGCTGGAGCCACGGTGATGACTAACCCTCCGGGCCTTTTAATCTCTGCTCCGTCCTCGGGGACCGGTAAGACCACTGTTATGTTGGGGCTTCTTCGGGCTTTGGCCGAAGATGGTTTGAATGTTCAACCGTTCAAGAGCGGTCCAGACTACATCGACCCGGCCTTTCACCAAGCTGCGGCGAGACGCGCTTCGTTCAACCTGGACAGTTGGGCGATGGCTGATCCGCTTCTTAGCGCCATCTCAGCCCAAGCCGAGGGTGCGGATATCGTAGTGGCAGAAGGCTCGATGGGTCTGTTCGATGGCGTCGCCAAGCCGGGCGAACTCGGGCATGGGTCCAGCGCCGAGACTGCTTTGCGGATGGGCTGGCCAGTGGTGTTGGTGCTGGATGTGGGTGGTCAGGCGCAATCGGCGGCAGCGACGGCATTGGGGTTCAAGATGTATAACCCTGATTTGCCCTTTGCCGGCGTGATCCTGAATCGATGCGCAAGCCCAAGGCACGAACGCCTGACTCGGCTAGGCATGGAGCGCGCAGGGCTGCCAGTTTTGGGCGTCCTGCCTCGGCGCGGCGACCTAACATTGCCCGAACGCCACTTGGGCTTGATACAGGCGGTTGAACACCCTGATCTGGAAAGCGCAATTGTCGGCTATGCTGCGTTCCTGCGTGAGCATGTAGATCTTGAGGCAATCAAGCGGGCAGCTTCCTCAGGCCCAGCAGGGCCATCGTCAGCCGCGCTGCCGCGTCCCCCGGCCCAGCGGATCGCGTTGGCTCGAGATGCTGCGTTTTCCTTCACCTATCCGCATTTGCTGGAAGGCTGGCGAGCGGCAGGTGCAGAGATTCTGCCGTTTTCACCCTTGGCAAATGAGGCCCCGGCTGTGGATGCTGATCTGGTTTGGTTGCCGGGCGGGTATCCTGAGTTGCATGCTGGGACCCTGGCTTCTGCCGACAACTTTCTGACCGGGCTGCGCAAACATGCCGAAACAAAGCCAGTGCATGGTGAGTGTGGTGGATACATGGCGCTGGGTCAGGCCCTGATCGACAAAGAGGGCGTGCAACACCAGATGGCTGGCCTGTTGGGGCTGGTGACCTCGTATGAAAAACGCAAGTTCAATTTGGGTTATCGCCGGGCGGAATTGCTGGCCCCAATGCCAGGATATGCAGCGGAAACCGCATTGCGCGGGCATGAATTCCACTATTCCTCGATTGTCGAACAGCCCGACGCTCCGTTGGCTCGCGTGTTTGACGCCGAAGGCGCGGAAGGACCACAGACCGGGTCAGTGCGCGGCAATGTCACTGGCACGTTCTTTCACCTGATCGCGGAGGCCTCGGCATGAGCGGGTTTGTCTCTTTTATCGGGTCCGGCCCTGGTGATCCGGAATTACTGACGCTTAAAGCTGTCGACCGGATGCAAAAGGCTGATGCGGTGCTTTTTGACGACCTCAGCAGCGGCCCGATTTTGAGCCACGCGCGCGAAGACGCCGATCTGGTTGGCGTCGGAAAACGTGCAGGCCGCCCATCGCCCAAGCAGGATCATGTCAGCCGATTGCTGGTGGAATATGCGCAGACCGGCCAACATGTCGTGCGGCTAAAATCTGGTGATGGCGGGATGTTTGGGCGGCTTGAAGAGGAGCTTGTAGCCTTGCGCGCAGCCGGAATTGAATACGAGATCATCCCTGGCATTCCTTCGGCAGTCGCGGCGGCAGCAGCGGCAGGCATACCGCTAACTCGACGCTTGACTGCACGACGGGTGCAATTCATCACGGGCCACGACGTCAGCGGCAAACTGCCCGAAGACCTGAACTTGCCCGCCCTGGCAGATCCTGATGCAACGACTGTGGTTTTCATGGGCAAGCGGACATTTCCTTTGTTGGTCGATACCCTGCACAAGCACGGGCTCCCTTTAGACACCCCCGCGCTGATGGCTGAATCCGTTTCCACGCCAGACCAAAAGCTGTGCCGTTCGACTGTCGGCGCGCTATCCGAACAACTGAGCGCCGAGATCGGAACGGCCCCGGCCCTGATCCTCTATGGACCGCTGGCAGAGCTTGACGATGTTTGACCTAACGCTGATCGGAATCGGAACCGGCAATCCGGATCACGTAACGTTTCAGGGCGCGCAAGCCATTCGTGACGCGGACCTGATCCTTATCCCTCGTAAGGGTGAGAACAAGGCCGACCTGACCGGGCTGCGTGAAGAGATTATTTCAACCGTCACCGATACCCCGCCACAAATTGCCTATTTCGACATCCCCACACGCCGCTCCGACGATGGCTACTTGCGCGGTGTCGATGAGTGGCACGACGCAATCGCGCTGCGTTGGCAAGAGGCAATTAATGCCCTCCCTAAAGCGCGCCATGTGGCTTTGCTGATCTGGGGAGACCCGTCACTATATGACAGTTCTCTGCGGATCGCTGACAGACTGACCCCGCAGCCTAAAACACGGGTGATCCCAGGCATAACTGCATTGCAGGCGCTTACTGCGGCCCATGCCATTCCAATCAACGATTTAGGCGCGCCATATGTGGTTACGACTGGGCGTCGCATTCGGGATGAAGGCTGGCCTGTAAATGCCTCGAAAGTGGCCGTTATGTTGGATGGCGAGTGTTCGTTTCAAACGCTGGATATGGCCGACTATGACATCTGGTGGGGCGCGTATGTCGGTATGAAGGAAGAGATATTGATTAAGGGGCCGCTGACAGAGGTGTGTCAAAAAATACTCGACACTCGCGCCAAAGCCCGAGCCGATCATGGCTGGATCATGGATATCTATTTGCTGAAGAAAAACGTGATCTGAAAAAGGCGTCTGGATGCCAAAAGGAACGCGGTGCAGCTGTCCGTGCCGTCAAAATTCCAAGCGCACGAGGCCCTTAGCCTATTGGTTCAACCCTGAACACGCGGGTTTGTGAATGCAGAGCATCGTGTTTTCTGCCATCATCCAATCAACTGACCTCAGGAGACACCATAATGCGCATGCTTTGGTCCCTGCTCTGCTTTCTGGCGCTGCCAGTTTGGGCCGACGAACCACTGTCCGGCTGGGCGGTGTATCCGACCGTCAAAAGCTTTGACTCGCTGGTCGTAGACACCAAGACAGCCGTGAAGGAAAACGGGCTTATCGTGGTCACTCAGGCCGGGCCGACCAAAGCAGCGGCTGCGCGAGGCATAATTATTCCCGGAAACCTGGTCATCGGTGTATTCAACAACGACTACGCTGTGCGCGTTCTGGAAACGTCCGTCAGCGCTATGATCGAGGCGCCGATCCGATTCTATGTAACCGAGAACGAGGACGGCACCGCCACTCTTTCCTACAAAACGCCCAGCTTCGTCTTTGCGCCATATGTTTATGAGGGCGGAGAGCCCCTGCGAGATATCGCCATCGAACTTGACACAAAGTTTCAGGCCATCGCGGATTCTGCAGTCAAATAGTCACACTGGCGTGAACCGGCTTGCTTCCGGGCGCGTCCTCCGCAATCTCCTTTAAAACGAAATTTCGGAGCATAACTGATGCAGGACCTCCCCCCCCGCGCGGCTGATTTACTCGCCCAAAGACTATTCGAGGCCGGGTGCCGCCACGCTTTTGGTATGCCGGGTGGCGAAGTTCTGACGCTTGTGGATGCGCTTGAACAAGCCGGGATCAAATTTCACCTGACCAAACACGAAAACGCTGCCGGGTTCATGGCCGAAGCTATACATCACCGTGATGGCGCGCCTGCCATATTGGTCGCGACCCTTGGTCCCGGTGCGATGAACGGGATCAACGTCGTTGCCAACGCGTTGCAGGATCGAGTTCCAATGATCGTGCTAACCGGCTGCGTCGATGCAGACGAGGCGCTGACTTATACGCATCAGGTGATGGATCATGCGCAAGTTTACCGCTCTATCACCAAGGGGACATTTACCCTGACCGCTCAGGGGGCCGACGTCATCGCCGACAAGGCCGTGACGCTGGCCAACCGCCCTCGTCCCGGTCCTGTGCATATCGACGTGCCTATTTCGGTCGCAGATACCCGCGTCTCGGGTATCAAACGCCGCCGCCTGTCAAAGGTCGCTGCCGTTGCACCCGAAGGCAATTGTGTTGAAAAAGCACGTCGTTGGGTGGCCGAGGCAGAACGGCCCATAGCCATTGTTGGCCTGGATGTTCTCTATGATGACTCGCGTAATGTGGTGCAGGCGTTTCTAGAGCATTTCAGCATCCCCTTCGTCACCACCTACAAAGCCAAGGGCGTTGTACCCGAGGATCATCCGCTATGCTTGGGCGGTGCCGGACTGTCGCCGCTTGCTGACAAACATCTGGTGCCATTGGTTGAACAATCCGATCTGGTTCTGTGCTTGGGCTATGACCCGATCGAAATGCGCCCCGGCTGGCGCGAAATCTGGGACCCCGAGGAAACGCGAGTCATCGACATTTCGGCTGTGGTCAACGATCATTACATGCATCAGGCCGGGTTGAATCTGGTGGCTCACACAGGCGCGACGCTTGAAGCCATCGCCAAGGGTAACCCCGCCCGCGCAACATGGCCCGGTGGCGCACCTGCCCAAGTCCGGGCTGCTTTAGCGCAGGCATTCCCGAGCGATGAAAACTGGGGACCAGCGGCCATCATCGCTGAAACCCGCGCCGCCATGCCCGCTGAAACGCTGGCAACCGCCGACAGTGGCGCGCATCGCATCTTGTTGAGCCAGATGTGGAACTGCCACGAAGAACGTGGGCTTATCCAGTCCTCGGCGCTCTGCACCATGGGCTGCGCGGTTCCAATGGCCATCGGCCTAAAACTCGCCGAACCCGACCGTCCCGTCATTAGTTTTTCGGGCGATGCAGGGTTCCTGATGGTTGCCGGAGAGCTTTCAACCGCTGCCGAGATGGGCGGTAACCCGATCTTTCTGGTCTTTGTCGACGCCAGTCTTGCTCTGATCGAGTTGAAACAGCGGCAACGCCAGATGGGTAACATGGGCGTCGATTTCGACCGTCACGATTTTTCAGCCATGGGCCGCGCATTCGGGGGTAACGGCCACACCGTTCGCAACCGGGAAGAGTTGCGCATAGCGTTAAACGAGGCCATGAAGGCCACCACGTTTACCGTGATCGCTGCCGAGATTGACCGTGGAGAATATGATGGCCGGATCTGAAGGACCGTTGAAGGGGATCAAGGTCCTGGACCTAAGCCGCATTCTGGCGGGGCCGACCTGCACTCAGTTGCTGGGTGATTTGGGTGCCAGTGTTATCAAGATCGAAAACCCGGCAACGGGTGGTGATGACACGCGGCAATGGGGTCCTCCGTACGTCACAGACGCAGACGGAAACCAATCAGACCTCAGCGCCTATTTTATGTCGGCCAACCGCAACAAAAAGTCGGTGGCTATCGATATAGCCTCAGCAGAAGGACAGGCGCAGATCAAACGGCTTGCTGCGCATGCCGATATCCTGATTGAGAATTTCAAACCCGGCGGGTTGGCGAAATACGGGCTTGATTACGCGACCCTGTCCCAAGAATTCCCCAACCTCGTCTATTGCTCGATCTCAGGCTACGGCCAAACTGGGCCAAATTCCTCAAAACCCGGCTATGACCTTATGGCGCAGGGATATGGCGGGATCATGTCGCTGACCGGCGACGCCGAAGGCCAACCAATGAAGGTTGCCGTAGGGATTTCTGACGTGATGTGCGGGATGTATGCGTCTGTCGGCATTCTGGCGGCCTTGCGCCATCGGGATCAGACCGGTGAGGGCCAGCATATCGACGTGGCTTTGGTTGATACACAAGTATCCTGGCTGATTAATGAGGGCGTGAATTACCTGACCTCGGGCCAAGTGCCGCAACGGCGCGGCAACGCCCACCCTAACATCGTACCCTACGAGGTCTACGATACCGCAGATGGTCACGTCATTCTGGCGGTCGGGAACGACGGTCAGTTCCGCCGCTTTTGCGAATTCATCGGCCACCCGGCCCTTGCAGACGATCCGCGATTTGCAACAAATCCAGCCCGGCTGGAACACCGCGAGGCCCTGAACGCGATACTGCGCCCAGCGCTGCAATCTTATGACACCGCGACCGTGATTGCCGAGCTTGAAGCCCGCAAAGTCCCGGTTGGCCCGGTACGGACATTGGATCAGGTTTTCGCCTCGGATCAGGTTGCGGCTCGACAAATGCAGATCACCATGCAGGCCGGTCCGGGCGAGGTAAATCTGATCGGGAACCCGCTAAAATTGTCGCGCACGCCCGTCACCTACCGCTGCGCTCCGCCGGAATTCGGAGCGGACACTCAGACAGTCCTGAACGCGGAAAACCCGTTCGAAGATTGAAACACAACGCCTAATTCGGCAGCATGTTGCTGAAACATGCTGTTGAATCGGCGGTTTTTTTCAAGTTTTCCACACACGGCCTTTCACCAATTCGAGAGCAGCGGCGATACTGTTACGACGCCGTTAAAGTTCCTGCTACATCGATAATTGTGGAAATTTACAACTGGATCGGACCAAACGCATGAAACAAGATGTTTTCGGACAGATGAACACCCTCAGCCACCCGGCGAGTGTCGAGGCGTGGGATGGTGTCCTGCTTGGGTTCATGGCGCATTCGGCAAGTACCCCTCAACATCTGGGCAAAGTACTGGAACTTGAGCCCGACTTTGCGCTGGGTCATGCGATCAAAGGTCTGTTCATGGTATTGCTGGGTCGTCGCGAAATGACAGCGGTCGCGGTCGAAGCATTGGCCGCAGCAAATGCAGCGATGGAAAGACAGCCCGTATCCGCGCGTGAAAAACTCTATATTCAAGCGCTGGAGATGTATCTGTCCGACCTGCCCTCGCAAGCGATACAGAAATTCGAAGAGATACTTCGCTCGCATCCTGAAGATAGTTTGGCTATGAAGCTCAGCCATGCCACCCGGTTTGTGCTGGGTGATGCGGCAGGTATGCGCCGGTCCATTGAACGTGTGTTGCCCGCCTACGCGCCTGATCATGCCGGGCGCGGATATCTGCTGGGTTGCCACTCATTCGCATTAGAGGAAACCGGCGCTTATGAGAAAGCCGAGATTGCCGGACGCCAGGCGCTTTGGATGGTTTCGGATGATGCTTGGGGCCTGCACGCTGTAGCGCACGTGCATGAGATGACAGGAAATGCACAGTTGGGTCTGGATTGGCTGGCCGGGCGAGAGGATGCTTGGACCCACTGCAACAATTTTCGCTATCACGTCTGGTGGCACAAGGCACTGATGCATCTGGATCTGGGCCAGGTCGATCAGGTGATGGATCTGTATGACAACTACATTCGTCAGGACAAAACGGACGATTACCGCGATATCTCGAACGCGACCTCGCTGTTGTCTCGGCTTGAGCTGGAAGGTGTCGAAGTTGGCAACCGCTGGGAAGAGCTGGCTGATCTCAGCGCTGCCCGGACCGAAGATGGCTGCCTGATTTTTGCCGATCTTCATTATCTTTTGGCGCTGACCAGTGACAATCGTAGCGACGCGACCAGTAAGATACTAAAGCGTATCCAGAAGGACGCGCAGCGCAATCAGGGCGACACCCCGATCCGCATGTCCGATCCTGGTGTCGCGGCAGCCAAAGGCCTTGAGGCCTTTGGCGACGGTCTCTACGGTGCCGCATTCGACTTTTTGTCGAGCGCGCGCTACGGCATGCAACTGGCGGGTGGCAGCCACGCGCAACGTGATGTTTTCGAGCGCATCACAATTGATTCCGGCCTGCGCGCAGGCCGTTTGGATGCCGTCGAGCGCATCTTGGACGACCGTCGCGCCAAACGCGCCGGTGGCGAAGACAATTATGCCTTAGCGCGCCGCGCATTAATCGAAGCGGCACGCGACGACGGAGACGCACAAAGCGTTCCGGCGGAATAACAAAACAAAAAAAGACCAAAGAAGGACAGAACTCGTATGGCGACTGCATCGCCCGCTTCTGATTTTGCGCCTGTGGCGGCCTCGGCGGCCGCCCCTGTCAGCGTGCGCGACCCGCGACTGGATTTCTATCGTGGTATCGCAATGTTTATCATCTTAATCGCGCATATTCCAAACGACCCATGGGCCAAATGGATTCCCGCTCGGTTCGGATTTTCTGACGCCACCGAGATTTTCGTGTTCTGTTCGGGTATGGCCTCGGCCATAGCGTTCGGCGGAGCCTTTGCCCGTAAGGGCTGGTGGATGGGCACAGCTCGGGTCGCCTTCCGCATCTGGCAGGTTTATTGGGCCCATATCGCGCTGTTCTTCTTTGTGGCCATGTCCATGGCGGCGCTGAACCAAAGCGGGCTGTTCGAGAAAGACTATATCTCTGCACTGAACCTGCAGCATTTTTTCAATGACCCTGCCCCGCAGATCATTGGTTTGTTCACGCTGACCTATGTACCGAACTACTTTGACATCCTCCCGATGTATCTGGTGGTTCTGGCGATGATGCCCCTGTTCATGGGTCTGTCACGTATAGGGTTCTGGGCGGTCGCCACGGCATCCATCGGGATCTGGTTGATTGCCCAGACCGGCGCCTTGGCTTTACCGGCCGAGCCATGGTCGGACCGACAGTGGTTTTTTAACCCATTTGGCTGGCAGCTGCTGTTTTTCACCGGCTTCGCCTTCATGCGCGGCTGGATTCCCGCCCCTCCTGTGTCGAAAACCCTGATCTGGGCAGCGGTGCTGTTCCTGATCTTCTCGATGCCATTTGGGTCTTGGAAAGTGTTTTCCTGGATTAACGCAGCTGCACCTGATCTGGCTGACGAAATTCGCAAGGTCTGGCCACTCACCAAAGAGTTCCGCGACAAAACCGATTTTGGCCTGCTCCGGTACCTGCACTTCCTGTCTCTGGCCTATTTGGGCTGGGTTATCGCCGGAGAGCACGGACATCGCTTGATCGCTACTGGCCAAAGCGCGCTAGCCAAAATCTGGCAATTCCTGCTGACCTTGATCACTAAGGTCGGCCAACAATCGCTGGCGGTTTTCGTATTTTCCATGGCAGCGGCACGACTTATCGGCGTCGGATTGGACCTGAGTGGGCGGGATGTTGCCAGTGTATTCATCGCCAACATGATTGGCTTTGCGATGATCATCGGCGTGGCATACATGGCCGCTTGGTTTAAGTCACAACCTTGGAAGTCAAAGAAATGAATTTTACACGTCGCGCATTTTTGGCCTCGACTTCGGCACTTGCCTTCGCTCCGGCCACGTTTGCCACTGGCGGGGAAACCCCGTTTGATCGCAACGATGTCATCGCTTTGGCCCGCGATCTCGCCAGCCGCCCCTACGCCGAACGCGAGATGGTGCCGCAAGAATGGCAGGACCTTACCTATCAGCAGTATCGCTCAATCCGCTTCCGTTTGGATCGCGCACTTTGGTATGAGACCGAAACACCCTTCAACGTCGATTTCTTTACTCCCGGCCTGTATTTCCCACGCACGGTGAAGGTGTCGACGGTCGAGGACGGCATGGCAACGCCTGTGGCATTCGATCTCAGCATGTTCGACAAATCCGAGGACGTGCCGCAGCTGCCGATTGATGACACGCTGGGCTTCTCAGGTCTAAGACTGCGTACCGAGATGCATCGCCCCGGCGAAACCGACGAGTTTTGCGTCTGGCAGGGTGCCAGCTACTTCCGCGCCATTGGTCTGCACGAGGTTTACGGCCTGTCCGCCCGCGGTCTTGCTCTTAAAACTGGCGACCCAGATGGCGAGGAATTCCCTGAGTTCATCCGCTTTTGGCTGGAGCGCCCCAAGCCTGGTCAGCGAAACATGGTCGTACATGCGCTGATGGACAGCCCCAGCGTCACCGGTGCCTATCGGTTCGACGTCACTGCTGGCGCTGATTGTGTCATGGACATCGAAGCCACCCTGTTCCCCCGCGAAGAGCTACCTCACGTAGGCATTGCGCCCGGCACCTCGATGTTCCTTTTCGACGACACCAACCACAGCCGGTTCGACGATTTCCGCCCCGCCGTGCATGACAGCGACGGGCTTCTGATCCGCAATGGAGCGGGAGAAGTTCTATGGCGCCCGCTTGCAAATCCGACACGCCTACAGATTTCCTCGTTCGTCGATACAAACCCGCGCGGGTTTGGTCTGATGCAGCGCAAGCGCGAGTTCTCGGACTATGCGGATCTTGAGGCGAACTATCACAAGCGCCCGGGCCTCTGGGTTGAACCCAGTGGCGATTGGGGTAAGGGCACTGTCACTCTGGTCGAAATCCCCGCCGATCAGGAAATCTACGACAATATCGTCGCCTATTGGCGTCCAATGGAACCCTATACGGCAGGTAGCCAGGTCGACTTGTCCTATCGCCTGATCTGGGGTGAAGAACCCCAGCGAACCCCGATGCCGCGCGTGATCAACACAGCTATGGGTGAAAACACATTTGGCGAAGGGCGCTTGGCCGTCATCGACTTTGAGGAAAGCGAGCTGCTTGACGACCCCGAGGCGATGACCGTGTTTGTAAACTCACCCCATGCCGAAACATCCGAGGGCGTGCTGCAACGCAACCCTGACACCGGTGGTCTGCGGCTGGCGTTTTCCTTCGAACCGGGCGATCGCGACCACGTAGAACTTCGCGCGCAGTTGCTTAAAGACAAAAAGCCAGCCTCTGAAGTTTGGCTATACCGTTGGACCGCATGACCCAAGATCTGCATATCATGCCGCCCGAGGCTCCTTTGGCGATGCCCGCGCAGAATTTCGGCGCGGATTTCCGCGATGCGCAGGTGCCGCATGGCAAGCGCCCCTCGGCGGGGTTCTGGCGCGCTTTGGCGTTTTCGCCCGCAATGGCAGCAACGCTGGGTTTGCTTTGGGTTACGACCGACTGGTTCGGGTCCGAAGGGATTAACCTAATCGAGGCCATCCTGTTAGCACTGATCTCGTTCAATTTCTTTTGGATATCTTTCACAGTTTGCACCGTGCTTTTGGGCATGGTGTCCCTGTCGCGTCAGGAACAGCCCAATATAGGGGGCTGGGCGCAGCCCCTGCGTGTCGCTTTGTTGATGCCGGTGTACAACGAAGTGCCGTGGAACGTGCTGGGCAACGCCCGGACGATGCTGGAGGATCTGCGCGCGCGCGGCGGTCAGCACCACTATGCCATGTTCATCCTATCCGACACTCGCGATCCTGAAATTGCGGCGCAGGAACAGGCCAGTATCGAGGCGCTGCGCACCTCACTGGCCCCTGGGCTGGAGCTGTATTACCGCCGCCGCGAGGAAAACACTGATCGTAAGGTAGGCAACATCGCTGACTGGGTCAGCCGTTGGGGGGCCGACTGGGATGCAATGCTGGTGTTGGACGCAGATAGTTTGATGACCGGTCGCGCAATCCTGCGCCTGACGGATTCGCTGGCGCGCGATCCCGGCGCGGGGCTGATCCAAAGCTACCCGCAACTGATCGGCGCGCAGTCAGTTTTTGCCCGGATGCAGCAGTTCGCCAACGGCGTATATGGCATCGCCTTTGCCGAAGGTCTGGCCCGTTGGTGCGGTCAAGAAGGCAACTACTGGGGCCATAACGCGATCATTCGAACCAAGGCCTTTGCCTCGAGTGCGGGTCTGCCGAAGCTGCGCGCTTTGAATGGTCAGGAAAAACTGATCATGAGCCACGATTTCGTCGAGGCCGGTCTAATGCGCCGCGCTGGATGGGGCGTGCGTTTCCTGCCGCGCATTCGTGGTTCTTACGAAGAAACCCCGCCTACGCTGATCGACCACGCACTGCGTGACCGTCGTTGGTGTCAGGGCAACCTGCAGCACCTGAAACTACTGGGCTCGGCAGGGTTCCGTGCCGTGTCGCGGTTTCACATGTTCCACGGAGCGGTCGGGTATCTGATGTCGCCGCTGTGGTTTGCCTTGCTGGTGATGTGGGCGCTGATCGGTCAGGGCGAGGATGCCTCGGTCCTGCATTACTTCAGCCCCGACAACCCAATGTTCCCGCAATGGCCCGAGATGACCGAAACCCGTCACGTGCTGATTATTCTCGTGATGTACGCGATGCTGCTGGCCCCCAAGGTATTGGGCGTACTGGCCCTGCCACTCAGCGGTGTACGCTATGCGGATTTCGGGGGCGGGTCCAAGTTCCTGACCTCGTTTCTTGCCGAGGTGGTCTTGTCGATCCTCTACGCTCCGATCCTGATGGTGCAGCAGATGATAGCGGTGTTCCGCACTGCCCTGGGTATTCAAAGGGGCTGGTCTCCTCAGGCACGGGATGGTGGTAGTTATGGCCTGAAGACATTGGTGATGTGCCACACGCTGGAAACCCTCAGCGGCATTGCGCTGAGCGTTGGAATCTTATCCGGCCTCGTATCGATATGGCTCGCCCCGATTGCTATCAGCCTAGCGCTGGCAATCCCCCTGTCCGCACTCAGCGGTGTGTCTGCGGGCGCTGCGCGCCGCATGGTCGGGATGAAAGAGGATATCCGCGAACCTGCAATTACCCGCGCTGCCCGGCGTCACCGGAACGAACTTAAGCGTTTGATCGAGGGCAAAGGCGTCATGACCCCTGCCGAGTGATCAACCACCCGGCAGGCCTTCGTACCAATCCACCATCATGTCTGCCCAACCCGAGGGCACAGTGTGCCCCCCCGGAAACAGCGCGAACTCCAGCGCGCTGCCTTCGGCGCAGGTCGTCCAGCGGCGGCGCATGAACTGGTCTGTTGTACTGAAGCCAGTGGGTTTGGTGTCGACACACCCGTTGGCAACCCGCCAGATTTCAAGCCCAGCAAAGATATCGCCCTGGTGATAACGTCCACCGCCCAACAAACGACCTTCCAACGGCACGACGTTGTCAGTCCAGCCATGGGTGTGGAACATGCGCACCGGTCCATCGCAAGATTCAGGATGAGGACGCCAAAACCCACCGGAAACTGGCACATAAGCCGAAAATGTATCCGGCGCGGCGCAAGCAAGATAGTAAACCATGAAAGCACCTGCAGAAAATCCACCTAATACGGTCCTCTCGGGATCGATTCCAAACCGGTTCGCTGCGTCCTGAACCACTTCGGTTAGAAATGCAGCCTCATCCCGTTCGCCAAAACCTGGATAAAAATTCCAGCTTTTGGTGCCATCCCGGTTTGGCCGCTCTAACCCTTCGGGTGCCATCACGGCGTAACCACGCGCCAGTAGCGGTTCGACCATGCTGCGGTTCTTCATGGTCCCAGTGCCGCTGCCCCCATAGCCGTGAAGGAAAACGACCAGTGGCGGGTTTTCTGCGTCTGGCAATTCGATGTGGTAGCCGCCAGATGCGGTTTCGCACATCGCCTCTTGATCGTCGCAAGCGGCCAACCCGGCCTGCCCCGCCATCGCCAGCCCGGTTGCCAAGGTGAAAGCCCGGATCATCCTGTCTCTCCTAAATCGTGTTGCACCGGCAAACCAGTGCGCACCCAACCCGGTCCCGCAGCAGAACCCAGCATACCCTCGGGCACGTCGATGATGTTTGTGAACCCCGCCTTGGTCAACTGATTACTAAGACGGGCAGAACGTACACCGCGCGCGCAAATCAGCGCAATCGGAGTGTCGCGATCACCCTCGGTCAGTTGTGCCAGCGCGTGCTCGAAATCCTCGCGGCGCATATCCAGCGGATGCGCCCCTTCTCCAACTCCGGTGGCCTCCCACTCGCGTGGCGTGCGGATATCCACCAGGACAATTTCACCGGACAGTGCCCGTTGATGCGCGTTTGCAACGCTCAGCTTACCGCCTGCATAAGCCTGAGGGACCAAGCGGTATTCCCGAATGGCAAAGCCAGCGACGATGGCTGCACCTCCGCCCCACAAAACCCATCGCCGTGTTCGGTTCGCGCTTCTGGCCACGCGGTGCACTCCTATCCTGACAGTGTGTTTTTAACACAGCCTTGATTTTGAATCCGCGTCGAAATTCAGGCTTTGGATCAAGTTAGCGTCATTTTTTCGCACCTGAAAATATCTCTTCCGCGCAGGCATAGAACTGAGTGAAAAACTTGCAATAGCTGGACAGTTAGAAAATTATCCTTACAAAATCAGGACTACTTTTGACCGCTCAGACCGGAGTATCGCACTTGTCCCTATTCCTCATCGCGGCCCTTCCCTTCCTCGGAGCTGTTTTCCCAGCCCTCCTGATCCGGGCAGGACGAAACGCAGCAGCTTCAGCCGCCGGGCTGACAACCTTTCTGGCGCTTATGGGGCTGTTGATCCACATCCCATCGGTCATGCGCGGGGATGTTGTGACTGCACGGTTCGAATGGATACCAGCACTGGGATTGAACGCGAACTTCATGTTGGACGGTCTAGGGTTTCTGTTTGCCCTGTTGATCCTTGGGATCGGATTGCTGATCATCCTCTATGCGCGGTTTTATCTGTCGCGCGAGGACCCGATGGGGCAGTTCTATACTTACCTGCTGCTATTTCAGGGCGCGATGGTCGGAATCGTTCTGTCGGACAACATTCTACTTTTGCTTATTTTCTGGGAGCTTACGTCGCTAAGCTCATTTTTGTTGATCGGTTATTGGAAACATTTACCCGAGGGCCGTCAGGGCGCGCGAATGGCGCTGGCAGTAACCGGCGGCGGCGGTCTGGCGATGATTGCCGGGATGCTGATCCTCGGCAATATCGTGGGTTCTTATGATCTAAGTGTCATTCTACAGAACAAAGAGCTTATCCAGACCTCGCCTTACTACATGCCCGCGCTGATCCTGATCCTCTTGGGTGCTTTCACCAAATCGGCACAGTTCCCGTTCCATTTCTGGTTGCCGCACGCGATGGCGGCACCGACACCGGTTTCGGCTTATCTGCACTCCGCAACTATGGTGAAGGCTGGGTTGTTTCTGATGGCGCGGATGTGGCCGGTGCTGGCTGGAACTGAAGCATGGTTCTATATCGTTGCGACGACCGGTCTTGTGACCATGCTGATCGGCGCTTGCATTGCCCTGTTCAAGGATGATCTAAAGGCGCTTCTGGCATTTTCGACCGTGTCCCATCTGGGTCTGGTTACGATGTTGTTGGGTTTTGGCACCAAATTCGCCGCAGTTGCAGCAGTGTTCCACATCATTAACCATGCGACTTTCAAGGCCGCCTTGTTTATGTCTGCCGGTATTGTCGATCACGAAACTGGAACGCGCGATATCAAGCGTTTGGGCGGTCTGCGTCACTTGATGCCGATCACCTTTACCATCGGTACGATTGCAGCGCTGTCCATGGCTGGCCTGCCCCCGCTGAACGGCTTCTTGTCCAAGGAAATGATGCTAGAGGAAACAGTCCACACCACGTGGCTGAACTCGCATTATCTGGTGCCGGGACTGGCATTGCTGGCCGCAGTGTTCTCGGCCGCCTATTCGTTCCGCTTTATCAGCCACGTTTTCCTTGGCCCGGAACGCCACGACTATCCGCACCATCCGCATGATCCGCCAGTTGGACTGTGGCTGGCCCCAGCCTTCCTTGTCGTACTTGTGGTTCTGATCGGATTGTATTCGGCGGCAATCGTCGGGCCACTGGTCGCCGTGGTGTCCAGCGCTGTGATTGGCGGAGAGAAACTGCCCTACTACTCGCTTAAACTGTGGCACGGCTTGACGCCGGCACTTTATATGTCGGTAGTTGCCACGTTGGGCGGCCTGTTCCTGCTGGCATTGCACCGTCGTGGAGAGCAGCTTTGGCACGCTCTCCCCCGCCCCGAAGCAAAGGTTATCTTCGAGGCCACAATCGGCGCGTTTACCACTTTCAGCCGTTGGATTACCGATACGCTGCATAATGGAGTGATCAGCCGGTATGCGATCATCCTTGTCGCCTTTACGGCAGGGCTTGGCTATTACGCCTTTACCACCGGCACCATTGGCCCGGAAACGCGCGACCCACTGCCCATCCAGGTCATTCCCTTCATCGGCTGGATCTGTTTGGTGGGCGCAACGCTGGCGATCATGTGGTTCCACCGCAACCGCTTGCTGTCTCTGGTTCTGATTGGTGTGGTTGGGCTGATTGTATCGATGGCGTTCAACTACCTCTCGGCCCCGGACCTGGCACTGACCCAAATCTCGGTCGAAGTGGTGACAATGATCCTTCTGTTGTTGTCGCTGAACTTCCTGCCCACGGATACACCTTGGGACAGCAGTGCAGCACGTCGATGGCGCGATGCGGCAATCTCGGTCGTGGCTGGCCTTGGCACCGGCGGGTTGATCTATGCGCTGATGCTCCGGGACTTTGCCTTCCCGACGATCTCGGAATTCCATTTGGCAAACTCGTACAAGGGCGGCGGCGGAACCAACGTCGTAAACGTTATTCTGGTCGACTTCCGGGGATTTGATACCTTCGGCGAGATCATCGTTCTGGGTATTGCGGCGCTAATCATCTTTGCCCTGACCGAGGCCGTTCTGGGCACCAATGTCCGCGCCTATTTGCTGAACCGCAAACCGCATTGGCCGCAATCGGGGGATTCGCATCCGCTCATGATGGTGGTGGCAACCCGCGTGATGATGCCGATTGCACTTATGGTGGGCGCTTACATTTTCTTCCGGGGGCACAACCAGCCAGGCGGTGGATTCATTGCAGGCCTTGTCGTCGCGATTGCTTTCCTGATGCAGTACATGGCCAGCGGTTACACCTGGGCCATCGAACGACAAAGGTTCTACTACCACGGCACGATCGGATGGGGCGTGCTGATCGCAGCCGCGACTGGCATCGGCGCTTGGTTTAACGAGCGCCCGTTCCTGACCAGCGATTTCGGTTACATCAACTGGCCACCTCTGGAAGAGTTTGAATGGGCCACCGCCATCCTGTTCGACACAGGCGTGTTCCTTGCCGTTTTGGGCGCAGTAATGCTGGCGCTGGACAGCCTGTCACGCTTTGCTTGGCAGCCGGGTATGGCACAAGAGTTCCCGATGGACATCAATCCATTGCGAGACAACCCATCGGATGAAGAACAAAAGAAGGAGCAGGCCTGATGGAAGCGCTCGTAGCCTCAGCCGTAGGCATTCTGACCGCCGCCGGGATTTTCCTGATCCTGCGCCGTCGCACATTCCCGGTCATTCTGGGCCTTTCGTTGATTACATATGCGGTGAACGTGTTCCTGTTCGCGACTGGACGGCTGGCGCTGAACGCGCCTGCTGTTTTAAACAAATACGAAGATGTACCCTATACCGACCCTCTGCCGCAGGCTTTGGTTCTGACGGCAATCGTGATCTCGTTCGGCATGACGGCGGTCATCGTTATGGTTGCGCTTTCCGCCTATCTGTCCTCGAAAGATGACCATATAGACATGACTGCACAGGACAGCGTGGACGCGCAGGGAGAAGACGCATGAACCACTGGATCGTTGCGCCGATCGTCCTGCCCGCGATTCTGGCTCCGTTCATCATCATGGTCTTGCGGTACCATCTAGACCTTCAGCGGATATTCTCGGTCGCCGGAGTAGTCGGCCTTTTGGGCATCGCCCTGACCATAACCGCACAGGCAGCGGGTGGAGATATTCAGGTCTATGAGCTGGGCAATTGGCCCGCACCGTTTGGTATCGTCATGGTTTTGGACCGTTTGTCAGCCATGATGGTGTTGCTAACGGCGTTGATCGCGTTGCCCGTTGTGCTTTATGCCATCGCGTCAGGCTGGGATGACCGAGGTAAACATTTCCACGCGCTTTTTCACTTTCAGCTCATGGGTGTCTGCGGAGCCTTCCTGACTGGCGACGCCTTTAACTTGTTCGTGTTCTTCGAAGTGCTGTTGATCGCCTCCTATGGTTTGATGACGCATGGGGGCGGATCAGTTCGGCTCAAGGCCGGGGTGCAGTATGTGGCCTATAACCTGATTGGCTCGACGCTATTTCTGTTTGCACTGGGTACGCTTTATGCCGTGACCGGAACGCTGAACATGGCGGATATGGCGGTGCGCGTGGCTGAATTGCCCGCTGACGATACGGCCCTGCTGCGCGTCGGCGCAGTACTGCTGCTACTGGTATTCTGCATCAAGGCGGCCGTTCTGCCGTTGCATTTCTGGCTGCCCGCCAGCTATGCGAATGCGCCTCTGCCCGTGGCTGCTCTGTTTGCGATTATGACCAAAGTCGGGGCCTATTCGATCATACGGATGTACACATTGGGCTTTGGCCCAGAGGTCGAAGCAACGCAAGGTCTTGTTGGCGCATGGCTACAACCCGCTGCGCTGCTGACACTGGCCATTGGTGCCATCGGCACATTGGGTGCGCAACATATCGCACGTATGGCGGCGTTCTGCGCCATCGCTTCTACAGGTACTTTGCTGATTGCGATTTCGCTTTTCACAGAAACCGCTACCGCCGCCGCACTTTACTACATCTTCCACTCGACCCTTGCGACAGCGCTTATTTTCCTTGTGGCCGACTTGGTTATGGAGCGCCGAGGCGGAGCTATCGCGCCCACCGCTCCGATGCCGCAAAGTGGGTTGGTGTCAGCTCTTTTCTTTGTCGCAGCGATCGCTCTGGCCGGCATGCCGCCACTGTCCGGTTTTATTGGCAAACTGCTGGTGCTTGACGCGGCACGCGACGCGCCGGATTCCACTGCAATCTGGGCCGTGATCCTAATCGGTTCATTTGTGACGATCGTCGGCCTTGCGCGTGCAGGTACTCTCATTTTTTGGAAAAGCCACGCCGCTGAATACAACCCGGCACCGAAGGACGGAGATGAGGAGGCAAGCGCCCTACCCGCGCCCGAGCCAAACCCCGGCCTTGCGTTTACAGCGGTTTTCGGCGCGGTACTCGGCCTTGTCATGCTAACCTTGTTTGCCGGTCCTGCCCTAAACTACGCTGGCAAAACGGCTGAGCAATTGTTTACACCAGAAGACTACATTTCTGCCGTACTGGGAGGAGAAGAATGATGAGGATTCTGCACCGGATTTTTCCGCACCCTCAGCTGACGTTCCTGCTGACCGTAGTTTGGGTATTACTAGCCAATAACGGATCCCTGAACTCGGTTGTGTTTGGTCTTATTCTGGGGATCATCATTCCCTTTATCACTCAACCCTACTGGCCAGATCGCCCCAAGCTACGCAATTGGCCGATGGTAGTTGAGTATATGCTGGTGGTTTTGTGGGATATCGTAATCGCCAACATTACGGTTGCCCGTATCATTCTTTTCAAACGCGACGCAGACCGGCAGCCCAACTGGGTTTGCATACCGTTGGAACTGCGCACACCCGAAGCGATCACAGTGCTGGCCGGTACCATCACCATGACACCAGGAACCGTAAGCTGTGACCTATCGGCGCAAGGGCACAACCTGCTAGTCCATTGCCTTGATGCACCCGACACCGATGTCGTACGCGAACAGATCAAGCAACGCTATGAACGCCGCCTGAGGGAGATTTTCGAATGATCGATGTAGCGATCTGGTTTGCCTTCGCCTGTTTCGGGGCGGCCATCATGTTGTGCCTGTATCGGATCATCTCGGCCGAGGGCGTGGGCACCCGCGTACTGGCGCTGGATACTATGGTGATCAACACTATTGCCCTAATGATCCTCTACGGCTTGTATCTGGGAACCGAGATTTTCTTCGAAGCCGCAATGATAATCGCCATGCTGGGCTTTGTCTCAACCGTGGCCTATGCGCGCTTTATGCTGCGCGGCAACATTATCGAGTGAGGGCGACATGACATTCCTCATAGAACTGCTGATCGCCTTTTTTCTGATCGTGTCGGGCATTTTCGGCTTTGTCGGCTCTTACGGGATGATAAAGTTGAAGGATCCGATGTCCCGTCTTCATGCGCCAACCAAGGCGACCACTTTGGGCGTGGGGGGCGTATTGCTGGCATCGATCTGCCACTCGGTCTTGCTAGAGGGCTCACTGTCCCTGCATGAATTGCTGATCACGCTCTTCCTGTTTCTGACAGCCCCGATCACAGCCCTGTTCATTGCCAAATGGCATATTCATCGCCATGAAAAGCCTAGCGACCTGCCGGACGCGGGCGAGGATGAGCTTTGGGCCACCCACGCGGTCGAACAGGTCGAAGACGTTCCAGACCACAGCAAAACCTGAGATCAATGTACCAACCTCCGCTTCCTTTGACCCGTGATCTGGTTTTGATTGGCGGCGGACATACCCATGCGCTGGTGTTGCGGAAATGGGGAATGAACCCGCTACCCGGTGCACGGGTGACGGTGATCAATCCAGGTCCCAGCGCACCCTATTCGGGCATGCTTCCGGGCTTTGTCGCCGGGCATTACAGCCGCAGTGAACTGGACATTGATCTCGTGCGGCTGGCACGGTTCGCTGGCGCTCGCGTAATCCTCGGCCCTGTTGAAGGCATCGATATAGACAGGCATCAGGTTCATGTGCCTGGTCGTCCTCCGGTGGCTTTTGACGTGGCTTCGATCAATGTTGGCATTACCTCGGACATGCCCGCTCTGCCGGGTTTCGCCCAACACGCTGTTCCGGCAAAGCCGTTAGGGCCGTTTGCAAAGCGATGGGCTGAGTATCTGGTTGGTACCGGCCCAGCTTCGGTCGTTGTTATCGGAGGCGGCGTCGCCGGAGCAGAACTGGTGATGGCCATGGCTTATGCCCTGCGCATAAAGGGCCGCAGCGCGAAAATTACATTGATCGACAATGCCACGATCCTGTCCTCAACCGTGAACAATGCCGCCGCTACAATTCGCAGAGCAATGGCTGAACTTGGAGTTGAATTAATCGAAGGGGTTAGTATTTCGCGCATCGACAAAGATCACGTCGTTCTTGACGACGGCCGCGAAATTTCAGCCGACTTTGTGACCGGTGCTGCCGGGGCCCGCCCCTATGATTGGATTGCCCAGACAGGGCTGGATTTGCATGATGGTTACATCCGCGTGAACAGCCACTTACAGTCCAGCGTCCCGACGATCTTCGCTGCCGGTGATTGTGTACACTTGTCTGAGAACCCACGCCCCAAGGCCGGAGTATACGCGGTACGAGAAGCTCCCATATTGTTCGGCAACTTGCGGGCTGCTTTGGGTACGGGGCAGATGCGGCGTTATCAACCGCAGAAGGATTACCTGAAGCTTATCTCGCTCGGTGGAAAATCCGCGCTGGCCGAACGATTTGGGACTTCATTCAGCAGCTCATTGATGTGGAAATGGAAGAACCACATCGATCAGGCGTTCATGAACAAGTTCCGCGACCTGCCCGCAATGAAACACGCTCTGCCGCCCCAACACGCTGCTGGATTGCACGAAGCACTGGGTGCAAAGCCCATGTGCGGCGGTTGCGGTGCTAAAATCGGGCGTGGTGCGTTGCAAACTGCACTGAACGACCTGCCCCAGCCAAAACGCACCGATGTCACGCCCTTGCCCGGGGACGACGCCGCGTTGTTGCAAACTGGCGGAGCGCGGCAGGTTATGACCTCGGACCATCTACGCGGTTTTACCAACGACCCGGTTCTGATGGCCCGTGTCGCTGCCGTTCATGCGTTGGGGGACATTTGGGCCATGGGCGCAAGCCCCCAGGCGGCAACAGCCACCATCATTCTGCCCCGCATGTCCCCTGAACTGCAGCACCGAACCATGTCCGAGGTCATGGCCGTAGCCTCCGAAGTCATACGTGAAGCCGGCGCTGAAATCGTCGGCGGCCACAGCTCTATGGGCGATGAGTTGACCATCGGCTTCACACTGACCGGTCTGTGCGAAAGCGACCCTATTACACTGTCAGGCGCGCGTGCTGGGGATGCGCTAATATTGACCAAACCGCTGGGCAGCGGCGTGCTTATGGCCGCTGAAATGGCTGGACGGGCTGACGGGCATTGGGTCGCAGAAGCTTACCTCCAGATGGCTCACCCACAAGGTGAAGCATCCCGCATTCTGGCCACGGCCCATGCAATGACCGACGTGACCGGCTTTGGCCTAGCTGAGCACTTGCTTGGGATGTGTGAGGCATCAGACTGCGGCGCGACACTCGAATTGAACGCAATCCCCCTAATGGCTGGCGCGCTGGAGCTGAGCGCACTTGGTATACGGTCAACGATTTTCGATGAAAACCGGAGCCTCGTCCGTGACTTGCCGTCCGGCGACAAGGTCGACCTTTTGTTCGATCCGCAGACGGCTGGAGGGTTGTTGGCCGCTGTACCAGCGGAACATGCGCAAAGACTATGCGAAAAGCTACGGCACGCGGGTTATCCTGCGGTCATCATTGGGAACATGACGGATACCCCAGGGATACGCCTTCAGGATTGACCCAGAATGTTTTCAATACGCGCAGCTGCGTCCTTCAAACCAGCCTCATCTAGCGAAGACATACTGACCTGAGCGACGACCTCCGCCGCGCGTACCCGGCGGGACTTCGTGTAGGCTGGGTCGTAATGTTGTTCCATCAACGCCCTTGTCAGCGCTTTTTTCTCGTTAGCATCGATGAGAGCAAACCAGCTATCCACCACCTCATGCCCTCTATGGGCTCGTAGCGGACTCAGGCGCTCCCGCAACCGATCTGCATCTGACAGGATGTCGTCGTAGGCTTGGACCAGATAGGCAGTGCGAGTATCCAACGGCGCGTCGATTTGGATACGCGGCGCACTACACAACGCGGTCCAGAGGCTGGGCGGCACGATCAACGAACCAATTTTGGACGATTCCGCCTCAACCACTACTGGGTGCGCCGTGTCCAGTTTGCACAAAGCTGATGCCAGGGCAGATTCGAAGGCTTTCTGACTCGGCTGCCCGCCCGGCATTTCACCTAACAAGGAACCGCGATGGTTAGCCAAGCCTTCAAGGTCCAAAACCTGCACGCCGCGCGCGTTAAGACGCTTCAGCAAGTCTGTCTTGGCCGTTCCTGTATACCCGTCCAAAGCCACCAACGGGTGCGGCAGAGGATCATCATAAAGGTATCTGTTTACGAGGCGGCGATATGTACGGTACCCGCCATCCACCACCTCGGCCCTCCAACCGATCTGTTGCAACATCCACGCAAACGAACCCGATCTCTGGCCACCGCGCCAGCAATAAACCAAAGGGCTCCACCCGCCTTCATGATGCGACAGGCTTTGCTCAATATGATTTGCTGCGTTGCGAAACACCAGTGCAGCACCCAGTTTTCGGGCCAGAAAAGGGCTTTGCTGGACGTAGATGGTGCCGACCTTTGCACGCTCGTCATTGTCCAGAACGGGTAAGTTAATGGCCCCGGGTAGGTGATCCTCGGCAAACTCCGCAGGACTGCGCACATCAATCACCGTATCAAACTTATGCGCAAATATGCTGGGGAGATCGTTGAAACTCAAAGCCATATCCTAGGTCTATCTTGCGATTCTGAGAATGAAAAGGAACGCCTCAGGCCGGTATCGGTTCGATCAGCTCCGACCCACTTGCTCTGTTCGAGTTCACGGCAGGATCGACACGGTAAAACTCCAACACGTCTTCAGCGCCGGGCCGCATCGATCGAGCGGCCCCCTTTCCCGCCTCACCCAACCACAGTGGCCAGTCATCTGGTTCTAATATTAGCGGCATTCGATGGTGAATGGTGCTGAGGTACTGGTTGGCTTGCGTCGTCACGATGGCACATGTGCCCTGCCGGTTTTCGTCAGTGCCCCAGTACTGCCAGACCCCGGCAAACGCGATTGGTGCGTTGTCTCTGCGATGGATGTACCAAGGCAAACGGTCTCCCTGTTCGGACTTGGTCCATTCGTAGAATCCAGTGGCAACGAGGAGGCAACGCCGCTCGCGGCAGGCTTCGCGAAATGCAGGTTTTTCGGCCAGAGTCTCGGCCCGCGCATTGATCAACAGTGGCCCTGCGGTCTCGGTCTTGTACCAATGCGGTAGAAACCCCCATCGAAGCGGATCCAGCCTTCGCCCGGTCTCGCTCGCCCGCACCACATGCACTTGATTGGTCGGGCATACGTTGAAATTCGGAACGGCTGGCAGCGTGTTTGCTGGTCGTGCAGAAAACAGCTGTGCCATCGCGTCATTTGGAAGGGTTATTGCAAACCGTCCGCACATAGGTAATGAACCATCATTAATCGTTTCATACAGGCACAGGGTGTCACGGGGTCACATGCAAAATCAAACAGCGAAAACCCTTAAAGGCAAGGCTGTGGCGGCTTTGGAAGCCGGCAAGCTGCAACAAGCGCTGAAGAAAGCTCAGCTGGGTGCAAAAAAATTCCCCAAAGATTCAGATTTTCACGCAATCTCGGGCTTTGTTCTGACCGAGCTGAAGCAGTACAAAAAATCCATTCCGCATTTCATTGAAGCGTCACGGATGAAACCCGACGATCCGCAATTCGTGGAGAATCTGGCAAACGCTCTTATGCAGACCGGGCAAATCCCCAAGGCATTGGAATATACAGAGCAAAAGCTGGAACAATTCCCAAATAACCAGGAATTGAACCGCGTTTTGGATGAGATCCACCTCAAGGGCACCAACTGGCGCATGATCATCGATTATGCGAGCAAAAAGCTGGAAAACGAACCCGAAGATGTGAATCTTCTGTCTAAGCGGGCACAAGCTTATTCGAAGATCGGGTTTGTCGACGACCACTCACGCGATCTGTCTCGCGCTTATGAATTAGACCCAGACAATCTAAAAATCGCCTTCCAGAAATCCGTGAATTTACACCAGAGCGGAGACAAGAAAGCATCGCAAGACATCCTGCGGCGTATTCTTGACGAAAAGCCGGAACATTCACAGGCCTTGCTGCAAATGTCGACAATGATTTCAAAAGAAGACTCTCCACAGCTAATGGCGGCCGTGGAATCTGCCATTTCCAACAACGACAACGAATTATTGGAGTTGGAGTTCGCCAAGGCTCATTTGATCTCAAAAATGGATGGGTTGAGTGCCGCCATGCCGCAATTTCTGCGAGCAAACAAAATTCAGCATAGCGGCAATCCATATGACGCCGCCAAAGAAGAGGTCAGACTGAAACGGATCGTTGGTCTGTTCCCTGTTGGGGTCGAATTACCAACGTCCGGTATCAATGAAACTCCGGTTCCGATCTTCGTTCTGGGTCAACCCCGTTCAGGGACCACGTTGATGGAAATGATGCTAAGTTCCGCCTCGGAAATCGCCGGGTGCGGAGAGCTGACATTGGGCGGCGATCTTTCCCGACAGTTCGAACGCGAAGGCTGTAGCTTCGGCGGCGCTGAAGCTCAGGAAATTGCAAAGCAATTCCGCGAGTTAATGCCGCCGCTTCCAGAAGGTTCTGCCGCCTTTGTCGATAAGATGCCACATAACTACCAGCGTGCCGGTTTCCTGTTGGCCGCGTTCCCCAATGCTAAGATCATCAATATGCTGCGTGATCCCCGCGACGTTGGTCTTTCGAAGTGGATAAGACGCTTCCCAGCAGGCGGCATGCGTTACGCGTCAAACCTCGAGGCAATTGCCCATTCGGCGAATTTGTACCGTCGATATATGGCCCATTGGAATGAAGTATTCGGAGATCGGATTCTAACCGTTCCTTATGAACAACTGGTGGCTGACCCGAAATCCTACAGCCAAAAGGTTGCCGCGTTTTGTGACATCAAATGGAGCGAGACGATGATGCGCCCCGAGGAGAATACCAAACACGTCAGAACAGCAAGTGTTGATCAGGTCCGAAACAAGATTTCAACCAAGTCGGTCGGGGGATGGCAGAGCGTATCCGAGCACTTGCGCCCTATGCTGGACGGCTTTGATCCGGCGTTATGGCCAGAGTACGACTTGGGGTAGCAGCAACGATCAAAGGCCGCATCACATGATGCGGCCTTTTTCTTTGGTGTCACGCCGGATTATTTCTGCTTTATGCGACCGTCCAGATAGGGTTGATACGGTGCGTTTTCAGCCAAGTATTCAGCCGTTACATCGGCCAAGTCAGGTCCATAATCATAGGCATTCTTGTCGTCGCCTGCGAACATTGAGTAGCCATCACCGCCGTTGCGGACATAGTTGTTTGTAACTACCAAATAGGTGGCAGCCGGATCAATCGGAACAAACCCGTCCCCTTCGGCGACCATGACTTCGGTAATGCGACCCTCATTCGGCGCAACAGAAGGGTCCCAAGTGAACGTCAAACCCGCGACCTGCGGAAAGCGGCCTTTGACCTCTTCAACCTGGCTTACACCGTTTTCCAGTGCGTCTATGACAGTCTGACCACTGATTTCAAAGGTCGATAGCGTGTTCTGGAAGGGCAGCACTGTCAGCACCTCACCCATTGTCACCTCGCCCGGATCAATCGAAGCCCGCAGCCCGCCCGAGTTTGCAATCGCGATCTGAGCGCCCTGATCCGCAACCCGCGCCAACATTGCGTCAGCCACCAGATTGCCCATTTCACATTCCTGCACACGGCAAACAGAACGATCTCCTTCAATAGCGGCTGCCGAACTAGCGACTACGCGCTTTTTCATTTCTTCAATTGGGGCGCCCATTTCTGCCACGCGCGCGGCGATATCGGCATCCGGTTCAACCGAAGCGTCCAGAAGAATAGGTTCCCCTTCCGCAGAGATCAGATTGCCATCATCATCGAAGGTCAGCGTTACTTCCCCCAGATATTTGGAATAGGCATAAGCCTGAACGACCGGCACATCACCGACCATCAACGGGTACGAACCGGCTGCGCCTTCCTGCGTGTTGGACAACAGGGTGTGGGAATGCCCACCAATCACAAGATCAAGACCGGACACCTTTTCCGCGATCTCAATATCCTTAGCCAACCCGACGTGGTTCAGTGCAATGATGATATTGACGCCTTCAGCCTGCAGCGCCTCAACATCTGCTGTCAGGCTTTCAATTTCATCCTGAAACACCACATCCTTGCCGGGGCTGGACGTGTCGACCGTATCGGTGGCCAGTGCGGAGACTATGCCAATTTTTTGCCCGTCAACCTCAAGCACGAGGTGATTGTCGACCTTGTCTTTCAGTTCAGTTGAAGAAGACAGATCAAGATTGCCCGAGAGCACCGGAAAACTCACCGCATCAATGAACGTCGCCAGGCCTTCGGGGCCATCGTCGAATTCGTGGTTCCCAACTGCCATGGCGTCATAGCCAATCGCCTCCATGAATTCGGCCTCGGCAGCGCCCTTGTACGTTGTATAAAACAGCGATCCTTGAAACGGATCGCCAGCATCCAACAACAAGACGTTCTGATCCGCCAACTCATCCCGCTTGGTGTCAACCATGGTTTTCAGTCGCGCGACCCCGCCGAAACATTTGCCTTCGGCTTCATCCTCGGCGTCACAGGTCGAGTCGTATTTGTTAATGGACTCGATGCGACTGTGAATGTCGTTCGTATGCAAAATTGTAAGCTTGAATTCGGCAGCGGCCACACCTGCGGTCAGGCCCAGAACCGCAACTGAAGCCAGAAAACGAGTGAACATCTTCATACTCCTTGTATTTGTTTGGCGCGATGGTGCGCTCGCCGACAGGAAGAGTCAAAGGGGGAAATCCAGCTTGATTCTACCCGTCGCGCAAGGCATCAGAGCCATATGCTGATTTACAAGATCTTCCGCGCCGACGAATGGGCCACGTTGCAAGAACAAGGGGCCTCGGACGGTGCGCCGATTGATGTTTCCGACGGCTACATCCATTTCTCCACCGCTGAACAAGCGGCTGAAACTGCGGCCAAGCATTTTGCCGGGGTGGAAGGGCTGACTTTGCTTGCCTGCGAAGCGGACGCCCTGGGAAGCGATCTAAAATGGGAAGTGTCGCGCGGTGGGGCTCTGTTTCCCCATCTCTATCGGCAAATCCGTATGACCGATGTGCTCTGGTCGCGCCCCCTGCCCTTTGATGGACAGTCGCACCAATTCCCCGAGGAAATGGCATGACTACTTTCATCGATCCGGACCGCGCCCAATTCGAGGCGTTCAAGGCGCTGGACCGCGACCATCCGATCGAGATGCTGAATCTGGTGAAATTTCGCGCCCAGGCCGAGTATCCAGTGGGTCATGACCTGGTAAATGCTGGACTGACCGGCGCACAAGCCTATCGAAACTACGGCACAGAAACCGCACCGATCATCGCTCGATTGGGGGCTTCGATCTTGTGGCGGGGCGAATACCAGACCACATTAATCGGTCCGCAGGATGAGAACTGGGATGAGGTTTTTATAGCCCGCTATCCCACCGCCCATGCGTTTTTGGAAATGGTGACGGACCCGGTCTATAAGACCGCCGTTATTCACCGGCAGGCGGCGGTTGAGACCTCGCGCCTGATCCGCTGCGCCCCGGCCCAAGGTGGAGAGACTTTCGGATGAAGCTGACCGAGAAACTTGGGCTTAGCGTCCTACACAAAATGGACCCCGAAGTCGCCCATGGCATGTCGATAAAGATTTTAAAGGCTGGGCTCGCCCCAATGCCAGGGCCTGTCACGTCACCTCGCCTGAAAACTCAGGTGGCCGGTTTGAACTTGCTGAACCCGGTTGGTCTGGCAGCAGGCTTCGACAAGAACGGAGAAGTTCTGAAGCCTCTGTCGCGCGCAGGTTTCGGTTTCATAGAAGTAGGGGCCGTTACACCCCGCCCCCAGCCTGGCAACCCAAAGCCCCGATTGTTCCGCTTGACTGAACACAAGGCTGCCATCAACCGATTTGGCTTTAACAATGAAGGCATGGAGGTCATGGCCCGCCGCTTGGCCGACCGCCCGAAAGACGCCGTGATCGGCTTGAACCTAGGGGCAAACAAGGACAGCGACGACCGGCCCGGCGACTTTGCCAAGGTTCTGGCACATTGCGCCGAACATTTGGATTTCGCAACCGTCAACGTGTCGTCGCCCAATACCGAAAAACTGCGCGATTTGCAGGGCAAGGCTGCTCTTAGTGCTCTATTGGCAGGTGTAGTCGATACGCGTAACCAACTGGCGCGACCAATACCAATCTTCCTTAAGATCGCGCCCGACCTGACCGAGGCCGAGTTGCAGGACATCGCCGAAGTTGCCTCGGAGACCGGCATTGACGCGATAATCGCCACCAACACCACTCTGTCACGTGATGGGTTGCGCGGCGCCCATAAGGACGAAACAGGAGGTCTCTCCGGCGCGCCTCTTTTCCAGAAATCAACGCGTGTTTTGGCAAAGCTCAGCCATCTCACAGAGGGAAAAATCCCACTGATTGGTGTCGGTGGCATTAGCAACGCGGAACAGGCTTACGCCAAGATTTGTGCCGGGGCTTCAGCCGTGCAGTTTTACACAGCGCTGGTCTACGGCGGGATTTCTTTGGCAGCAGAAATTGCCCGAGGGTTAGATGACCTGTTGGCGCAAGATGGGTTTAACAACGTCGCGCAAGCTGTTGGAACTAAACGAGAGGATTGGCTGTGATCGCATACTGGCACAACCCACGCTGTTCAAAGTCCCGCACAGGACTGGCGCTGCTACAGGAGAAAGGCGCGCTAATCGAACTGCGCAAATACCTGGAAGAAGCTCCTTCGGCCGAAGAAATCCGTGCCGTTCTTGGCAAACTGGGTATCGAGCCTGTCGCTATGATGCGCACCGGAGAAAAGCGGTTCAAAGAACTGGGCCTGACCAAGACCTCGACCTCAGAAGAACTGATCACTGCGATGGCAGAAAACCCCATCTTGATCGAGCGCCCGCTTGCCATTGCAGGCGACAAGGCCGCTATTGGGCGTCCGCCTGAAAACCTGTTGACGCTACTCTAAACCACCTGCGCTTCCAGTCTCGGATAGCGCCATCCCAACGTGATAGCGCGCGTGATGTTCAGCACCATAAGCGCGGCCCACAAACCGTGGTTGCCAAATGTCGGCACCAAAACGAACAGTGCAATCACATATATCACCACCGATTGCACCATTGCGTTGCGCATGGCGCGGGTCCATGTTGCACCGATATAGATGCCGTCGAACATCCAACTGGCGACTCCGATAGCTGGCGCCAATGCAGCCCAGATCAGGTATTCCCGCGCGGCAAGCCGAACCTCGGGCGAGGTCGACATCAGGTCGATCAGGGCGGGTCCGGCGAGATAGAATACCGCCCCCAAGGCCAGCGCACCGCCCACGCCCCATTGTGACGCCATGATCGAAGCCCGCCGGACCTGATATCTGTTTTTGGCCCCAACGGCACTGCCGACCAAAGCCTCGGCTGAAAAGGCGAAGCCGTCCAGAGCGAAGGCCGTGATTTCAAGAAATTGCAGCAGCACCTGATTGGCGGCGAGGTTTACGTCCCCCAAGTCGGAACCCACAAACAAAAACGTTGTGAATGCTCCGGTCAGCAACACCGAACGGACCATGATATCGCCGTTCACTTGCATCATCCGACGCAGTCTGGCCGCGTCGAAAATTCGCGGCCAATCGCGCCACTGGTTCCCCCCAAAAGCATCACGGCATAGCCATAGACCCAACGCCAAACCGGTCCATTCCGCGATCAAGGTGGCAATAGCGACGCCCTCGACGCCCCAACCGAGGCCCAATACGAACCACAAATCCAGCACGATGTTTAGCCCGTTCATCCAGACCTGAAGAACAAACACGCCACGAGTTCGCTCAACCGCGATCAGCCATCCTGTTACGGCATAAAGCGCAATCGTCGCTGGCGCTCCCCAAATGCGGATTTGTAGGTAATCGCGCGTCAGCGCTTCGACCTCGGGGCTTGCAGGTGAGAGTGCAAAGGCGCCCCAGAACACCCAAAATTGTGTAAGGATAAAGAACAGGCCCGCTGTTCCGCCCAGTAGCAGCCCACGCATCAATAGTGCGCCGGTCTCTGCCGTGTCACCTGCCCCGCGCGCTTGTGCCGCCAGACCTGTGGTGCCCATGCGCAGGAAACCGAAGGTCCAGTATATGCTGGCCAGAATAACTGCGCCCATTCCCACGGCCCCGATAGGTGCCGCTTGCCCCAACTGGCCGACCACGCCGGTATCAACCGCCCCGAGGATAGGAACAGTCGCGTTAGACAAAACGATCGGAATCGCGATCTTTAACACCCGTTTATGCGTGAGGGGTGCCGTGGCGTCTTGCATGATGGTCTACCCGGCGTCCGGCTTTTTTTGAGGCATCAGGAAATGCCCTGTGGCCTGTGCGATCGGACGGGCATGATTGTCTTGCCACGCCTCGACCCGGACCGAAGCGTAGCGCCGACCGGACCTGCTGACGAACGCACGGGCATACGCATCACGCGGCAGTCCCGAGCGTAAATAATCGACTGTGAAATCAACGGTCTTTGGAAATCTGACCGCGTCAGCGTTTATAAGCTCTTCCGCATCGATCTCACCACTCTCGATGCGTGGAAAGAAGTATTCCCAGCTCAGAGTAATCACGGCTGTAACTTCGAGGAATGCTGCCGTCACACCGCCGTGCAGCGCGGGCAGCAGAGGGTTCCCGATCAGCTTGTCATCAAAGTTCAACACGCCGGTCAGTTCATCCCCTCGCCTGTCAAACGTGATGTTGAGGAAGCGGATATAAGGCACCCCTTCGACAATCGCGTTAAGGGCAGCGTCACGGCGTTGCTTGACAATCTGCATGGGCTCTGGGCGGGCGCGCGCCATCACAAACCCTCCACCGTAAAGGCGCCAGAAGCGGTCGCGACCGGATGGTCCGGATCCTCGTCCATTGCCGTTGCGCGGACAAAAGCCACGTTACGCGTGATGTGATAGCAAGTTGCGTGGGCAGTAATGGTCTGCCCCGGCGTTGCGGCCCGCATGTAGTCGATCCTCAGGTCAATGGTGGCAGTGCCGCCTGGCGCGGATGGATGGCTCATGACGGCGGCGCCGCAGCAGGTGTCCAATGCAGTGAACACTGCGCCGCCATGAATAACACCCGTTCTGGGATCACCGACCAGATCTGTGTTGTAGGGCATTGTGATAGCGGCCTCACCATCACCGATTGTGGTCAGCTCCAGACCCAGCGCCCCGGCATGTGGGATCGCCTCGATAAATCGACGCGCGATCGCTACTTTGTCGACCATGTTGATGTGTCCTTTTGATTTGGTCCTTTATGAGTCTGGGTTTTGCAAAAGAGCAAGACCACCTGTTGCGCTTGTCGCCACGACGCCCTAGTTTGCTGGCGAGGAGACCCAGATGACCGACAACCGTTTGTCATTAAACGAGATGTGCGAAGAGTTCGACGTAACCAAGCGCACCTTGCGTTATTACGAATACATCGAGTTATTGCAGCCGGAACGCGAAGGCCGCACTCGATACTATGGCCCGCGCGAATGTGCACGAATGAAATTGATCATGCGCGGTCGTCTGTTTGGCTTCTCATTGGAAGAGATTCGCCAGTGGCTGTTGATCTACGAGGACCAGGGCGACAAAGCCCAGATGGCCGAATTCATTAAACTGGCTGACCGTCAGATGCCTGAACTTTTAAAGCAGCGTCAGCAACTGGATGAAGCGATGGAAGAACTCCAGCGCTTGCGTGACCAGACAGCAAAGTCTTTGGGCTGACCCCTTAAAGGGTCACACCTTCTTTTTCACAGTATTTGGTTTAGGGGGCCTCCAGTCCCTGACGAAAATTTGTTGTTTGGTCGCAAGGTCTCGGCCCTTTCGCCACGTAATTCCGTTACGTCACACTCAAAATTGCAGGCAATCCGTATCTTGACGCAAGAGGATGTTACGTCACCTTTCAAAGTGACGTAGCGTTTACATTACGTGAACGTCATCTACGTGTTGTAACGTGCGCATCGACTGCGCAACTGACTTTCATAGACGCCAGTGACGAGAGTACTGAAACCATGACCGAAGATCTGATGACCATCCGTGAAATGTGCGAGACATATGATGTCACGCCGCGCACATTGCGATTTTACGAGGCCAAGGAACTTTTGTTCCCGATCCGTGAAGGCCAGAAACGCCTGTTCACCAAACGTGACCGGGCGCGCCTGAAACTTATCCTGCGTGGCAAGCGTTTCGGTTTTAGCCTGGAAGAAATCCGGCAACTTCTGGACCTGTACCACGTTGGCGACCAACAAATGACCCAGATGACTCGTACGTTTGAAATCGCGCGCGAGCGTTTGGCGGATATGGAAGCTCGACGAGAAGAACTGACTCAGGCCATTGACGATTTGAAAGAACAGCTGCGCTGGGGCGAGAAAGTCATCGCCTCGATGAAAAACGAAAAAAAGGCCGCCGAATAGCCCCGTCGGCCCCACCCCGGACATCTGAATTTAAGGGAGCTTCAAATGCCCGTTTACAACGCGCCTACCAAAGACACACAGTTCATCCTGCATGACGTTTTGAAAATCTCGGAATCCGATATTCCGGGATACAGCGAACTGGAAGCCGAATTTACCGGTGCCGTGCTGGAAGAAGCCGGCAAGGTCGCTACGAATGTTCTACATCCTCTGAACGTGGTGGGCGACACAGAAGGCTGCCGTCTGGAAAATGGCATCGTTTACACACCCACAGGCTTCAATGACGCCTTCGAGCAGATGAAAGAAGGCGGTTGGACTGGCCTCGACATGCCGGAAGAGTATGGCGGCCAGAACATGCCCTACGTCATCGGCACTGCTGTGGGCGAGATGTTCTCGGGCGCGAACCAAGCCTTTACTATGTATCAGGGCCTGACCCATGGTGCGGCCTCGGCCATTCTGGCGCATGGTTCTGACGAGCAGAAAAACAAATATCTGCCGAACATGGTCAGCTGCGAATGGACCGGCACCATGAACTTGACGGAACCGCATTGTGGCACCGATCTGGGACTGATGCGCACCAAGGCGGAACCACAGGGTGACGGCAGCTATAAGATTTCCGGCCAGAAAATTTTTATCTCGGCCGGTGATCACGACATGGCCGACAACATCATCCACCTTGTGCTGGCCAAAATCCCCGGCGGCCCCGAAGGCATCAAAGGCGTTTCGCTGTTCATCGTCCCCAAGTTCATCGTGAACGAAGACGGTTCACTGGGTGAGCGTAACGGTGTCTCGGTCGGCAAGATCGAAGAGAAGATGGGCATCCACGGCAATTCGACCTGCGTCATGAACTATGACGAAGCGACCGGCTGGTTGCTGGGTGATGAGCACAAAGGCATGCGCGCCATGTTCACCATGATGAACGAAGCGCGGCTGGGTGTAGGCATGCAGGGTCTGTCTCAGGCCGAAGCCGCGTTCCAGAACGCTCTGGAATATGCAAAAGACCGCTTGCAAGGCCGCGATGTGACCGGGGTGAAAAACCCGGAAGGCCCCGCTGATCCGTTGATCGTGCACCCTGACATTCGCCGCAGCCTGATGGATCAGAAAAGCTTCACCGAGGGCGCTCGCGCGTTCATCCTCTGGGGTGCCACCATGATTGATAAGGCGCATCGCTCGGGTGACAAAGACGCGGACGGGCTGATCTCACTGCTGACCCCGGTTATCAAAGGCTTCCTGACGGATGAAGGCTATGACATGACCGTGCAGGCGCAGCAGGTCTATGGCGGTCACGGCTACATCGAAGAATGGGGCATGTCGCAATACACCCGCGACGCCCGCATCGCGATGATCTACGAAGGGGCCAACGGCGTTCAGGCGTTGGACCTTGTGGGCCGTAAGCTGGCACAGGATGGCGGCAAACACGTCATGGCGTTCTTCGATATGGTCAAAACCTTCTGCAAGGAAAACGGCGGCAAGGACGAAGCCTACGACAAGGCATTCATCGAACCGCTGAAAGCCGCGTCCAAAGACCTGCAGGCAGCCGGAATGTACTTCATGCAGGAAGGCATGAAGAACCCGAATAACGCTCTGTCCGGGTCCTATGACTTTATGCACATGTTCGGCCATGTCTGCCTGGGCCTGATGTGGGCCCAAATGGCCAAAGCCGCGCAAGAGGCTCTGGATGACGGTGCCTCGGACAAAGAGTTCTATGAGACCAAAATCAACACCGGCCGCTTCTACATGGCCCGCCGTCTGCCTGCCACGGGCATGCATCTGGCGCGCATCCAGACTGGCGCGGATACGGTTATGGCTCTGAAAGCCGCCAACTTCTGATCACACCACGGCTTCGGGGCCCTGCCCCGAGGCCGGATTATTGAAGGAGAGACAATGCCAAAACGCTTTCGCCTGACCCGCCGATTTCCGGTCGCAATGACCGAGGACGGTTATCGAAAGCTCCGCAGTTTTGCCCATGAGGCCGGTCTGGACGAAGGTGAGGCGCTTTCTTTTCTGTTCGAAAACTTCAACAGCGTCATAGATGAGGAGAAACTGACCCGCCGGATGCGCACCTTCAATTCCGAGTTGGAGGCACGCAAGCGATAACCGTTTCATTCACGCCCGCTTTGGGTGTGCGTGTTTTCAGCAAGACGAACTTTGTACCAACCCAACGGGTTCGACTTTCTCGAAATACGCAGATTGCGGCACTGCACCATGCGCCTTGGGAGGGGCAATCGCATGACCATCAAACTTCACTGCTTTGGAGAGAGTGGCAACTCTTACAAAGCCGCGTTGGCTCTCGAGATGTCCGGCCTGGACTGGGAACCGGTCTTTGTCGATTTCTTCAATGGTGAAACCCGCACGCCCGAATACCGCGCCGAAGTCAATGAGATGGGTGAAGCGCCCGTCATGATCGATGGCGATTTCCGCACCACGCAATCTGGCGCCATTCAGGCTTACGTTACTGAAAAGTCAGGAAAGTTCGGAGGCAACAATCGCGAAGAAAACTACGAAATCTTCCGGTGGGTTCTGTGGGACAATCACAAGCTCAGTTCAATGGCCGGGATGACACGGTTCCTGGCGAACTTTCTGCCCGAGAAGCACCGCAACGCGGACGTGATTGCCTTTAACCAAGGACGGCTCAAAGCAGCCTACCAAATATTGGAAAGCCACTTGGACGGTCGGGATTGGATCGTTGGCGATGGCGTCACCAACGCCGATATCAGCTGCTGTAGCTATCTGTATTACCCCGAACCTTTCGGCTTTGACCGCGCCGACTGGCCCAAAATCGACGCTTGGCTGACACGCATGTCGGAACAGCCGGGCTGGAAACACCCCTATGACCTGATGCCCGGCAACCCGTCGGATCGAGCTTGAGGAGAAGACCTATGACCGAAGCTTATATTTATGACGCCCTGCGCACGCCGCGCGGCAAGGGCCGCAAGGATGGCAGCCTGCACGAGGTAACCTCGGTGCGCCTGTCCGCCCTGACCCTGAACGCAATAAAAGAGCGGAACAATCTTGAGGGCCACGCCGTGGAGGACGTTATTTGGGGTAACGTCACACAAGTGATGGAACAAGGCGGCTGTCTGGCACGTTCGGCAGTCCTGGCCTCTGACCTCGACCAGTCAATCCCTGGGCTGGCGATCAACCGCTTCTGCGCCTCAGGCATGGAGGCCGTGAACCTGGCGGCGAACCAGGTCAAAGGCGGCGCAGGTGAGGCGTATATCGCAGGTGGTGTCGAGATGATGGGCCGCGTGGCCATGGGCAGCGACGGTGCTGCGATTGCTGTCGATCCCACGCTTGCTATGGACACCTATTTCGTGCCTCAGGGTATCTCGGCTGACATCATCGCGACTGAATACGGTTTCGACCGCGACCAGGCCGATGAGCTGGCCGTTGAATCGCAAAAACGCGCTGCGAAAGCGTGGGAAGAGAACCGGTTCGAAAAGTCGGTCATCACCATCAAAGACCAGAATGGCCTGACCATTCTGGATCGTGACGAATACATGCGCCCCGGTACCGATATGCAGAGCCTTGGCGCGCTGAACCCCTCATTCCAGATGATGGGTGAACAGATGCCCGGCTTCGACAAGGTGGCGATGATCAAATACCCGCATCTTGAACGGATCAACCACATCCACCACGCGGGTAACAGCTCGGGCATTGTGGATGGTTCTGCCGCTGTTCTGATTGGGAACAAAGAATTCGGTGAAAAGTACGGCCTGAAGCCGCGCGCGCGCATCAAAGCTACTGCCAAGATCGGCACCGACCCGACCATCATGCTAACCGGCCCGGTTCCTGTGACCGAGAAAATCCTTTCCGACAACGGCATGCAGATCGGCGATCTGGACCTGTTTGAAGTGAACGAAGCCTTCGCCTCGGTCGTGCTGCGTTTCCAGCAGGCGTTTGATGTCGACCCGGCGCTGGTCAACGTGAACGGCGGCTCGATCGCGATGGGTCACCCGCTGGGCGCAACCGGTGCAATGATCATTGGCACGCTGTTGGATGAGCTTGAGCGCCAGGACAAGGAAACCGGTCTAGCCACGCTCTGCATTGCGTCGGGCATGGGTGCCGCAACCATTATCGAGCGGGTCTGATGCCCAAGCTGGATCTCTCTCAGATCCCGTTCAAGGGCGGCTCGTCCTATCCGGGCAAGCTGGCCGAGGCGACCGCTGGTCGTTTCGTGCAGCGCATCGGTGATGCAGGCGGGCTAACCCAGTACGGGGTCAACATTGTGCGGCTTGAACCGCAGGGCCTCTCCTCGCTGCGCCACTACCACATGGAGCAGGACGAGTTCGCCATCATGCTCAGCGGCAAATGCGTGCTGATCGATGACGATGGTGAGCATGAGATGCTGCCCGGCGACTGCGCGGCTTGGCCTGCAGGTGAGGCCAACGGCCATCACCTTGTAAACAAGACCGATGCGCCTGCGACCTTTCTGGTTGTGGGCACACGGACCCCGACCGAGACCGGCTATTACAGCGATATAGACATGATGGTGAAGGATGATGAGAACGGATTCTCTTTCACCCGGAAAGACGGCAGCCCGCTGACGGCTGACCAGATTGGAGATGACGATGACTGATTTCACTCTGAGCAAAGACGCAGACGGCGTCGCCTTCGTAACCTGGGATACCCAGGGCAAGTCCATGAACGTCCTGAGCCGTGAAGCGTTTCAGGAGGTCAGCCAACTGATCGATCAGGCGCTGGGCGACGACGAGATCAAAGGGATCGTCATCACTTCGGGCAAAGAAGGCTCTTTCGCCGGTGGCATGGACCTGAACACGCTGGCCACCATCCGTCAGGAGGCCGGTGATGAACCGGCGCAGGCGTTGTTCGATTTCGTCATGGGCGGCCACCACATCCTGCGCAAGATGGAATTGGCTGGCATGGACCCCAAGACCAAGAAGGGCGGCAAGCCGATCGCCTGTGCCATCAACGGCACCTGCGCTGGGATCGGGACTGAGATCGCTCTGGCCTGCCACCACCGCGTCATGACCAGTAACCCAAAGTCCAAGATCGGCCTGCCCGAGATTCTTCTGGGCATATTCCCCGGTGGCGGCGGCACAATGCGTTTCAGCCGTATGGTGGGCGCAATGGCGGCAGCCCCTGTCCTGCTGGAAGGCAAGATGATGGACCCGAAGAAAGCTAAAGGCGCACAGTTGATCGACGCGGTTGCGGACGACCCGGTCGCAGCGGCTAAGGAATGGGTTCTGAACGCCAAGGACGCCGATCTGGTCAAGCCTTGGGACGCCAAGGGCTACAAGATGCCCGGTGGAGCGCCCTACCACCCTGCCGGCTTCATGACCTTCGTTGGCGCCAACGCGATGGTGAACGGAAAGACCCAAGGCGCCTTCCCGGCGGCAAAGGCACTGCTGAGCTCGATCTATGAAGGTGCACTGGTCGACTTCGACACCGCCCTGAAAATCGAGGCGCGTTGGTTCACCAACGTCCTGATGAACCCGTCCTCTTCGGCGATGATCCGTTCGCTGTTTCTAAACAAAGAAGCACTGGAGAAAGGAGCGGTCCGTCCAAAGGATGTCCCGGATCAGCGTGTTCAGAAGGTCGGCGTGCTGGGTGCTGGCATGATGGGGGCTGGTATCGCTCTTGTCTCGGCTCAGGCGGGGATGGAGGTTGTTCTGATCGACCGTGATCAGGAAGCCGCTGACAAGGGCAAGGCCTATAGCGAAAGCTACATGGACAAAGGCATCAAGCGCGGCAAAGCCACGGCTGAGAAGAAAGAGGCCTTGCTGGCCCGCATCACCGCGACCCCTGATCTGGAGCATCTTAAAGGGTGTGACCTGATCATCGAAGCAGTATTCGAAGATCCCGGCGTCAAGGCCGAGATGACCAAACGCGTTGAAGCGATCATCCCCGAGGATTGCATCTTTGCCTCGAACACTTCGACCCTGCCGATCTCCGATCTGGCGAAAGCTTCTGTGCGGCCCGAGCAGTTCATCGGGATCCATTTCTTCTCACCCGTTGAGAAGATGTTCCTGGTCGAGATCATCAAGGGCAAGCAAACCGGGGATCGTGCTGTTGCCAAGGCTCTGGACTACGTTCGCGAGATCCGGAAAACACCGATCGTGGTCAACGATGCGCGTTTCTTCTACGCCAACCGCTGCATCATCCCCTACATCAACGAAGGTGCGCGCATGATCACCGAGGGCGTCAACCCCGTTCTGATCGACAACGCCGCGCGTCAGCTGGGTTTCCCAGTTGGTCCGGTTCAACTGACCGATGAGACTTCGATTGATCTGGGTGCCAAGATTGCGCGAGCAACTAAGGCGGCGATGGGTGATGCCTATCCGGATAGCCCCTCGGACGATCTGATCTTCTGGATGGAGGAACAGGGCCGTTTGGGTCGCAAGGCCAACGCAGGCTTCTTCGACTATGATGAGAAGGGCAAGCGCGTCGAATATTGGAAAGGTCTGCAAGACAAGTATCCGCTGGCCGCCGAGCAGCCTGATCTGATCGAAGTGCAGGAACGTCTGATGTTCGCTCAGGTTCTGGAAGCGGTCCGTGCGCTGGAAGAAGGCGTTCTGGAAGACATCCGCGAAGGTGACGTGGGCGCGATCCTGGGCTGGGGCTTTGCGCCATGGTCGGGTGGCCCTCTCAGCTGGCTGGACATCATTGGCACGCCCTACGCGGCCGAGCGGTGCGATCAGTTGGCCGAGGCCTATGGCGAGCGTTTCTCTTGCCCGCCGCTGCTACGTGAGATGGCCGAAAAGGGCCAAAGCTTCTACGGGCGCTTCAGCACGGAAGCAAAAGCCGCCTAAATAGAAACGCTGGCGCATGCCCCCATGCGCCAGCGTCAAGCTGTCTCAGATACAGCTTCCCATTCAGATCATCATAACCGGACGTCCTGGCCGCCCCGGCCGACGCGCCCCTCTTACTGGCCTCATTGGCACAATGGGGTGATCAAATACAGGCGCAGGTAGCGATCCCAATGAATTCGCTAACACTCCGATGTCGGCGCAACGCGCCGTAAGGTTGACCAGATTCGCTGCGGTCTCGGGCTCGACCACCTCGTAAGATGAGCTGCCCGACCCAAAGCGACCTGCGGGGCAAAAGGCACGAAAACCACCTTCGATATAGATAATTTCATCCTGATCAAAGAACAGGGTGCTGATGTCGAAACAAGAAGCTGGCACATCCGAAATGATGCGGAACGCACCGCACAGAAACCTCGCCGACACGATAGGCAAACTAACCGGCAGTTTAACCGGATCATGGATCAATTTGGTGTTGTCCAACGCCATGCCTTGCTCGGGCATCAACCATACAGGTCTTGCGTTAAACGCTTCATGCGCTGGCACGCGAACAGGCATGTATTCTGCCTTGGTTTCGCCCGGCTGAACTGTAATCGTATCCGTCGCAACGCGGCTTACCGGTTTGAACCCGTTATCCAACGTCCGCACGGACTCCCCCGGCTGAAGTTCTTCTACCGGCTTCCAACCGCCCCTTGTGGACACCTTGGTCCCATGAACCAGACCACCTCGGCGAGCGTTCAATGCCATCTGCTGCTGTCGGCTGTCCCTAAATTCAGGATGCTCATTAAACTCAAAAACACTGTCAACTTTCAACAAGAACCAAACCCACTATTAACACTAGACAACTGGAGCAAACGTTAACACAAGTTGAACAGGGTCGACTTATTTTTGACACATTAAGGTCAGTTTTTCGGCTTTTTCAGCCCAAAAATGCATTAAATGGCAACATAATGCCTTCTAAATCTTACATTGTTTATTATTTGGAAACTATTAGATGTCAGCACGATCAAAGGCATATCCGAATCTCGAGATGTCCTCACTGCAAGACTTTGCGACCGCAAGGGCGGCTTTTTCCGAATAGTACCATCGATAATCTTTGCGGTGATTGGACCTGTTTAGATGAGGCAGAGCCACACGAAAGCCAAGTTGGTCAAATAATGGTGCCGCTTCCTGCTCGAAGCACTCGAGCCGAATGTAAAATTGACACTGCTCTGCCCCATCAGCGCGGGTCATATATCGTTGTGCCGGGTTTTTTCGAAATGACTGCGCCACCGTAGGGTGCAAGACAAAACCTTCGAAGGGTAAGTTTCTGGCCAAGGAAACTACCGGATGCTGAAAGCTTTGCCCCTTCAGCCAGTGGTAATAGCTGACAACTCGGTCCCAAGGATTGCGAACCAAGGTAAAGGCAGTCAGGGCCTGCAATTCCTCAATTGACAGAACCCCGTCAATATCCGCCAGCGTAGAATGTTTCCACAGCCGCCCCCTGCTAGTCAGGGTCTTGGCTCGTTTGCGGCGTTTCAAGGCTTTGGGTGTGTCTCCGATCAGAATGTCATCTTTCATTGCTCGTTCTTCCAACGCGTGCGCCAATGAGGTGCCACCCGTCTTTGGGATATGGACGAACACATATCGCCGTCCACGTGAAATGATCATGCTTTCTGCTCCAACGCAGCATTGCGCCGTGACCGCCAGCCCAGCAATGCCCCTGCCGCGGCGATCAGCCCGATCCCAGCGATCTGCATGACACCTATCGTTTGCCCTAGCGCCACCCAGGCAAACAGAGGGCCAAAAACCATCACCGAATACTCAAAAACTGCCACGTATGAGGTCTCGCCTATCTGATAGGATTTGATCAGCATGAAAACTGCGATAGTGGAACCAACCGCCTGCACAACAACCCATTTCAGGGCGGGTTGCATTTCCCAGACCATACCGCGTGTGACAAAGCCGTCAGGCATGGAATGCAGTACAAACGAAAACACGGCCAATCCGATTGCCCCTGCCAATCCTAGTGTAGCGATATTTGCCGCAAGCAGTGCCACCGTACTTTCTTGCGCGCAATGACTTCGTGTTATGATGGCACTCAGGGCATAAAAGAACCCTCCGGCCACAGGAAGCAGCGAGAGTGCATCAAAATCGTAAGGGTTGGGTTGCAATACGCACAGAATACCGGCGAACCCGATCAGCACCGCCAAAATGCGCCACGGTCCAATCTTTTGCCCCATTGCGAGTGCTGAAATCAGCAAGACAAAAATCGGTGACGTAAACAGCCCCGCCAAAGCTTGCGCGATTGGCATAAGCGCAAGTGAGGCAAAGTAGAACAGCATTGCCAGCGTGATCAGCACACTGCGCAGGATGACTGGCAAAATCCGCTGAGGTCGCAATGTGCCCATACCCAATAGCGATAGACCGGCGATCAGCGGCAGCATCAGTAGGGCGCGACTAAAGTGAAACTGCCAAAGACCAATCGTCTCGGCCAGCAGGATCACCACATTGTCTATTACACCGATGATCGCCATTGCGCTCACCATCAGGACCGCGGCCAATATCGGTGAGGTCTGTGTCTCCGCCTGCATTCTGCGCCTCGGTCGCTAAGTGGCGCGCCGGACTAATTTGCAGCGCGTCATGATATCCAGCACATTTTTGAAACGGCACGCAACAGGTTTGCGCCTTTAGAAATTACCATGCTAAGCTGAAACAAAATAATTACGAGCAACCCTCACCTTGAAGACGGCATTTAAACAGTACGAACGGATCGAAGCCACCGGTCTGTGGCGCCCTTCGCCGGATGTTCAACGGCGGGAGGTTGTGGTCTCGATTGGCGAGGCAACGTTGACGATTTCGGATTTCAACGAACAAGCTTTGACTCATTGGTCTCTGGCCGCGCTGGAACGTCAGAATCCGGGCAGTTTTCCAGCCATTTTCAACCCGGATGGCGACCCGGACGAAACGCTGGAACTGGAAGAATCCGAAACCACAATGATCGAGGCCATCGACCGCCTTCAGCGCGCCATTGACCGGGCGCGCCCTCATCCCGGTCGATTGCGTTGGTTCAGCGTCGCAGGAGTTGTGGCCGCCGTGGCCGCATTGTTGCTTCTGTGGTTACCAGTCGCGTTACAGAGTCACGTCGTGTCCGTCGTTCCTGACATCAAACGCAAGGATATTGGCAACACGATCCTACAGCGGATCGAGCGGGTCTCGGGCAGGGCATGTACGACCGAAGGGGCGCAAGCTGCATTGGATCAACTGGCCGCACGCACCGGCGTTCAAAAAATCGTCGTTCTGCCCGCAGGTGTTCAAACCAGCCTCAGCCTGCCGGGTGGGATTATTCTGCTAAATCGCGCAATGGTCGAAGATCACGAAGATCCTTCGGTCGCCGCTGGATACATCATCGCCGAACGCGCACGGGTCGAGGCGCAGGACCCGTTGGACGATTTACTGGACCGAACCGGCCCGACCACCGCTTTCCGATTGCTAACGACCGGAGAGCTAACACCTGAAAACATTGACTCCTACACCGAGCAGGTTCTGTCGGAACCACGCCCGACCCTTCCTGACGATGATTTGCTGGAAGTCTTTGCGCAAGCCGCGCTGCCCTCGACGCCCTACGCCTACGCGGTGGATGTCACGGGCGAGACCGTGCTGGGCCTGATCGAGGCCGACCCGATGGCGGGCCGCCCTCTTCAGCAGGTTCTTCCGGACCGCGATTGGGTCCAGTTGCAAAGCATTTGCGGTGAATAGCCTACTTGGTGCCAAACATACGGTCGCCCGCGTCGCCTAAGCCCGGCATGATGTAGCCTTTGGAATTCAGCTGTCGATCAAGTGCCGCGGTGACAATTTTAACATCAGGATGCGCCTCTTTCATGCGTTCCACGCCCTCAGGTGCGGCCAGCAAGCAGAGAAAGCGGATATCGGTGGCGCCAGCCTCTTTCAGCAAATCAATTGCAGCCGCCGAGCTATTGCCAGTTGCCAACATCGGATCGACGGCAATGACCAGACGGTCCTTCAGCCCTTCAGGTGCCTTGAAATAGTACTGGACCGGTTTCAGCGTTTCCTCATCCCGGTAAAGACCGACAAAGCCGACACGCGCTGATGGAATCAATTCAAGCACGCCATCCAGCATCCCGTTCCCGGCCCGCAGGATCGAGACCAACGCAAGTTTCTTACCTGCCAGAATGGGGGCGTCCATCTCCTCCATCGGGGTTTCGATGTGCCGAGTGGTCAGCTTCAACTCACGCGTGACCTCATAGGCCAGAAGCAATGTGATCTCACGCAGCAATTGACGGAACACAGCAGTCGAAGTGCCCTTATCCCGCATGAGCGTCAGTTTGTGTTGGACCAACGGGTGGTCAACGACGGTCAGGTGTTCGCTCATGTTCTCTCCAGTCTTTTCTTGACCCGCGCACGGGTGTCTTCATCACAAAAAGCAGCCGCAAGGGCCGTGTCGTTCAGTGCGGCAAAATCCTCGGCCTGCCAGCCGAAGGCTTGGCTCAGCATCTCATATTCGCGCCGCATAGTGGTATGGAAAAACGGCGGATCGTCGGTGGAAACGGTGACTTTAACGCCTGCGTCACGCAAGTTCGCGATCGGATGGGCATCGAATCCCGGAAACAGACCCAGTACCACATTTGAACCGGGACAAACCTCAAGCGTGACCTCGCGGTCGATCAATTCGTGGACAAGGTCCGGGTCTTCGATAGCGCGGACACCGTGGCCGATCCGTTCAACCCCAAGACTACGGATTGCATCGCGCACACTTTCTGCGCCACCAAACTCACCCGCATGGGTGGTCAGCCGCAGCCCAGCCTCACGCGCGCAATCAAATGCCCATTGAAAATCACCCTGCGTTCCCATGGATTCATTGCCGCCCATGCCAAAGCCAGTGATCCAATCCCCAGCGGTTTCAGCTGCGCAACGGGCGCTGATCTTTGCTTGTTCGGGCCCGAAATGGCGCACGCAAGTGACAACACCACGCAGAGTTATGTCGAACTTGCGCTCGGCTTCCTCGGCGGCATCCTGAATGGCGTTCAGGTAATCGCGCCACGCACTAAGGTCTCCACCTCCGCAAAAATCGGGACTAAGGAATGTTTCCGAATAAACCACCCCATTCTCCGCGCTTTCCTCGAGGATGGCTAAAGTCAGACGTCGAAAGTCTTCCGGCGTTTTCAGCACTTCGCAAGCGGCCTCATAGACGCTTAGGAAATGGGCAAAGTCGCGGAAGTCATAGCTGCCGTCGGGCTTGAAAATCCCGCTCAGGTCGATCCGCTTTTCATGGGCAAGCTGTCGGATGAACGCGGGAGGTGCTGCGCCTTCGTGATGTAGGTGCAACTCAATCTTGGGCAGGTCTGCGACGGTCATAAAAAACTCTTTCCCGGTCCTTGCGCCGGAATGTTGAGGTGGTGCGCAATACTGGCGGCTACGTCTGCGAAATTCACGGCACCAATTTCCCCAGTGCCCTGCCCGGCGATCAGCACGGGCACTTGTTCGCGCGTGTGGTCAGTACCGATCCAACTGGGGTCATTGCCGTGATCTGCAGTCAGCAACAGCAAGTCTCCGGGTCGCAAACGCGACAGGATCGCGCCGATTTCACGGTCAAACCATTCCAATGCACGCGCGTATCCACTTATGTCACGACGATGACCATAGAGGCTGTCAAACTCGACGAAATTGGCGAAGGTCAAGCTACCCTCTTCGGCCTCATCGATCAGATCGGACAGATGCTTCATCAGTTGTGCATCCGACCCTTTTCGCAGTGTATCGATCCCTTGCATCGAGAAGATGTCGCCAATCTTGCCCACGGCATGCACCCGCCGCCCCGCATCTTGCGCCCAATTGGTCAGCACTGGCGCGGGCGGTAGGATCGCGAAGTCCTTGCGATTGGTCGTACGCGTGAAGCCCTCTTCCACGAAGCCAACGAACGGGCGGGCAATGACCCGCCCCACCTTCATTTCATGCAAACGCGGTGCCAGTTTCTGGCACATGTCGAGCAGGCGCTCGAGGCCGAAGCTCTCTTCATGCGCGGCGATTTGAAAAACGCTGTCTGCCGAGGTGTAGCAGATCGGCCAGCCAGTTCTTAAATGCTCGGCCCCCAGTTCGGCAATGATGGTGGTGCCCGAGGCGTGGCAATCGCCCAGAATACCCTCTGTTCCGGCGGCTTCGGCGGCGGCGCGGCTCAGTTCAGTCGGAAAGGCCGGCGTGGTATCCGGGAAATAGTGCCAATCCCACGGCACTGGTAGCCCGGCCAATTCCCAATGGCCCGAAGGCGTATCCTTGCCTGGCGAATACTCGCGCGCGCAACCCCAAAGCCCGATGGGGTCTGCGTCCAATCCCGGCGTGAGTGCGTCCGAGGCCAACCGAGTAGCCGCCCCCAGCCCGTGCGCATCCAGATTTGGCAAGTACAGCGGGCCCGACCGCCCATTTTCCGCCCGACCTTCGGCACAGGCTTGCGCGATGTGGGCCAGCGTGTTTGCCCCGACATCGGGTGTCTCTCCATTGAAAAAACGGTCTGCATCTGGCGCACCACCGATACCAACCGAGTCCATGACCACAAGAAACGCACGGGTCACGGCGTTATCCTTTCGTGGACAAGTGTGGGCTCCAAGGGTGCGTCAGGTCCAATCGTGATCGCGTTCAATACCGCATCTGCAGCCCTACGTGCGGCATCTTCACGGGCCGCATGAACAACCGCCAAGGGCATACCTTTGGCCATCTTGTCACCAAGCCGGACAATATCCGACAAACCTACCGCCGGGTCGATCACGTCATCTTCGACCTGCCGCCCACCGCCCAGCGCCACCACGGCCAAGCCCAACGCTTCGCCATCTATTGCGGTGACATAGCCGCCTTCAGGGGCAGACACCTCAAGAATAACGCTGGCTTCGGGCAAATAGCGCGCCCAATTGTCAACAAATTGCAGTGGCCCGCCCATTGCAGCCAACATACGCCCGAAACGCTCGGCTGCGCGCCCATCGCGGATTACGTCCGTGATCTTGTCGCGCCCCTCGTCAGCCGTCGCAAACATACCGGCATCGGCCAACAAAACCCCACCCAATTCCGCAGATATCTCGGCCAGCGGAGCGTAATGCGCCTTGGTCAGAACATTCATCACTTCGGCTATTTCCAACGCATTTCCCAACGCAGGTGCCAAAGGCTGGTGCATATCGGTGATTACCGCCGAAGTCCGGCAACCTGCTGCATTCGCAGTTTCCGTCAGTGCCTTGGCCAGTTTGCGTGCATCCTCCAGAGTTTTCATGAAGGCACCGCTGCCGACTTTGACGTCCAGCACCAGCGCCTCGGGGCTGGCGGCCAGCTTCTTCGACAAGATTGACGCTGTGATCAGGTCCAGGCTTTCCACTGTCGCAGTGACATCCCGGATCGCGTAGAGCCGCTTGTCCGCAGGTGCAATCTGCCCGGTCGCGCCAACGATAGCAGCACCAGTATCGCGCAGGATCTGGGTCAGTCTCTCTTGCCCGATCTGTGTACTAACGCCCGGAATAGATTCCAGTTTATCCAGCGTGCCACCGGTATGCCCCAGTCCACGGCCCGAAATCATCGGGACATAGGCCCCCAGTTCTGCCAGCGCGGGCGCCAGTACCAGACTAACGCAGTCGCCCACCCCCCCGGTCGAATGTTTGTCGACCACGGGACCATCGAAATTCCAGCTCAGCACTTCCCCACTGTCTCGCATCGCGACAGTTAGGTCGGCACGGCCTTGCGCCCCAAGCCCGCCCATACAAACAGCCATGGCAAACGCCCCGGCCTGCGCATCGCTTACACCCCCATCAGCAAGTCCCTGCGCAAACCATGTCAGTTCGTCTGCGCTCGGCACCTGTTCCCGGCGCAGCTTGGCAATGATCGAACGGGCGTCCATGGGTTCAGACATCCTCCATATGCGAGGCGTCGAACGCTCCGGGCAGCAAGTCTCCGATGGTGGTTTGAAATTCGGCCCCATCCACAGTGGCCAAGATCACTTTGACGTCGCTCTTGCCGAATTCAGCCAGCTTCTGACGGCACCCACCGCAAGGCGGCACGGGTTGCGGCGAGGACGCGACCACGTAAACTTCGGTCAGGCTCTGTTCGCCCGCGGCAACCATTGCGGCGATCGCTCCGGCCTCGGCGCACGTACCTTCGGGGTAAGCCACGTTTTCGACATTACAACCCGAGAAAATCTGACCCGACGCAGACCGTATCGCCGCTCCGACTTTGAAATTGGAATAAGGCGCGTAGGCTTTTTCCCGTACAGACAAAGCTGCGTTTTTCAAAGTCATAGCGATTCCCCAATTTTTTGATCATCTGGTCAGAAGGACATACCCTAAATGAAACCGACTGGGGAGTTGAAGCCCCGGGCGAAAAATTCCTTAACCCAACGTCGTATTGAATGTGCCCGGCAAGGTGACTTCGAGCAACTCAATGTCCTCTGAGGGATCAGCCAGTCGGGTACGCATCCCTGGCGGGATAACAAAGGCGTCGCCCTGTTCTAGCCGATAGGAATCTCGGTCTTCGCCCTCCAGCGTAACCTCTCCGTTCATGACAAAGGTAAAGTGGATATCGGTATCGTGGGCTGCCCAGACCGGATCACCTTGCCCTTTGCGTACCACCTGCACTCCGGCGACACTGTTCGTGTTCTCGGCAATGGTAGTATCCCGGCAAATATAGCCCGGCAGTCGGAACGGGCCCCATTCAGCCCCCTCTGCCTGATTGAAGACGAACCGTTGGCCTTGCCATTCCCTGTCTGGGCGATAATGCGGTGTTGGCAGCTTCATCTCGTGATCAATCTCGGTGACGTGTTCAGCTGGAACACCGATTTCGATCACTTGGACATTGTCCGAGGCCTCAAGCACGCGATGACGGATTTCCGGTGGCTGAATAAAGCAATCACCCGCCGTTAAACGCATTTTGTCGCCTTGATCTTCATAGATCACATCAACCCAGCCGTTGATGCAAAAGATCAATTGGAACCCGACCTTGTGGAAATGCACCATATCCGGAACCGGACCACCGTCAGGAATTCGGATGTGGCTGGCGATGATTGAGCCGCCTAACCGATCCGGTACTAAATCGCGATAGTGCATCCCAGCGCGGCCAATGATCCACGGCGCTTGATCCTTGAGCCTGCGCACCACAAACGAGTGCACCGTGTCGGGCATCACCAATGGAGGGTTCAGTTCGTCGATTTCCACCCGAGTGCCATTGGGGGCCACCAAAACGCGTTGACCGTCTGCGAAGTCACTTGGGTTGTCCGTCAAGATGCGGAGAGTTCCGGGAGCTTCGGGTGCGTTTTTTTCAATCCTTATGCGCAAACCATGGCCGGAAAAAACAGCGACGCGCGGATCATCTGCGGGATAAATCATATCCATCCGCATACCCAGAACTTTGGTGTAAAACGGGATATCGTTGCGCAGTTCCTGCGTTGGCAGGCGGATTTCAGCGCATGTTTGGTTTTGCGGTTTGTTCATCTGATGTCTCAACGACCTTGGTTTTTGGCCATCCGATCAGAACGGCGGCCAAAATGCCAATCGAAAAGAACATCTCGAGGGTTTCTTCCAACACAAACAGCCGCGTCACCATTACGTCCGAAAGCTGGGAACCAAAGGCGCTGCTGACTTCTTCAAGACCCTGAGCCACTACAGCCGACATGCCGGCCAGAAAGAACACCAACAGAAAAGGGGCACGTATCTTTAACGCGCGCCAGGCATTGGGTGCCCCATGCCAAACCACACCGCCTAGTACGACAATTGCGAGCGCCACGCGGACAGCGGTCAAATCCAGCAGAGCGTCCAGACCACTCAAAATCGCGTATGGTACGCTGTCTACTGCATAAATATCGGACTCAAGTTCCCGTTCCGCCAGCAACAACAAGACTACACCGATATACAACCGGCTGATCCCACGATACCAGTAAAGTGAGGCCAAACCCGCGACCAACAGTGCGACTGCAGAGCCTGTTTCGATCAGTCCGCCTTCGTGATTGAACTCCGCCGCACGCATGGGCCACAACCAGATTGCGCACAATACCGTAGCAGCCAAGAAAATGGCCGCACGGAAAACAAAGCGATGGGTTCCGAAGCCATCTGAATTCAGCGAGAGGGCAACGCCCGTCTCGAAGTCTTCCTTGTAACTCATGACTGTCTGCTCGATGAAGTTGAGTGAGTGGTCAAAGGTTGGAGGAATGTAAATGTTTTGCAACAATATTCAAGCGTAGCGCCAAAATGACTGAAATTTACTCGTCAAGTGACGCAACGTAGCCAAGCCCTCAAAAAAAGTTTAAGGCTAAATCAAATTTCGGAACGGAGCTGAAACACAAATGTCCGACACACCCAGCCTGCGGCAGGCCGCGCTTGACTATCACGCTCATCCAAAGCCCGGCAAGCTGGAGATCAAAGCGACAAAACCGATGGCAAACGGTCGTGATCTGGCACGTGCGTATTCCCCCGGAGTCGCTGAAGCCAGTCTTGAGATTAAGGCCGACGCACAAAATGCTGAACTTTATACGGCGCGCGGCAACCTTGTTGCGGTTGTTTCAAATGGCACCGCAGTTCTGGGGCTTGGCAATATCGGCGCGCTGGCCTCAAAGCCTGTGATGGAAGGCAAGGCCGTTTTATTCAAAAAGTTTGCCGGGATCGACTGTTTTGACATCGAAGTCGATCAACCCGATCCGGAAAAGCTAGCCGACATCGTCTGCGCGCTGGAACCAACATTTGGCGCCATTAACTTGGAAGACATCAAAGCCCCAGACTGCTTTGTCGTCGAGAAAATCTGCCGCGAGCGGATGAACATTCCAGTATTTCACGACGACCAACACGGCACAGCTATCGTGGTTGGTGCGGCGGCCAAAAACGCGCTGCATGTCGCTGGTAAAAGTTTCGAAGACATCAAAGTGGTTTCGACCGGCGGCGGCGCTGCTGGGATCGCCTGCTTGATTATGTTGGTCAAGCTGGGGGTCAAACGCGAAAATATCTGGCTGTGCGATATTCACGGTGTGGTCTACGATGGCCGGGCCGAGGACATGAACCCGCTTAAGGATCAGTTCGCACAAAAATCCGACTTGCGCACTTTGGATGATGTGATTGGCGATGCCGATCTTTTCCTTGGCCTTAGTGGTCCTAACGTTCTGAAACCAGAGATGGTTAAGAAAATGGCCAAGAAGCCGATCATCTTCGCGCTGGCCAACCCAACACCTGAAATCCTGCCGCAAGCAGCGCGCGAGGTTGTCCCGGACGCGATCATCGCAACCGGACGCAGCGACTTCCCCAACCAGGTGAACAACGTCCTGTGCTTCCCCTTCATCTTCCGAGGTGCGCTGGACGTCGGCGCGACCGAAATCAATGATGAAATGCAGATCGCTTGCGTCGATGGCATCGCGGAAATGGCCCGCGCGACCACAAGCGCCGAAGCCGCTGCGGCTTACAAAGGCGAACAACTGACATTTGGACCGGATTATTTGATCCCTAAACCATTTGACCCACGCCTTGTGGGTGTTGTCTCATCCGCCGTTGCCAAGGCCGCCATGAAAAGCGGCGTCGCCAAACGTCCGATCGATGACATCGAGGCCTACAAAGAGCGGCTTAACCAGACCGTATTCAAGTCTGCCCTACTCATGCGCCCAGTATTCGAGGCCGCCAAGGTTGCATCCCGGCGCATCGTCTTCGCCGAAGGTGAAGACGAGCGGGTTTTGCGATGTGCGCAGGCCGTCCTTGAAGAAACCACAGAAACTCCGATCCTGATTGGTCGCCCCGAGGTAATCGAGGCCCGCTGTGAACGGCTGGGCCTAGCCGTACGTCCTGGGCAGGATTTCCAGATCGTCAATCCGCATGACGATCCTCGTTACTATGATTACTGGAACTCTTACCACCAAATCATGCAACGACGTGGTGTGACACCGGATCAGGCAAAGGCGATCATGCGCACCAACAACACCGCCATCGGTGCGATCATGGTGCATCGGGGTGAGGCCGACAGCCTCATCTGCGGTACTTTCGGTGAATATCGCTGGCATCTCAACTATGTCGAACAAGTATTGGGCACCGGCGATCTGCGCCCGCACGGCGCGCTGTCGTTGATGATCCTCGAAGACGGCCCCCTGTTCATTGCCGACACCCACGTGCGCCAACTTCCTAATCCTGCGGAACTGGCCGAAATTACACTGGGTGCCGCCCGTCATGTCCGCCGGTTCGGGATCGAGCCTAAGATCGCCTTTTGCTCACAATCGCAATTCGGCAACCAGGCCGAAGGGTCTGGTAAGCGCCTGCGCGACGCAATGGCTATTCTGGACAGTGAGCCGCGCGATTTCATCTATGAAGGTGAGATGAATCTGGACACGGCCTTGGACCCGGAACTGCGTGAGCGAATTTTCCCAAATTCGCGTCTTGAGGGGGCCGCGAATGTGTTGATTTTTGCCCACGCGGATGCCGCCAGCGGTGTACGCAATATCTTGAAGATGAAAGCTGACGGCCTTGAGGTCGGACCGATCTTGATGGGCATGGGCAATAAGGCACATATCGTGACACCCTCGATCACGGCGCGCGGCCTGCTGAACATGGCGGCAATTGGTGGTACTCCGGTTGCTCACTACGGATAGCCCTAAAAACTACACTCAGGTGTCCGCGGGCGCCTGAGCACCCATCGCCAGTGATTCTTTGCACGTAAAACTTTGCAGATTTGCAATCACAACTCACAGATGCGTGTAACTTTGCTCTAAGCAATCAGTTTGCAAAAATTTGCAGACCAATTTCGCGAAATCTGCAAAGTTTTTGCGATAAAATGACGCCCCGTTAATCCGCTCGCTTGTGTGCTGCCCCCTAGCGGCTTTACACAATTCACCAAGATGAAGGAGGAGGTCTTCGTGGCATATCAGGACGTATACGAGAGCTGGAAATCCGACCCCGAGGCATTCTGGATGGAAGCCGCTAAAGGGATCGATTGGGTTCAACCACCGACCAAGGCGTTATTCGACGATAAAGCGCCACTTTATGAATGGTTCTGCGATGCCAAGGTCAATACGTGCTGGAACGCTGTTGACCGCCATGTCGAAAACGGCCGCGGAGAGCAGACGGCCATCATCTATGACAGCCCGATCACACACACCAAGCGCGAGATATCGTATGTTGAACTTCGCAACCGGGTGGCCACGCTAGCCGGAGCGCTGCGGGGCAAAGGCGTCGAAAAAGGCGACCGGGTCATCATCTATATGCCAATGATCCCCGAGGCACTTGAGGCGATGCTGGCCTGCGCTCGTCTTGGGGCTATCCACTCGGTGGTGTTTGGCGGCTTTGCAAGCAACGAACTGGCTGTTCGCATCGACGACGCCAAGCCCAAGGCAATCATCGCTGCCTCATGCGGGATAGAGCCGGGCCGCGTCGTCCATTATAAACCTCTCCTTGATGGTGCCATTGAGATGGCAAGCCACAAACCCGATTTCTGCGTAATCTTCCAGCGCGAACAGGAAGTGGCGCAGCTGATCGAGGGCCGCGACTATAATTGGCACGGGTTTCAATACGGCGTTGAACCGGCGGAATGCGTGCCGGTCGATGGCAATGACCCTGCCTATATTCTCTACACCTCAGGCACTACCGGAGCGCCCAAAGGCGTTGTACGCCCCACCGCAGGACATCTGGTAGCGCTGAACTGGACGATGAAGAATATATATAACGTCGATCCGGGTGATGTGTTCTGGGCGGCGTCCGATGTAGGCTGGGTCGTCGGACACTCCTATATCTGCTACGCCCCGCTGATCCACGGAAACACCACCATCGTGTTCGAGGGCAAGCCGGTCGGCACACCTGATGCAGGCACCTTCTGGCGGGTGATTTCCGAACATAATGTCAAAACCTTTTTTACTGCCCCCACCGCCCTCCGAGCCGTCAAGCGCGAGGACCCTAAGGGCGAGATGATCGAGAAGTACGACCTGACCTGCCTGAACGCCGTGTTCCTAGCGGGCGAACGTGCCGACCCAGATACAATTGAATGGGCGCAAGATGCGTTGAAAGTCCCGGTTATCGATCACTGGTGGCAGACGGAAACCGGCTGGACGATCGCTGGCAATCCGCTAGGGATCGAGGAACTGCCGATTAAGCTGGGTTCTCCGGCCAAACCGATGCCGGGTTACGACGTTCAGATTTTGGACGAAGGCGGCCATCCCATGAAACCCGGCGAGCTGGGCGCGATCGCCGTGAAGCTGCCCCTGCCACCCGGCACTCTGCCGACTCTATGGGACGCTGAGGATCGGTTCAAAAGCTCATACCTAAACCAGTTCCCGGGCTATTATGAAACCGGCGACGCAGGTATGATTGATGAGGATGGCTATCTTTACATCATGGCGCGCACCGATGATGTGATTAACGTCGCGGGTCACCGCCTGTCCACCGGCGGGATGGAGGAAGTTCTGGCCGCCCACCCTGACGTTGCCGAATGCGCTGTGATTGGTGTGTCGGACCAACTTAAAGGTCAAATGCCCGTGGGGTTTCTTTGTTTGAACGCTGGATGTGAGCGCGACCACGTTGAGGTCGTACAGGATGTGGTAAAGCTGGTGCGTGAAAAAATTGGCCCGGTTGCCGCGTTCAAACAGGCCGTTGTGGTGGACCGTCTCCCCAAGACGCGGTCTGGAAAAATCCTGCGCGGGACGATGGTGTCTATAGCAGACAGCAAAGAATACAAGATGCCTGCAACAATTGACGATCCAGCCATTCTGGAAGAAATCACTGTTGCTCTGAAATCCATAGGATTTGCACAGTAAAATAGCTGCGGGCGGCCTTCGGTCGCCCAACCCGCGCCTTTTACTTGCAACCAGACCCGAGGCCCCTACTGTCTGATAGAGACAGTGAGGCCCTATGACACATACCGACATCTGGCGCCTTAGCGCCAAGGAGCTGACCGCGCTTACGCGCAGCGGGCGCCTAAGCGCTGAAGACGCGGTGCAGGCGTCCATCGATCGGATGCGCGAGGTCAACCCGGACTTGAACGCCGTTGTCGAAGACCTAAGCGCCGAGGCACTGAGCCGGGCGCACGCACTTGATCAGGCTAAGGCAAAGGGGGCGCCAAGCGGACCGCTGCACGGAGTGCCGGTCACCATAAAGATCAACGTTGATCAAATAGGGCATGCCACCTCAAATGGTGTTGTCGCTCTGAAGGATGTGATCGCCCCAGGTGACGCGCCTGTTGTCCGCAATCTACTAAATGCCGGTGCCGTGGTGATCGGGCGCACCAACACGCCCGAATTTTCGTTCCGTGCCGATACCGATAACCCGTTGCATGGCAGGACGCATAATCCGTGGGGTCGCCATATCTCATCAGGCGGTTCTTCGGGCGGCGCCGGCGCGGCAGTAATGGCCGGGATCGGAGCGCTGGCCCATGGCAATGACATCGGCGGCAGTCTTCGCTTTCCAGCCGCTGCAAACGGGGCAGTAACAGTGAAACCGGGCCTTGGGCGTGTGCCTGCCTGGAATCCCAGCCAGAAAGTCGAGCGGGGACTGCTCGCACAATCCATGTCTGTGCAAGGCTTGATCACCCGATCTGCCGCCGATCTTCATCTTTCTATGCCGAGTCTGATCGCTGCTGACCCGCGCGATCCGTTTCACGTTCCGATGCCATGGCGCGGAGAGACGCCAGACGGTCCAATCAAGGTCGCGTTTACCAAGGAAACTTTTGGTTATGCCCTGCACCCCGAAGTGGAAAAGGCGCTGGACATAGCTCGTGATGCTTTGGTTGACGCTGGCTATCACGTAGAAGAAGTTTCACCGCCGGATGTCTTTGAATGTGGTCGCGCCGGATACCGGGCATTGATGGGTGAAGTTCTTACCCTCTTGAAAAGTGATATTGAAGCCGCCGGTTCCGAGACCATTCGTGAGATTTTCGACGTTTATTTTCAAGAATTTCCACCGATCGTTGGTACTGAACTGGTCCAGATGTTGGCGAAACGCACCCATTTTGCACGCGAATGGTCTTTGTTTCTGGAAGACTATCCGCTGGTACTTTCTCCTTTCCTGCCGCAACCTTTTTTCAAGCCAGATCGGGATACAGAAGGTGCTGAAGGCGTGCATGAAGTACTGGGCTGCGCGGTCTATTCCTATTCGATGAACTTCCTGGGGCTACCCGCCGCCTGCGTGCCAGCGCGTCTGGCGGACCTGCCGCATGGTCCGCAACCGATCAATGTCCAGATTGCAGCGCGACGTTGGCGAGAGGATCTGGCAGTGGACGCCGCTGCCGCAATTGAGGAACGCGTGGGTCAAATGTGCCTGCCGCTTTGGGATAAAATTGACGCTGTCGAAAAAGGCTCACCAAAGAAATAGACCCCGGGGTTTTGTGCCCGGGGCCTGCTTGCTTAAATAAACCCGGAAATCTTGCGACGAGCGTAGCACCACCTACCCTCGCCGGCGCGAAAACTGCGCATTCGTTCGAAAACGCCGTTTGGTGGCCACTCACTCCCACCTTTGGCGTGTTCTCCGGGCAAATTCAGGTTAGCAAAAGATAAACGATCCTCGTGTGAACTGGATCACATAAGCCCGAAAAAGTCTTATTCTGAGAGATCAGGTAAACTGTTCCGAGATCAAGCGCTCTTCCAACCCATGACCAGGGTCAAAAAGGATTCGGTGTTGTATGGACGGCTCGGACCGGATTTCAACCCAGTCGATATCGGGAAAAGAAACAGAGTCCGCATCTGCCATCACCGGGCGCTTATCTGCGTCCAGCACGTCAAAACGCACTTTCGCATTTTTGGGCAACAACGCTCCTCGCCAGCGACGCGGGCGGAAGGCAGCAATCGCTGTCAGAGCAAGTACATCCGATCCGATAGGCAAAATAGGGCCGTGCGCTGAATAGTTATAGGCTGTCGATCCGGCTGGCGTAGAAAGCAAGGCACCGTCACAGACCAACTCAGCCATGCGTAACCGCCCATCAACACTGATCTTCAACCGCGCGGCTTGCGGACCTGCCCGCAACAGCGACACTTCGTTGATCGCCAGCGCAACGTGCAATTTGCCAGACTGATCCATTGCCTGCATGGCTAGCGGATTTATCACCTCTTCCTCGGCTGCGGCTAACCGTTCCATCAGGTCGGTTTCGTGAAACTCGTTCATCAAGAAGCCGATAGTCCCGCGATTCATTCCGTAGACCGGTGTATCGAGGTGCTGCATGCTGTGCAGCGTGTGCAACATGAAGCCATCTCCACCAAGCGCAACAACCACGTCTGCATCCCTGGGCGCCGCGTTGCCATAGCGTTTTACAAGGCGATCTCGCGCCATTTGCGCCACTTTTACGTCGCTGGCAAGAAAGGCGATTCTCTTTGTCATTTTTTCCGGTTTCCGGTGCTGCACATTTGGTTCCGAAACAAACATACCTTTCCCCAATAGGCCAGACTTGACGCCACAGCGGGCCAAATCGTCGCTTTACGGCTTTTGGAAAAGTATCGTTTCCGATAGGAAATCTGCAAGATAATCCCCAGCCATGTGGAGCCCCCATGAACGTCAATCTTCGTGATAACGGATTTTTCACCCAGTCCCTTTCTGACCGTGATCCAGAACTTTTTGGCTCGATCACGTCCGAGCTGGGTCGTCAGCGCGACGAGATCGAGCTGATCGCCTCTGAAAACATCGTCTCTGCCGCCGTGATGGAGGCGCAGGGCTCGGTGATGACCAACAAATACGCCGAAGGCTATCCGGGGCGCCGCTATTATGGCGGCTGCCAGTTTGTAGATATCGCCGAAAACCTGGCCATCGACCGCGCCAAGCAGCTGTTTGGCTGTGGTTTTGCCAACGTCCAGCCAAACTCGGGCAGCCAGGCCAACCAGGGCGTGTTTCAGGCGCTGATCCAACCCGGCGATACCATTCTGGGCATGAGCCTGGATGCCGGTGGTCACCTGACCCACGGCGCGCGGCCTAACCAGTCGGGCAAGTGGTTCAACGCGGTGCAGTACGGCGTCCGCAAGGAAGACAACATGC